>NZ_JBIGHV010000003.1:0-707226 GCF_043555835.1 Pelomonas parva | reverse complement strand
GCGAACAGCGGCGCAAGCGTGGACTCGATCTGCGCCCAGGGCATGCGGCGGGCCAGCACTGCCAGCGGGTGGCGTGGGTCCACCATGCCGTCCAGCCGCGCCCTGAAGAAGTCGTCCGTGGCCATCGACTCGCCTCCCCAAAACTCCCAGCAACTGCTATGGATTGAATATCTTCCTGGGAGTTCTGACCATCGGCACTCACCCCGAAAAGCTAGTGTTCATGCGGGTTGCAGGCGTTCTGCAGGGCCGACTACACAAGTCCTGATGCCTGGTCGTGCAGCGGCGACGAGCCCATGGACGACGCCAGTCCGCATTGACCCTAGGCAACTGCGATCCGGAGGCTGAATTGACAAAGCACGAAATTCTTCTGCGAAGCATGCGCAAGTTCCGGGATTTGCTTGTCGAGGAGGCTGCATGCGATGCCGATCTCCAGGTCTTGCTCCTTAGTACAACTCCACTCTTCGACGCGATTGAGGCCAGAGAGGTCACGCCGCCTCGGGAAGGCTTGTTCGTTGGACTCTTTCAAGGTGATGGCACGAAGTATGGTTACCCGCATCCGCTGTACAGCGCCGCGTCAGACTTCATCTGCGCACTGGAGGATTGGCCTTCCAAGCCTTGGTGGCCAGGGCCGAAAGACTATGGCGCCCAGCCTTGACGTTCGTGTTATCGGGATTCCCAAGTGCGTCGAGGGCTGCTGATGCGTAAGCGTGGCCTCACGGCCCTCTACCGTGGCGGTGGTGTCGTGAGCAAGATCGGCTGATCCTGCGCACCTGAGATGGTGTGCATCAGGCATCGCTAACGCACACCATGGCCGATCAAGACACTCCCTCCAAGCGCCGCCGGCGCGACCACAGCCCCGAGCTCAAGCGCGAGTTGGTCCGGCAATGCCTGCTGCCGGGTGCTTCGGTCTCCAGCATCGCGATGGCTCACGGCATCAACGCCAACCTGGTGTTCAAGTGGCGCCGTGAACATCGCGCTGTCGAGGCCTCTGGCTCAGGACCTGCGCAAGCGTCGGCGCCGCAGCTGCTGCCGATCACGCTCGCCTCGGCCACGCCGAGCGACCCGGTGTCGGCACCTCCCGTGCCCACATCGTGCGCGACCCGCACCACCGCCGGCAGCATAGAACTTGACTTCGCTGGTGCCCGGCTGCGACTGCGAGGCGCCGTCGACCAGGAGAGTCTTGTGGCGCTTCTCTCTGCGTTGCGCAGCCTCGCATGATCGGCCTGCCATCGGGCACGCGCGTGTGGCTCGTTGCCGGTCACACCGACATGAGGAAGGGCTTCGACGGCCTGGCCGCCGTGGTGCAGACGGCCCTGGCGTCGAATCCGTTCGATGGCCACGTGTTCGTCTTCCGTGGCCGGCGCGGCGACATCATCAAGGTGCTGTGGTTCGACGGCCAAGGACTGATGCTGCTGGCCAAGCGCCTTGAGCGAGGTCGCTTCGTCTGGCCCCAGGCCGTCGACGGGCGCGTTGCACTGTCCGCAGCCCAGCTGTCGATGCTCCTGGAAGGCATCGACTGGCGCATGCCGATGCGCACGAGCTCACCTCAATTGGCTGCATAGGGGGTGTGTCCTCGGGAGTGATCCCGATGCGCTCTCGCTGAGCTCGTCGCACACTGAGGTTCGTGCCGCAGGACATCGACCCGATCAGCCAACTGCCCGACGACGCGCAACTGCTCAAGCAGCAATTGCGCGTCAGCGCCAACGAAGTGCAGCGGCTCAAGCTGATGGTCGACAAGCTCAAGCTGCAACTGGCACGCCGCGTGCGCGCGCAGTTCGGCGTCTCCAGCGAGCGATTCGATCTGCAGGCCAGCCTCATCGAGCCGGTAGCGTTGGAGCAACTGCCCGTGCGCAAGCCGACCACGGCGGCCGCCAATGCCGGCAGCGTCGACCGCAGCCTGCCGGATCACCTGCCTCGCGAACAGCACGAGATTCGCCCGGCCACCACTGAAGCGCATCACGACGCCGCCGGCCAGTCCTGCGGCTGCACCGCCTGCGGTGGCCGGCTGCGCAGCATCGGCGCCGACGTCTCGGAGCACCTGGAGTACGTGCCGGCGCGCTTCAAGGTCATCCGCACCGTGCGGCCCAAGTTGGCGTGCACGAAGTGCGAAGCCATCTTCCAGGCCAGCGCGCCGAGCCGGCCGATTGCGCGAGGCCTCGCCGGCCCGGCGCTGCTTGCCCACGTGGCGGTGTCCAAGTATTGCGATCACTCACCCCTGCACCGCCAGAGCCGCATCTACGCTCGCGAGGGCGTCGACATCGACCCCAGCACGATGGCCGGCTGGGTAGAACAGGTCCACACCTTGTTCGATCCCCTGGTCGCGGCGCTGGGCCGGCACGTTCTTCACGCAGCCAAGGTCCACGCCGACGACACGCCGGTGAAGGTGCTGGCGCCAGGCGAAGGCAAGACCCGCACCGGCAGGCTGTGGGTTTACGTGCGCGACGACAGGCCCTCGGGCGACAGCGCGCCGCCGGCCGTCTGGTTCCGGTACTCGGCGGACCGCAAGGGCGAGCACCCGCAGCGCCATCTTCGCGACTTCCGTGGAATCCTGCAGGCCGACGCGTATGGCGGGTGGAACGCCCTCTACGACGGTGGCCAGGTCGTCGAAGCCGCGTGCTGGGCCCACGCGCGACGACCCTGGTGGGACCTGTACGAGCAGCACCGTGATGACACAGGGCTGGCGGCACAGGCGCTGCGCCACATCCAGGGGCTGTATGCCGTCGAAGCAGACATCCGGGGCCGTCCGCCTGCGGTGCGACGTCAGCAGCGCCAGGCGCGGGCCGGCCCCTTGCTGGAGAAGTTCCATCTCTGGCTGCAGGGCGTGCTGACCCAGGTGTCGACGAAGTCGGAGTTGGCCAAGGCCGCTCGCTACAGCCTGGCGCGCTGGAAGGCGTTGACGCGCTATGTGGACGACGGCCGCATCGAGATCGACAACTCGGCCGCCGAGCGCGCGCTGCGCGGTGTGGCGCTCGGGCGCGGCAACTACCTGTTCATGGGTTCGAACGCCGGTGGCGAGCGCGCGGCGTCGATGTACAGCTTGATCGAGACGGCCAAGCTCAACGGGCTCGACCCCGAGGCCTACCTGCGGGAGGTGCTGCAGCGCATCGCTGACCATCCGGTGAACCGGATCGACGAACTGCTGCCGTGGTCGATCGCGGCGCAGCAAGCGCTCCCACGCGCGGCCTGAAGTCCAGCGGGGCTGCGGCCCTGGCAACATTCATCCATGGCTGAAGACGACATCGCCTCGCGCATGGTCGAGGCACTGCAAGACGCGCCGAGCATGCAGCTTTACCAGATGCGCGCGCTCATCGATGTGCTGCTGGACGACCCCAAGCGCGAGATGGCGGCGCGCGTGAAGCTGCACCTGGGCCAGCCCGTGCAGTTCATCGACCATCGCACCGGGCAGGTCCGCCACGGCAAGCTCATCGCGCGGCACGACAAGCAGGCGACCGTGCTCGAAGAAGACGTGCGCCGGACCTGGAAGATTCCGTACGTTGCGATCGACAGCCTCACGACCGAACCAGGAGTGCAGGCCTACGAGCCGCCGCCGGAGCCCGCGGCGCAGACGGCCAACACCACCTTCAAGGTTGGCGACAAGGTCACCTTCGACGACGCCAAGGGGACGGCTCTGGTTGGCATCGTCACCCGCGTCAACCGTCGCACCGCGACCTTGCAAGCCATGGACGGCCGCAACTGGCGCGTCGGCTTCGAACTGCTGCGCCACGTCCTCGACGTCTAGGTCAAGAGGGTGGTGAGGCGACGCTTACGCTGATGCTGAACGAAATGCTAAACATTGCTGAAGTCTGGGACAGGGGGGGCATCCTGCCTTGGCATCCTCCTGGAGCGCCAGGCGGTCTGGAGCGGTCGATAGAGTTCACGGATCGCACTGGCGCCACCCGTGTCGTTGAGCTTCGCTGGACGTACCAGGGAAAGCCCGTGTCCTGCCCTTTCCCCGCCACAGTGCTTCCGGATCGCAGTGGCGTGGTGCTCATCGACGAATGGCACTTCCAAGGGCAGCCAATGGAAGGGCCGGAGCCCTACCCCCGGCACCTGCGCGTATTCAATCCCGATGGAAGCTTGCGCTTGCGCATCTATCCCCCTCGCATCGACGGGCACTCCAAGGCTGAAGATAGCTGGATCGAGTGCCCGCGCAACTTTGCTGAACGGGGCATTCCCTTCGGCTCGCCGGCCAGCGACGGCCACTACGACATGGTGGTGGAGTACGACTGGCAGACGGGCCAGATACTGCGTTGGATCAATGCCGCACCATGGCTTAGGTACTGATGCTCAGAGAGCGGGGCCAGGGCGACGGGCCAGACCGTGCTGGCGCGAGTGGGCACGTCGGGCAGCGGGAACCTCACACTGGCCAGCCCGCAGGACGAATCTTTCTACCAGGCCAAGGAGCAAAGCTACGGCATCAACGTCTCGGTCCCGTTCCCTGGCGGCAGCTTTGGCGCCCCAAGCCTGGGCCTGAGCGCGAGCCAGCTCAAGCTGCTTGCAGAGCACGAATCCATCAAACAGCAGAGCAGCATCGTGGCCGGCACCGGCGGCTTCGACGTGCGCGTGAATGGGCACACCCATCTCAAGGGCAGCGCGGTCGCCAGCAAGGCGGCCAGCAACTACTTCGAGACGCAGACATTCACGCACGAGGACGTGGTGAACCGCGACGTGGCCAGCGGCAGCAGCTGGAGCGTGAGCCTCAACGTCAGCGCGGGCTCGGTGGCCGGCTCCAGCGTAGGCCACGCCCGGCTCAACACCAATCAGCCCGAAGGGGAGGCGTTTTGGAGTGACCAACAGCATTACCGCTGGTCGGACTGGTGGCAGGCCGCCCGGACAAGGCCTTGAGGTCCATTGCGCCCTCAAAACCACCGGTGCCGGCGCTGCCGTGGTAAGCGCCGGTTTGCTCTGGGTGGTGTCCGCAGCGCTTTGGATTCAACAAGTCTGGCTGCTAATCGTTGAATGGAGTCGAATCAGCCGGCGCAAGAACAGAAAGAAGGAACTGAACATGACCCACCTAATTCCCCCTTGTTGCAGCGTTGGCATCCTGCTCGTAGCCGGCCTGTCACTGGCTGCGTGCACCGGCGCCTACCTTGCTCCCGGCAACGCCAAGCTGCCCCCCGAGCGGTTGTCAATCTCGAACGCGCCCGATGCCGCCACCTTGCAGTTAGCCGCGCCCCTGCCGCGTGCCGACATGCTCAACATCAACGACCCTGCCGCCGGTGAGCGCACATTGTTGGGCGAGGTAGTAGCGGACTACGCGCGTACGCCCCTGGATGCGGTCGCGCCCGCAGGCTTGAAAGTCAAGCCGGGCCGGCCGGTGCACTTGCATTGGGTCACGACGGTCAAGGGCACGGCTTGTGGTGTGGCGCGCAGTTTTGTCTTTCAGCCAAGTCAGAGCTATGTCATCTCCCCGTTCATCCGGCCGGAGCAGCCCGCCGCCCAGGCGTGCGAGTTGCGCGTGACGCTTGCGGGAACGACGACCGAATTACCCCCGAACGTTGACGCTTTTCCCAAGGACCCGACCTGTCGAATTTGACGGATGACGCGCAGGGTGCGATGCGCCGAATGACTGCGCAATTGCGCTAAGTTTGGTGGACTGCAGTAAGCAGGCGCCCACCGAAGCTGCACCGGCTTGCAAGGGCGCACCTCCGTGATGAGCCCGAGTCGGCGTGTTGCTGCGGGTCGACGCGACTGGCGCGGCGCGGGCACCTGACCTTTCTCGGCAGTCTTGGGGTTGCGCCCGCCGCAGGCTGGCACTCCACTGGCGGTCTCACCGGAGAACCGCCGCCATGTCGAATCCCGTCAAAGTCATCAGCCCCTACGACCTGAGCCATGGAGACTTCCCCATTGGCGACTACGGCCAGTGCTTCCTGGCGCAGGGCGACTCGTGGTTCTCGATAGGCGCCATCCCGCCCTACAAGACCACCAACGTGCTGGAAGAACTGCGCCTCGCGCGCTGGGCGGTGGCGGTGAACTGCGCGGCGCCCGGCGCGGTGCTGCGCCGCATGGTGGACAACGTGCGCGCGCCCAACTTCGTCAACCAGCTGCGCGGCAATGTCGCCACGCGCTGGAGCGCCGTGCTCGTGTCTGGCGGCGGCAACGACCTCATCGAGGCCATCGGCTCGCCGCCCAGCGCGCCGCGTGCCCAGCGCCTGCTGCTGACGCCGGCCGAGCGCGGCGTTGGCGCTGTGGGCGGCGCTGCGGCCAGCTACCTCAGCGACCAGGGCTGGCAGACCTTCAGCACCTACCTGGGCGCCGTCTTCAACGGGTTGGCGGACCTGCGCGACAGCGGCGTCAACAAGCCGACGCCGCTGCTGCTACACAACTACGCGCTGCTGCGCCCGCGCCCGGCGTCAGCCGGCGCCGGCTTCGGCCCCTGGCTGCAGCCGGCGCTGGTGCGCTTCCAGGTGCCGGAGAACGTCTGGCTGGCCATCGGCGAGCTGCTGATGACGCGGTTGGGCGACCTGCTGCGTGACCTGGCCGCCGCACGGGTGGCTGCTCAACCCGGTGCCGGCCCCATCCAGATCATCGACAGCCAGTCCGCCCACCTCGTGCTGGCCGACGCCGGCAGCACCGGCGCGTCGGGCGACTGGGCCAACGAGATCCACCCGACCCGCGACGGCTATGCCAAGGTGGCGGCGACCTGGGCCGAGGCGCTGGACGCGCTGCCCTGATGATCGAGGCCAGCTTTGCCGAGGACACGGTCGAGTAGCTCGTCCCCAACTGATCAAGCTAGCGTCTAGCCCGGGCGCGCGGCGCAATGCCCGGCGCCGCATCGGGCGTGCGCAGCAGCGCGCGGAAGGGCTCGAACAACCAGGAGCGCATGCCCAACACCAGCGTGTAGGCCGTCTTGTCGCCCGTCGGGCGGGCCTGGTCGGCCACGTGCTGGTGCACGAAGTCCTGTGCCAGGCGCTGCAGGCGGTCGTGAAAATCGGCAGCGCGGGCGTGGGCGATCTGGCCATGCACCAGGGCCAGCTGCTCACCGGGGCCGTCGAAGCCGCCCTCGAAGTAGTCGGGCACCGCGTGGCGGCGGAAGAAGGCCATCACCGGGCCGTCGGGTCGCCAGCGGAAGGTCTGGTCCACCTTCAGCCGGTAGCGGTTGTGGGCGCGAAGCTCGATGAAGCCCAGGCGGTCCAGCGCCGTCAGTGCCGCCACCAGTTGCGCGGTCGTGATGGCGTAGGTCTCCAGGATCTGTGCCGCCGTCCAGCGGGCCTGCACGCAGATGGCCACCAGCAGCAGGTGGGGGTCGGCCACCACGGCGGCTTCCTGCTCGGCGCTCAGCGCCTGGCGGGCCGGCGCCGCCTGGGCCACCTTGCGCGCAAGGTCGGCGAAGTCCAGCTGCAGCACGGCCAGCACCTGGTCGATGCGCGCCAGCGTCAGCTCGCCGCGCGAGAAGAGGCGCTTCACACTGCTCTCGGCCAGGTCCAGGTGGACGGCCAATTGCGCGTAGGTGATGCCGGCGCGGCGCAGTTCGGCCTTCAGCGCGGCGGTCAGGGCTTGCGTGGCTTTCATCGCGCTGAGTATCACTGGGTGATACCGACGGGCTTGCCGGTCGTCACCCGCCCGGCCGTGCTGGCGCTGCGACTGCCAAGTCGACAGCATCCGCCCCCGTTTGCCACTGCCCCATGCCACTGCCATGCGTCGTTTGATTCCCGCCCGCCGCCACGCCACTCTGCGCCAGCCGCTGCGCGCTGCGCTGCTGACCCTGTGCTTCGCCGGCTTTGCGGCAGCCGCCACCCTGCCGGCCCAGGCGCAGGCCGCCGGCGGCAGCCACGCGGCGCTGTTCGCCCGCGTCGAGGCGGCCGCCAGCCGCAGCGACAGCCCGGCGCTGAAGTACCACCTGGGCATGTTGTTGAACAACGGCATCGGCAGCGCGCGCGACCTGCCCCGCGCCTATGCCTTGTTCAGCGAGGCCGCAGCGGCCGGCGACGCGCTGGCGGCCTACAAGGTGGGCTGCTATCTCGCGGGCCAGTTCGCGGGTGTGGTGCCGCTGGACGAGGCCCAGGCCCTGGCCTACAAGCAGCGTGCCGCCGAGGCCGGCTATGACCTGGCGCAGCACGATGTAGGCCTGGTGCTGCTGAAACGCGGCGACCGCGCCGGGGCCGAGCGCTGGCTGGCGCTGGCCTCGCGCCAAGGCGACCTGGCATCCACCCGGGCACTGGCCGTGTTGGCCGAGAAGGACGGCAAGGACCCGGTCCAGGCCCTGGGCCTCCTCCTGGTGGCGCAGGCCGGCATGCGCCCGGCGCCCGCAGCCCTGGCTGACCGCATCGCCACGCTGAAGTCGGGGATGGACGACGCAGGCCGCCAACGCGCCGAGGCCTTGCAGGCTGGCTGGGTGACGGGCCCGACCGCGCTGACCCAGCAGGCCCGCGCCGGCATGCGTGACGTGGAGCCGCTGCTGACCGCTGCCAGGCCGACCGGGCAGCAGCCCTGAGACGCTCAGTCAGCCGTCAACACGGCCGCCCGCGCCGGCTCTGGCCCAATACGGGCATGGACCCCGACCTGCACACCCTGGAACAACGCCTCACCGACCTGGAGATCAAGGCCAGCTTTGCCGAGGACACCGTCGAGCAGCTCAACGCGGTGGTCGTGCGCCAGCAGGCCCAGATCGACCGGCTCGTCCGCGAGCTGGTGGAGCTGCGCAACCGCGCCACCGCCGAGCCGGGCGCGCAGGTCAACCTGCGCGATGAGCTGCCGCCGCACTACTGATGACCTTGCGGGACAGACCGCCCGAGTGAAGCGAGTAGCTCTGTCCCCAACTGATCAGGCCCTGCGGGACAGACCGCCCGAGCGAAGCGAGTAGCCCTGTGCCCAACTGATCACGCTGCTTTTTCCACCATGACACCAGAACAACGCCTCGCTGAACTTGGTATCGCGCTGCCGGCCAGCAGCGGCCCGGCCGGGAACTACGCCGCTGCCGCGCGCACGGGCAATTTGCTGTTCCTGTCCGGCAAGTCGCCCCTGGCGGTGCATGGCGTGAAGCCGCGCGGCCGCCTGGGTCAGGAGTTCTCTGCGGACGACGGCTACCAGCTCGCCCGCTCCGCCTGCCTGGACTTGCTGGCGACGGTACGGGCAACGCTCGGCAGCCTGGACAGCGTGGTGCGCATCGTCGAGCTGCATGGGTCGTTGAACACGACGCCGGACTTTGAAGACCATGCCCGGGTGCTGGATGGCGCGTCGGACCTGCTTGTCGAGGTGTTCGGCCCCGCCGGCCTGCACGCCAGGTCGGTCATCGGCGCAGTCTCCCTGCGCAGCGGCGTGCCGCTCACGGTCAAGGCCACTATCGAGTGCCGGCCTGAGCGAGGCGGTCAGGGCTCGCCGTCCCAGTAATCCAGCCCCGCCTCGCGCCGCTGCAGCAGCCGCAGGCCGGGCGCAAAGGCGCCGACCTTGCCGGAGTCCGGGTACTCGCAGATCTCGGGCGCGGCCTGCGTGCTGATCGACAGGTAGTGCAGCGGCGCGTCAGACGTGTTGATGATGTGGTGCGGGTACTCGGGCCCCGGCGGGATGGTGATGACGTCGCCGGCCTTGATGGGCACCAGCTCCCCGGCCACGCGCAAGGTGCCCTCGCCTTGCAGCACGATGAACATCTCTTCCTCCGCATGATGGAGGTGGTAGGGGCAGCTCATCATGCCTGGCGCGACGATGTCGAAGCCGGCGCCCAGCTTCTTCGCCGCCGTCCCCTTGGTCAGGCTGGCCGTCTCGCTGTCGTAGCGCGGCGCGCGCACGAAGCGCTCGCGTGGCGCGTCGTTGAAATTGCGGATCAGCTGCTCGCGCAGCTCGGCGGGTGTGGGCATGGAAACTCTCCTGGGACAATCGCGGCGTGAACCCGCCCGTGCATCTTCCCGAACCCTCCGCCGACCTGCAATCCGCAGCCCACCAGGTCCTGTCAGCAGTCTTCGGCTACACGGCCTTCCGCGGCCAGCAGGGCGAGATCGTCGAGCACGTGGCTTCGGGTGGCGACGCGCTGGTGCTGATGCCCACGGGCGGCGGCAAAAGCCTGTGCTACCAGGTGCCGGCCATCCTGCGCCAGACACGCGGCCAGGGCGTGGCCATCGTCGTCAGCCCGCTGATCGCGCTGATGCACGACCAGGTCGGCGCGCTGGAAGAAGCCGGCGTGCACGCCGCCTTCCTCAACAGCAGCCTGACCGGCGAGGAGGCCAGCCGCATCGAGCGCGAGATGATGAGCGGGCGCCTGACGCTGCTCTACGCCGCGCCCGAGCGGCTCACCACGCCACGCTTCCTGGCTCAGCTGGCCTCGCTGCAGGAGCGCGGCCTGCTGTCGATGTTCGCCATCGACGAGGCGCATTGCGTCAGCCAGTGGGGGCATGACTTCCGCTCCGAGTACCTGCAGCTCAGCCTGCTGCACGAGCGCTTCCCCGAGGTGCCGCGCGTCGCGCTGACCGCCACGGCCGACGAGCTGACGCGCCGCGACATCATCGAGCGCCTGCAGCTGCAGGACGCGCGCGTCTTCATCAGCAGCTTCGACCGGCCCAACATCCGCTACCTGATCGCCGAGAAGACCGCTTCGCCGCGCGACCAGCTGCTGCGCTTCGTCAACGACGAGCACGAGGGCGAGGCCGGCATCGTCTACTGCCAGAGCCGCAAGAAGGTGGACGAGACGGCGGTGTGGCTGGAGAGCGAGGGCATCAAGGCCCTGCCGTACCACGCCGGCCTGGACGCCGACGTGCGCCGCCGCCACCAGGACCGCTTCCTGCGCGAGGACGGCATCGTCATGGTGGCCACCATCGCCTTCGGCATGGGCATCGACAAGCCGGACGTGCGCTTCGTCGCCCACCTGGACCTGCCCAAGAACATCGAGGCCTACTACCAGGAGACCGGCCGCGCCGGCCGCGACGGCGCGCCGGCCGAGGCCTGGATGACCTACGGACTGGCCGACGTCGTCAACCAGCGCCGCATGATCGACGAAAGCCCGGCCGACGAGACCTTCAAGCAAGGCCAGCGCGGCAAGCTGGACGCGCTCTTGGCGCTGGCCGAGGCGACGGACTGCCGGCGCGTGCGTCTGCTGAACTACTTTGGCGAAGAGGCCGGGCCCTGCGGCAACTGCGACAACTGCCTGCACCCGCCGGTCACCTGGGATGCCACCGAGCCGGCGCGCAAGCTGCTGAGCTGCATCTACCGCTTCCACCAGCGCGGCGAGCGTTTCGGCGCCGGCCACCTGATCGATGTGCTGCGCGGCAAGACGACCGACAAGACGCGCCAGTACAGCCACGACAAACTCTCCACCTGGGGCTGCGGCGCCGACCTGTCCGAGCAGCAGTGGCGCGCGGTGCTGCGCCAGCTGGTGTCGTTAGGGCATGTGGCGGCCGAGGGCGAGTTCAACACGCTGGCGCTGCAGGACAGCGCGCGCGCGGTGCTCAAGGGCGAGGTGGAGTTGCGTCTGCGCGAGGCCGAGGAGAAGAGGCCGCGCGGCAAGGCCGGCAAGGCAGGCCGCACCGCCAAGCCCAAGGCCGACCCGACGCTGGGGCTGGACGACGAGGCGGCCGAGCGCTTCGAGGCGCTCAAGGCCTGGCGCTCCGAGGTGGCCAAGGAGCATGGCCTGCCGGCCTATGTGATCTTCCAGAACACGACGCTGGCCGAGATGGCGCGGCAGATGCCGGGCGACCTGGCCGAGCTGGGCGAGATCAGCGGCGTGGGCGCCAAGAAGCTGGAAGCCTACGGGCGGGAGATCCTGCGGGTGCTGGGGCGCTGATGGAGCAGCCGATCACCGGCTTCCATGTCGACGAAGAGGGCCACTGGGTGGCGGAGCTGGCCTGTGGTCACAACCAGCACACCCGCCACGACCCGCCTTGGCAGAACCGGCCCTGGACGCAGAGCGCGGAAGGCCGGGCCGGCGTGCTTGGGCAGTGCTTGAACTGCCTGAAGTGCGACCAAGCCGCACCGAAGGACCGGCCTTAGCGCACGCCGCCCGTGCCGGCCACCGCGACCTGGGCGCCGTCGGCTGCCGCATCCCGCTTGCCGACGATGACGACGCGGGGCAGTTGCTTGACCTCGGCCGTGGTGTCGACGGTGCGCCTGCCTTCGATGACCACGCGCTCCAGCACGACGGTGGGCTCGGTCGGTGCGGTGATGGTCATCCACGTCGCCCCGGTCAGTGCGACCAGCGCGATGAGCGCTGCCGCGCTGGCGGCCTGCAGGCGGAAGGTGCGTTGGCTGGTGGTGCTGATGCGGTTCATGTCGGTTCCCCTTTGGTGAGTTGGACTGTGCCGACTCGGGGTTAGCCCGTCCTCGGGTTTGCGATTAGTCGCCGTTTTCCGCGGATGAGCTGCGGCTGGCGGCGACGAGACTGCGGTTGCGGGAGCGCCCCTAATCAAACTTGTGGGCGAAGCCGGCGCGGCCCGTCACGACGCCGCTCGATACTCCCGCGCGCAAACTTGGGGAGAGAAACATGGCACGCGGCAACGACGTCCAGCTGGGCGGCATCACGGACCTGAACCTGCTGGCGGACATCAAGCCAGGCTTCGTCGACGCACTGGAAGTGCTCACCTATGTGGACCGGCTGCGCAAGGTGCTGCGCACGCTCAACGGCCTGCGGCTGGGCTCGCGCGAGTCGAGTGCGCCGGCCTCGCCCTACACCGACATCGTCGCGCGCTGGCGCATCGTCCATTCCTTCCGCTGGAGCATCGTCGACGGCCAGAACGGCGCGCCCGACCGCCTGCTGCTCAGCGTCAACTTCGACGGCGGCTGGGAGCCCTACATGCGGGTCATCTGGGACCAGCTCGGCTCCACGCTGGACCTGATGCTGTGCCACACCGAGGGCTACACGCTGTCGCGCGATTGCAGCTTCGAGACCTATGCGCGCTGGGTGCGGGCGCACGAGGTGTCGGCGGACTTCCTGTTCATCGAGTCCGGCCGCAGCGTCAGCGACGCCGAATACCTCGCCAAGCTGGAGGCCGCCCAGCGCGGCCGCGCCAACGAGCTGGCGTTCAACCGCCTGCGCGCCCCGGCCTCCGGCGAGACGCAGCCGCTGCCCAAGGACCCGCAGGAGCGCTTTGCGATGGCCGCGCGCGGCCTGGTGCCGCTGGCGGGGTTGTTCACGCTGCAGCGCTTCTTCGGCGCCAAGGCGCCCGACCGCGCCTGCCTGCTGCGCGCCACGCACGACATCCTGTTCGAGCTGCGCGAGCTGGATACCGCCAGGCAATTCCCCCACGACGGCGGCAAGACGCCCGGCGGCGCGCTGCGCCAGCGCCACTACGAGATGCTGGGCTGGTTCGAGCAGCCGCTGCCCGAGCCTGAAGTCAAAGCCCGCGCGCTGTCGCTCAAGCCCGGCGACCTGCAGTGCTGCATCCTGACCAAACCGCCCGGCAACCGTGGCGGGCTGGTCATGCTGCGCGTGGCCCAGGCGTCGCAGGCCGTTGCCTGGCTCAGCACCGCGCCCGTGCAGCGCGACGATGAGGACGGCGCGCAGCTGGGCGTCTGGCGCCAGGTGGCGCTGACGCTGTCGGGCCTGAAGGCGCTGGGCGTGCCGGCCGCGCGGCTGGAGCGCTTCCCGCAGGCCTTCAAGGAGGGCATGGCCGCGCGCGCCGGCCTGCTGGGCGACGTGCGCCACAACCACCCGGCGCACTGGCCGCTGGCGCCCCACGTCAACGGCATCGATCGCATCGACCCGGCGAACGCCCATGTGCTGGTGCAGCTGCGCTTCCCGGCGGCCGAGCCGGGCGAGAACTTCACCCCTGCCGACGAGCAGCGGCTGAAAGAACTGGCTAACGCGCTGACCGTAGGCACCGGCCTGGCGCTGATGGCCATCGAGCCCATGCGCAGCAACGCGGCCGACAAGGAGCACTTCGGCTTCAAGGACGGCATCAGCCAGCCCGTGCCGGCGGCAGACGACGCGCCGGCCACGGGCGAGGCGTGGGACGACAAGGTCAAGCGCGGCGAGGTGCTGCAGGGCTTCCCGACCGAACGCGACAAGGGCTATGCCGTGCCCGAGCAGCCCGACGCGCTGCTGGACCGCGGCAGCTTCCTCGTCGTGCGCAAGTTGCGCCAGTACACCGGCCGCTTCGCCCGGCGCACCTACCAGGAGGCGAAGAAGATCGGCCTGGACCACGACCTCGTGCTCGCCAAGCTGATGGGCCGCTGGCAGGACGGCCGCTCGCTGGCGGCGCCTGGCGTGACAGGCAACGACTTCAACTTCGCCAAGGACGAGCAAGGCTCGGCCTGCCCCTTCCACTCGCACATCCGCCGTGTCAACCCGCGTGACCTGGCCGGCACCGCGTTTGCGAAGAGCCGCATGCCGCGCATCCTGCGCCGGGGCATGAGCTATGGTGCCCCGGTGCACCCGGACGCGCCGGACGACGACGACCGCGGCCTGGTCTTCATGGCCTACAACGCCCACCTGGCCGAGCAGTTCGAGGTGGTGCAACGCTGGGTGGCCGGCGGCAACGCCAGCGGCGGCTACTCCGGCCAGTCCGACCCGCTGCTGGCCGTCGTCGACGGCAGCGCCGGGCCGCGCCTGTACCCCTTCGAGCATGGCGGCAAGCCCTACGAGATCGACCTGGGCCCCGAGCCTTTCGTCACGCTGCAATGGGGCGCCTACTTCTTCGTGCCGTCCATCGCCGCGCTGAAAGGCCTGCCCGGCCTCGTCGAGCTGGCCCTGCCACTGCCGGCGCCCGTGCCGGTGCCCGACAAGATCCCCGACCTGCAGGACAAGGCGGCCATGCAGCTGTGGCTGGAGGACACCAACACCCGCGACCAGGCCTGGGCCTGGGTGCGCGCCCAGCCCGGTGGCGTGGTGGACACGGCCTACGGCGTGCTCGTGGGCGCTGCCGAGCGCGTCTGCGAGGTGCTGAGGAACGCCCCCGACCGCTACTCCAACAGCGGCTACAGCGAGCGCATGCACGACTCCATCGGCGTGGGCTTCCTGGGCCTGGACGACGACACCGGCCACCGCGAGCAGGCGCCCGCCGTCAATGCCGCCATCGAGGCCTACAGCGAGGCCCAGTGCTACGCCACGGCCTACCAGGTCGCCAAGGCCGGCCTGGCGCAGCTGAAGGTCGAGGCCCGCGCGCTGCTGGCCGCCTTCCCCGACAACCAGAAGCCCAAGGACCTGCCCAGCGACACGCCGCTGGACTTCGAGCGCCTCAGCGAAGGCGTGCTGGCCAAGCTGTGCCAGCTGTGGTTCGGCCAGCCGGACGGGCGCCACATCTGGGGCACGGAGTTCCATGCCGAGGCCCATCCCAACGGCGTCGCGCCGCGCTGCCCGCGCGACCTGTTCAAGGTGTCGCGCCATGTCTTCGGCCCCTACCCGACCGACGCCGTCAAGGCCGAGGGCCGCGCCGCCGGCCAGCGCTTCCTGGCCGCCGTGGAGGCCTGGCTGGCCGAGCCGGGCACGCAGCTGCCACCGCTGGCCAAAAAGATCGTCGAGGCCGCCAAGGCCGTGCCCGGCGCCACGCCCGACCTGCCTGGGCGCACGCTGGCCGGCATCATGCTGGGCTTCCCGCCCACCACGCATGCCAACCTGCTGACCGTGCTGGCTGGCTGGGTGCAGACGCGCAAGCTGTGGGAGCTGCAGCCGCAGTGGAACGAGGTCCACCCGGACACGCAGACGGCCCCGCCGCCCTACGCCGAGGCCGTGGCGCGGCTGCGGCCGACGCTGGTGGCGACGCTCAACCAGCGCCCCACGCCCTTCCAGGTCTGGCGCAAGGCGCGCGTGGCGCATCGCCTGGGTCAGGTGGATGTCGAGCCGGGCCGCGTCGTCGTCGTCGGCCTGGGCTCGGCCACCCAGCAGGACCCGCTGCGCCACCACGTCGCCTTTGGCGGCGACCGCGCCGACCCCAAGGGCGCGCCGCCGCACGCCTGCTCGGGTTACGGCATGGGCATGGGCGTCATGCTGGGCGTGGTCGCGGCGGTGCTGGATGCGGGGGTGATGCGGTTCACGGGGTCGCCGACGGTGGTGGCGTTGGCGGTGGAGTGAAGGCCATGCAACTGACCGGTCCGCGGTGGTCACCTTCTGTCAAAGCAATGCCCTTGATCCAACGTTTCGTGGCGCTTGCCGCCACCGCCCTCGTCTCGCTGTCCGGTGCCCAGGCGGAGAGCCTCTCCAAGGAAGCGATGTTCGCGCGCCTGTCGGCACTCGCGCCGAATGGCAACGCCGAGGTCAAGTACAACCTGGGCATGTTCCTGAACAACGGCATCGGCACCGCACAGGACAACGTGGCCGCGTTCAGATACTTCACCGAGGCGGCCGAGGCAGGCCATCCACTGGCGGCCTACAAGGTCGGCTGCTATCTCGCGGGGCAGTTCCTAGGGGTGGTGCCGGTGAACCAAGCCGACGCGCTGAAGTTCAGTAAGCGTCCGCCCAAGTCATCTTGAATCGCCCGCCAGCGCCGGCAAGGATCGCGTCCACGTAACTTAGGTGGACGCAATGACAAGCGAGAAGGCCCGCACACGCAAGCGCTACGGCGTGACATTGAAGGCGCAGATATTGGCTGAGTGCGGCAAGGCCGGTGCCTCGGTGGCGAAGGTCGCCATGGCTCACGGCATCAACGCCAACGTCGTGCACCGGTGGCGGCAACTCGCCCGTGAAGGTGCACTGGCGACACCCGCCAAGACAAGCGGGTTCATCGCATTGCCGCTTGCGGCACCAATCCCGTCCAACGCAACGCCGTCGGATATCCGCGTCGAGATCCGGCGCGGCAACACCCTGGTCCAGGCCGACCTGCCCCTGGATGGTCGCAGCGCCGCCTGGCTGCGCGAGGTCCTGGGTTGATCCGCGTCGACGCCGTCTGGCTCGCGGTGGAACCCTTGGACATGCGCGCCGGCACCGAGGCTGCCCTGGCACGCGTGGTCAACGTCTTCGGCGCCGCCAGGCCGCATCACGCCTACCTGTTCGCCAACCGCCGAGCCAACCGCATGAAGGTCCTCGTGCACGACGGCATCGGCGTGTGGCTGGCCGCCCGGCGCCTGAACGCCGGCAAGTTCGTCTGGGCGCATGACGGCAGCACGCTGAGCCTGAGCCCGGCACAGCTCGACGCCCTGGTTCTGGGCCTGCCCTGGCAGCGTCTGGGTGACGCTGGAATCATCCGCGTGATCTAGAACGACGGCTCACGCCGCAGGCAATTGCCGGATATGCCGATGTGCTGAGGGCATCGATCCGGCACCATGACCGTCCATGATCAGTGCACAGCAACTGGACGCCTTGGACCCGCAGATGCGGCAGGCGTTGCAGTCGTTGATGGCCGAGGTAGCGGCGAACGACGAGCGGTTGCGCGCCATGGATGCGCTGATCGCCCAGCGTGACCATGAGATCGCCTTCAAGCAGGCCTTCATCGACAAGCTCACGCACGAGATGGCCGTGCTCAAGCGGCTGAAGTTCGCCGCCACCAGCGAACGCTTCGCCAGCACCCTCTCACCCGAACAGCGCAGCCTGCTCGAAGAGACGCTGGACACCGACATCGGTGAGCTCGAGGGCGAGCTGGCACGGCACCGCAAGCGTGCCGACAGGAACGACGACGAGAAGAAGCAACCCAAGGGAGCTCCACTGCCCGACCACCTGCCGCGTCGCGACGTCCCGCACGAACCGGCCGACACCACCTGCGGCTGCGGTGAGGCCATGCAGCGCATCGGCGAAGACGTTGCCCAGAAGCTCGACTACCAACCCGGCGTGTTCAGCGTCGAGCGGCATGTGCGCGGCAAGTGGGTCTGCAAGTGCTGCCAGCGCATCGTGCAGGCACCGGTGCCCGCCCACGTGATCGACAAGGGCATCCCCACCGCTGGCCTGCTGGCGCACCTGCTGGTGGCCAAGTTCATGGATCACCTACCGCTGTACCGGCAGGAAGCCGTCTTCGCACGCGCGGGCCACCTGATCTCACGCTCGACGCTGGCCCAATGGGTGGGCGAGTGCGGCGCCCAGTTGCAGTCGCTCGTTGACGCCCTGGCCGACGAGCTCAGGCGCCATCTGGTGCTGCACGCCGACGAGACGCCGGTGGCCATGCTCAAGCCCGGCAACGGCAAGACCCACAAGGCCTACATCTGGTCGTACTGCACGCCGAGCACCAACCCGGTCAAGGCGGTGGTGTTCGAGTTCAGCGAGACCCGCAGCGGCGAGAACGTGCGCGACTTCCTGCGGCTGGACACCCCCAACGCCTGGCAGGGCACGCTCGTCACCGACGGGTTCAGCGGCTACGCCGCCTGCGCCGACAAGGGCGTGACCTCCGCGCAATGTATGGCCCACAGCCGCAGAAAGTTCCACGAGCTCTGGGCCAACCACGGCAGCCAGGTCGGGGAGCAAGCACTGCGCTTCTACCAAAGCCTGTTCCGCATCGAGCGGCAGATCGAGCAGCTCGCCAGTGATGAACGACGACGGATCCGGCAGCGCAAGTCACGACGGGTCCTGGCCGTGTTCTACCGCTGGCTGCTCGCAAAGCGCCAGTTGGTGCCGCCCGGCTCCGCGACGATCAAGGCGATCGACTACAGCCTCAAACGCTGGAAGGAGCTGACGCGCTTCGTCGACGACGGCGACGTGCCGATCTCGAACAATTGGGTCGAGAACCAGATCCGCCCGATCGCGGTCGGAAGATCGAATTGGTTGTTCGCCGGCAGCCTGCGCGCCGGCAAGCGAGCCGCCGCCATCATGAGCCTGCTGCACTCGGCTCGCATGAACGGGCATGACCCGTACGCCTACTTCAAGGACGTGCTGGATCGCTTGCCCACTCACCCGGCCAGCCGCATCGACGAGCTGCTGCCGCACCGATGGCATGCTCTCGACCAACAATAGAAATTGCCGAATACCGGCCTCATGCGATGCGAGAGCAAGCTGTTGAAATCTACTCAGACGCCACAAATGCAGCTGTGATGCGGCATCCCGAGCGTCGCTTCCCTGGCGTTCTGATGCAGGGAGATACCTTGAACGAGCTGGTCCGCGAGCTCAACCGAGTGCAGGCCGATGTGCAACTGCTGAATAGCGACGTCGCCGAGGACATTGCAGACATTCGCGACAACCTGCAATCGCTACTCGATCACTATGAGACGACGCTCTCAGCGCATGGCATCGCGCTCCCGTACAGCAAGAGTTGAGATGCCGACATAGGCCGCGCCGTCAAGGTGACTTGGCCGCCCGCTTACGAAGTTCAAGCTCCGCGCGGCAGAGGCCGGCTACGCGCTGGCCCAGTACGACGTGGGCCTGCACTACGGCAAACAGCGTGACATGGACAACGCGCTGCTGTGGTGGGAGCGCGCCTCGCGGCAGGGCAGCCTCGAAGCCACCGTCTACCTCGCGCACTGGCTGTCGCGTGACAAGTCGCCGCTGACGGTCCAGGCCGAAACCGGCATCGCTGCGGCGGTGGCCTTGCTGGCGGCTGGGGAGCAGCGCTAGGCGGTGGGTTGCGAGATCCCGTTCGACTGGGCCAACTGCGCTGATCGCCATATCCTGCACCACCACTGTTTCTCACCCAACCGCGCGAACACCGCCCTGCTGCTTTGAGACCCCATACGTTTGCCTTCGTCGTGGCGCTTGTTTCCACGGTCCAAGCCGCCGCAGAACCCGCCGAACTGCTGGACAGGCGCGCGCCGCAATGGAAGGCAACGACTGTCCGCAATGTCGGAACAGGCGTGGTGCAGCACACGGGCGACGACACCCAGTTCGGCAACCTCGCCGTCCTTCTGCGCAGCAGACTCGTCAGCTCGGGCGCGCTGGCAGCGAGCCAGCCCCTTGAGGTGAAGACCACGGATGTCCGGCTCAGCCTGCCCGATGTGAAGGTGGACGAAGAAGCTGTGCAAGCCGCTCAAGTGGCCGTGCCGGGTGGCCAGGTCCTGGCAGCGCCAATCGCTGCAATCCTTTCGGCCTTCAGCAAGAACAAGGCCGCGTCGGCGGTCTTCTGCGTTGCCATCGACGGGCGCAACTTCCTGGGCAACGATGCGCGGCTGTTTCGATTTGGCGCCGAGGGCGAACTGCGCGATGCCGTCGAGTCGGCCATCCAGCGCCTCACGGCAGCCGTCCGCTCGGGGACAACCACCGAAAGCCCTGCCTGTGACCCCGGCTGGGAAGGCGGGCAACCGCAGTGAGCCAACGGCTCAGTCGTTTCGACTCGCCCAGCGCCACCTGAAACGCTGGGCTCACCAGCAATGCAAAGACGGCGTCGCTGGGGCGACGCACGCGGCTTGACGCTCAGGTGCTCACCGCATTCGTGAACGTCAGCCGGTTGCCGAAAGGGTCGGTCACCGACACGTCGCGCGAGCCCCAGGGCGTGTCGTGAATGCCGGGGCGCGCGTTGCCATAGTGCTTTGCCATCAGTTCAGCATGGAACGCCTCGATGTCGCTGACGCGGATGCGCATGCCGGCACCCGGGCAGCAGTCGCCGTGGTGCTCGCTCAGGTGCAGCACGCAGTCGCCGCGCGACAGCTGCATGTACAGCGGCATGCCCGGCTCGAAGCGGTGCTCAAAGTCGACCTTGAAGCCGAGGAAGTCCACATAGAACTCTCGCGCCTTGGCCTGGTCGAAGCTGCGCAGGATGGGGGTGGTCTGGTCGAAGTGCATGGGGCAGTGTGACGGGCGCCGCGCACCGCGCGCAAGACCTACGCGGCCGCCACGCGCAGAACCCGTCGCCGCTTGGGCCGACAAGATCAGGCGCTGCACTTATTGCACTTATGGCTTAAAGTGCCGCCGTGCAAGGCGCGTGGGCGCGCCTGCCGAGACCGCCCGCCTGGAGTCCACATGGCCACCCTCGAACGCAGCCGGCGCCGCATCCCGGCGCCGCAACTGTCCGAAGCCGAAGCCGACATGGCGCGCGCCGCCCAGCGCTGCATCGTGGCCGCGCTGGACCACTCGCGCGCTGCCACCATCACACTGGAAAGCGACGATGGCCAGGGCCCCGCCGTCCAGCTGCCGCCGCAGGCCCTCAAGATGATTGCGCAGTTGCTGGGGCTGATGAGCGAGCGCCGCCCGGTGGTGTTCATGCCGGCCAAGCAGGAAATGTCC
Organism: Pelomonas parva; assembly: GCF_043555835.1. NCBI lineage: Bacteria > Pseudomonadati > Pseudomonadota > Betaproteobacteria > Burkholderiales > Sphaerotilaceae > Roseateles > Pelomonas parva. The sequence goes on along the minus strand of NZ_JBIGHV010000003.1, from coordinate 686,294 downwards.
ACCGTGGAAGCCGCGAACTACCTGAACGTCTCCCGGCCCTTCGTCATCAAGGAGATCGAGGCCGGCCGGCTGAAGCACCGCATGGTGGGCAGCCACCGCCGCGTCGAGTTTGAAGACCTGGAAGCCTATGCGCGCGACATGCGCGCGCGCCAGGAAGCCGCGCTGCAACGCGTGGCCGACAACGCGCGCGACATGGGGCTCGAGTACTGAGCGCCTGAATGGCCGGCCACGCACGCTTCACGGCGCTGCTCGATGCCTGCGTCATCCACCCGGTGGCCGTCATCGACTCGCTGCTGAGCGCCGCACATCTCGGGCTGTATGCGCCCAAGTGGACGACGCGCATCGAGCAGGAATGGATGAAGAGCCTGGAGGTGCGGACCGGCCAACCGGAAGGCGCCTTCCTGCGCCGCCGCGATGCCATTCGCGACGCCTGCCCGGACTGGGAAGTCCCCGAGGTCGCCTGGGCGCAGTTGATTCCCTCGCTGGTGCTGCCGGACCCCAACGACGTGCATGTGCTGGCCGCCGCCATTGCCGGCCATGCGGACTGCATCGTGACGGGCAACCTGAAGGATTTTCCGGACGATGTGCTGGCGCCTTTCGGCATCTCGGCCATTCATCCCGACGAGTTCCTCGTCGCGCAGATGGACCTGGACGAGATCGGCATGCTGGGCGCATTCAAGCGCCAGCGTGAACGACTCAGGCGGCCGGAACTGGGGCCCGAAGCCATTGCCGATGCCCTGGCCAGGAACGGCCTGGTCGCCACTGCGCAAAGGCTGCGCGATGCGGTGGACCTGATCTGACTACTGATCCTCGGCTTCGCCGTAGATCTTCTGGAAGGCCTCGGCGAACTCGGCCGACGCGCAGAACGTCAGCGTCACCGTCACCCACCCGCCCGCCTCGTGCTGCACCAGCAGTTCATGGTCCCAGGCGTTGCCATCCTCCACCGGCCCCTGCCGACCGCCGAACTCGGCCTGGGCCCAGGCCAGCACCTGCGCCACCTCTGCCATCACGGCGGCATGCTCCGCCTCACGTGTGGAGGCCATGGCTTCCAGCGTGAGGATGTCGTCGGAGCTGTCGGTGAGGTCGAAGGTGAGGAAGTGCATGACGCAGGATCTGCTGGCTATCAGGAGGCCACGAACACCACTTTGCCGACGATGTGATCTGCCGGCACGAACCCCCACATCCGGCTGTCATTGCTGTTGTCGCGGTTGTCACCCACGACGAAGTAGTGTCCTGCAGGCACGTCGCAGGTCACTTCCTCTGCGGTATGGACACATTTCTCGGAGAAGGGGAAATCCGCCTGTCGCGCCCAGCGCACATTGAAGTCGCCTCGTGTGAGCACCGAGTACTCGTTGCCGGACAGAGATTCGACATGACGCGACAGGTACAGATCCCGATGGGTGTCGAAATACTCACCGGTCGACCGCTGCGGCACGGTGTCTCCATTGATGGACAACCGGCCCTCGCGATAGGTGACCTTGTCTCCAGGCAACCCGACCAGCCGCTTCACAAAGGTGACGGACCGGTCCTGCGGAAACTCGAAAACGATCAGGTCGGCTCGCGCCAGCGGCGCCGAGATGGGCGCGCGCGCAAGACGCAGGCCGAGAGTGCCGTAGCTTCCATAGCCCCACTTCTTGACAACCATGACGGCCCCCATCGGAAGGGTGGGCAGCATGGAAGAAGACGGCATCCGGAACGGCTCGAAGAAGAAGGCGCGGGTACCGATCACCGGCACCACCACGCAGACCACGGCCACAAGAATCCCGTACCAACGGCTGTAGGGAGGACGAGACCTCTCTTCGGGGTACCGCTTCGCGAGCACGTATGCATGAGACGCGCCCACGATCACGCAGATTGGTGACACGACGTTCGCGACGGACTTCCACGCCGGGTGCACGAACCCGGCAACAGCCACGGCGAAGGTCAAGACGAAGTACCCCACGGCCAGCCCTGCACTGCCGACATACAACATGCCGGCAGGGGTGAACAGCAGACCCAGCAACACGGCAATCCACTTCTTCGGCTTGTTCGTCATGGGGTACGGTTTACTGATGTCTTACAGCGGAATGAAAGGCCGGCTCCGCTCAACACGAGCTGGAGGCACGCCCCCCGCAAACGACTGGCGGCAGTGCCCTCAACACCGCCGGCAGTGGTGTTACCAGGCCAACCATGGTGGCGCCCCTTGCGGCTGCCACCGCCTTCAGCGCAGCCAGCCGCTCAACCGTGTCCGGATGGCTCCTCAACCAAGCCGTCCCCGCCGGCGCACCCTCAGCCTGTGGCATCACCTTGAACAACGCCGCCAGCCCACCGGCATGGCCGTAGAGCGCGACGCTGGCCGCCAGCGCCTCCGCGTCGGCCTGCCGCTCCGCATCGCGTGAATAGCCCAGCAGCGCCAGCTGCGCCGCACTGCCCAGCAAGCCCTGTGCGGCCTGCGCGCCGCCTTCGGGCGTGATGACGGACAGCACCAACACCACCGCCAGCCCATGACCCATGTTGGCCGCGACTTGCCGGTGCTTGACGTGGGCGATCTCGTGGGCGAGCAGCGCGGCCAGGGCCTGCTCGCTGTCGAGCTTGCGCAGCAGGCCGTGGAACACGCGGATGCGGCCGCCCACGGTCGCGTAGGCATTGACCAGCTCCGAGGGGTCGTCGCTGACCACCACCTTCATGCCGGGCGGCAACGCCATCACCGCCGCCACGCGGTCGGCCAGTGCCTGCAACGCGGCCCGGCGCTCGCGGGCTGCAGCGGCGTCCGCCGAAGCCACGACGTCCTTCTCCTCGTCGAACACGCGTTCGGCCAGCGCCACTTCGTATTCGAAGGGCAACCTGGGCGCCAGCCAGCGGGCCGACAGGCCGGTCACCAGCACCAGCACGGCCAGCAGCGCGAGGCTGGCGGCCACCAGCCAGGCCAGCTCGCGCAGCGGGTGGTCGTCGCGCTCCAGCAGGTCTTCCGGCGGCAGCCGGTTCTCCAGGCGCGGTGGGGTCATGCGGCGGCCGTCACGGCGCGCTGGGTACCGATCAGCGCCGTGCCGAACGCCATGATCTCCACCGACGGCGTGGCCGAGCCGGCGATCGTCGTGCTCTGGAAGCGCACGCCGATCACCAGCGTGCTGCCCGCCGCCTCGGCCTGCGCCTTCAGCCGCAGCAGCGCCTCGCGGCGCGCGCGTTCGAGCAGCGTCTCGTAGCCGCGGACGCGGCCGCCGAAGAACGTGCGGAAACCGGCCACGAAGGTCTTGAAGTAGTCCGACGAGATGACCACGCCGCCCGTCACCAGCTGCGTCGAGCCCGCCTCCACGCCCTCAGGCACGTAGCGCGTGTTCAGCGCCACAACGTGGCGCAGCGCCTGCTCACGCTCACGGATGCTGCGGTAGTGGCGGCGCTCCAGCCAGCGCCCGATGCCGTAGCCCAGCAGCAGCGGGATGAGCACCACCCACAGGTTGAAGGTCTCGAGCCAGAAGGTCCAGTCCATGATGATGACCGCGCGGCGGGTGTCAGGCGGGCTCGACCGTCACGGCCGAGCCGTAGGCCAGGATCTCGGCCGCGCCCATGGTGATGCTGGTGGTGACGAAGCGCACATTCAGTACCGCATTGGCACCCACCGCGCGAGCCTCGGCCGTCATGCGCTCCACGGCCTCGGTGCGTGCTTCCTGCATCAGGTCCGTGTAGGCCTTCAGCTCGCCGCCGACGATGTTCTTCAGCCCGGCAAGGATGTCCTTGCCCGCATGCTTGGCGCGCACGGTGCTGCCTTGCACGATGCCCAGGTGGGCGGTGATGCGGTGGCCGGGTGCGGTTTCGAGGTTGCTGATGAGCATGACGGCGAGCTCCCTGGTGTTGTTTGAGGCCGCGATGATGCCCGAGGCTGTGCGGAGCCCGCAGCATGGTGAATTTCCACGGACCCACCCCAATGGCGTCGCCCCAGCGACGCGAATTCGCATTCCCTGGCGAGCCCGGCGTGCAGCCGGCGTTAACGGGCGTAAAGGCGCGATGGATGGCGCTCTTCACAGGGACAGCAGCGAGAGCGAAGCGGCTCGCGTCTTCCCGAAAAGAAGCTGAGCGTTTTCGCGCGCCGCTATTGGCGTCGTGAAGCCGGTGTGCGGTTCAGGGCCTCTTCTTTGGTGACTTTCTTCTGGCCCCGCAGAAGAAAACCGAAGGTTTCGCCAAAGTTACCCGGCTGCCGGGACGGACTCCCGGCAATCTCTCGATCAGCAGCTCTCTCGCCAAGAGCAACCAAACATCAACTCAGCGCTTGCACTCAGCCGAAGGGTTAGCCCTTGGCCCCTCTTTCGTCTGCGGAATGAACGGAATCGTCCCATCCGCCCGGTACTCGAACTCCTCGATCGCCACCGACCTCCGGTACTCCCCGCCGCCCGGCAGCTCCGCGTTGTGATACGCCACATAGCTGCGACCATTGAAGTCGAAGAACGCCTGGTGGATGGTCGGCGTCTTCAGGTTCTTGGCCATGATGACGCCGCGCGGCGTCCAGGGGCCGGTGGGCGAAGGCCCGGTCAGATAGGCCGTCTGCTCGGGGAAGAACTCCGAGTAGCTGAGGTAGTACATGTTCTTGCCGCCCACCTTGCGCTTGTGCAGGTAGGGCGCCTCGACGAAGTCCTTCACCGGCAGCACCTGGATGGGCCCGTCCAGCTCGGTCATGTTGGCCTTGAGCTTGGCGTACTTCAGCACCGTGTTGCCCCAGTACAGCCAGGCCTGGCCGTCGTCGTCGACGAACACGCCGGGGTCGATGTCGTCCCAGGCGATGTCGGTCTGGGTGGTCATGTCGTTGGTGATGAGCGCCGAGCCGCGCGCGTCCTTGAACGGGCCGGTGGGCGAATCGGACACCGCCACACCGACGGCAAAACCCGGCACCGTGGCGTGCTCCACCGTCGAGTAGAACCAGTACTTGCCGTCGCGCTTCACCACATCGGACGCCCAGGCGCGCGCCTTGGCCCAGGCGAAGGTCTTGACGTTCAGCGGCACGCCGTGGTCCTGCCAGTTCACCATGTCGCAGGTGCTGAACACGCGCCACTCGTGCATGACGAAGTCCTTGCCTGCGGGCAGGGCCTCGTCGCGGCCGGTGAACAGGTAGACGCGGCCGCCGTCCACCAGCACGGCGGGGTCGGCCGTGTAGAGCGGGGCGAACAGCGGGTTCGCGGCGTGGGCATTCACGCCGCACGCCAGCGTGGCGGCGAGCAGGAGCTTCTTGAACATGTTCAGCCTTGGGTTTTCTTCAGGGACAGCAGCCGTTGCACGGCGCAGAAAACGAACAGCAGCGCGCCAATGACGATCTTGGTCCACCAGGAGCTGAGGGTGCCGTCGAAGGCGATCAGCGTCTGGATGAGGCCCAGCACCAGCACGCCGGACAGCGCGCCGGCCACATAGCCATAACCGCCCGTCAGCACGGTGCCGCCGATGACCACCGCCGCAATCGCATCCAGCTCCACGCCTTGCGCGTGCTGGCCGTAGCCGCTGAGCATGTAGAACGCGAACAGCAGGCCGGCCAGCGAGGCGCAGAAGCCACTGAGGCCGTAGACGGCGACCTTGGTGCGGCCCACGGCCAGGCCCATCATCAGCGCCGAGGTCTCACTACCGCCCAGTGCGTAGACGGTGCGGCCGAAGGCGGTGCAATGCGCCACCCACAGGCCCGCACCCAGCGTCAGCAGCGCGATGACCGCGCCCGGCGACAGGAAGGCGTCGCCGAAGGGCAGCGGGATCTGTGTCTGCGACAGCGTGACGAACAGCGGCGCGTCGATGGTGATGCTGTCAACGCTGATCAGGAAGCACAGGCCGCGCGCCAGGAACATGCCGGCCAGCGTGACGATGAAGGCCTGCAGCTTGAACACGTGGATGACCAGGCCTTGCAGCGCACCGAAGGCCGCGCCGCCCAGCAGCACGACCACGATGACCAGCTCGGCCGGCCATTGCGCGACCTGCAGCAGCCAGGCGGCGACCATGGTCGTGAGTGCCAGCACCGAGCCCACCGACAGGTCGATGCCGCCGGACAGGATGACGAAGCTCATGCCCACCGCAATGACCAGCAGGAAGGCGTTGTCGATGAGCAGGTTGAGCACGACCTGCGTGGAGCCGAAGCCGGTGTAGCTGGTCGCACCCGCGATGAACAGCAGCAGCATCAGCACGACGCTGACCCAGGTGGTGAAGGAAGGCGCGGCCATCGCGGAACGGACGGCGTTCATGCGGACCTCCGCGCGGACCAGATGGACGACTGCGAGATGCAGACCGCGAACACGACGACGGCCTTGACGACCATGGTCACCTGCGGCGGCACGCCCAAGGCGTAGATGGCGGACGTGAGCGTCTGGATGATGAGCGCGCCGATGAGGCTGCCCGCGAGGCTGAACTTGCCGCCGTTCAACTGGCCGCCACCGAGCGTGACGGCAAGGATGGCGTCCAGCTCCAGCAGCATGCCGGCGTTGTTGGCGTCGGCGCTCTTGATGTTGGACGAGATCAGCAGGCCGCCCAGGCCCGCCCCCAGGCCGCAGTAGACGTAGACGAAGAACACGATGGCGGCGGTGCGCACGCCGGCCAGCCGCGCGGCGACCGGGTTGATGCCCACGGTCTGGATGAACAGGCCCAGCGCCGTGCGCTTCATCAAGAGCGCGGTGAGGCCGGCGACGAGGGCCACGACGTAGAGCGACACCGGCAGGCCCAGCACGTAGCCGGCGCCCAGCCAGAAGAAGCTGGCGGGCTCGTAGACGGTGATGATCTGGCCGTCGGTCAGCAGCTGCGCCAGGCCCCGGCCGGCGACCATCAGGATCAGCGTCGCGATGATGGGCTGCAGGCCCAGGCCCGCCACCAGCAGGCCGTTCCACAGACCGCACAGCAGCGCGGCGCCCAGGGCGGCCGCGAAGGCGATGGCCAGGCCGTGCTCGGCGACCAGCACACAGGCCACCGTGCCGGAGATGGCGACGATGGCGCCCACCGACACGTCGATGCCGCGCGTGGCGATCACCAGCGTCATGCCCAGGGCCGCCAGCATCAGGGGCGCTGCGCGGTGCAGGATGTCGACGAGGTTGCCGTACAGCCGGCCGTCCTTGATCTCCAGATGCAGGAAGCCCGGCACGCTGACGGCGGCGACGGCCAGCAGCAGCACCAGTGCGGCCAGGGGCCGGAACAGCGGGTGGCGCCAGAGGGCGGCGCGCGCGGGAGGAGAGGACATGGCGGGCGTGAGGGAACTCATGGGGTCTTGAAATGCAGCGCCGTCGCGTCGCCACGGTAGAGGACGGACCGCGTGGCCGCAGCGCGGCCGCCGGCGGCCATCAGCTTCACATCGAAGCGGCGTTGCGGGATGAGGCCGGGAAAGCGGCCGTCGCGCGCGCCGACGTGCAGCGTGCGGCGGGCGTCGTCCCAGCGCAGCGTGACGGTGGCGCGCTCGCCGTTCTCATAACGGTAGGTTTCACCGTCGTCTTCGTAGAGCGTGAACTGCGCGTCGGCACCGGGGTAGACGCGGATCTCGTAGGGCGCGCCCGGCTGCTGGCCGACATGCTCGATGACCGGGCCCATGGGCACGATGCTGCCGGCGCGCACGAACAGCGGGAACTGGTCGAGCGGGTACTCGCGCGCCACGGCCTGGCCGCCGTTGTGGCGGCGCCCGGTCCAGAAATCGAACCACGCGGCACCGGCCGGCAGGCGCGTGGCCTGGCGCTTGTCGATGCGGCGCTGCTCGTCCGCCAGCGCGAGGACCTGGGCCGGCGTGCGCCAGGCCAGCCGCAGCTTGCGGCCGTAGGCGTCTTGATAGAAGTCGATGCGCACCCGCACCACCTGGCCGGCGGTGAGCTTGACGCGTGTGCCTTGGAAACGCGGCGCGCCGTTCTTCCAGTCCTCCACCATGAGCTTGTCGTCCAGCCACAGGCGGAAGCCGTCGTCGCCTTCCAGGCCGATCTCGTACTCGCCGGCCTCGGGTGCGATGAGCGTGCCCTGCCAGCGCGCGGAGAACTGGTTGAGGTCTTGCAGGCCGGGCGGCACGCTGCCCAGCGGCGCGGGCGGCCAGTCGTGGTCGACGGGGCCGTCCACCGTGCGGCTGGCCGGCTTCTCGAAGTTCATGCCGGCGAAGTACTCCAGCTGCAGCCCCGGCTCGCCCTGCGGCGTGCGCAGCGCGCTGGCGGGGATGGTGGTGGCCGGCGGCACCTCGGGGTACAGCGTGGACCGCGTGACCGGCTGCACCAGGAAGGCGGGACCGAACATGAAGGTGTCGTCCACCTTGCGCAGCGCGGTCTCGTCGGGGAAGTCCATCGCCAGGCCGCGCATCATCACGTAGCCCTCGTCGTGCGCGCGCCAGGCCAGGCCGTAGACGTAGGGCAGCAGGCGGTAGCGCAGCTGCGCGGCCTTCAGCAGCGAGCCGTAGACGGCCGGGTCCAGTGACTTGAACAGGTAGGGCTCGCGCTCGACGTCGGTGCCGTGGATGCGGTAGACGGGGTTGAAGATGCCGAACTGGTTCCAGCGCGCGTACAGCTCGCGCCAGGCCGGGTTGCGTTCGCCGCCGGCGTGGCGCACGAAGAAGCCGCCGGTGTCCTGCGTCCAGTAGGGCGAGCCGGCCATGCCGACGTTCAGGCCGCCGGCAATCTGCGCGCGCAGCGTGGCCCAGCTGGCCGTCGTGTCGCCGGACCAGGGCATGGCGGCATAGCGCTGCTGGCCGGCCCAGCCGGAGCGGGTCAGCGTGAAGACGCGCTTGTCGCCGCTGGCGCGCTGGCCTTCATAGACGCCGCGCGTGGTGACGAGGCTGTAGACGTTGAGGTAGCGGGTGAAGTCGCCCATGGCGTTGCGGCCGAGGCGCTTGATGTCGGCCTCCACCTCGCCCGGGTCGTGGGCCGCACCGCCCACCTCGACCTCGGTGCCGTCCATCCACAGCGCATCCACGCCGATGTCGAGCAAGCCCTTCTTGGTGTGCTTGAAGTAGATGGCGCGCCCCTCGGCGCTGAAGGCGTCGTAGATCTGCGCCTTGCCGGAGATCCAGTGCTTGGGCGCGAAGCGCAGGCCCTTGGCGTCCAGCTCTTTGGCGAGGGCCGTGTCGTCGCCGACCGAGGGCCAGATGGACGCCATCAGCTTGAGGTTCAGCTCGCGGTGCAGCGTGTCGACCATGCCGCGCGGGTCGGGGAAGCGCTCGGCGTTCCAGGTCATGCCGCTCCAGGTGCCGTCCTTGTCACCGCCCCAGTACTGCCAGTCCTGCACGATGGTGTCGAGCGGGAAGCGCTCGGCCCGGAAGCGCCGCGCCACGTCCAGCAACTGCTGCTGCGTCTTGTAGCGCTCCTTGCTCATGAACAGGCCGAAGGCGCTCTTGGGGAACATGGGCGCGGCGCCTGTCAGCTGGCGGTAGCCGGCCATCAGCTCGTCCATCGTCGAGCCAGCGACGAAGTAGTAGTCGGCCCCGGCCGGCGCGCTCTCGGCCCAGAAGCGGGCGCCCTGCGCGTCGTCGGTGAAGCGCATCTTGGAATACACGTCCCACAGCACGCCCCAGCGCCGCGTGGACACCAGGAAGGGCAGCACGGTGCCGATGTTGGTCTGCACCATGGACACATCGCGGCCGCGGTAATCCATGTACGACTCGTTGTACTGGCCCAGGCCGTACAGCGACTCGTCGGGCGTCAGGCTGAAGGCCTGGGTCATCGTGTAGCTGGGCGCGCCCGAGAACTCGACCAACTGCAGCGCGGCCGGCGCCTGCTCGCGGGTGAAGGGCTGGCCGTCGGGCCGCAGGAAGGCGATGGCGCCGCTGCGCTTGTCCACCTGCACACGCAGCGCCGCGCTGGCCAGCACCAGCGTGTCGGCGCCGTTCTGCACGTCCAGCGGCACTGCCTGCGGTGTGGCCACGACGACCAGGCTGGGCTGCGTGGCGTGGCTCTGGCCCAGGTGGGCCGTGACGCGCACCAGCCCGGGCCTGTAGAACAGGATGTTGCGCGTGAGCGTGCCCCGCTGCACCTGCACGCCGGCCGCCAGCCGCGTCCAGGCAAAGCCGTGGGCATCGGGCGCCAGCGGCTGGCGCTGTGCCTGGCCTTGGGCGTCCAGGCCCGAAGGCGCTACGGCCTGGGCGACGGTGGTCAGGCCCAGCAGCGCGGCGGCGGCCAGCGCGCGGCACAGCGCGAGCGGGTGGGAGGGCTTCACGACGGGCTTCCTCTCAAGCCGCTGCGGGCTCGGCGGCGATGACTTCAAGCACGCTGCGCTCGTCCAGCTCGCCGCGGCGGTAGACACCGCCGGCGCGGCGGTCGCGCAGCACGAGGACGCGGTCGCTGCAGTGCAGCACCTCGGGCAGCTCGGACGAGATGAACAGGATGGACATGCCCGTGCCGTCCTCCTTGTGGGCCAGCGCGCGCACGGCGTCCATCAGGTCTTCCTTGGCGCGCACGTCGATGCCGCGCGTGGGCTCGTCGAGGATGAGCACGGCGGGCTCGGTGGCCAGCCAGCGGGCCAGCAGCGCCTTCTGCTGGTTGCCGCCGGACAGTTGCCCGATGGGCGTGTCGGCGCTGGCGGTCTTGATGCCCAGGCGCTGGATGTAGTCGTCGGCCAGGGCTTGCTGCTGTTCATGGCTCATCACCAGGCGCAGGCCATGGCGGGCCTGCAGCGCCAGCAGGATGTTGTCGCGCACCGAGAGGTCCAGGATGGCGCCCTCGTGCTTGCGGTCCTCGGAGCAGAAGGCGATGCCGGCGGCGATAGCTTGGCGCGGCGAGTGCCAGCGGCCGCTGTGGTCGCCGGTCTCGACATGGCCCGCATCGGCAGCATCAGCACCGAACAGCAGCCGCGCGGCCTCGGTGCGGCCAGAGCCCAGCAAGCCGGCCAGGCCGAGCACTTCGCCGCGTCTGAGCTCCAGGTCCAGCGGGTGCAGCGCGCCGCGCCGGGTCAGCCCTTGCGCCTTCAGGACAGGGGCGCCGGTCGTCGGGGCGCGGCTGTCCAGCCGGGTGGGTTGCTGGTCGGGCGGCGCGCCCACCATCTTGTTGACGAGGGCCAGGCGGCTGAGGTCGCTGGCCAGGTACTCGCCCTCGGTCTCGCCGTTGCGCATGACGGTGATGCGGTCGGCCAGCGCGTAGGTCTGGTCGAGGAAGTGGGTGACGAACAGGATGGCCAGGCCCTGGCTGCGCAGGCGCTTGAGCACGGTGAACAGGCGCTGCACGGCGGCGTCGTCCAGGCTGGACGTGGGCTCGTCGAGGATGAGCACCTTGGCCTGCACACGCAGCGCGCGGGCAATGGCAACCATCTGCTGCACGGACAGCGAGTAGCGCGACAGCGGGGCCGTCACATCGATGTCGAGGTCCATCTGCGCGAGGACGCGTTTGGCCTCGGCGTTGACGGCTGGCCAGTCGATGCGGCCCCATTTGCGGGGGAAGCGGCCGGCGCAGATGTTCTCCGCGACGCTGAGGTTGGTGCAGAGGTTGACCTCTTGGTAGACGGTCTGGATGCCCAGGGCCTGGGCTTCCTCGGTGCGCCTGGGGGCGATGGTGTCGCCGTCGAGCGTGATGGTGCCGGCTTCGGGTTGGTAGAGGCCCGTCAGCACCTTGATGAGCGTGGACTTGCCGGCGCCGTTCTGGCCCATCAGCGCGTGGACCTCGCCGGGGTAGAGGCGCAGGCTGACGTCGGTGAGGGCTTTGACGCCGGGGAAGGATTTGTGGATGCCGGAGAGGGCAAGCACGGGGGAGGTGGTCATGTGGGTTGCTCGCTCCACAGCTCTGTAGGGCGGGTCATGACCCGCCGTTTGGTGGCGACTTGCCACCCATGCTGGCGGGTCGCGACCCGCCCTACAGAGCTGTTGACTGTTGGCTGTTGCGGCTGTTTCGGGGCCTCCCCTACAGAACCGCCGAGAAGCGCAGAAGCCCAGGGCGCGCGTGCAGCGCGCTTCAAGAACTGACTCGCGACGCTTGCTTGAACGGAGCGCAGCGAAGTGAGTTCGGCGCGGCCCTGGGTTTCGAGCATCGCAGGGCAGCCCGCAGGGCCGGTTTTGCAGGGGAGAGCTTTTTGCCTACTTCTTGGCGGCGCAAAAAGTAAGTCGGCCGCCGGGACGAAATCCCGGCTGGGCCTCGCCACAAACACCCCTGCAACGAAGCCCACGACCTCAATACTTCCGATTCGGCAATTCCTTCGCCGCCACCTCAGCCGGGAACACGCCCTCGATGACGGTGATGCGCTTCTCCACCGGCTTCTTCGCCACCACATCCTTGGCCAGCTGCATCAGCTGCGGCCCCAGCAACGGATTGCATTCCACCGTCACGTTCAGCTTCCCAGCCTTCATCGCCTCGAACGCGCCACGCACGCCGTCGATGGAGATGATGACGATGTCCTTGCCCGGCTTCAGCCCGGCTTCCTCGATGGCCTGGATGGCGCCGATGGCCATGTCGTCGTTGTGCGCGTACAGCACGTCGATCTTCTTGTCGCGCTGCTTCAGGAAGGACTCCATCACTTCCTTGCCCTTGGCGCGCGTGAACTCGCCGGACTGCGAACGGATGATCTGCAGCTTGGGGTTGGTCTTGATGACCTCCTCGAAGCCCTTCTTGCGGTCGATGGCGGGCGCCGAGCCCACGGTGCCCTGCAGCTCGACGATGTTCAGCGCGGCGCCCGGCGTCTTGGCGGCGCGCTCCAGCAGCCAGCGCGCGGCCTTGCGGCCTTCCTCGACGAAGTCGGAGCCGATGAAGGTCACATACAGCGATTGATCAGCCACCTTGACAGCGCGGTCGGTCAGGATGACGGGAATGCCCGCCTTCTGGGCTTCCTTCAGCACCGTGTCCCAGCCGGACTCGACCACCGGCGAGAAGGCGATCACGTCGACCTTCTGCGCGATGAAGCTGCGGATGGCCTTGACCTGGTTCTCCTGCTTCTGCTGCGCGTCGGCGAACTTCAGCGTGATGCCGGCTTCCTTGGCCGCCGACTTGATGGAAGCAGTGTTGGCGGTGCGCCATTCACTCTCGGCACCCACTTGGGAGAAGCCCATGACGAGCGGGGCGGCGAAGGCGCTGAACGCGGGCGTCAGCAGGGCGGCGGCCAGCAGGCTGCGGCGAAGAAGGTTCATGAGCTTGTCTCCAACTCGGTGGGTCTTGTGGTGGCCGATGGTAGGAAGGCGGGCGATGCGCGACCAATGACATTTCGCCGCCAAGGGATGCCGATTTTGGTATGTATCGACCCTCGGCGGGGGCAATCAGCGCAGCAAGCGCAGGCCGTAAAGCCCGCCGGCAATGGAGCCCGGCTTGGCGACGAACTTCACGTTGAGCTTGCCGCCCGCAGCGCGAACCAGTTCGGGCGGCAGCGGGAACTCGCGCGTGTAGATCTCGTCGGCCATGTCGGGCTTGCCCAGCTCAACTTCGGCCACGAGCTGGCCGTTGACAAGGACGTCGAAGCGGCGGCCGGCGTCGCCCTTGGCGAAGCTCAGGCGCAGCGCCCTGGCCTGGCCGTCGCGGTCGTTCAGGTCGTAGCTGAACCACTGCTTCGCATGCCGCCAGCGGCCGGCCGGGGCGATGCCGTTCTCGGCACCCTCGCCCTTGAAGGCATGGTCCGACTCAGGCTGCTGCTCGCCGGGGGCGACCTGGTCGATGGTCTGCGCGTCCAGTGCCAGGCGCGCTTCCTCGGCCTTGGCCAGCTCGGCGCGCATCAGGCTCTGCTGGGCCGGCGTGCTGCGACCCCAATAGAGCATGTAGCGCGAGTCGTGCAGGCGGAAGAAGGGGATGAGCTGCAGGTTCTCGGCCCCCTTGCGGCCCTGGATCAGATCGGGCGCCGTGAAGGTCAGCGGCTGGCCGGGCACGGGCTTGAAGCGGTTCAGAAAATCCGCCTTGTCACTGACGAAGACGGGCGCGCTGTCCTGCGGGCAGACGGCGCCATGGGCGATGTGGCCCATGCGCGAGGCGTCGGCGCGGAAGTTGAGCTGCTCGCCCGGCTGCGGCGTCTTGGCGGCCAGCACGATGGGGCCGTGCAGCACGGCCACGTAGTTCTTCAGGCCGTGCAGCGGCTCCAGCGCCGTGCGCATGGGCAGCGCCACGTCCACGGTGTCGCCGCTTTTCCAGGCCCGGTTCAGCTCGACGTAGCCGCCCGGCTTGGCCGTCACCTTCACCGGCTTGCCGTTGACCTTGACCTTGAGCGCGCCGGGCGCGACCCAGCCGGGGTAGCGCACCTTGAGCGCGAACGTGCCGGCGCCGTCCACCGTCAGCTTCGTGCGCGACTCGTCGGGGAAGCGGGTGCTCTGCGTCAGCTTGATGCCGCGCTCGCGCCAGTCCACGGTGGAGGCGACGAAGAGGTTGACCGTCAGGCTGCTGTCGTCGTGCGCGTAGATGAACTCGCCGTGCCGCGCGTGGCTCTCGATGCCCGAGCCCACGCAGCACCACATGCCGTCATGCACCTGCGAGTAGACGCGGTAGTGCTGCGGCCGCATGGGCGTGAAGTAGACGAAGCCGCCCTGCGGATGCTGGGACGCGAGGATGTGGTTGTAGAGCGTGCGCTCGTAGTAGTCGGCATAGGCGCCGCGGTCCGGCATCGCCTGCTGCAGCAGCGCGGTCAGCTTCAGCATGTTGTAGCTGTTGCAGGTCTCCGGGCCCTCCACCTCGTTCAACATCGGCTTGAAGTCGGTGTCGGGGTGGAAGTGCTCCTTGACGCTGTTGCCGCCGATGGCGACCGTGCGCTTGTCCACCACCGTGCGCCAGAAGAACTCGGCGGCCTGGCGGCCCTCGTCCTCGCCCGTGAGTTGCGCGATGCGCGCGAAGCCGATGACCTTGGGGATCTGCGTGTTGGCGTGCAGGCCGGTCAGCTTGTCCTGGCCGTTGGCCAGCGGCTGCAGGATGGCCTGGTGCGAGAAGCGGCGGGCCAGCGCCAGGTAGCGCAGGTCGCCGGTCATCTCGGACACGTCGGCCAGCACCTCGTTCATGCCGCCATGCTCGGCGCGCAACATGTCCTGCATCTGCGCGTCCGTCAGTGGCGTGGTCAGGCGCAGCGCCCAGTCGGACAGCTTCACGAGCATGGCCTTGGCGTCGGCGTTGCCGCTGTAGACCCAGGCGTCACGCAGGCCCGCGAAGACCTTGTGGATGTTGTACCAGGGCACCCAGCGGCCGTTCAGCGAGAAGCTGTCCACCTTGAGCTGACCCGCGCCAAGCTGGCCCCAGGCCTTGGCGCCGTCGGGGATGCCGCCGATGTAGCCGGTGCCGAGCGCGTCCTGGCAGCGCTTGAGTTCGGCGACGACGTAGTCGAGGCGCTTCTTCACCTCGGCGTCGCCGGTGGCCGCCCACATCAGCGCCAGCGCCGACACGTAGTGGCCGCCCATGTGGCCGTCCAGGCCCGTGGACTCCCAGTTGCCGTAGGTTGGCGACTTGGCCGGCAGCCCGGCCTCGCGCAGGAAGGGCGCCAGCAGCCGGTCGGCGTCCAGCGCCATCAGGTACTGCCGGTTGGTGTCCTGCGCGGCCAGGAACGGGCCGTCCTGCAGGCGCACGCGGTCCAGCGGGAACAGCTGCGTGGCCGCGCTGGCCGCGTGGGTGCACAGCGCGAGGGTCAGAGCGGCAAGCAGATTCTTCACGTCAGCTCCCGGTGCGGATGGCCCAGAGCGACACGCCGCCCATGGAGAGCGCGCTGAAGCTCACGACAAACGCGCTCGCGTTGGTGTTCCATTGCCGGGACAGTACCCCGGCGTAGGTCGTGCCGCCGCTCACCACGCTGAGTTTGTTGCTGCCCTTGTGCGTCCAGGTGCCCGTCATGCCGCCGGTCACCGTGCCATCGGTGTTGAGCGTGACGACGATGGACGCCTTGCTCACGGCCGTGATGTCCTTGGCGTGGTTGACCAGCTTGTACGTGCCCGCTGCCTGGGCCGCGCTGACGTCAGCCGTCTGCGCGGGGTTGGCCAGGCTCAGCGGCGCATAACGCAGCGGTGCGATGACCAGCCAGTTGTCCTCGTTCAGGTGCATCTCGTGCACGCGGATCTCGTGCGCCTCGCCGGTGCCGGGGAAGCGCGTGTGGAAGATGATGAAGTACTGGCCGGTCGCGGCGTCGTAATAGGCCGAGTTGTGGCCCGGTGACACATAGCCCAGCGCTGTGCCCGTCTCGCCGGTGGCGTTGGTGAACTGGTGGCCGCCCATCAGCTTCATGCCGTGAGGGGCAATGCTGGCGTCGTCGAACAGCGGTTTGCTGGCATCGGCCTTGACGGTCGCCATGCTGGTGCCGGCGCCGTCCACATAAGGGCCGTCGGGCGACAGGGAGCGCGCCACCCGCACGTTGTACGCGCCGATAGCATCCAGCCCGCCGAAGGAAACGAACAGGTAGTAGTACTTGCTCGTCGGGCTGTAGAGGATGTAGGCGCCCTCGATGCGGGCATGGTTGCCGCCCATCAGGTGCTTGCCGTAGCCCTGGCCGGCCAGCGGCAGGCCGGTGGTGGCGTTCAGCTCCATGATGAAGATGCCGCCCGAGTAGGAGCCGTAGACCATCCACAGCTTGCCCGTCGCATCGGCGAAGACCGAGGGGTCGACCGCGTTGGGGTGCTTGGTGGCGTCGTAGACGGTGCCGTCCTCGCTGGGCAGGCCCCACATGCCGGACTTCAGCAGCACCTGCTTGTTGACGTAGGGGCCGTCGACCTTGTCGGCCACGGCAATGCCCAGCGCCGAGCGCGGCGAGTCGCCCTTGCAGGCGCAGTAGTACATGTAGAACTTGCCGTCGGCCAGCTTGGTGACGTCGGGCGCCCACAGCGTGACGGGGCCGAAGTCGGGCTTTGCCCAGGCCAGCGTCTCGGCTAGCTCGGTGGTGACCTTGTTGCCGAACAGCGGGTTGGCATCGTTGACGCCGTCGGCCAGCTTGGTCCAGTTCATCAGGTCCGGCGTCCTGGCGGCCGCCAGGTGGGAGCCGAAGACGTAGAACTGGCCGTCGGCCTTGATGACGGACGGGTCATGCACGCCGGCATTGGCGAAGGTCAGCGCCGTCTGCGTGGGCGGCGGGGGTGCCGGAGGAGGCGGCGGCGGCGGCGGTGGGGGCGGAGGCGGCGGGGGCGTGATCGGGCTAGGCGCGGGGGCGGGGCTGCTGCCACCACCGCCGCCGCAGGCGCTCAGGGCGAGCGCGGCCGTACCCGCGAGGATGTCGCGGCGCTTGTGCAAGGCCATGGTGTCTTGTCTCCGGTAGGTATGGTTGTGGGGGCACAGCCTAGGAGGCCGCGCCCCGTCACACCAATGACATTCCGGGCGCTGTCGATCCCGGTTTCGGTATGCCGCTCAGGCGAGCGCGCAGGGCAAAGCCCCGGGCCATCCGCGAGGACGGCCCGGGGCGGGAAGATCGCTGGATCAGTCGACGGCGACGACGACGACGGACTTGGCCGGCAGCTTGATCGTCAGCTTGCCGCCCACGGCCTGGGCTTCAAACGCGACGGGCACGACCTGCGGCGCCTTGCCCAGCTCGTTCTGCGCGTCCATCGCACCGGCGGTCAACACCTGACCCTTGACGGACTTCGGCGTGGCCGTGCCGACCTGAAGGTCCAGCTCTGCGGCCTGCGTGGCGTTGGCGTTCACCAGGCCCACCCAGAGCTTGCCGTCCTTGCCGCGGCCGGCGGTGGCGGACAGGCCGGGCATCTCCAGCTTGTCGACCTTGTAGACCGGGTTGTTCTCGACCTTGACGGGCAGCGAGGTCGCGTCCTGGAAGGGCGTGTAGAGCTTGAACGCGTGGTAGGTGGGCGTGAGCACCAGCTTGTCCTTGCTGGTGATGATCATGGCCTGCAGCACATTGACCATCTGCGCGATGTTGGTCATCTTCACGCGCTCCGCATGGTTGTGGAACACGTGGAAGTGCATCGCCGCCAGCAGCGCGTCACGCAGCGTGTTGCGCTGAACCAGGAAGCCGGGGTTGCTGCCGGGTTCCGGGTCGTACCAGCTGCCCCACTCGTCGAAGTAGAAGCCGATCTTCTTGGACGGATCGTTCTTGTCGAGCACGGCAACGTTCTTGCGGATCATCTCGTCCACGCGCTGCGTGTGCGCCAGCGTCGACAACCATTCGGCCTCCGGGAAGCCCACGGCCGCGCCCTTGCCCTCCCACTTGCCGGTGGGCAGCGTGTACTCGTGGTGCGAAATCGCGTTGACACCGGGCACGCCCTTGCTCAGCGCCTCGGTCCAGCTGGTCATCTGGCCATGGCCGCCGCTGGCGATCATGATGGGGCGGTTGTGGGCGGGCGTGCGCAGGAAGCTGGTGACCTGGCGGTACTGGTCGGCGTAGTACTCGGGGCGCATGTTGCCGCCGCAGCCCCAGGCCTCGTTGCCGACGGCGAAGTAGTGCACACGGAAGGGCTTGTCACGGCCGTTCTTGCGGCGCATGTCGGCGAGCGTGGACTTGCCCTCGGCCGTCATGTACTCCAGCCACTCGGCCATCTCCTGCGCGCTGCCGGTGCCCAGGTTGCCGTTCACATAGGCCTCGGCGCCGAGCTGCTCGACCAGGTCGAAGAACTCGTGCGTGCCGACGGCGTTGTTCTCGGGCACACCGCCCCAGTTGTAGTTGACCTTGACCGGGCGCTTGTTGCGCGGGCCGATGCCCTCGCGCCAGTGGTACTCGTCGGCGAAGCAGCCGCCGGGCCAGCGCACCAGCGGCACCTTCAGGTCCTTGAGCGCGCCCACCACGTCCTTGCGCCAGCCGCGCACGTTGGGAATCTTGGACTCGGGGCCCACCCACATGCCTTCGTAGATGCCGGTGCCCAGATGCTCGGCGAACTGGCCGTAGATGTTGCGGTGGATGACCGGGCCGGGCTGGTCGGCACTGACGACGACCTTGATGTCGGCGGCCAGCGCGCTAGCGCTCACCGCCAGCGTGACCACGAGGGCCAGCAGTTGCTTCTTCATTTCACTTGTCTCCAGGTTGTTCGGTTCGGCTGGTTTCCGACGGGCTTCTTCGAGCCCTTTGGATCTTGTCCGCGTCAGTTGCGGGTCAGCACACCATCACGGCGGCGCCACACGCCGCGCTCGTTCGGCTCGCGCAGCACCGCAGGCAGCAGCGCGCGCGGCAGGTTCTGGTAGCAGACCGGGCGCAGGAAGCGCTGGATGGCGGCCGTGCCCACCGAGCTGCTGCGGCCATCGCTCGTCGCCGGGAAGGGGCCGCCGTGGACCATGGCCGTCGACACCTCGACGCCGGTCGGGTAGCCGTTGGCCAGGATGCGGCCAACCTTGCGCTCCAGCGCCGGCAGCAGATAGCGGGCGGCGGCGAGGTCGCTCTCGTCGTCGTCCTGCAGTTGCAGCGTGGCGGTCAGCTGGCCTTCCAGGCCCTCGATGACGGCGAGCAGTTCGACGAGGTCGGTGCAGGCGATCAGCAGCGAAGCCGGGCCGAAGATCTCGGACTGCATCGCGTGGTTGGCCAGGAAGGCCGCGCCGGTGGTCTTGAACAGGCTGGGTGCGCCCTGGCAGCCGGTGGACTCGCCGCGAAGCAGCGCGTCGACCTGGGGCTGGCCGGCGAGCTGGTCTTCGCCGCGCTGGTAGGCGCTAGCGATGCCGGGGGTCAGCATCGTCGCCGCGGGCACGGGCTTCAGCGCCTCGGCGGCGGCCACGGCGAAGCGGTCGAAGTCGGCGCCGGCAATGCCCAGCACCAGGCCGGGGTTGGTGCAGAACTGGCCCACACCCATGACCAGCGAGCCGGCAAAGCCGGTGGCGATGTCGGCGCCGCGCTTGGCCAGAGCCCCGGGCAGCAGGACGACCGGGTTGATGCTGCTCATCTCGGCATAGACCGGGATGGGTTGAGGGCGGGCAGCGGCCGCCGCCATCAGCGCGATGCCACCGCTGCGCGAGCCGGTGAAGCCGACGGCCTGGATGGCCGGGTGACGCACCAGCGTGTCGCCGATGCCGTGGCCGCTGCCGGTCAGCAGCGCGAAGATGCCGGCCGGCAGGCCGGACAGGCGCACGGCCTCGACGACCGCGCGGCCGACCAGCTCAGACGTGCCCGGGTGGGCCGAGTGCGCCTTGACGACGACCGGGCAGCCAGCGGCAAGCGCGGCGGCGGTGTCGCCACCGGCGACCGAGAACGCGAGCGGGAAGTTGCTGGCGCCGAACACGGCCACGGGGCCGACGCCGACGAAGCGCAGGCGCAGGTCGGGCCGCGGCGGCGTGCGCGTGGGCAGCGCGGTGTCGATGCGAGCATCCTGCCAGCTGCCTTCGCGCAGCAGCTCGGCGAACAGTTTCAACTGGTTCATCGTGCGGCCACGCTCGCCTTCCAGGCGGGCGCGCGGCAGGCCGGTCTCGGCCATGGCGCGCACGATCAGGTCGTCGCCCAGCGCCAGGATCTGCGCGGCGATCTGCTCCAGGAAGTCGGCGCGCTCCTGGTCGCTGGTGGCGCGGTAGGCGTCGAAGGCGGCGCCGGCCAGGGCGCAGGCTTCGGCCACCTGGGCGGCGTCCACGGCGTTGAAGTCGGGGCCGAGCGCTTCGTTCTTGCTGGGGTCGAACGCCTGGAAGGGCTTGCCGGCGCCGCGCACCGGCTGGCCGTTGATCAGCGCCAGGCCTTGGATGGTGTTGCTCATGAAAACCTCGGAATCAGTGTGAATGGCGCGGCACGGCCGAGCCGCGCTTGCCGCGCAGGAAGTCGAAGTCGCAGCCTTCGTCGGCCTGCAGCACGTGGTTCACGTAGAGCTGGCGGTAGCCGCTGGCGTCCTGCGGGTCCACGGTCTGGGCGGCGGCCCAGGCGGCCAGGCGCTGTTCCAGCTCGGCGTCGGGGATGTCCAGGTGCAGGCGGCCGGCGGCGCAGTCCAGCTCGATCCAGTCGCCCTCCTGCACCACAGCGAGCGGCCCACCGGCGCGCGCCTCGGGCGCCACATGCAGCACGACGGTGCCGTAGGCGGTGCCGCTCATGCGCGCGTCGGAGATGCGCACCATGTCCTTCACGCCGGCGGCCAGCAGCTTGGGCGGCAGGCCCATGTTGCCGACCTCGGCCATGCCGGGGTAGCCCTTGGGGCCGCAGTTCTTCATGACCAGGATGGAGGTCGCGTCGACAACCAGGTCGGGGTCGACGATGCGCGCCTTGTAGTCCTCGAAGTGCTCGAAGACGACGGCGCGGCCGCGGTGCTTCATCAGCTCGGGCGTGGCGGCCGAGGGCTTGAGCACGGCGCCGCGCGGCGCGAGGTTGCCGCGCAGGATGCAGATGCCGCCGTCCTTGATGAGCGGGTTGTCCAGCTGGCGGATGACTTCGTCGTCGTAGATGGGCGCGTCGACGACGTTCTCCCACAGCGTCTTGCCATTGACGGTCAGCGCGTCCTTGTTCGGCAGCAGGCCGCCCTCGCCCAGGCGGCGCAGCACGGCGGGCAGGCCACCGGCGTAATAGAACTCTTCCATCAGGAAGCGCCCCGAGGGCAGCAGGTCCACGACCGTGGGCGTGCCGCGGCCGATGCGGGTCCAGTCTTCCAGCTCCAGGTCCACGCCGATGCGGCCGGCAATGGCCTTCAGGTGGATGACGGCGTTGGTGGAGCCTCCGATGGCCGCGTTGACGCGGATGGCGTTCTCGAACGCTTCCTTGGTCAGCACCTTGGACAGCGTCAGCTCTTCCCACACCATCTCGACGATGCGCATGCCGGACAGGTGGGCCAGCACATAACGTCGTGCGTCCACGGCGGGGATGGCGGCGTTGTGCGGCAGCGAGGTGCCCAGCGCCTCGGCCATGCAGGCCATCGTGGAGGCGGTGCCCATCGTGTTGCAGGTGCCCGCCGAGCGCGAGTGGCCGGCCTCGGCGGCCATGAAGTCGTGCATGCTCAGCTCGCCGGCCTTGACCTGCTCGTGCAGCTGCCACACGGCCGTGCCCGAGCCGATGTTCTTGCCGTTGAGCTTGCCGTTCAGCATCGGCCCGCCGGTGACGACGATGGCCGGCACGTCGACGCTGGCCGCGCCCATCAGCAGCGCGGGCGTGGTCTTGTCGCAGCCCACCAGCAGAACGACGGCATCCATCGGATTGCCGCGAATGCTTTCCTCGACGTCCATGCTGGCCAGGTTGCGCGTCAGCATGGCCGTGGGGCGCAGGTTGCTCTCGCCGCTGGAGAACACCGGGAACTCGACCGGCCAGCCACCCGCTTCGATGATGCCGCGCTTGACGTGCTCGGCCAGCTTGCGGAAGTGGGCGTTGCAGGGCGTCAGCTCGCTCCAGGTGTTGCAGATGCCGATGATGGGCTTGCCATTGAACTCATGGTCGGGGATGCCCTGGTTCTTCATCCAGGAGCGGTACATGAAACCGTTCTTGTCCTGGGTGCCGAACCATTCCGCGGAGCGCAGCTTGACCTTGCTCTTCTTGTCCTCAGTCGTCATGTCTTGTCTCGGTGTCGTTCTCGGGCGCAGGGCAAGCCATTGAAACAGGCTGTCAACCGCTCTTGGCCCATGCTAGGCAGCTGGGGAATTGCAATCCAATCAATTTGCGCGGCGTACCGATGCTGTTTTCGGTATCAGTCGCGCCGAGACGGCCTGCCAAACAGCGGCATGCCCTCAGCGCTCCAGCGCAGCGGCTTCACGAAGCTGTGGCGGTCGGGGTTCCACAGCGGGTCGCCGACGATCTCGGTGTAGGTGCGTGCGTGGTAGACCAGCAGCACCTCGTCCGGGCTGTCGCCCACCGTGAAGCTGTTGTGGCCGGGGCCGAAGACGCTGTCCTCGGCCGCGCTGCGCATCACCGGCTCGGGCGACTTGTGCCAGCTGGCAGGGTCGAGCAGGTCGGCGCCCTCGTCCGCCCACAGCAGGCCCATCGCGTAGTTCTCGTCGGTGGCGCTGGCCGAGTAGCTGATGAAGACCCGACCGTTTCTCTGCAGCACCGACGGCCCTTCGTTGACGAGGAAGCCCCGGCATTCCCAGTCGAACTCGGGCTTGCTGAGCATGACCGGCGGGCCGCCCAGCTGCCACGGCGTCTTCATCGGTGCGATGTAGAGGTTGGAGTTGCCGGCGATGGCCGGGTCCTTCTGCGCCCAGAGGTAATACAGCTGGCCGCGATGGGTGAAGGTGGTCGCGTCCAGGCAGAAGCTGTCCATGCCGGAATCCACCTGGCCGAGGAACTCCCATTCGCCGCCCAGCGGGTCCTTGGCCGTGTTCCTGATCGCATACATGCGGTGCTGGAACATGCCGAGCTGGTCCAGCCTGCGGGTGTGGGCGGCGGCGAAGTAGACGTACCAGGCGCCGTCGTTGAAGTGCAGCTCGGGCGCCCAGACCAGCTCGGACCAGGGGCCTGTGTCGGGCTTGTGCCAGACGTCGAAGACCGGCGCGTTCACCAGTCCTTCGATGCTGGTGGCGCGGCGCACCTCGATGCGGTCGTACTGCGGCACCGAGGCGGTGAAGTAGTAGAAGCCGTCGGCGTGGCGGGAGATGTGCGGGTCGGCGCGCTGGCGGATCAACGGCTGGATCAGGTCGGACATGAGAACTGCAAGGAAGAAAAAAGGGCGTTGTCCGGCAGGCCCGTGCAACGCCCTCAAACGAGGAAAGAGGCCCCTTAAATCTTCCAGCGGAAGCCCACCGACAACGCGCGGCCGATCTGCACCGTGCCGAAGTTGGTCAGCTCGGGGCTGCCGGCGTCGCCGAACTTGTAGTACTGCTGCTGCATCTCGTTCGTCAGGTTGACGCCGCTGAAATCGAGCGCCATGCGATCGTTGATGTTGTAGCTGAACTGCAGGTCCACGCTCTTTTCCGGGTGGCGCCAGATGCCGATCGGGTTGGCGAACAGCGCGGCTTCGTTGGCGGCCAGGAAGGCGGAGCGGCGGACATAGGACAGGCGCGCAGAGAACGGGCCCTTTTCATACGCCAGCGTGGCGTTCCACGACAGCTTGGACACGCCGAAGAAGGGCGCCTCCAGCTGCGAGACGATGTTGCCGGCGCTGTCGGCGGTCGGCACGTTCTGCGACGAGGTCAGGCGCGTCACACTGCCCTGGAAGCCCAGGCCGTCCAGATACCACGGCAGGCCCTTCGGGAAGTAGATGGCGCCCAGCTCGACGCCGCTGATCTTGCCGTCGGACGCGTTGACCGGCGAGCTGATGACGTAGTCGTAGCCGTTGGTGTGGTCACCGCCGGAAGTCGAATTGCGGAACGGGTCGTCGGCCGGGCCGACGCGGACGCGGCGGCGCAGCGGCACGACCAGGCCCTCGATCTTGCGCTGGAACACGGTACCGTAGAGCGCACTGTCCTTCTGGAAATACCACTCGCCCGTCAGGTCGATGTTCTTGGAGCGCGTCGGTTCCAGGTTGGGGTTGCCACCGCTGCCGCCGCCGTAGCCGACGCGCGAGACGTCGTCACTGAGCTGCAGCACCGGGTTGAGGTCACCAAAGCCCGGCCGGCGCAGCGTCTCGCCGTAGTTGAAGCGCAGCAGCACGTCCTTGGCCGCCTCGTAGCGCAGCGTCAGGCTGGGCAGGAACTTCTTGGCCGTCTTCTCGCCAGTGGTCGGCGTCACCACCTTGGTGGTGGCATCGACCTTGTAGGCCGTCATGCCGGTGTCGACCTGCACGTAGCGCACGCCCCAATTGGCGCGCAGCGGCCGGCCGAACAACTGGTGCTCGCTGTCCGCCATCACGAACAGGTTGGTGGTGTCTTCCTTGACGTCGAAGGTCTTCTGCAGGAAGAGTTTGTCGGTCGTCTGGAAGTTCGCATCGGCGGCCTTGTACATCGTGCGCCACGCGTCGATGTTGTCGCGGATGTAGTAGGCATTCGGCTCGATCCAGGAGCGCGGGACGTCCGAGATGTCCGTGCCGAAATCGGAGTTGACGTGGTAGTAGTTCGCGCCCAGCGTGGCCAGGTTGCGGCCCAGGAAGGCCGACTGCGTGCGGTTGGCTTCCGAGGCCTTGCGGCTGTCGAAGCGGAAGCCGAAGTTCAGCGTCTTCAGCGGGCCCCAGTCGGCGTCGTAGCTACCGTTCAGGCTGGCCGTGGCGGCGCTGCCCTCGTTGCGGTTGGCGTTGTCGTAGAACTGCGCGACGTTCCACTTGGTGGGGTCGGCCAGGTCGGCGTTGTTGTTGAACTTGAACGCCATGTTGCCGCCGCCGGAATGGAAGTCGACGGTGATCGACGGCGCGACGCGGTCGATGCGGGTGGCGGTGAATTCCGAATGGAACTTGCTGGTCTGGTACGAGATATCGCCGTCCAGCCGCAGCCGGTCACCGAGGTTCCACTTGCCGTTCAGCGCATAGACATAGGAGTCGGTGGCCGAGGTGGTGTAGTCGCCGCTGTTGAAGCCGTAGACGTCATTCACGGTCCGCGTCTTGATGACGTTGGTGCCCGGGAAGGTGGTGATCGTCGACGCCGGGTTGACGCCGAGGCTGCCCCACCAGTCGACGAAGCTGAACAGCAGCCGGTTGAAGGCCTTGTCGCGATAGCCGTTGTACATCGCCTCGAACGTGTAGACGGCGTCTTCGTTCGGCTGCCACTGCAGCGCGAGGTTGGCGGCCGGGCGCTCGCGCTGGCCCTCCACATCGCTCTGGAACACGGCGTCACGCGCCAGGTAGTAGGGGCGCTGCGTGCCGCCGAAGTTCAGCGTCGAGCCCGCCTTCTGCGGCAGGCCGGTGTAAGTGCCGGGCGTCCAGACGTTGTTGTCGAAGACGCGCTGCAGCGGCGTGTAGCCGGCCGGCACTTCCGCGGCATTGGGGCTGACGAAAGGCACCATGGCGCCCGGCGTCACGCTCTCGTTGCGGTAGTCCGTCTTGACCATCGACAGGTTGACCAGCGCGCCGATGTCACCGGCGCCGGTCTTCCAGCGGTTGCTGGCCATGGCGCTCAGCTGCGGGTTCCACTTCTTCGCGGGGTCGAGATAGGTCTCGCGCGCCAGCAGCGAGAACTTCGAGCCCTTGAAATCGAAGGGGCGCAGCGACTTGACGTCGATCTGGCCGGCAATGCCGTTCTCCAGCTGGCCGGCGTCGCGGGTCTTGTAGACGTCGATCTGGCGCACCAGCGTCGACGGGATGTCCTGCAGCGCCACCTGGGTGCCGGAGGCGGTGAAGATGTTGCGGCCGTTCCAGGTGGTGGCGATGTCGGGCAGGCCACGGATGGAGATGGCGCCGACTTCGCCACCGGCGCGGTTCGTGACCTGGATGCCCGTCACGCGCTGCAGCGCCTCGACGACGTTGTTGTCGGGCAGCTTGCCGATGTCTTCGGCCACCACCGATTCCACGACCTGGTCGTTGGTGCGCTTGTTCGCCAGGCTCTTGGTCAGGGAGGCCCTGACGCCGGTGACGACGACCGTCTCCAGCTCGTTCTTGGCAGCTTCCTGCGCCACGGCGGTGGCGGACAGGGCGGCAAGCGCGGCGGCGGCGGTCAGGCTGAGGGCAAAACGGGTGGACTGGGCGCGCGCACGCTGCGCCGCCAGGGCTGGTTTTCTCATGTTGTCTCCGGGATCGTTGTATGGGAGCGGCCAACCTCTTCAGCCGTCAGCGCCTCTGTAGCGGGCCCGTGTGGCTGGGGTCTAAATTCATGCTAGGGGGCCGACCGATTCGCGACTAATCACATTTTTGGACTTCTCGATGCTGATTTGCGCATCGGCGCTCGGGGTTAGCCCCGAGGCTTCCCAGGAGATCGGACGCAACCCGGCCGCCCTCGATGAAACATCGAGTTTCAGCGGTTGTGGAGTGAGCGCAACAGTCCCGACGCGGGCATGCCCGCCAGCGCTCAGCGCCCGTGCGGCCAGGTCGCCTTGGCTGCCGGCCCCTTGGCCTGCTTGCCGCGCGCGGCCCAGAGCTTGTAGGCCGCCGGCGTCAGCTGGCGCTTGAGCAAGGCCACCAGCTCGCCGTGGCCGATGCCATGCTCGCGCAGCACCTTGCCGTAGGGCGGCAGGTCGTCCCAGGCGGTCGCGATGACGCGCTTGATGTCTTCGGGGCTGAGTCGGGGTGCGGTCTTGGCCATTGGTAGATGTTGGCCCCTATCGAGCCAGAAGGTTTCGATGGAAGCCAACACCCCCGCTCAAACCGTGCATGCGGATTTCCCGCACACGGCTTACCAGTGGTCGTCGGCACGCAGCATTGTGCGGTTCTGCCCCAAAGGACAGGCGCTGCACCGAAGCGTTCGCGCTGCAAGTCGCCAGCAGGGCGTCACCCCTCGTGGTTGGGTACTGCACTTGCGCGCGTCGGCACGGTGCCCGCTTGGCTGCGGCCCAGAGCTGCCTTTGCAGTTGTCGCACTTTGTCGCCGCAGTCTCCTGCGTCGGGGTAGTTAGGTCCGGTCTCGCCGGCCATTCCCTCGCGCTTACCCGCTCCATCAGCATGACCACCGCAGGGACCCTTCCCTCCAGCCGCGTTATGCCGCACGGCCTTCGTCGCCTCGGCTTGCGCCGTGGCATGCAGTACTACGATCCCCTCGGACTCCCGCTGCGCACCGCTCAACTTCGCCTTGGGCTTATATGAGCCAGCTTGCCCCGACAAGGGCCGCGCAGACGGGCCTCTCACGTTCCGCACATGTCCTTGCACGCGTGCTGCGCCCCATACCCCGCCGCAGCCGTCAGCGCGCTTCGGTTCTTGCGCCAGCGGTGTTGCCTTCGCCGTGAGATGAGCGGCTCGGCCTGCGGGTTGTAAATCTGTCGAGGCTGCAGGCTTCACTTCATGTTGCGGCCCGCGTGCTTGCTCCCCGCTGCGCGGCATGCGCCGCCTCACGGGCTTTTGACACCCCGCTCGGGCCAAGAGGTCTCCCTCAACGACCTGGGGTCTGCTACCCGGCGCTCCGACGCCTACCGGGACGGGACTCTCACCCGTTGGACTGGCGCAGCATGCAGCAGCTCTCCCTTGCCCTTGCGGGTTCAGTCGAACCTTTGCTTCGTGACGCACCATGCCGCGATTGTCATGCTCAGTTGAATTTCTGCGCCACCCAGGCCGCCACCGCGCCGGCCGCCATGCTCGCGAACGTGCCCCAGGCCGTATCCACCAGCGCAAGCCGCACGGGCCAGTGACGCAGCGTGGCCAGGTTGGTCAGGTCATAGACGCCGTAGGCCACCAGGCCCACCAGCGCCGCGCGCGCGACCTGGTGGCTGAAGGGCTGGCCGGCCGGGAACAGCGCCAGCGCGACCAGCGCTGCCGGGTAGGCGAAGTAGAAGATGGCGGCGGGCGCCCAGCGGATCTGCTCCACCATCTGCGCGCCGATCTGCTCGCGATAGAAGTCCTTGGCGATGACGCCCAGCCAGAGCGCGTCCAGCACACCCATGACGATCAGCGCGGCTAGGTAGGGCTTGAAGGCGGCGTTCATGACGGTGGCGATTGAGCGGAGTGTGCATGCTGCGTCGGCCCGCAAGCACGCCGTGTAGGAGACCACCGCGACCGCCCCGCGAGAGGAGCGACGCCGTTCGTCCTACAGCGCCTGTGGCGCCGCGCTGGCATGTCGCTGCGGGCAGCGGCCCCAGCATCGAGCCACCGAAAACCCGCTCGGCTCAGCCGCCCAGGCCATGACCACTTCCGCCCTGTCCCTGACCGCCAAGACCGCAGCTTCTGCCGTCCTGCCCGGCGCAACACCTGGCCCCGCGCCGCACCGCCGGCCGTCGCTGAGGCTGCTGGCCACCGAGCCGGCGCGTGCGACGCTGGAGGCCTGCGCCGCGCTGAACCACTGGCGCAAGGCGCCCGCGAACGTCGGCGGGGGCCACACGGTGGTGCTGTTCCCCGGCCTGGGCACCGACGGCCTGACGATGTGGCCGCTGCGCCGCCACCTGGAGCGTGCCGGCTTTCGCACGCTGGACTGGGGTCAGGGCATGAACACCGGCCCCAAGGGCGACGTGGACACCTGGCTGGACCGCCTGGCCGAGGCCGTGCACGAGCGCATCGCGCCGGCCACGCACGCCAGCCTCGTCGGCTGGAGCCTGGGCGGCTTCTATGCGCGTGAGCTGGCCAAGCGCCTGCCCGAGCGCGTGCCGCACGTCATCACCATCGGCACACCCTTCAACGGCGGGCCGGATGACACGCATGTGGGCTGGCTGTTCCGCCTGCTCAACGGCCGCCGCGCGCAGGAGCACGCGGCGCTGCGCGAACGCCTGGCCGAGCCGCCGCCGGTGCCGACCGTCTCGCTGTACAGCCGCCGCGACGGCGTGGTCTCGTGGGAGGCCTGCACGCATGCGCGCCCCTGGCCGCTGGCGCGCGACATCGAGGTGCAGGCCAGCCACATGGGCATGGGCTGGGCGCCGGAAGTGCTGAACCGCGTGACCGGCGTGCTGGCCTGCCGCCGCGACACCCACGAGAAGGACGCCGCGTGACCACCGCCGTGATGACCGCCCCCGCCCGCGTGGCCTACCAGCGCAGCGGCCCACGCGAGGACTCGCCCGCCCCCACGCCGCCGCCCGAGAAGCTGCCGCCGCGCGAGCCCGTCGTGCCGGCCAAGCTGCGCAGCACGCTCAAGCGCGTGTTCGGCCTGCATGCGCTGCGGCCCGGGCAGACCGAGGTGATCGCGCGCGTGCTGGCCGGGCAGAACACGCTGGCCGTCATGCCCACCGGCGCCGGCAAGTCGCTGTGCTACCAGCTGCCCGCCGTGCTGAGCGAGGCGATCACGGTTGTCATCTCACCGCTGATCGCCTTGATGAAGGACCAGTGCGACGCCCTCAATGCGCGCGGCGTGGCCGCCGTGCAGCTGCATTCGGCGCTGGATGCCAACCGCCGCCTGGCGAGCGAGGCGCTGCTGACGCGCGGCGCGGTGCGCGTGGTGTTCACGACGCCCGAACGCCTGGCGGACCCGCGCACGCGCGGCCTGCTGCAGGAGCAACGCGTGGGCCTGCTGGTGGTGGACGAGGCGCATTGCATCTCGCAATGGGGCCACGACTTCCGCCCCGCCTTCAGCGCGATCCGCGATGCCCGCCGCGCATTGGGCCGCCCGCCCGTGCTGGCGCTGACGGCCACGGCCTCCGCACCCGTGCAGCGTGAGATCGCGGCGCTGCTGGACATCCCGCGCGACGGCATCCTCAGCCACGGTGTCTACCGACCCAACCTGAACCTGGCAGTGGAGCTGCCGCAGACGGAAACGGAGCGCCGCGAGTTCATCCTGCGGCGGCTGAAGGCCCTCGAAGGCAATGCCATCGTCTACTGCGCCACCGTGCGTGAGGCCACGGCGCTGTTCCGCCAGCTGCGCGAGGCCGAAGTGCCTGCCGGGCTCTATCACGGCAAGCTGCCGTCCAAGGAACGCACGGCTGCGCAGGAGGCCTTCATGCGCGACGAGACGCGCATCATGGTCGCCACCAACGCCTTCGGCATGGGCATCGACAAACCCGACATCCGCCTCGTGCTGCACGCGCAGATGCCGGCCACCATCGAGGCCTATGTGCAGGAGTGCGGCCGCGCGGGCCGCGACGGCGAGCCGGCCGACTGCGTGCTGATGTTCCGCGAGGGCGACCGCGCGCTGCAGCAGTTCTTCGCCGGTGGCCACGCGCCCAGCCGCGAGGAGCTGAGCGGCGTCTGGCGGGCACTGGTCAGCCACACGCCGCAGGGCGGCTGGCTGCCGGCCGCGCTGGCCGAGATGGTGAGGTTGCCGCAGCGCCGGCTGGACCAGGTGCTGGCCGCGCTGCGCTCGGTGCGCGCCGTGCGTGGCAGCGAGGCCGACGGCCTGCGCGCGTCCACACGGCGCGAGGCGGTGGATGTCATAGCCGCCGCGCAAGCCGCCGCCCAGCAGCGCCAGCAGCACGACCGCGACGGCCTCTCGGCCATGGTGCTCTACGCCAAGGCCGGCAGCTGCCGCTGGGCGGGTGTGCTGGCCCACTTTGGCGAGGCGCTGGACGAAGGCGCCGCACGCTGCGGCCATTGCGACAGCTGCGCGCGCTTCGAGAAGCTGCTGGCGGCGGAGCGGTCGACGCCCGAAGTCATCGATGCCGCCGCCGCGCCGGCCTTGGCGTTCAAGCCGGGCCAACGCGTGCGCGTGCGCCGCTTCGGCTGGGGCGAGGTGCAGGCCTGCAGCGGCGACGCCGTGCGCATTGCTTTCCCGCGCCATGGGGTTCGCGACATCCACCCCGATTTCGTGCTGGCGACGGCGCGGGGGTAGGGCGGGTCGCGACCCGCCGTTTCGCCCCGCCAACCCACGTTGAATTTCGGCTTCGACCACGCCCACAAACGGCGGGTCGCGACCCGCCCTACCCGTCAACCACCACGCGTGATGGGCATGCTGATCTTGTCCGCCGGCAGCTTCATATGGCTGGCCAGCTCCAGCTTCGCCAGCGAATTGCGGTGCACCTCGTCCGGGCCGTCGGCCAGCCGCAGCGTGCGCTGGTGGGCCCACATCATGGCCAGCGGCGTGTCCTGCGACACACCGGCGCCGCCGAACACCTGGATGGCCCAGTCGATGACCTGCAGCGCCATGTTGGGCGCGACGATCTTGATCATCGCGATCTCGGCCTTGGCGACCTTGTTGCCCACGGTGTCCATCATGTAGGCGGCGCGCAGCGTCAGCAGGCGGGCCTGGTCGATCATGCAGCGCGACTCGGCGATGCGCTCCTGCGTGACGGTCTGCTGCGCAATCGTCTTGCCGAAGGCGGTGCGGGCGATGGCCCGCTCGCACATCAGCTGCAGCGCGCGCTCGGCCGCGCCGATGCTGCGCATGCAGTGGTGGATGCGGCCCGGGCCCAGGCGCCCTTGCGCGATCTCGAAGCCGCGGCCTTCGCCCAGCAGGATGTTGGCGGCCGGCACGCGCACGTTCTTCAGCTCGACCTCCATGTGGCCGTGCGGTGCGTCGTCGTAGCCGAACACGGACAGCGGGCGGATGACGCGGATGCCCGGCGTGTCGGCCGGCACGACGATCATGGACTGCTGCTCGTGGCGGCCGGCGTCGGGGCTGGTCTTGCCCATGACGATGTAGACGGCGCAGCGCGGGTCGCCGGCACCGCTGCTCCACCACTTGCGGCCGTTGATGACGTAATCGTCGCCGTCCCGCTCGATGCGGCACTCGATGTTGGTCGCGTCGCTGGAGGCCACGTCCGGCTCGGTCATCAGGAAGGCCGAGCGGATCTCGCCGCGCAGCAGCGGCTCCAGCCAGCGGTCCTTCAGCGACTCGGACGCGTAGCGCTCCAGCGTCTCCATGTTGCCGGTGTCCGGGGCCGAGCAGTTGAAGACCTCGGGCGCCCAGAACACGCGACCCATGATCTCGCACAGGGGCGCGTACTCAAGGTTGCTCAAGCCCTCCGGCGCACGACTGGACCTGGGCAGGAAGAGGTTCCACAGCCCCGCCGCGCGGGCCTTGGGCTTCAGCTCCTCGATGACCTGGGTCGGCAGCCAGGGGTTGCCGGCGCGGCGGTTGGCGTCGACCTCGGCCAGGTAGCGCTGTTCGTTGGGGTAGATGTGCGCGTCGAAGAAGGCAAGCAACTGCTCGCGCATCTGGGCGACCTTGGGGCTGTAGTCGAAGTTCATGGCGCGGCTTGTCGGTGGGGTGAGGCAGTGTGGCGCAGCCCCGCCGTGGCGCTTGTCACGCAGGCGGCATCGGTCGTTCGCGCACGACCGGCGCTGGCGCTGCTACCCTGTGCCGCTGCCTTCCACCCACACCTGACGTGACATTGGCCACCCTCGCCCGCGCGCTGCTGCTGGCTTTGCCGGCATTGGTGGTGGGCTGCGCCTGCGTGGTGCTGCAAGCGCCTGCCGCCGCCACGGCGGTGGCCGTGGGCCTGGCGGCGTATCTGCCGGCCGCCGTCGGCTTCCTGCTCGGCCGCCGCCAGCGCGCCGCCATGGCCGAGCGCGCGAACGACCTGGTCGAGGCACTCATCGACGCCATCCCCGACCCCATCCACATCAAGCGGCGCGGCGGCCGCTATGTGATGGTCAACGAGGCGTTCGCGCGCTACCACGGCACCAGTCGCCAGCAGGTGCTGGACGACGGGCTGGTGGGCCGCACGTGCGATGTCGCCAACCACGCGCTGACGCTGCAGGAGGACGAACAGATCCTGGCAGGCGGCGCGTTGACCAAGGAGGAGCACACCGTGCGCCGCCACACGGGCGAGGAGGTCTTCCGCATCATCAGCAAGCACCGCAGCGTGGACATCAGCGGCGAGCCGGTCGTCGTCGGCATCGACCACCACATCACCCAATGGCGGGTCGCCGAGCGCGAACTGACGCAAGCGCTGGAGCGCGAGATGGCGCTGCGCATGCGCACCGAGCGCTTCGTGCAGGACCTCATCGACGTGATGCCCGACACCATCCTCATCAAGGACGCGTCCAGCCGGACGGTGATGGTGAATGACGCTGCGGCACGCATCCGGCACATGACCAAGGAACAGCTCATCGGACTGAACGCCCTCGACCTGGCGCCGCGCCCCGAAGTGGGTGAGCTGTCCTTGAGTGAAGACGTGCGCGTGCTGGCCGGTGAAGAAGTCGTGAAGGAAGAGGCCGGCGTGCTGCCGGTGACCGGCGAGGAGTGCCACCGCATCGTCATCAAGCGACGCTGTTTCAACGTGGACGGCAACCCGGTGGTGGTCTCCATCCAGCACTACGTGACCGAGTGGCGGCTGGCCGAGCGCGAGCTGCGCCGGCTGGCGCAGGAGGATGTGCTGACGGGCATTGCCAACCGCCGCTACTTCAGCGCCGAGGCCGAGCGCGCCATGCATGCCGTGGAGCGCAACGGCCAGCCGCTGTCCCTGCTGCTGCTGGACCTGGACCACTTCAAGGACATCAACGACCAGCACGGTCACAACGTCGGCGACGAGGTGCTGGCCGAGATGGTCAGGCGGCTGCGCGAGGTGCTGCGCAAGTCCGACCTGCCGGGGCGCTGGGGTGGCGAGGAGTTCATCGCCCTGCTGCACGGCGACGCCGAGGCGGCGATGGCCGTCGCCGAGCGCGTGCGCCTGGCGGTGGCCGACACGCCGTTCGCCACGTCCCACGGCCCGGTGGCGGTGACGCTCAGCGGCGGCTGCGCCCGCCACCGGCCGGGCGATACGCTGTCCCGACTGGTCGGCCGCGCCGACAAGGCCCTCTACGCCGCCAAGCACCAGGGGCGCAACCGTATCCTGGATGCCTCGGAGCAGCCCGACACGCTGCCGGCCTCGCTCAGCGGCGAGTTGGGCTGAGCGGCTCAGCTTCTTAGCAGCTTCGCCTCGGCCAGTGCCAGTGCCGGCGGCAGGCCGGAGATGACGAGCACGTCGTTGCCCGCCAGCACCACGTCGTCAGTGGCCGCCTGCACACGGCCCGAGGCACGGCGCAGCGACACGACCTGCACGCCGGTGGCATGCAGCGCCAGGTCGCCCAGCCGCTCGCCGGCCAGCGGCGTGGCCAGCGGCAGCGTGACCGAGCTGAGCCGCGCCTGATCGACCTCGTCGGCCGTGTCGTCGTCGGCGCCGTGGAAATAGCCGCGCAGCAGGCCGTAGCGCTTGTCGCGCGCGTCGCGCGTGATCCGGATGACGCGGCGCATCGGCACGCCCACCAGCGCCAGCGCATGCGAGGCCAGCATCAGCGAGCCCTCGATGGCCTCGGGCACGACCTCCGTGGCGCCGGCCGCGCGCAGCTTTTCGAGGTCGGTGTCATCGATGGTGCGCACGACCACGGGCACCTGCGGCGCATGGGTCTGCACGAGGTGCAGGATCTTCAGCGCCGAAGGGGTGTCGTGATAGCTGACGACGACGGCGCTGGCCCGTGCCAGGCCGGCCGCCATCAGGCTCTGCACCTTGGCCGCGTCGCCGAAGACGACGCTCTGCCCGGCGGCCGCGGCCTGGCGCACGCGGTCGGGGTCCAGGTCCAGCGCCATGTACGGGATGCCTTCGCCCTCTAGCAGCCGTGCCAGGTTTTGCCCCGAACGGCCGTAGCCGGCAATGATGACGTGGGCCTCGGCCTTGATGCTCTTCTTGGCGATGGTGGTCAGCTGCACGGACTGCATCAGCCAGTCGCTGCTGGACAGCTTCATGACGATGCGGTTGCTGTACATGATGATGAAGGGCGTCAGCAGCATGGACAGCACCATGCTGGCCAGCACCGGGCTGACCCACTCGTGCGCGATCAGCCTGTGCTGGGCACCCAGCGTCAGCAGCACGAAGCCGAACTCGCCGGCCTGGGCGAGGTACAGGCCCGTGCGCAACGCCACGCCCGGCGGCGACCGGAACAGCCGCGCCAGCCCGGCAATGAGCGCGAACTTGGCGACCACGGGCAGGGCCGTCAGCAGCAGTACCAGCCACCAGTGGTCCACCAGCGGCCGCCAGTCCAGCTTCATGCCGATGGTGATGAAGAACAGGCCCAGCAGCACGTCGTGGAAGGGCCGGATGTCGGTCTCCACCTGGTGCTTGTATTCGGTCTCGGCGATCAGCATGCCGGCCACGAAGGCGCCCAGCGCCAGGCTCAGACCGGCGTGCTCGGTCAGCCAGGCCAGGCCCAGCGTGACCAGCAGCAGGTTGAGCATGAACAGCTCGTCGCTCTTGCGCCGCGCCACCAGCGTCAGCCACCAGCGCATCAGCTTCTGGCCGCCATAGAACAGCAGGCCCAGCAGCACGGCCGCCTTCAAGCCGGCCCAGGCCAGCGCCTCGGCCATCTCGCCGCCGCTGCTGTTCAGCGCCGGGATCAACACCAGCAGCAGCACGACGGCCAGGTCCTGGAACAGCAGCACGCCCATGACCAGCTTGCCGTGCGGGCTTTCCAACTCCAGCCGTTCGGCCATCAGCTTGACGACGATGGCCGTCGAGCTCATGGCCATGGCCGCGCCCAGCACCAGCGCGCCCTGCCAGCGCAGGTCCCAGGCCTGGGCCAGCATCGCGAAGCCGGCCATCAACATCATGTTGCCGACCAGCGCTCCGGCGACGGTCAGCCCCACCTGCGCCAGCCCCAGGCCGAACACCGCCGTGCGCATGGTGCGCAGCTTGGGCAGGTTGAACTCCAGCCCGATGGCGAACATCAGGAAGACGACGCCGAACTCGGCCAGGTACTGGATGCCGGCCGAGTCCTGCGCAAAGGCCAGCGCATTCGGCCCGATGACCACGCCCACCGCCAGGTAGCCCAGCATGGGCGGCAGCTTCAGCGAACGGCAGACGACAACGCCGAACACGGCGGCGACGAGATAGAGGAGGGCGAGGTCCAGGGAGGTCACCGGGCGATGGTATTCGGGCGGCCACAATGCGAACCGCAAGCCGGGAGCTTGTATGACCCCAGAGGCCCAGGCCCGACAAGTCATCGATCAATGGTGGCGCGTCGACTGCAGGCAAGTGCAGGACGACCGACAGCTCAACCTGGGCGCGGCCATGCGCGAGCAGCGCCCACAATCCCGGCTACCGCTTCGCTCCGCTGCTTCCAAGGCTTACGCATGAAGATCGAAACCATCCGCCTGCGCAATTTCAAGGCGTTCCGGCAAGTCGACCTGACCGACATGCCAAGCTTCCTGGTCGTGGTGGGCGCCAACGGCGCTGGCAAGTCCACGCTGTTCGATGTGTTCGGCTTTCTGCACGACTGCCTCAAGGGCAATGTCCGCTCGGCGCTGGACAAGCGAGGGCGCTTCAGGGAGGTATTGAGCCGGGGCTGCGATCCCGAGACGGACACCATCCTGATCGAGATCCAGTACCGCATGGAAATCACGGGCGTGGAGCGCCTGGTGACCTACTCGGTCGAGATCGCCGAGCGGCAGGGCCAGCCCATCGTCGAGCGAGAAATGTTGCGCTACAAGCGCGGGCGCTACGGGAGCCCCTATCACTTCCTGAACTTCTCGCGCGGTGAGGGCTATGCCATCACCAACGAGGAAGACTTCGACGAACCGGACGAGGAACTCAAGCGCGAGGACCAGAAGGTCGCGCCGGATGCGCTCGCCATCAAGGGGCTGGGGCAGCTGGAACGCTTCAAGGCGGCCAACGCCTTCCGCCAGCTCATCGAGAACTGGCATGTGTCCGACTTCCACATCAGCGCGGCGCGTGGTCGCAAGGACGCCTCGGGCGATTCCGAGCACCTGAGCGAGTCGGGCGACAACCTACCGCTGGTGGCGCGCTCGCTGCACGAGCAGCATCCGCAGCTGTTCCAACGCATCCTGGACACGATGGCGCGGCGGGTGCCGGGGGTGTCGTCGGTGGAGCCCAAGCTGATGGACGACGGCTACCTGACGCTGCGCTTCCAGGACGGGTCGTTCAAGACGCCGTTCCTGGACCGCTACGTGTCCGACGGCACGATCAAGATGTTTGCCTACCTCGTGCTGCTGCACGACCCCAAGCCCCATCCACTGCTGTGCGTGGAGGAGCCGGAGAACCAGCTCTACCCGCAGCTGATGGGCGAGTTGGCGGAGGAGTTCCGCAGCTATGCCAACCGAGGCGGGCAGGTGTTCGTGTCCACGCACTCGCCGGACTTCCTGAACGCCATCGAGCTGGAAGAGGCCTGCTGGCTGGTCAAGCGCGACGGCTGCACCGAGATCCACCGCGCCAAGGACAACGCGCAGATCGCGGCCTACATGGCCGAGGGCGACCAACTGGGCTACCTCTGGAAGCAGGGCTTCTTCGACGGCGTAGACCCCGCATGAAGGAGCTGGTCTTCCTGGTCGAAGGCCAGGCCGAGAAGGACCTGCTGGACGTCCTCCTGCCCAGGGCGCTGCCCGACGGTGTGCGACACCGGGTCATCCCATTCGAGGGCAAGCAGGATCTGGAGAAACAGATGGGTCGGCGCATCCGCGGTTATCAGAACCCGGCGGCGCGCTTCATCGTGCTGCGGGATCAGGACAGCCATGCCGATTGCAAGGCCCTCAAGGCGGGTTTGCTGGCACGGTGCGAAGGCACTGGCCGGGAAGCGCACTGCCTGGTCCGCATTGCCTGCACGGAGCTGGAGACCTTCTATCTGGCCGATCTCGCAGCGGTCGAGCGTGCCCTGGAAATGCCGGGTCTGGCAAGACAGCAGGGCAGCAGGAAGTTCCGACGCCCGGATGCGCTGGGCAGCCCGAGCCGGGAACTCAAGACGCTGACGAAGCTGCGCTACGAGAAGCGGGCCGGGTCACGCTTGATCGGCCAGCAGCTCGATCTCGACAACGAGCGCTCGCCGAGCTTCAGGCATTTAGTGGCCGCAATCCGCCGGCTGAGCGCAGAGCTGGATAGCGCCTGAGCGCGACGTGGCGGCATCACTCGTGCGCTGATGCACAAAGCCGCGCACTCATGCGTTGCTTGCATAGGCGCATACCCACTTGGCTAGACATGTTGTGGCGGCGAACCCAGCCTTCGCGCTACCGTTCGCTCCACTCAAAGTTACGGAGCGTTTCATGCCCAACCTGTCCTTCGTCACGCCCACGCGCAACAGCCCGTGGGGGACGTATCTGTCGCAGATCGACGCGGTCGAGCCCTATCTGGGCCACCTGGCCCGCTGGGTCGAGACGCTGCGCCGGCCCAAGCGCGCGCTGATCGTGGACATCCCCATCGAGATGGACAACGGCAGCATCGCCCACTTCGAGGGCTACCGCGTGCAGCACAGCCTGACGCGCGGCCCGGGCAAGGGCGGCGTGCGCTACCACCCGGACGTGACGCTGGAAGAAGTGATGGCGCTGTCGGCCTGGATGACGATCAAGAACGCGGCCGTCAACCTGCCCTATGGCGGCGCCAAGGGCGGCATCCGCGTCGACCCCAAGCTGCTCAGCCTGAAAGAGCTGGAGAAGATGACGCGCCGCTACACCAGCGAGATCGGCATCATCATCGGCCCGCAGCAGGACATCCCGGCGCCGGACGTCAACACCAACGGCCAGATCATGGCCTGGATGATGGACACCTACTCGATGAACACCGGTGCCACGGCGACCGGCGTCGTCACCGGCAAGCCCATCGAACTGGGCGGCTCGCTGGGCCGCGTGGCCGCCACCGGCCGCGGTGTGTTCGTCGTCGGCCGTGAGGCGATGCGCCGCCTGGGCCAGCCGCTCGAAGGCGCGCGCATCGCGGTGCAGGGCTTCGGCAACGTCGGCTCCATCGCCGCCAAGCTGTTTGCCGCCAATGGCGCCAAGGTCGTCTGCGTGCAGGACCACACTGGCACGATCCTCAACGAGAACGGCTTCGACATGGCCAGCCTGCTGGCGCATGTGGCCACCTACAAGGGCGTGGCCGGCTTCACGGGTGCCGACAAGATCGACGACGAGAACTTCTGGGACGTGGCCAGCGACGTGCTGATCCCGGCCGCACTGGAAGGCCAGATCACCGCCGAGCGCGCCCAGCGCCTCAAGACCCGCCTCGTGCTGGAAGGCGCCAACGGCCCGACCACGCCCGACGGCGAGGCCGTGCTGGCCGACCGCGGCATCGTCGTCGTGCCCGACGTCATCGCCAACGCGGGCGGCGTGACGGTGTCCTACTTCGAATGGGTGCAGGACTTCTCGTCCTTCTTCTGGACCGAGGACGAGATCAACGTCCGCCTGGACAAGATCATGATCGGCGCCTTCAAGCACATCTGGGAAACCAGCGAGCTGCACAAGATCACGCTGCGCACGGCGGCCTTCACGGTGGCGTGCACGCGGGTGCTGCAGGCGCGTGAGGAGCGCGGTCTCTATCCTTGAACTGGTTGCGCTGACCTGACGAAACGCCGGCTTGCTGCCGGCGTTCTTCATTCAATCCGGGCTGACGGTGACGCGCCAGTCACGGTCCTGCTTCTCCGCCGTGAAGCGCACGGGCAAGAAGGCAGACACCGTCTCGATTTGCGTGCGAGCGTGCTGGCTCAGGGCGGTGCAGGTGAATGCCGCCGGCCGGCCACTGGCCTGAACGGCGAGCGCCAACGGCAGCATCCACTGGTCTGCAAGGTGCTCGCCAAGGGCGCCGTCGCTGCGCAGATAGCTTTGCACCTCACGCACCAGTGCCACGGCCACCTGATCAGCGGGCCGGCCCTTCTCGCCGAAGCTCGTGAACACCTCGGTGACGTCGACATGGGCCAGGGTCGCCATCAGCGCATTGCCCGGGCCTTCGTCCTGGCGCGCTTCGGCACGAACAAGCTTGTCCGCCGGCCAGTTGAGCCGCTCGCCAATGACGGCCAGCTCCTGCGCTGCCACTCGTCCCGGCACGCCGGGGGTCAGGCATTCGGCGAAGGCATCCAGCCGCTCGCCGCGCGCGAGCACATTCACCGGCACCAGTTGCGCCGCCGGGACGATGCGCGCCGTGAAGCGGCCACCGCCGGCCGGGTAGAAGCCATGCCGCTCCAGCGCCAGATCCAGCCCCACGCCCAGCCGATGCAACAGCGGCGCGAAGCTGCGCTGCAGGAAGTGGAAAGGCGGCGCCATCGGGTTGTGCGTGCCGCCGGTCAGCGTGATGTGGCTTTCGCCGGCCGCCGTCATCAGCGCCGGCAGCACGGTCTGCAGCACCAGCGTGGAGCTGCCGGCCGAGCCGACGTCGAAGCGGTAGTCGCCCGCAAGGATGTCGCCCGGCTCGAAGACCAGCGTCTGCGAGCCCAGCCCGGCGCCGTCCACGCGAGCGCCGCTGACTTCTGCTGCGGCATTCACGCAGGCCAGGTGCTGGCGCATCAGGCCCGGCTTGGCGCGGCCGGCGCGGATGCGGTTGAAGCGCACCGGCTGGCGCGTGCACATGGCCAGCGCGAGGCCGGTGCGCAGGATCTGGCCGCCACCTTCACCGGAGGCGCCGTCGAGTTCGATCATTGTTTTCTCCCTTCCTCTTCTCTGTTCTAGCCTTTCACGCAGACCACCTGCTTGAGCACGTAGACCACCTCCACCAGATCGCGCTGCGCCGCCATCACCGCGTCGATATCCTTGTAGGCCATCGGGATCTCGTCGATGACGTCCTTGTCCTTGCGGCACTCGACGCCTTCCGTCGCCTTCACCTGATCAGCCAGCGTGAACATCTTCTTGGCCTGGGTGCGGCTCATCACGCGGCCGGCGCCGTGGCTGCAGCTCTCGAAGCTCTCGGGGTTGCCCAGGCCGCGCACGATGAAGCTGCGCGCACCCATGCTGCCCGGGATGATGCCCAGCTCGCCGCGCTTGGCGCTCACTGCGCCCTTGCGGGTCACGAACACGTCCTCGCCGAAATGGCGCTCCTTGGAGACGTAGTTGTGGTGGCAGTTCACCGCCTCCACGTGCGCCTCGAAGGGCTTGGTGATGACGGTGCGCACGGTGGCGATCAGGTTGGCCATCATCACTTCGCGGTTCTTGGCCGCGAAGGCTTGAGCCCAGCCCACGCCACGCACGTAGTCGCCGAAGTACTGCGCGCCTTCCTCGAAGTAGGCCAGGTCCTTGTCGGGCAGGTTGCGCTGGTGCTGTTCGGCATCCTTCTTGGCCAGCTCGATGAAATGGGTGCCGATGGCATTGCCCACGCCGCGCGAACCGCTGTGCAGCATGAACCAGACCGCGCCGGCCTCGTCCAGGCAGACCTCGATGAAGTGGTTGCCCGTGCCCAGCGTGCCCAGGTGCTTGCGGTTGTTGGTGTTCTTCAGGCGCGGGTGCAGCTCGCACAGCGCGTCGAACTCGTCCTTGAGGCCGGCCCAGGCCTGGTCCACCAGGTTGGGCGGGTTCTCCCAGGCGCCCGGGTCGCGGCCGTGCGACCGCGGGCCGCCGCCGTGCGGCACGGCGCGCTCGATGGCACTGCGCAGGGCCGCCAGGCTGTCGGGCAGGTCCTCGGCGGTCAGCGTGGTCTTGCAGGCCATCATGCCGCAGCCGATGTCCACGCCCACGGCCGCCGGGATGATGGCCTTCAGCGTCGGGATCACCGAGCCCACGGTGGCGCCAATGCCCACGTGAACGTCGGGCATGGCCGCCACGTGCTTGAACACCACGGGCAGACGGGCCGCGTTGGCCAGCTGCTCCAGCGCCTTGGGTTCCACGGGCACGCCGCGCGTCCAGGCCTTGATGGGCACGCCGCCTTCCGGCTGGGTGAGGTTGTAGTTCTTGTCCATGTTCTTCTCGATAAAAGTGACGTGCGGGGCGACAAAGGTTGGTGAAACATTCGTGCTCTATCCCCTGAGCTACGGTCCCCCTGTATGGGACCGACGGGACTTGAACCCGTGACTACGAGCATCTGAAGCTGTAGTTCCGCCGGCATTCGCCGCGCAACGCCGAAACAAAAGAGGTGCGACAAGGGAGGCAAGACGTTAGCCGCCCTGGTTACCCAAGGCTGGGGAGTTGAACCCCCGGCGTTCCAGATGTAGTCCTGCCGGCATTCGCACCGGAAAAAACGAGGCCCCCGCGTGGCGACCAACGGTTGATGAGACGGTCATGTTGGAAATGGAGTCCCATCGGCATTCGCCACGCGACGACGCAAATCAAAAGGGGGTGCCTCGGGCGACCAGAGTCGCAAGAGCGGTCTACGGGTTCTCCGTTGCAGACTTGCGGGCCTGCGCGACCAATGTGCGCTGTACTCCTGCGGGCATTCCCCCGAGGCACCCTTCAAACTTCTCCTACTGCGGGTCGAGCTGGATCTTGTCGATCTCGCCCACCCAGTGCTCGGCGCCCGTCTGCCCTGCGGCAAAACGCGCCATCGTCGTGAACACGGCGTCCGAGAAGCCACCGACGTTCATCACGTCGGCCCGCTCCGCGGCCTGGGTCGTCGTGTTCGGCTGCAGGTCCAGGCAGATCAGCTTCGCTTGCGGGTTGCGCTGCTTCAACAGCTCCCACTCGACCAGCATCTGCGTGGCACCACGCCGCGCATCGACCCAGGACTCGTTGTCCGACACGAACACCACCACGTCCACCTTCGCCTTATCGCGGTTCAGCAAGGCCAGCGGCGCACTGCAGTTCGTACCCCCACCACCGATGGCGGCGAGGGCCTGGGCCTGCGTCAGCACCGAATCCCGCGGGTTGAGCTTCACGTTCACCACGTCGTTCTCGAACGGCAGCACGCGAGCGTCGCCGTTCTTGGCGCGGATGGCCGCAGCCACCAGCGCCGCCACGTCGATGCAGCGCACCGTGGACGTCGCCGACCCGCGATGACCCGTCACCGGCGAGGACATCGACCCGGACACGTCCGGGCAGACGACCACGCGGCCCTCGAACACCGGCACATTGGCCAGCGCCACGTCGAGCGCCTCCTGCAGCGCCTCGCGCACCTTTGCCGGCACGTCGTCGCCGGCGGCCTTGTAGGCCGACAGCAGCTGGAACGGCAGCACACGGGCACGGCGAACC
Source organism: Pelomonas parva (assembly GCF_043555835.1). Lineage (NCBI taxonomy): Bacteria > Pseudomonadati > Pseudomonadota > Betaproteobacteria > Burkholderiales > Sphaerotilaceae > Roseateles > Pelomonas parva. The sequence goes on along the minus strand of NZ_JBIGHV010000003.1, from coordinate 643,498 downwards.
GCTTCAGCGTTGCGCAGCTTGTTGGCCACCAGGTCCGCCATGCCATCGACACCGAACACGCCTTGGCGGGCAAAGGTGTTCAGGTTCTGGCGCACCATCTGCCAGGAGCCGTCACGGGCGATCTGCGCCCAGTGCGCGGTCGTCAACGGCAACGCGGTCAGCAGCTGGAAGGGCAGGCCCGGCGCCTCGGTCACCGCGCCCGCAGCCAGCTCGCGCTTGAAGCGCTCGAAGGCGGCCGTCAGCGGTGGCAACTCGGCTTCGTCGTAAGCGCGGCCGATCAGCCACGCGAACCACGCCGCACGCCAGGCCTCGGTGGGCTTGGGGTGGACCATCTTCACCACGTCCGCCAGCGACGGCGTGGTGCCGACAGCCGCGTTCAACAGTTGCTGCTCCGTGGCCGACAGCAGCCATTGCTGCACCAGCTTCTTGGGCCGCGTGCCCAGCGACTTGCGACCGAGCTGGCCGCTACGCAAGACCTGCACAAAGCCGCGCAGCAGCTTGCCGTTGTCCACCAAGCGGCCGAACACCTGGGCCAGCAGGCCCACGTCGCGCACGGCCAGCTGGGCGGCCAGCAGCACGGGCATGTCCTTCATGTGCCCCGCCTGGCGGGCGTAGATCGCGGTCTTGGCGACGAAGGCGGGCTCGACCTGTTGGGCCAGTGCCAGCACGGCGTCCAGCTGAGACTCAGCGGCGGCGTAGAAGGTCTGGTTCAGGCAGCCGGTGGCAGCGAGCTGGGCCAGCTGGTGGCGAGGGCTCAAAGCGTAAGCCGGTGCGCCGTGCTGGTTGACGGCAGTGGCGGCGGGCAGCAGGGCGCCCTTGGCGGTGTGGAAGAGTTGGGTGTTGACCATGTCGTTCTCGTTTGCATTCAACTTTGTGCCTCTGTCATTGCAACGGGTGTGCCAGCAGCGCAAGCTCACGGCAAAACACCTGCAAGCTGTTGATTTGCATAGACATCCATCTTTTCCATCGAGACTGATCGCGGAACTGGCATCGGGCAAAACTAGAATTCAATCTAGTCAACTAGCTTTCTCGCCATGCCCAAGCGCAAGGTCATGATCGGTTTTCTCGGCAGCCAGCTCGACAGCGGCCAGGGCGCGGGTCGTTGGGAGAAGTGGCGGCCGACCGTGTCCATGGCCCAGCACGATGACCTGCTGGTGGACCGCCTGGAGCTGCTGTACGCGCCCGCCCATCAGGGCCTCGCCGAGCAGGTCGTCCGCGACATCGCCTCCGTCTCTCCCCAGACCGAGGTGCGCCTGGTGCCGATGGGCACGCGCGACCCCTGGGACTTCGGCGAGGTCTACGGCGCGCTCTACGACTGGGTGCGCACCTACCCCTTCGACCCCGACGCCGAGGACTACTGGGTGCACATCACCACCGGCACCCACGTCGGCCAGATCTGCCTGTTCCTGCTCGTCGAGTCGCGCTTCATCCCCGGCGTGCTGCTGCAGACGGCGCCGCCCAAGCGCCAGGTGCGTGGCGATGCCGGCAAGTACACGCTGATCGACCTGGACCTGTCGCGCTACGACGACCTGGCGCGCCGCTTCGAGCAGGCGCAGGCCGATGCGCTGAACTTCCTGAAGAGCGGCATCGCCACGCTCAACCCGGCCTTCAACGCGCTCATAGCGGAGATCGAGCGCGTGGCCGTGCGCTCGCGCGCGCCGGTGCTGCTGACCGGGCCGACCGGCGCGGGCAAGTCCCACCTGGCGCGGCGCATGTACGAGCTGAAGAAGGCACGCCACCAGATCAGCGGCGACTTCGTCGAGGTGAACTGCGCCACGCTGCGCGGCGACGGCGCGGCGTCCACGCTGTTCGGCCACAAGAAGGGCTCGTTCACCGGCGCCGCCGCCGACCGCGCCGGCCTGCTGCGTGCGGCGGACGGCGGCGTGCTGTTCCTGGACGAGATCGGCGAGCTGGGCGCCGACGAGCAAGCCATGCTGCTGAAGGCGGTGGAGGAGAAGCGCTTCTTCCCCGTCGGCGCGGACCGCGAGGTGGCCAGCGACTTCCAGCTCGTGGCCGGCACCAACCGCGACCTGCGGCTGGAGGTGGCGGCTGGCCGCTTTCGCGAGGACTTGTTCGCCCGCATCAACCTGTGGGCCTACACGCTGCCCGGCCTGGCCGAGCGGCCGGAAGACCTGGCGCCCAACCTGGACCACCTGCTGCAACGCGCCGGCGCCGAGCTGAAACAGGCGGTGCGCTTCAACGCCGAGGCCAAGGCGCGCTACCTGGCCTTCGCACAGTCCGCCGACGCGCACTGGAGCGGCAACTTCCGCGACCTGAGCGCCAGCATCACGCGGCTGGCCACGCTGGCGGAGGGCGGCCGCATCGACACCGAGCTGGTGGACGCCGAGATCCAGCGCCTGCGCTGGATGTGGCAGCGCGACGTGGCCGACACCGCACCGGCGCCCGACATGGCCACGCTGCTCGGCGAGGATCGCTGGCAGGCGCTGGACCTGTTCGACCAGCTCCAGCTGCAGGCCGTGGCCGAGGTCTGCCGCCAAAGCAGCAGCCTGTCCGACGCCGGCCGCCGGCTCTTCAACCAGTCACGCGACAAGCGGCAGGTCGTCAACGATGCCGACCGACTGCGCAAATACCTGCTCAAGCATGGGCTGGGCTGGGAACTACTCCGCGCCTGAGAGGCCGCAGCGGTCCAGAGTAGGCACGTAGGCACAATTCGGCCAGCACGGATGGACAGTCCGCGCGACCTTGGCACAGTGGCCGGACCCGCCGTCATGACCCCCGAACCGCTCGACTCCCCCTCCACCGGCCTCGCCCGCCGCCAGCTGCTGCAAGGCCTGGCCGCTTCGGCGCTTGTCCCCGCGCTGCCGGTCCTGGCGGCTGACAAGCCGCTCATCGTCGGCGGGCTGCCGGTCACCTGCAACCTGACGCTGCCCGTCGCCTGCGCGGCGCGCGTGGCGTCCAACAAGGCGTCGGGCAGCAAGGCCTTCGAGTTCGAGTACAGCAAGTACAGCGGCTGGCCCGAGATCAAGGAATCGCTGATGACGGGCAGCATCCAGGCGGCCTACATGCTGGCGCCGCTGGTCATGGACCTGGCCGACAAGAAGATCCCCGTCAAGGTCGTCTCGCTGGGCCACCGCTCGGGCGCCGTCATCATGGTGCGCACCGACTCGCCGCACAAGAAGTTCAAGGACCTGACGGGCAAGCGAATCGCCATCCCCAGCCGTTTCGCCGTGGACTTTTTGTTCCTGCGCAAGATGCTGGCGCAGGAGGGCATGAGCCCGAAGGACATCCAGATCGTCGAGATGCCGCCGCCCGACATGCCGGCGGCGCTGTTCGCCAAGGCCGTGGACGGCTACTGCACCGGCGAGCCCTTCGGCGCTGCCGCTCAACGGGCGGGTTACGCGCGGCCGCTGCGCATGACGCGCGACGAGTGGCGCAACTACATCTGCTGCGTGCTGACGGTGCGCGAGGAACTCATCAAGACGAACCGGCCGCTGGTGCAGAACCTGGTGGACCACGTGCAGGGCGCCGGCAACTGGCTGGACCAGCAGGCGGCCAACCGCGAGAAGGCCATCAAGATCGCCGCCGGCCGCAAGTTCTTCAACCAGGACCCCAACATCCTGCGCTTCGTGATGGAGAACCCGACCGACCGCGTGACCTATGGCGACCTGCGCATGATCCGCAGCGAGTTCGACGAGCTGATGCAGCTGTCCATCGAGGCCGGCACGCTGAAGCGGCCGGTGGCCTACGAGAAGTACGTGGACGACAGCTTCGTCAAGGCGGCCAAGGCTGCGCCCATTCCGATATGAAACGCCGTTCGCTGTTGCTTGCCGCGCTGCCGGCATCCGCGCTGGCCAACGCGCCGCGCCTGAAGGCCGGCGTCTTCGAGCCCGCACAGGCCGCTCCGGAGTTCGCGCTCAAGGGCAGCGACGGCGCCACGCTCAACCTCGCCCGCTTCAAGGGCAGGCTGGTGCTGCTGACCTTCGGTTTCACGAACTGCCCCGAGGTCTGCCCGACGACGCTGGCCACGCTCGCCCAGGCACGCAAGCAACTGGGCGCACAGGCCGCCGACGTGCAGGTCGTCTACGTGACGGTGGACCCTGATCGCGACGACATCCCGCACATCCGCCAGTACCTCACCGCCTTCGACAACAGCTTCGTCGGCGGCACCGACACGCCGGACAAGCTGGCCGCCATGCGCAAGCGCTACGGCGTCGTCGCCGAGAAGATCCCGAAGCCCCAGCCCAACGCCTACGGCATGAACCACTCCACGTCGGTCTTCATCATCGACCGTGCCGGCAAGCTGCGGGCCATGATGCCCTACGGCCACGAGGCCAAGGACTTCGTGCACGACCTCAAGCTGCTGTTGGTGAGATGAAGCCCCTCGTCCAAGGCGTACCTTGGCCGGTCCCCCGAGGGGACGGCGATGCTTGCCGGATTGACCGGCAAGCACATCGCCATGACGGGCCGGCTTGGGAGCGGCCCGGCGCTCGGCCCGAATGCGGGACGGGCAACTGACGTGAACCGCTGGCTCAGGCTCCTGCCCCTCGTTCTGGTGGCGCCGCTGTCCTGGCTTGGCTGGGCCGCATTCGCGCCGCTGCAACTGCCCAGCCGCGACGAGCTGTTCGAGATCCCGGCCGGCACCTACGCCCGCCGCATGGCCGGTGACAAGGTCGAGATCCTGCCCGACCGCATCGACCTCACTCTGGGCCTGAATGACGTGCTGCTGCTGCGCAACCTCGACGACGTGCCGCAGCAGTTCGGGCCCGTCCTCATCATGCCGGGGCAGAGTTTTCGCCTGCCCTTCGAGGTCGCGTCCACCTACAGCTTTGATTGCAGCGCGCATGCCAGCGGCCAGATGGCCGTCGTCGTCGCGCCCACGCCCGAGGCCGGCTGGCAGCGGTTGCAATGGCGCTGGCAGCACAGGAAAAGATCATCCAGAACGGAGACCGCCTCTTGAATTCCCGCCTTGGCAAGGTATTGCCGCCCCTGGCCGTCATCGCCGTCGTCATCGCGATCTGGTGGTACATCGTCGACCGCAACGACAGCCCCATCTTCCCGAGGCCCTGGGCCGTCGTCACCGGCACGCTGGAGCTGGCCGAGGATGGCACGCTGTGGGAGCACATCGGCGCCTCGCTCTACCGCGTCGGCGTCGGCTTCGGCCTCGCCATGCTGGTGGGCATTCCGCTGGGGCTGTGGATGGGCTGGGTGGCGGGCGCCTACCGCACCTTCAACCCCATCTTCCAGATGCTGCGGCCGATCTCGCCGATCGCGTGGATACCGCTGGCCATCCTGTGGTTCGGCATCGGCGAGGCGTCGCCCATCTTCCTGATCTTCATCTCGTCGGTGTTCCCGCTGATCGTGCAGACGACCTCGGGCGTGCACACCATCGACCGGCGCTACCTGCGCGCGGCGGCCAACTTCGGCGTCACGCGCTGGGTGATGTTCCGCCGCGTCGTCATCCCGGCCGTGCTGCCCGAGATCATCATCGGCATGCGCATCGGCATCGGCGTGGCCTGGCTGGTCGTCGTGGCGGCCGAGATGATCGCGCTGCGCTCGGGGCTGGGCTACCTCATCATGGACTCGCGCAACGCCGGCAACCGCTACGACCTCGTCATCGCCGCCATGATCATCATTGGCCTCATCGGCCTGCTGCTGGACGGCGCGACCCGCCTGCTCGAAAGATTGAAAACAGTCCGGTGGCGCTATGTCAGATAAGCAACCCAAGATCGCCGTCAAGGGCCTGACCAAGAGCTTCAAGGCGGCCAAGGGCAAGCTGCTGCCCGTCATAGCCGGCGTGGACTTCGACGTCGCCGAGGGCGAGTTCGTCGCCATCGTCGGCCCCTCGGGCTGCGGCAAGTCGACGCTGATGAACATCCTCGCCGGCTTCGAGAAGCCCGACGGCGGCTCGCTGCTCATCAGCGGCCAGCCCCACCCCGGGCCCAGCCCGCAAGGCATCGTCATCTCGCAGTACGGCTCGGTCTTCCCGTGGCTGACCGTGCAGCAGAACCTGATGTTCGGGCTGAGTGGCGACAACAACGCGCCCAATGCCGAGCTGGCCGACCACTACGCCGCGATGGTCGGGCTCAAGGGCTTCGAGGGTGCCTATCCGCACGAGCTGTCGGGCGGCATGCTCAAGCGCGTGGAGCTGGCGCGGGCGTTCATCGTCAAGCCCGAGATCCTGTATCTGGACGAGCCGTTCTCGGCGCTGGACGCGCTGATGAACCTGCGCATGCGCAACGAGTTATTGCGCATCCTGGCCGAGGAGAAGCACACCGTGCTGCTCATCACTCACGACGTCGACGAGGCCCTCTACATGGCCGACCGCGTGCTCGTGTTGTCACCGCGGCCGACGCGCATCCAGGCCCGCTTCGAGCTGGACATGCCGCATCCGCGGCGGCTGATCAGCCCGGAGATGGATCAGCTGCGCGAGGCGATCCTGAAGGAGCTGGGGCTGGAGATGCCCGCCTAGCCTTTGAGCACGGCGCCCGTGCTGTCCAGCACGCGCAGCGTGATCGGAATGGCGGAGGCCACGCTCTGCGTGACGGTGCAGTAGTCCTCGAACGTGTCTAGCACGCGCTGCAAATGTCCCACCTCAGCGGCCGGCCGGCCCAGGTGCAGGTCCACGGCCAGCCCCAGCACACGCATGCGGTTGCGCTCGTTGCGGCCCACCGTTGCCTGCACCTCGGCGCGCAAGGTGCCCGGGTCGTCCTTGTACTTCTGGCAGGCGAACAGCAGCGACGCGCTGAGGCAGTTGCCCACCGCCGACGCGAGCAGCTGGACCGGGTCCGGGCCTTGAGCCGTGCCAAGCGGCGCGGGCTCGTCGGACAGCAGCACCGGGATGCCCGGCGCGTAGTGGTGTTCGAACTGGTAGCCCTGACGCTGGATCAGGGTGACGCTGGGGTTGTCCATTGACGGCTCTCAGTTTGGGCAGTGGGATAGCGAAGTGTCAGACAGCCAAAGGGCTTTTCAACGTGACAGCCCTCCAGATGGCCGATACCGACGTCAGCTGTCAACTGTCTAGGTCGATGACGCCCTGGAGTTCGCGGCACTCCGGCGATGATCCCCTGCACCACATCTACTGTTCACCGGCATGGATGGATATCTTGATCTGAATCGCAGCTTCGCGGCCATCACGGAGTACAGCCCACAAACGCTGCTGGGAGCGACGCGCTGGGGCCGGCATGCCAGTTGGAACACCATCCTGCAGAGCAGGTTCTCGGTCGTCGTAGCTCGCGCAAACTTCGGCAAGACGATGGAGTTCAAGGCCAAGAGCCTTTCGTTGCGTGCGGAAGGGAAGGCGGCGGTCTTCGTCCCCCTTCATCGAGTCCTCGGCGACGCAACCCTCGACGACGCCTTCGACGCTGAAGACTTACAGGCGCTGGCCTCTTGGCGTTTGGTCGGCGGCAAGCTGACGGTTTTCATTGACTCGCTTGACGAGGCAGGGCTCGCGGCTGAAGACGGGATCCGCCGGGCGCTACGCAGACTGATGCGAGGGTTGGATTGGCCGAACCCTGCCATTTCCTTGGTGCTGTCGTCCCGACCTGCGGTACTAACCGATGCCGTTCTTGAGCTTCTACAGGTCGAGCTCAGCGCCAAGCTGTTTGTGCCATCCAAGAAGTCGGGCGACGACACTGATTTCGAGGACATCTTCGACACCACCGCTGACGAGGACGAGCATCCGCCAGGAAGCACAGCCGCAGCGCAACCGGAGGGGCTCGATGCCGGCAGCACGACCGCAGTTCTGTCTGAACCGCCACAAACTCTTCGGCTGTTCGCGTTGCGACCACTCGACAGCGCTGGCGCGATCAAATATCTGAAGGAGGCGCGAGGCATCAATCACGCCACCGAAACCCTTGCTGCTGCACGCCGATACGGCCTTGTGCGGTTCGCCGAAGGGCCTGGCGGGCTCGACATCCTCGCGTATGTCGATCCAGCAAATCGGCCACCGCAGAGCCTCACCGACGCCTACCAGCGTGCGGTCGACGCGATCTCACAGCAGCAACGCGTCGATCCGCGTGAAAGGAGGATCGGGAATCCCTCACCCCAAAGCCTCGACAAATCCATCGAGTTGCTTGCCAGCGCTTCGATGGTGTGCCGGCTGCAGAACATCGAGATTTCCTCCAAGGCCTTGAACTACAGAGAAGGGGTACTGGCTGCACGCGTGATCGTTGGGCACCTGGTCTCTGACGACTCGCTGGCCTACCTGCTTGGATCCAGGCTGTTCATCGACGCCGGCCATCATCAGGTCAAGCTCTATCCAGACGAGCTGCTCCCGTTCCTGGCAGCCAAGCGGCTCGCGTCGCTCGTCCACTCACCAGAGGATGCCGGCCGACTGCTTGCAAACTTCATCTGGCGCTCGACGACCGGCGAGTGCGGTGTGCAACGCTACTGGCTTCCATTGGTCGGCTGGCTTTCCGCATTCAGCTCGCACTGTCGTCAGGTGCTGCTCGACGTCGAACCACAGGCTGTGGCGTTTTTCGGTGACCTGCGCCGACTCGACGTGTCGATGTCGGACGCGACCAAAGCGATCGAACGGACAGTTGCTCGGCTCCTGGATGGCGACAGCATTGGCCGCACTGTCTACACACTGACCGCCGAGAACTATTGGCAGGCGGCCAAGCCCGGTTTGGAGCCTGTGTTGAAGAGGCTCATGAGCGTGCATGGCGATGACTTCGCCGTGCGAGACGCGTTGCTGAATGTCGCGGCAAACGCTGACCTGGACATTTTTCGTGACGAAATCTTGGCGAAGCATGGCGGCCACTACAGCAAGCTGCTTGCGGAGCATCTCGACCTGTACTACATCCTGGCACTGGGGCGGCAAGACGATCTGAAGGGATTGGCGGCCGCATTCATCGCCGATCCCACGCGACCGGGCACTGATGCCCCGCGCCTGGTTGCCGAACTCGCCTGGAAGACCTTGGACGCCAAGTCCATCGCAGCCATTGCCACCGCCCGAATGAACAGGCGGGACGGCGTGGGCTTCAGCCTGGAATGGATCTTGACGCGTGAGGTGGGTCCATCAGCTCCTCCAGAAAAGCTGCACGATCTGAGTCGCTCATTGCTCCTGAAGTTGATCCGCCGCAAGGACCGGCACAACGGTGGAGAGAGCTACTGGGCCGGTGAGAAGCTATTGGAGATCGTGACAGCGCTGATCGCGCTGACCGTCAAGCGCAAAGCCGTGAGAACGAAGCGCGCCGTTTGGCTGTGCCTGGTCCTCGCTCGCCACATCGAACGCAAGCACATGGGTGGGTCCGACCTTCAACCGTTGCGGTCGGCGCTTGCCGGCGACAAAGAGCTGCGCCTCGAATACCTGCGGGCGCGCTTTGCCCTTTTGGCACCTGCGGGCGATGCGTTCAATGCGGCGTACAGCGATTCGAGGCTGTACTCCTATGTGGAAGGTGATGAAGTCGAGCTCGGCAGGCCAGACTTCGACGCACTGGTCGCCAGCACCAAAGCTGCTGAGGCGAGGGCGAAGGCAAAGGCACCAGTGCCAGCGCGGCGTCGGCGTTTACTGAAGGTCGAAGAGGCATCTAAGGCCAAGCTTGAAGCGTCACTCAATGGGCTGCGAGATGGCTCAGACCTTGACGGGCTGGCGTTGGCTGCAGCGCTGCTGGTCGAGACCATCGTCCCCGTGAGATACGGCGAGTGTCGTTTCGAAGAATTCGGCGATGCAGCTGGTGCAGAGATCGCCGATGCTGTGCGCTCAGGATTGAGCAAGCATTGGCGCCAATGCGAGCCGGTGTGGGAAGAAGCTGAGCCTCACTCTCTGTACAACGTCACCATTGCGGGTCTTCAAGGTCTTCATCTCGATCTTGGCGACGGTGCTCAGTTGCCCACCATGACCGACGACGAAGTGAGGCGCGCGATCCGTTACGCGCCGTTCGAAGTGAACGGATACCCAAGATGGTTTTGGCCGTTGATCACGCAGCGCCAGCGTGTTGCTAGCGAAGGACTGGCGGCGATGTTGGACCAGGCGAACCGTGGTCCTCTATCTGTTGACAAGGCCGAAGCGCTTTTACGTCATCTCGACAAGGCACCCCCCAGCGTTCAGGCTCGCCTTGTTTCTGCCGTCTGGCGCTTCGTCTCGCAAGGGTTTCGGCTCAGCGAGCACACCCTGCGTACCGCGCTATCACGCATCGGCACCACGGGTGCGATCAATGCGAATCAGCTGGCGACCGAGGCATCCAAGAACATCTTCCACGCCTTCGACGAAGAACTCCCTGTCCTGACGGATACCAAGCCGTCCGAGCCGTTGGAGGAGACCAGGGCTCGCGAGGCGCTCACGCATAGATTCAAAGAACTCACGCAGCTCCGTAGCAACGCTGCAGCGTGGGCCGGCGCGTGGCTGCTGAGTAGCCCTGGCACGTTCGTCGCGCGGTTCACCGATTGGTGGCAGTCGCATCCTGCGCAGGCGCGGCAGTGCCTGTTCGCGTTGGCTGCGGATTTCGGCGAACAGCGGGGTATCCAGCTCAAGGAGCTCGCGCTGAGCGGTAACGCGGGCTTGGAAGCTCTAAGGTGTCTCTACGCCTGGATTCACGAGGTCGTGAAGCAAGAAGACGTCATCGATCGGCGAGGCAAAGGGGCCTACTCGCTCAGAGCGCGGGACTACGCGCAGCGCATGCGTGAGGCAATGGTGCCGGCGATCCTGGCCGCCAAGACCGAGAAGGCCTACGAGGTCTTGGACGACCTCCGCAAGGCCGCCACCGGGTCCGAGGCCAAGTATCTGCGTCATACCCAGATCATGATGCGTGAGGATCAGCTCGCTACGTCGCCGGTTCGCCAGGACGACTACTTCCAGTTCGAGCAAACATTCGCCCCTCCGGTCTCGTCTTTCAAGCAGTTTGCCTTGGCCATCGAGACCGACTTGATGGCGGTGAAGGCACAGATCGAGCATGGCGAGTTCAGTCTCAGACGGTTCTTCAGCACGATCAAGTTCGAGCGTATCAAGACAGACAAGGATGGCCTTGCTTTGGAGGCGGATTTCCAGGCGCTACTCGGAAGCGAGCTCAACCACGCGGCTGGCGGCCGCTACTCAGTCATGCTTGAGCCGGAGCTTCCCGAGGGGACCAGGCGCGATATCTTGTGCCAGACAAGCTCGTTCCGTGCGTCCGTGGAGCTGAAGATGTCCGAGCGCTGGACTTTTGACCACTACGTCGAGGCGCTCGACAAGCAGTTGCACCGTCAGTACCTGCGCGCACCCGACTCGAAGATTGGATTCTTGGTGATCGTCTTGCAGCGGAACAGGCCCTGGTTCCTTCCTGACGGCTCGGAGGTCGACTTCAGCGGGCTACTGGCGATCTTGAGGGCGAAAGCCCGAGAGAAGGAGGTCGGCGACGGAGACCTGTTCCTTCGCGTCATCGGCATCGATGCAGTCGCGCCGGAGGATTTCCGAGCGAAGAAGGTAGAGCAGGCTGACGGCTTGAGCAATCCACAACTCGCTCAGACGAGCGGCGGGAGCGTCGTCGCGAAATACGTGAGCCCCAGCGGTCTGACCTGGAGTGGCCGCGGCCGGATGCCGACTTGGATGAAAGACGCCATTGCCGCTGGCGCCACACGCGAAGACTTTCTCATCCCACCTCCGCCGACCACCTCTTGATGGCGCCGCTGCGTCAGCGCAAGTCGTCGGTCTCGAAGTAGATCCCGGTCAGGCCCGTGGCCTGGAAGGCACGCTGGACGGCGGCATCAGGCCGGGCCAGGCCTTGCAGGGGCACATCGACCTCGCCCCGCACCTGCGGTGCGTCCAGCCGCACGATGTGGTCAAAGTCCGGCCGCCGGTCAATCGTCTTGAAGGCGAACCACTCACTGCCCTTGCCGATCAGCCGATAGCGCCCCGTCGAGGCCTCTCGCGGCGCGGTCTTGAGGCGCCGGAACAGCAGCACCTCGTCGAAGACGACACGCTGCTCGCCCGCCTGCGGCTTGCCGCCGCGCTCGAAGTGTCCCTCGAAGAAACGCGCCTTGAACTCGCGCAGTGGCTGGGCGTGGCCAGCGCCCAGCCGTAGCAAGTCGATAGTCTCGGGGTCGAAAGTCCAAAGCCTGGGCTCGCGCGCCAGCGTCTCGCGCAGCGCCTTGTCGGCGGAAGCGTCGGCCAGGTGGAAGCGCAGCAGGATCTGGCTGTCATGCGGCGTGTGGAACATCGGCAGGTGCGAGGCATACAGCCCCTCGCGACCACCGAAGACGGCCATGCCGTGGCCGCCGATTGCGGTCTCGGCATGCAGGGTGGCCGGAAGGCCGGCGGCCAGAACAAGGAGTGCGCGGCGACGGGTGTTCATGCCGCCATTCTGGAACGTTGCTCGCGCCATGTCGCGCCGGGGTTGGGCCTGTCATCGGCCGCTGCGCCCTGCGCGTTGGCAGCTGCGCAAGGGGCAAACCGCCCAACAACACCGACGACGGAATAATCCCCCCATGCCACGTTCCCGTCTTGCCCTGATCCTGCCCCTGCTGCTTGGCACCCTGCTCGCCGGCTGCGGCGCCCTGCCCTCTGCGGCCGACAAGGCCAGCAAGGTCTACCTGCGCGAAAGCTTCGCCGCCGAGGAGACCTTCTCGCGGCTGTTCGACGCCAATGTCGAGTCCACCTGCGAGGCCGCCCGCCGGGCGCTGCTGAGCCAGGGCTATGTCATCAGCAAGGCCGAGACCGGGGCCGTGCGCGGCAGCAAGCACTTCCAGCCCGGTGGCGAGGCGCATGTGGAGATCGCCTTCAACGTCGTCTGCGTCGGCGACGGCCCCAAGCAGCAGATCGCCACCGCCTACGTCAGCGCCCAGCAAGACCGCTACGCGCTGAAGAAGAGCAACCAGGCCGCCAGCCTGGGCGTCAGCGCACTGGGCTCGATCTCGGTGCCGATGTCGTCAAGCGACGATTCCCTCGTCAAGGTCGCCTCCGAGACCATTCCCGCCGGGGAGTTTTACGACCGCTTCTTCGTGCTGATGCAGCGGATGCTGCGCGAGAACACGAGCGAGCGTTGAACGCGCGCTGCGGGAGCGTCGCGCCAGTTTCAGCCGGCAGGACCGCCTGACCGTCGATTGCATCCTGGGTGCGAGCCGCCGGCGTGCGTGGGGCAACCGGGGAACCGCGTAAAACCGCACGCGCACCGTCGGGAACGTCGTTTCCACGGTATTGCGCGAATAAGTGATCCCCAGAACACTCGCGAGCTCAGATCTTCCGAATCGGCCTGTGCCGGTTTCCTCGGCCCGCAAGCGCGTGCCGCTGCAATCGTTTGGCACTCGTTCCATGTCCAACCCCCTGAGCACTCCATGTCAACCTTGTCTGGTTCACCCCACCCCGTTGGCTCCAAACCCTCCAGCACGCCGGTGTGGGCGCGCTTCGGCGTGGGGTTGTTCCGCAACATGCGCTTCCCGGCCAAGGCGGCGGTGATCCTGCTGTTCCTGCTGGCGCCCATCCTGGTGACCTTCTGGACGCTGGTGTCGGACCGGCTGGCCGTGGTGGCCGCCACCCAGCTGGAGCGCCAGGGGCTGCGCGGCGTGCAGCTGGTGGTGCCGGCGATGCAGGCGACGCAGTTGCTGCGCCGCGCCCTGGTGGACCAGGCCAACGGCGTGGACCGCCCGGACGTGGCCGAGCTGCGCAACCGCTTCAAGGCGGCCATGGACAGCCTCGCCACGCAAGGCAAGCCGCTGCTGGACAGCCTGCCCCACCCCGGCACCGAGCACTGGGACGCGCTGGTGGCAGCCCGCAAGGCCGCAGACGGGCAGCCTGCCGGGCTCAGCGCGGCCGACGTGCGCAAGCCCTACGTCGAGATCAGCCTGCAGCTGGGCGAACTGGTGCAGCACCTGGTCGATGAAAGCGGCCTGGCGCTGGACCCGGAAGGCGACTCCTACTACCTGATGCTGATCGGCACGGTCAATCTGCCCGACCTGCTTGAGACCTTTGGCCTGACGCGCGCCGCGCTGGCCAATCTGGCGGCGGCAGAGGCGCCGAGCAGTCAACTTACCGCGCAGGCGGCCGCCAGCCTGGCGGTCGACAAGAAGTCGGTGTCGCAGGTCGAGGCCAATCTGGCTCACGCCGCCGACTTCAACACTGCACTGGCAGTGGCCCAGCACAGGGCTGCACTGCAACCTGCCAAGGCGTTCGTCGCCCAGATGGAGCCGCTGGTCATGCGCCAGACCACCCAGCTGCCCCCTTCGGCCGAGATCGTCAGGCAAAGCACGGCGGCCCTGCAGAGCCTGGGCGAACTGCAGAAGGCTGTGGCCGCCGAGCTGGACGGGCTGCTGGCAGCCCGCGAAGCGCGCCTGCACCGCCGCATCGCCTTCGTGAGCGCCGTGGTCACGGTGCTGGTCCTGGGCGGGCTGTACTTCTTCTATTCGTTCTATCTGTCCATGCGGTCCGGCATGCGCACGCTGACCCAGCGCATGGGCGCGATGGCGGCAGGCGACCTCACGGACACGCTGGTGGCCAAGGGCAAGGACGAAACCGCCGACCTGCTGCGCTCGCTGGCGGAGATGCAGACCTCGCTGCGCGGCACCGTGCGCGACGTTCGCCACGCTGCGGACGCCATCATCCTGTCGTCCCAGGAGGTGGCTGCGGGCAGCCTGGACCTGTCCCAGCGCACCGAGCAGGCGGCGGCCAACCTGGAGGAAACCGCCTCCGCGATGGAAGAGATCAGCGCCACCGTGGCCAGCACGACCGACGGCGCCGGCCAGGCGGCCAATGCGGCCGCAGGCAATGTGAAGCTGGCCAACCGCAGCGGCGAGGTGATCGAGCAGGTGGTGGGCACGATGTCGGGCATCGAGGCTTCCAGCCGGCGCATCGGCGAGATCATCGGCGTCATCGACAGCATTGCCTTCCAGACCAACATCCTGGCCCTGAATGCCGCGGTGGAAGCGGCCCGGGCCGGCGAACAGGGCCGGGGCTTTGCCGTGGTGGCCAGCGAGGTGCGCGCACTGGCGCAGCGCAGCGCCGACGCGGCCCGCGAGATCAAGCAGCTCATCCTGGAAAGCGGTGAGCGCGTGGACGGCGGCCAGAAGATCGTCGCCGAGGCCGGTGCCACGATCCGCGCCGTCGTCGACAGCACCCGCGAGGTGGGCGACCTGCTCGGTGCCATTTCCAGTGGCGCGCGCGAACAGGCCCAGGGCATTGCCCAGATCGGCGTGGCCATCAACGAGCTGGACCAGATGACACAGCAGAACGCTGCGCTCGTCGAGCAGACGGCTGCGGCATCCAGCGCCATGCGCCAGCACGCCGAGCAGTTGGCGCAGGCCGTGGGCGCCTTCCGCCTGCCCTGAGCAGCACGACGGTGCCGGGCGGCGCAATGGTCGACTGGCTGAACCGGCTGCGCCAGCACGCCAGCCTGTACGACGTCAACGACGAACAGGCCGGCGCGTTCCGGGCCCAGCAGATGCAGGCCGTGCTGGGGCTGACGCCGCTGGCGATGTCCATCCAGCTGCTGTGCGCGCTGGTCGTGCCGCTGGCCCTGTGGCAGCAGCTCAGGCACGACGCCCTGCTGCTCTGGTCATGCGCCATCACCGCGCTGGCGACCGTGAGCTTTCGTGCCTGGTGGCAGTCCCGCTCGGGGCCGCCGCGCCGGACGGCGTCCACCCGGTCGCTGCGGCGCGTGATCCTGCACGCAGCGCTGCTGGGCTCGTTGTGGGGCCTGCTGCCGCTGCTGTGCCACGACCTCGCCGACGCCGACGCGCGCTACTTCGTCGGCCTGCTCGTCACGGGCATGGTGTGCGCGGGCGGCTTCGCGCTGGCGGCAGTGCCGGTGGCGGGCACGCTGTTCGTGGCCCTCGTGGGCAGCGGCGCTGCGGTGGCGCTGGCATGGCGTGGCGGCGCGCTGGCGCCCGCCTTTGCATTGCAGCTGGGCGGCTACTCGGCCATCGTCGTCTACACCGTGTGGGCATCGGCTCGCATGATGGCCGCGCGCATGGTGGCCGAGGCCCGGGCATCGCACCAGAACGATGTGATCTCCCTGCTGCTGCGGGATTTCGAGGACCACGCCACCGACCTGCTCTGGGAGCTTGACGCCGACTACCGCTTTGTCCACGTCTCACCCCGGCTCGCGCTGGCGCTGAACATGGACGAAGTGCAGCTGCGCTCCGCTCCCGCGTTGCAACTGCTGGAGCCCGTGGTGGCGCAGGACGACGAGGCGGCCCGGCTCTGGGCCGACCTGAAGGCCCTGCTGCAGCGCCGCGAGTCATTTCGCGACCAGACCTTGATCGCGCAGTCGAAGGCGGGCCGCAAGTGGTGGTCGCTGAGCGCCCGGCGCCTGACCGACCACCAGGGTGGCTTCAAGGGCTGGCGTGGCGTGGCGAGCGACATCACCGAGCGCCAGAAGGCCATGCAGCGCCTGAACTGGCTGGCGCACAACGACGCACTGACCGGCCTGGTGAACCGCACGCAGCTGCGCTCGCTGCTGGAAGGCCTGCTCACCGGCGACCCCTCCTCGACGCAGCCGCTGGCGCTCATCGTGCTGGACCTGGACGGCTTCAAGCATGTCAACGACAGCAAAGGCCACGCGACCGGCGACCAGCTGCTGCAGGTGTTCGGCCAGCGCCTGCTGGCCACGGCGCGCCGCAGCGACGCGGTGGCACGCTTGGGCGGCGACGAGTTCGCCATCGTCGTGCAGAGCGCCCCCGAGCCGGCCGCCCTGGCGCAGATGCTGGAGCGGCTGCTCAACAGCCTGGCGGAGCCCTGCCGGGTCGACGGGCAGCTGTTCGCGCTGCGTGCCAGCCTCGGGGTGGCGTTGGCGCCCGCCGATGGCTGCGACGCCGACACGCTGATGAACCACGCGGACATCGCCATGTACGCGGCCAAGCACGCCGGCGGGCACCAGTACTGCTTCTTCAACCCGGCCCTGGCCGAGTCCGGCCGACGCCGGGTGGCGATGACGCAGGCACTGCGCGGCGCCCTGTCACGCGGGGAGTTCCGCCTGGTCTACCAGCCGCAGGTGAGCTCGCAGGACTGGCATGTCAGCGGGTTCGAGGCCCTCATCCGCTGGCGCAACCCCGAGTACGGCGAGGTCGGCCCGGCCGACTTCGTGCCGATGGCCGAGGCGGCGGGCCTGATGCCCGCCATCGGCGACTGGGTGCTGGCACAGGCCTGCGCCGACGCGGCCGATTGGCCCGGCGCGCCGCAGATCTCCATCAACGTGTCTGCCACGCAGCTGGACCGGCCCGACTTCGTCGCGCGTGTCGAGGAGCTCGCTGCACGGCTGGCGCCGGGCCAGGTGGAGCTGGAGATCACCGAGTCGACGCTGATCAACGACGCCGACGCGGCGGTGGCCATCCTGCGCTCGCTGCGCGCCTGCGGCGTGCGCATCGCGCTGGACGACTTCGGCACCGGCTACTCGGCACTGGGCTATCTGCGGCGCTTCCCGTTCGACACGCTCAAGATCGACCGCAGCTTCGTCAAGGACCTGACCCGAGACGGCGAAGCGCAGGTGCTGGTGGACGCCATCCTCGCGATGGCACGCGCGCTGGGCATGTCGGCCGTGGCGGAGGGCGTGGAGAGCCAGACCGAGGCGGACCTGCTGCGGGCCAAGGGCTGCGAGACGCTGCAGGGCTACCTGTTCAGCCGGCCGCTGGAGGCGGACCAGGTCGCGCCCTTCCTCGCGGGCTGGCGCACCCGCGCGCAGACGCCGCCGCCCGCCACGGCGCCCGCCAACGAAGGCTAGTCGGTCTGCGCGGCAGCAGGCATCGCTGGCCACCGCCCTTCGCCCATGGGGTAGATTCGCCCCGCCGCCTGCCGCCCCGCTCCCCGCCATGAATCGACTCCAGTCCGAGTTGCAGCGCCTGTATCTGCTGCCCTCAGCCCGCCCGACCGATGTCGGCGACGGGGCGGAGCCCGTGCGCTCGATGGTGCTGGAGCTGGCCCGCCCGGCCGACTGGGACGCGCTGTCCCGCGTCTGGCGCGGCGTGCAGGCGGACCTGGACCTGCCCGCACCGGCCATCGCCGTGTCGGGCACGGACGGCCTGCAGCTGTGGTTCTCGCTGCAGCAGCCGGCGAGCCCTGCGCGCGCGGCGGCCTTCCTGGCGCAGTTGCAGTCGCGCTACCTGCCGGATGTCGCACCGGCAAGGCTGCGCGCCATGCCGTCGGCCACCGCGCCGGCATGGCAGGCCGCGCCGGTGCCGACACAGCAGGCGGCCACGGAGAACTGGTCGGCGTTCGTCGCGCCCGACCTCGCACCGGTGTTCGCCGACACGCCCTGGCTGGACATCCCGCCCGGCATCGAAGGCCAGGCGGACCTGCTCGCACGGCTGAAACCCATCACGCCCGACGCGCTGGAAGCGGCGATGCAGCGGCTGCAGCCGCCGCAGGCCCCGTTGCCCGCAACGCCGTCACCGAGCGAGCACCGCAGCGAGACGCCTGGCGTCGACCCGAGGCAGTTTCTTCAGCAGGTGCTCAACGACGAGACCGTGGCGCTGGCGCTGCGCATCGAGGCGGCCAAGGCGCTGCTGCACCGCCCATGACCCTGCTGCAGCGGCTGGGCTTGCAATCCCGCACGCGGCGGCGCTGGCTGACGTTTGCCTTCGCCATGCTGGCGCTGAGCGGCTTCGCGGCGCTGGCCGGCGAGATGCGCGAGGCGGACACCGCCCGCTGGGACACGGCTGCGCTGCATCTGGCGCAGCAGTGGCGCGCCACGCACCCGCTGGTGGAGGCCATCATGCGCGAGCTGAGCAGCCTGGGCAGCACGGCGGTGATGACGCTGTTCACGGTGCTCGCTGCCGGCTACCTGTGCGCGGTGGGCCGGCCGGCGCGGGCGGTGGCGGTGAGCCTGGCCATGGTCTCTGGCGCGCTGGCCGTCACGGCGCTGAAGATGGGCTTCGGCCGCGCGCGACCCGACCCCGCCTTCGCCGCGCTGGTGCAGGAAGGCCTGAGCTTCCCCAGCGGCCACGCCAGCATGTCCGCCGTGTTCTACCTGACCATGGGCGTGCTGCTGGCGCAGCGGCAGCAGGGGCTGCGGGTGCGGGCCTACCTGATCAGCATCGCGGCCTTCATGACGGGCTTGATCGGCGTGACCCGCGTGATGCTGGGCGTGCACTGGGCCAGCGACGTGCTCGCCGGCTGGGCCTTCGGCGCCGGCTGGGCGGCGCTGTGGTTCTGGATCGCGTCCCACCTGCGGGATGCGCGGCGGTCGGGCGGGTCATGACCCGCCATTGGGTGGCGTGGGCCCGCACCCCGCAGCCATCGCGTGATGCCACCGAACGGCGGGTCGCGACCCGCCCTAGGCCTAACTGGCGCCTAACTGGCCAACCGCTTGGCCCGTTCCAGCAGCAGCGCCCGCTGCACCTCGTTGTCCGTCAGCTCTGCCGCGCGCTGGTAGGCGTCGCGCGCCTCGCCGACGCGGCCCAGCCGCTCCAGCACGTCGGCCTGCGCGCCGGCCAGCCACGGGTAGCGCTTGAGTTGCGGCTCGGCGGCCAGCGCATCCAGCAGCGGCAGCGCGGCCGCCGGACCCTGCGCAAAGCTGAGGGCCACCGCGCGGTTCAGCGCGATGACGGGCGAGGGGTTCAGCGCCAGCAGGCGGTCGTAGCCGGCGACGATAGAGCCCCAGTCCGTGTCCTCGGCGCGCGCCGCGCGGGCGTGGCAGGCGGCGATGGCCGCTTGCAGCGTGTAAGGCCCCGGGTCACCGAACGACAGCGCGCGCTCCAGCGCGGCCAGGCCGCGGCGGATCAGCAGCGTGTCCCAGCGGCGGCGGTCCTGGTCGGGCAGCAGCACGGGGCGGCCTTGCGCGTCCAGCCGCGCGGGCAGGCGCGAGGCCTGCACCTCCAGCAGCGCCGCGAGGCCGTGCACCTCGGCGTCATCGGGCAGCAGGTGCTGCAGCTGCCGCGCCAGCCGCAGCGCCTCGTCGCACAGCGCCGGGCGCAGCAGGCTGGCGCCGCTGCCGGCGCTGTGGCCCTCGTTGAAGATCAGGTAGACGACGGCCAGCACGGCGCCCAGGCGCTGCTCGCGCTCGGCCGGCCCGGGCAGCTCGTAGGCCTGGCCGTTGAGCGCCTTCTTGGCACGCACGATGCGCTGGGCGATGGTGGCCTCGGGCTGCAGGAAGGCGCGGGCGATCTCGGCCGTCTCCAGGCCGCCGAGCAGACGCAGCGTTAGCGCCACCTGGGCCTCACGCGGCAGCACGGGGTGGCAGGCAATGAAGATCAGGCGCAGCAGTTCGTCGCCGATCTCGGCCTGGTCGCGCGCGGCGTCGAGGTGGTCGACGAAGTCGGGCACGACGTGCGTGCCGGCGGCCTCGTCGTCGGCTGCCAGGTGCTCGTGCTCGCGCTCCAGCATGGCGCGGCGGCGCAGGCGGTCCAGGGCCTTGTTGCGGGTGGCGGTCATCAGCCAGGCGGCGGGGTTGGCGGGCTGGCCGTCGCGCGGCCAGTGCTCGATGGCGGCGATGAGCGCGTCCTGCGCACAGTCCTCGGCTTCGTCCAGGTCGCGCAGCAGCTTGGCCGCCGCGCCGACGAGCCGGCTGCGCTCGATGCGCCAGACGCCGGCAGCGACATCCGCATGGCTCACGGTGTCAGCGACCCTCGTAGGCCTTCTTGAGGGCCGCGAGGTCGATCTTTTCCATGGCCCAGATCGCCTGGAAGACGCGCTGCACGCGCGCCGGGTCGGTGTCGCGGATCATGTCGTACCAGGTGGCCGGAATGATCTGCCAGGACAGGCCCCAGGCGTCTTCCACCCAGCCGCAGGACTTGCGCTTGCCGCCGCCGGCGGGCAGTTGCTCCCACAGGTGATCGATCTCCGCCTGGTCCCCGCAGGCGACGGTCAGCGAGAAGGCCTCGTTGAGCTTGAAGTGCGGGCCGCCGTTGAAGGCCGTCATCTGCAGGCCCAGCAGCTCGAACTGCACCACCATGACCGTGCCGGCCGCGCCGGGCGCGTTCTCGCCCCAGCGCTGGGTATGCAGGACCTGGCCGCTGCCGAAGACCTTCAGGTAATGCGCCACCGCGTCTTCGGCGCCCTTCTCGTACCAGATGAAGGGGGTCAGCTTTTGCTGGATGTGCATGGGTTTACTCCTGCGGGGGCTCACCGGACATCCAGGCCAACTCCCAGATGTGGCCGTCCAGGTCCTCGTAGCCGTGGATGTACATGAAGCCGTGATCCTGCGGCTCGCGCGGCACGCTGGCGCCGGCGGCGCGGGCCTTGGCGACGAGGCTGTCGACCTCCTCGCGGCTTTCGCAGCTCAGGCACACCAGCACCTCGGTCCCCGCCTTGGCGTCCACCAGCGGCTTGGCCGTGAAGCTGCTCGCGAAGTCCTCGGCCAGCAACATGGCGTAGAGGTTCTCGCCCAGCACCATGCAGGCGCCCTGGTCGTTGGTGAACTGCGGGTTGAAGGTGTAGCCCAGCGCCTCGAAGAAGGCCTTGCTGGCGGGCAACTGCTTGCAGGGCAGGTTGACGAAGATCTGCTTGTGCATGGTGAGTCCTTTCAGTGTGTCGACTCGGCGAGGGTCTTCAGGCGCTGCAGGGCGTTGGGCCAAAGACCGGCCATCATGTCGGCGAAGCCATCGTCCCAGCCGCTCAGGTGGATGACGAGGTGGGTGCCGCCGCCGGCCGTGGCGCTGAATTCGTAGATCTCGCGCGCCGGGTTGCTAGCGATGCTGCTGCCGGGCTTGGGGCGGCCCTCGGCCAGTTCGCCCACCAGCTTCAGCGCCACGCGCTGGTGCAGGCGGTTCTCCTCGACGATGGCGTCCATGCCGTTGCCGTCGGGGTCCAGGAAGCGCATGCGGCTGCCCTGCGCCCACGAACCTTCGTAATACGAGCCCTCGCAGAACGCGCGGGTCCAGTCGCGGTAGGCGATGGCGTCGAACATGCAGTCCCACACCCGTGCCACCGGCGCGGCGATGTCGATGCTGAATTCGAGATCCTTCATGGCGGCACCTCAGGCGGTCCGGATGGCCATGTCGCCACCGGGCGCGAAGTCGGCATCTTCGTAGAGCCGGCGCACCTCGATCTCGCAGGCGATGCCGACGAAGGGCGCGGGGAAGCGGCTGGCCCAGGCGCGGGCCTCCTCTTCGTCGCGCACCTGGATCAGCGTGTAGCCGGCGATCAGCTCCTTGGCTTCGGCGAAGGGGCCGTCGATGACCTCGGGCCGGCCATCGGCGTCGTAGCGCTGGCGCCAGCCGTCGCGGCTGGGGCGCAGGCCGGCGCCGTCCAGCAGCACACCGGCGCGCGCCATCTCGCCGTGGAAGGCGCCCATTTCCTCGAACAGCTTGGCGTACTCGGGGCCGGGCGGGTCACCGCGCTCGCTGACGGCGGTGGCGCGGACCTGGATCATGAATCGCATGGGGTCTCTCCTGGGTTGCTGAGGCGGCTCGTTCGCTGCCTTCACACCCACGACGATCCACGCAGAGCGGTTTCGACAGCGCTCGGGAATCTACTTACTCGTAGCAGGGGCCGACGCCGCGGATCTCCACGGTGGCCCACTCCGCTGCCGGGCAGCGCTCGGCCCAGGCCAGCGCGACGGCCTCGTCCTCCGTGTCCAGCAGGAAGTAGCCGCCCACCATTTCCTTGGCCTCGGCGAACGGGCCGTCCAGCACCTGGGCGCCGCCGTCGCGCTTGCTCAGCCGCTTGGCGGCAGTGCCCAGCGAGTTGACGCCCAGCAGCAGCCCTTCGGCCTGCAATTCGGCGGCGAAATCCAGCATGCGCTGGTAGGCGGCTTCGCCGCCGGTGCGGC
The DNA here is from genome assembly GCF_043555835.1 of Pelomonas parva. Taxonomy (NCBI): domain Bacteria; kingdom Pseudomonadati; phylum Pseudomonadota; class Betaproteobacteria; order Burkholderiales; family Sphaerotilaceae; genus Roseateles; species Pelomonas parva. The sequence continues at coordinate 620,927 of NZ_JBIGHV010000003.1, read as the reverse complement.
CGCGTTCGGCGCGCTGGCCGAGGGGTTCGACGATGAGCAGCATCTGGGGCATGGCGGGTCCGCAGTCGGTGTGTGCAATGACCGCGATTCTGGCTTCCTCACTGTCACGGATATGACAGTTGCAGCATGCCCCCGATACGGCGCACAGTTGGGGTCTTAGCGGTCGGCGCAAACCTAAGGCCGCAACTCAGCGGAGGCCGAGATGGACGACATGACCCATGTCGCGATACTGCTCGCGAAGGCAACCCCCGGGCTGCCCATCATCGGCACGGCCGCAGGCCGGGCCAAGGTGCTGGGCTACGACCCACTGGCGCTGAGCGGCATGCCGCTGTCGCTGCTGTGCCCGCTGCGCCAGCCAGACGGCCGGCCCTCGGCCGAGACGCTGGACGAGGTGCTGGCCCAGGTGCAGCTGGCGGGCGCCCTGAGCCTGCCGTGGAGCCTGCAGACCCGCACCGGCGAGACCCGGCCCCACGAGCTGCACCTGACGCTGACCGAGCGCGACGGAGAGACGCAGGTCGCCGTGTGCCTGGTGGACGTGAGCCGCATGCAGTTCGCCGAGGTACTCAACCAGGCGAAGAACGAGCTGCTGGAGATGGTGGCCACCGGCCAGCCGCTCACCCCGGTGCTGAACCGGCTGACGGCGCTCATCGAATCGCCGTTCGACGGCCTGTACTGCACCGTGCTACTGCTGGACCTGGAGGGCCGCCGCGTGCGCGTGGGCGCCGGGCCGCGCATGCCGGCCGGCTACATGCAGGCGCTGGAGGGCGCCGAGATCGGCCCAACAGCCGGCTCCTGCGGCACGGCCATGTTCGACGACCGCCTCGTCATCGTCGACAACATCGCCACTCACCCGCTGTGGACGCACTACCGAGACCTCGCGCTGCCCTATGGCTTCAAGGCCTGCTGGTCCGCCCCCATACACGGGCCCAGTCAAACCGTCATCGGCAGCTTCGCGATGTACTACCGCGAGGTGCGCCGGCCCACGCCAGAGGAACTCGCCGCGCTGAATGCGGCCACGCACCTGGCCGGCATCGCGATCGACCAAGAACGTCGCGCCGAGGAGCGCCGCCGCGCCGAGCAATGGCTGGAGGAGCAGGTGAACAAGCGCACCCGGGAGCTGCTGGCCGCACAGGACGAGCTGGTCAACAGCCGCAAGCTGGCGGCGCTAGGCCAGTTGCTCTCGGGCATTGCGCACGAGCTGAACACGCCGCTGGGCAATGCGCTGCTGAGTGCCAGCGCGCTGCACGCCAGCAGCGCTGGGCTTGCCGAGCGCATGGCCGACGGCGTGCCGCTGAAGCGCCAGGAACTGGTGAACTGGGTCGCGCAGACGCGCACCGGCACCGAACTCATCGAGCAGAACGTGGACCGTGCGCTGCGCCTGGTCAGCCGCTTCAAGCAGCTCACCGAGGGCAGCGGCCGCGCGGTGCGCTCGCGCTTCGACCTGCGCGAGGCCGTGCTGCAGGCCTGGGCGCGCGTGCGCACCCACCTCGATGTGGAGCGCGTGCGCCTGAGCTGCGAGCTACCCGAGGGTTTCATGCTCAACGGCTATGCCGACGTGCTGCAGCAAGTGCTGGAGCAGTTGCTGGAGAACGCCTGCGTGCACGCCTTCCGCGAGCAGGGCGGCCAGATCCGCGTGACGGCGCGCCGCACGGCCGGCGACCGGCTGACGCTGGAGGTGCGCGACGACGGCGCCGGCATGCCGGCCGCCGACCTGGCGCGCGCGTTCGAGCCGTTCTTCTCGACCACCTTCGGCCAGGGCGGCAGCGGCCTGGGGCTGTTCGTCGCGCACAGCCTCGTGCAGGGCATGCTGGGCGGCAACCTGGAGCTGGACAGCCAGCCGGGCAAGGGGACGACCGCCCGACTGGAGCTGCAACTGCAAGCCGACGCGGCCCTCGCCCTCGCGGCATGAAGCTTCGGGCCGAGCGCCGGGCCGCTCCCAAGCCGGCCCGTCCTGGCGATGTGCTCGCGGTTCGATGCCGCGAGCATCGCCGTCCCCGCGGGGGACCGGCCAAGGTACTCCTTGGACGAGGGGCGCCATCTAGCGGCGTATCGGCGAGCCGCCGCGCCACGCCGGGTCGCTCCAGCGCTGGAACGCACCCAGCAACGCCGGCTCGGGCGACTGCCGCTCCACGGCCAGCCCAGCCAGCGTGACAACCTCGAAGCTGCGGCGGTACTTGCCCTCGGCGCGGAACTCGCGGGCCACCAGCATCTGCGCGCCGCCCGGCACCCAGCCGGCAAACTCGGCCACGCCCAGGCCGGGCTGGGCCGGCGCGGGCGGCATGACCTCGATGCGCCAACCCTCGCGGTCCTTGATGAACAGCCACAGCTCGCGCCAGCCGTCCAGCGGCTGCACGGCCAGGGCCAGCGAGCGGCCCTCGCGGTTCAGCGAGGCGGAGGCCAGCGCCACCTGGCCGAAGCTGCAACGGCGCGCGGCCAGCTTGCCCGCTGCCTTCAGTTCCACACAGCGCTCGCCGTCGGCGCCGGGCTGCAGCGACAGCTGCACGGCGCCGAAGTCGCGCGCCGCGCCGCTCGTGCCCAGCCAGCGCGCGGCGTTCACGCGCATGGCGGCGTCGTTGTAGGCGGGCTGGTCGTCCTCGGTCAGCTCTGCGGCCGAGATGCCGGCGAACTCGGCCAGCGCCTGCGGCTGCACCCCGTCACCACGGCGGGCTTGCGCAAACGCCAGGCTGGCGGCGACGGACGCGCGGCGCATCAGCAGGCGGTTCCGCCAGTGCGGCGCCAACGTGGCCGCGTCCACCTGGGCCAGCACCTGCTGGCGCCACTGGTCGCGCGCCTCCTGCTCGCGCACGGTCGCGCGCGGGTTCAGGCAGTCGGGGCGCGTGATGGCCAGCGCCGCACGCACGCGCTGCTCCGGCGTGGCCGCAGTGGCCAGCAGGCGGCGGAAGGCCTCGCCGTCGTAGCAGACCTGCACACGGCCGTCCTCGCGGGTGTCGAACTGCTCGAACTTCAGGCCGTAGCGCGCGGCCACGTCCATCTGCATGGCCAGCTGGCCTTCGGCGGGCTTGGCGGCGGGCAGCGAAGCGCGGTCGGCGATGCGCTCGGCAAACGTGGCCATCGCATCCAGCGCCTCGGCGCCACCGGGGCCGGCGAACTCGGCGGGCGTCGCAGCCTGAACGTAGGCGGCGGCCAGGCCCAGGCCCAGCCCTTCGGTGCCGAACTGCTGACGCGCCAGGCGCAGTTGGGACAGCAGCTCGACAGACGCGCCCTCACCACGCGGCACCAGCAAGACCTGGCCCTTGCGCAGCCAGCCACCGCGCTCGCGGCGGTAGTCCCACACCTGCCAGTGGTCGCCGCGCTCGCCGCGGATCTCCAGCGCCTCGCCACGGCCCATCTGGGCCTGCAGCGAGGCCGTGTCGCGCGGCGCACCGCGCAACGGGGAGTCCTGCGACACGAGGCCGGCACGCGGGAAGTCCGCAGCCTCGGCCTTGGTGATGACCATGGCGGCCAAGGCGGCGGCGACAACGATCAGCGCAAAACGACGCATGGCGGCTTACTCCTGCTCCGGGTTGGCGGCGGCAGGCGCGGCCTTGTCAGGCGACACACCGGCGAGCAGCGCGCTGCCGATGAAGCCCCCGGAGCCCGGCGGCGCGATGATGACCTGGACCTTGTCCGAGAGCTTGTCGGCCATGGCCTTCTGCACCAGCAGCGGATGCTTGGTGAGCAGCGCGCCCTCGGTCGCCATCTGGCCGGCGTTGGCCTTGCCGGTCTGCGTGATGCGGTAGGCCTCGGCGTCGGCCAGCTTCTGGCGTGCTTCGGACTCAGCGGCGATCTCGATGCGACGCGCCTTGGCCTGCCCTTCGGCCTGCTGCACGCGCGCGGCGCTGTCGGCCTGCGCCTCCAGCGCGCGCTGCTCGATAAGCTTCTGCTTGAAGGGAAGCACATGTTTCATGGCCTCCTCCTGCGCCTTGGCCGCGATGATCTGCTCGCGCCCGGCGGCCTCGGCGGCGGTCTCGCGACGCAGCTTGTCGGCGGCGGCCTGGAACTCGGTCTCCTTGACACGCTTCTCGCTGATCTCCAGCGTGTAGCGCATGCGCTCGCTGGCCAGGCTGTCGGCCAGCAGGCGGTCCATGCCCTGGCGGTAGTCGGGCGGCAGGTCCACCGAGCCGATCTGCACGCCCTTGAGCAGGATGCCGTCAGCGGCCAGGCGGGCGCGCAGTTCCGCCTCCAGCGCGGTGGCGATCTCGGCGCGCTGGCTGGAGAAGATCTCGCGCACCGTGCGCATGGCGATCTGCTTGTAGACGACCGCCTGCACTGCCGGCGTGATGACATCGGCTTCGATGTCATCGGGCAGCTTGCGCGACAGTTCGGCCAGGCGCGTGGCATCGACCGTCCAGCGCACCGTCATGTCCAGGCCTAGCGACAGGCCCTCGACGGACTGCAGCGGCGACGGGCCATCGGCCTTGGCGATGGCCGTGGGGCGATAGCTCTGGTCGCGCAGCGGGAACAAGCGCACCTCGTGCAGGCCGGGGATGCGGATGAAGCTGCCGGTGCGGAACTCGGCCGTGCCACCGCTGAACTGGTTGGTTCGCACGGCGGCCTGGCCGTGGGGCACGGGCTGGACGGGCGGGCGGGTGACGAGGGCGTACCCGGCGGCGGTCACGGCCGTGACGATGAGCAGCGGCGGCAGCGCGCGGCGCAGCGAACGGGCAGCGCTGGGCGCCGCCGTGATCGTCGCGTCGATGCTGCGGCTGGCGCCACGGCGGAAGGCGTTTCGGAGGGAAGCGGCGAGGGTCTTGAGGCGTTGCAGCATGGTGGCTCCTTGGGGCCGGGTTGCATCGGCTTGATGCATGGCGCCATGGTTGCGATTGCTGCGGGAAGGGACGAGAGGGGGGCGGGGTGGGTGTCTTCCGAGTTGGCGGAAGGAATCTTCCGGGGGGTTCGTTGCTTTGGCTTGTCGCCGAGGCCCATGCCGGGAGTTCGCCCCCGCATGGGGCTCACGCGCCAACCCTACGCAGCCTTACAGGGCGAATCGCCCGAAAACCCGATTTGCACATTTACGCATCCCTGCGTAAAACCGGCCGGCGCCGCGCGCTACTGCGGCGCCACGCGGCGATAGGCCAGCTCGATGCCGTACTTGGCGTCAGCCGACACGAACTCCTCGGCGGTCAGTTTGACGATGCGGCGAATCTCAGTCCTGGCCAGCGGCGGCGCCCCGTCAGTCTGGGCCACAGGCAGGTAGCGCAATTCCAGCGTGCCGCCGTTCAATGTCCACACACCGCCCTCGGGCACGTAGCCAGCCCGCATGCCCCGCGCTTGCGAGTACCCGGTCAGCAGAAAGCTGCCATCGTTCGAGAAGGCCCAGGCGCTCGTTCTCTTGTCACCGAAGACCCCAACCGTGTGCTGCCATTGGCCGACCAGCAGCTCGCGCTGCTGCTGGTCGGGACGGGTCGCGCAAGACGCCATGAGCGCGGAGGCGACGAGCACGAGGACCGTGGAAGCGCGCATGAAAACTCACCCTGTTGCTGTTCAAAGCCGGCGGCATCTTAGGTCGCGCCGAGACGGCAAACCCAGCGAGTACCCACGCGGAAGATTCCTTCCACGCCCAAGCCGGCGCCGCTCCAGATAATCCCGCCATGCCCCGCATCGCCGTCATCGAAGACGACCCCACCACCAGCGAACAGCTGGCCGGCTGGATTCGCGCCGCCCGCCCCGAGCTAACGGTCGACCAGCACTTCGACCGCGACTCGGCAGAAGCCGCGCTGCTGCGCGAGCGCTACGACCTCGTCGTGCTGGACATCGAGCTGGGCCGCGAGCGCAATGCCGGCGTGGCGCTGATCAACGAGATCAACAAGCAGGGCCTGGGCACGCCGGTGCTGGTCGTGTCGGCCATGCCGGCAGCCATCTATCGCAGCATCATGAAGGCGCTGGACGCCTGGGACTACCTGCAGAAGACGACCTTCGACGAGGCAGAGTTCGTCGAGACCTTCCTGGACATCCTGCGCACTGCACGGCTGAAGGAGCCGGCCACGAAACCATCGGTGAAGGCCGATGACAGCCTGCAGCTCGACCCGCTCAAGCAACGCACGCCGATGTGGCGCGGCCAGCGCATCAACCTGCCGCTCACCGCCCAGCGCATCCTGGCGACGCTGCATGCGCGCACCGGCGAGGTGGTCAGTTATGAGGAGCTGTTCGACGTCGTGAAGAGTGGCCGCAACCGCGACAACGTGCGCAAGCATGTGGCCACCATCCGCGACGCCTTCCGCGATGTGGACCCGGCGTTCGACGGCATCGAAAACATCCCCATGCGCGGGTTCCGCTGGACTTCCGGCGGATGAAGCTCGGCCGCGTCGACTTCCCTTTGCCCGAGTTCGCCGACATGCCGCGCTTAGGCTTCGCGGCCTTTCGCAACCGCATCGTCTTCCACCTCGTCTTCATCGCGCTGGCGCTGGCCACGCTGGCGCTGGCCGTGGCGCTGCTGAACGAGGAGCGGCAACGCAATGCGCAGCGCTACGAGCAGACGTTTGCCAAGTCGCTGGCCGAGGTGGTGGCCCAGCTGCGTCACCCGTCCGGCCAGCTCGCGCTGCTGAACCCCGAGCCGCCACAGGTCGAACCCGGCTGGGTCGCGCCGCTGGTGCTGCCCTTCGGCGCCATCGACTTCGACGATGCGACCAAGGCGCAGCGTGCCATCGAGATGGCCGGCTGCTCGCTGCAATACCCCGGCGGCGCCGGCCTGTGCGTGGCCGTGGGCAGCAACGCCTATGCGGGCGGCTTCGTCTACCTGGTGGCCGGCGTGGATGCGCCACCGCTGGTCTCACGCGAGCGGGGCGCGCTGGACCTGGCCGACGTGCACCGCGTGCGCATCAGTCTGAAGCGCGACGGCGCCGAGCAGCATTGGCTGGCGCCGGTCGAGATGCTGGACACGCAACGCGGCCAGCTGCCGGGCTTCGTCGTCGAGGCCGACAGCACCGCCTCGCTGCCACGCAAGGCCCGCCCGCAGCGCGACTTTCGCGGCTGGGTCTGGCGCGAAGGGCCCTGCCTCGGCGACACGGGCGAGCCCTGCCCGCGCCGCACGACGCTGTCCATCCGCCTGCCCGTCGAGGCCTTCCGCGAGGCGCTGTTCCGCCCCGGCGGGCCGCAGTGGCCGCCCACCGATCTGGCGCGCACCGGCCTTCGCCTGGCGCTGCTGGGGCCGGGCGGCGCCACGCTGTTCGACAGCGCCACGCCAGGCGCACAGCCGCCGCTGACGCTGGCGCGCCTGTCCGGCCCCCTGTCGCCGGGTGAGACGCTGACCATCACCCGGGGCAGCACGGTCGTCGCGCTGCTGCAGGGCGCCGACGACACGACAGCGCCGCCCTCGCCCTGGCTGACGGCGCTGATCCAGCACCTGCCCGCGCCCGCCACACCGCGCACGCTGCGCGCGACCGACACGGTGACGACGCCGGCCGGCCGCTTCGACGTGACGCTCACCGGCGACCTGCAGGGGCTGGACCGCAGCTTGAGCGCCAGCGCGGCCCGCCTGGCCTGGCCGGTGGGCGCGATGCTGGCGGCGCTGGGCCTGGCCTGGCTCATCATCGAGATCGGCCTGATCCGCCGTGTTGCCAGGCTGACGAAACGCGCCGCCGCGCTGTCGCACCAGCTGCAGCAGCCCGAGCGCTTCGAGCTGGGCACGCTGGACGTGGCCGACCTGCGCGGCCGCGACGAGCTGGGCATCCTGGCGGGCAGCCTGGCCGATCTGCTGCAGCACGCCCGCGACAGCCTGCGCCGCGAGCAGCTGCGCGCCGAGCGCGAGCACGACCAATGGCACGCCGTGGGCCACGAGATCATGTCGCCACTGCAGTCGCTGATGCTGCTGCACGGATCGGAAGCCGATCCGAGTCACCGTTATGTGCAGCGCATGCAGCAAGCCGTGAAGGTGCTGTACGGCCAGGCCTCACCCAGCGAAGCGCTGGCCGCCGCGACGCTGGCGGTGGGGCGACTGGACCTGGATGCCTTCCTGCGCGGCGTGGCCGAGAACGCGGTCTATGCGGGCATTGCGGGCGTGGCCTACACGCCTGCGCCTGAGCCGGTGTGGGTGCAGGCGGACGAGTACCCGCTGGAGGACGCCATCACCCATGTGCTGACCAATGCCGACCGCTACCGCGTTGCCGGCACGGCCATCACGTTGGCGCTGCGGGTGGAGGACGAGCTGGCGGCGGTCGACATCCACAACCAGGGGCAGCAGATCGCCGAGGATTTTCTCGCAAGCATCTTTGACTACGGCGTTAGCGATGCCGAGCCCGAGGACGGCGTGCGGCGCGGGCAGGGCTTGTTCGTGGCCAAGACGTATCTGGCAAAGATGGGCGGCCGCATCGCGGCGAGGAACGTGGGCGACGGGGTGGTGTTCGAGATCGGGTTGCGGCGCAGCTAGCGGCCGCTGCGGCGATCAGCCCGGGACACGCACCAGCTCGACGCTGTCGACACGCTCCAGGTCGCCCGCCGCGCTGCGGCGCTCGCTGCTGACCTGCAGTGGCCAGGCCGTCTCGGCATCGACAACGTAGTCGCCACGCTCGTCGAAGTCGAAGCCTGCCAGCGCGGCGTCCATCTGCAGCGCCTCCTGGCCCTCGGTCTGCGCCGCGTCCATGATGGGCTGCAGTTCGGCGGCCAGCGTGCGGGCAGTACTTTGCCGGTCCACCACCATCAGCCAGCCCAGGGACACGCGGCGCGCGTCGGCGCTGCGCACGTTGAAACGCGCGAGCATGGGGATCTCGCCCGTGCCCAGCGGCGACGGCACCCCGCCGCGCAGCTCCAGCGGCTCGCCGACGCGGTAGTCCCGCCCCACGGCGCCAAGCAGCAGCTTGGGCTGCTTCAGCAACTGCTGACCGAGGAAGTCGGGGTTGTCCACGAACTGCCGCATCGCGGCACGGATCTGCGGCATCTGCGGCGCGTTCCCGGGGTCCAGGGCCATCTGGGCAAGCTGCCCTTCGACCGTGGCCTCCATGCGAGCGCGCATTGCCTCGGGATCGGCCAGGCCGTGGAAATCGCCCTGCGCGCTGATGAAGAAGTCAATGGCGACGCGGTCCCATGGGTCCGCCAGCGCGCTGGACGGCACCGGGGGTTCCAGAAGCTCGCTGTCCATTTCCATCCAGCGCAGCCGCCAGCCGTCGCCGTGGGGCGCCACCACCTCTAGCCGCACGCGCGAGCGCGCATGCCGCGACACGGCGCCCTGCCGGCGCTGCAGCGTGGTCATCATGTACTCGTGACCCTGGCCGGCCTGAAACTGCGGTGTCAGCGTGAATGCGTCGGGGCCATGCGCCTGCGCCACACGGAAGATGGGCAGGCCCGCGACCAGGCCCAGCAGGGCGCGGCGGGTGGAGGACAGCAGGCTCATCGTGACGGCGCGGCAGAACAAGGGCGCCCATTCTGGGCCCGCACGATGCCGCCGACATCGGCCATGGCGACGGCCAGCGCAACCTTAGCCGCCGCGCCGCACCCGCTCCAGCAAGCTCCGCGCTGCCAGCTCCGACGCCAGCGACATTTCCAGCGGCGCACGCACCAACCCGGCGTGGCCGTATTGCAGGTTCTCGTAGATCTCGGCGGCGGCGGGGAAATGGTCGAGCAGGCCGGACAAGGCATCGTGGCCCTGGTGCTGGCTCAGCTCGGCACCGAGCTTCTCGGCCAGCAGGCGGTATTGATGCGGGTCCACCGCCCGGTGCTCGACACCTTCGAGCAGTTGAGCAAGGCGCACGAGCGACAGCAGTTCGTTGGGGACGGCGAGGCGGACGACGGAAGACACCGGCAGACTCCTTGAAACGCGATGAGGTGCACATGCTGCCGGGCAAGGCCAATTCAAGGGGCATGCCTGTGACGGTTTGCACGCGCCGCCGACCAGCACAATGGCCGCCATGAGCGCCGACCTCGAATGCCAGCGCTGCGGCGCCTGCTGTGCGGTGTACCGCGTGTCCTTCTACTGGGCCGAGGCCGACGACGCCCCCGGCGGCACGGTGCCCGTGGCGTTGACGCGGCCCGTCGGCACGCTGCACCGCTGCATGGCTGGCACCGAGGCGCGGCCGGTGCGTTGCGTGGCGCTGCAGGGCGAGGTGGGGCAAGCGGTCGGCTGCAGCATCTACGAGCTGCGCTCCAGCACCTGCCGCAGCGTGCAGCCGGGCGACGAGCAATGCCTGAAGGCGCGTGCCGCACACGGGCTTGAAACACCGGCCCCCGCCGCCACATCGACGGGCCCTGCAGCTGTTTCGGCCTGACGATGAAATCCCTCGGCAAACGCGCCACCGGCCTCCGCCTCGAACGCATGCGGGGCTCAAAGCTGTACCGCGTGACCGACACCGGCGAGGGCTTTCGCAACCTGCACCCCATCCAGCCGGGCCTGCGCGACAGCACCGAGCGGCCGTCCATCGGCGACTTCATCTGCGCGGACGGTCGCCGCACGCCGGCCAGTGCGCTGCCCTCGGTCAACCCGCTGGACGCCTGGCTCAAGCCCACCGATACCGGCCTGCGCGCGACCTGGCTCGGCCACTCGACGGTGATGATCGAGATCGACGGCCTGCGCGTGTTGACCGACCCCGTCTGGGGCAAGCGCGCATCTCCGTCGCAGCTGGCCGGGCCCAAGCGCTTCCAGCCTGTGCCGCTGGCGTTGAAGGCGCTGCCGAAGCTTGACGCCGTCGTCATCTCGCACGACCACTACGACCACCTCGACATCGGCACCATCAAGGAACTGGTGAAGCTGCAGCACGTGCCCTTCATCACGTCGCTCGGCGTGGGCGCCCACCTCGAATCGTGGGGAGTTCCACCCGAGCGCATCGTCGAGCTGGACTGGTGGGAGCACTGGCAGGCGCCGGGCGCCGAGCTGCGCATCCACGCCACGCCGTCGCAACACTTCTCGGGCCGCTCGCTGACCGACCGCAACGCGACGCTGTGGTCGTCCATCGTCATCGAGACGCCGAAGCACCGCGTGTTCTTCAGCGGCGACACGGGGCTGACGAGCGAGTACGCGGCCATCCGCGAGCGCTTCGGGCCGTTCGACCTCGTCATGCTGGAGGTGGGCGCCTTCCACCCGTCTTGGGGCGACATCCACCTCGGGCCGGAGAACGCGCTGAAGGCGCTGCAGTTCCTCGGCGGCGGCGCCTTCCTGCCGGTGCACTGGGGCACCTTCGCACTGGCGCTGCACGACTGGGACCAGCCGGCGGAGACGCTGCTGGAACTGGCGCCGCAGCAGGGCGCACAGTTGCTGATGCCAAGGCTGGGTGAGGCCGTCGAGCCGGCGCATGGCGACGCGGTGACGCCGTGGTGGCGGGCGGCGGACGTGCCATCGGTCAAGCGCGCGAAGCCGGTTGAGCCGGAGGATGCAAGCAAGATGCCCAAGGCGATGCCTTGGCCCCTGGATTGAGCGGCGATGAACCTCGTCCTTGAGAAGACTTCCCAGGTCGCCTGGTTCACGGACGTGCGTGCAATGCTGCAGGCGCTGGGCCTGTCCGCCTCCGAGTTCAGTTGGCACGTGTCGGACGTCGAGACCAACCGTCACCCCAACAACGAGCCTGAAGGCTGGTGGACCGGCGCGGCGCTTGAGCGACTGCTGTCACAGGATGGCCTGCAGTTCATCTGGGGCGTCTTCAGTGCCTTCCCGCTGGGCACCCGTTTCGACGTGACCGAGCCCCCTTTTGCGGATGGCAACCAACGCCTATGGACCGGCAGTGCAGCCTTGAAGCCCCAGCTGGACGGCGCCTTGTTCGAGATCGTCTGCTGGGACAGCTCGGCCACTTTGCTGATCGGCATCAGCGCGGAACAAGCAGCACGTTTCGGCCAGACGTATCCGGATGCGAAGCTACTGGTTTCGGGTAGCTGACGCTCAACGCCAGCGGCGCCTCGCCCACCTGCCGAATGTCCACCAAAGTGCCTTGCGCGGCGTCTAACGCCCGAACCAGCCCAACGGGTTGAGGAAGGTGATGCGCAGCTTGCCGTCCACCACTTGCACGGAGCGCAGGGCGAGCTTGGCCAGGGCGCCATGCTTGCCATCTGCGTTCAGCGTGTAGATCGGCACATTGCGCAGGATGGCCGCCATGGCCTTGGGCCCGCGCACGCGCACCACCTCGTCGAAGTCCGGCGCGTTGCCCGCCATCTGGAACTCCGTCACCTGCACGTCGTCCAGGTAGAAGCTGCCCGTGCCTTGTTCGTAGCGCGGCCTGCCGGTGAATGTCGTCGTGCCGGGCATCTTGCGCTTGCCCAGCGTGGCGACGAACTGGGCGGTGAAGCCGACGCGGTCCGGGCCCGCATCCAGCCGCACCTTGGGCTCGCGCAGTTCCAGGCAGGCGAACAGGCACTTCTCCGCCGGGAACCTGGGGTCCAGCTGCGCCTGGATCTCCTGCTTCGACAGGTCGATGGAGATCTCGGGGCTGAAGGTGATGACGGCCCACCAGGCGGCCGGGATGGCGAGCGCCAGCAGCAGGGCGACGACGACGAGGCGGCGCTTCAGCATGTCGTGAATGTGGGGGGTGGGATCGACTGAGCCCAGGCTTCGGCCAGGCATTGATGGAAGACTTCGTCGAGCTTGGGCAGCACGTCGACCCGGTCGGGCGACTTGGGGCTGAAGCCTTCCAGCCGCGCAAGTTCGGCTTCGATGAAGGCGTCGATGCTCCGTACCGGCGCCGCCAGGCCCAGCTCCTGTGCGGCGCGCTTGCGCGCCAGCAGCGCGTGGATATCGGCCAGCAGGGCCGGCTGGTCGTCGATCAAATGCAGCAGCTTGCCGAACTCGATGGGCGCGGCCGCGCCATAGCGCTCCAGCCAGCGCACCGACAGCAACGGCCGCAGCACGTAGAAGTACTTCTTGAGCGGCACCTGCTCGGCCTTCAGGTAGCCGCGGTAGTTGGTCTTGGCCATGCTGCGGTAATGGTGCACGCCGCTGACACAGGAGTACACGTCCGGCAGCAGCTGCCGCGCGCAGGTCGCAAAGCTGCCCAGCTCCGCGTAAAGGATGGGCGACTGGACCCACTCGACGAAAGCGGGATTGGACTTCCAGAACAGCCGCAGCGCCTTGCGCAGATCCCAGCCGTTCAGGTCGATGTCGTCGACGATGGGGTATTCGATGACATCGCGCTTCTCCTCAAGCCCGACCGACAGATACCAGTCGCGGCGATGGATGTAGATGAAGCGCGCGTCGTAGTCGCTGTTGACCGACTCGAAGCCCCAGGCGCGACTGCCGGACTCGACGGCCAGCAGCACCTTGACATCGTGCTCCGCTTCGGCACGGCGGATGCGTTCGAGGATTTCGGCTCTGATGGGGGCTGGGATCATGGTTGAAAGACGGGCGGCGGTATCCGACGGAAAAGGCTTGCGGGCATTCTGCCGACGCTTGGGGCCGGTGCCAGGCCAGGTACATCACCAGCCCCACAATCGCGCCGCCGAGTTTTCGCCCGCTTCACATGGAAATCGACTCGCCCCTGATGCTTTGCGCCGTGGCCATCGGCGCCGCGCAAGTCGTGGATTGCGGCCTGCTTCGTTCGGGCAGGCAAAACAGCATGACGGTCATCGCCTTCTCCTTCATCGAATGGGTGTGGGGCGGGTTGTGCGCCTATCTGCTCATCAGCAAGCCGGAGGGCTTTCCGCTGTGGATTGCCGGCGCCTTCGTGGCCTACCTCGTTGCGTGGCTGCTCTACATGGTCGTGCAGGCGAAGCATGGCCGCGCGATGGAAGGTTTCGTGCTGTCCCGCTCGGAGGCGCTGGTTGGCGGCCTCTTCGGCGCGTTCTACGCCGCCGCGTCCTTTGCCACCTGGGCCGGCTCCAGCGCCTAACGAAGCAGGCGGCCCGCCTGTGTTCCACTTCCGCCGTGAACCCAGAAGTCCCCTCATCGCCGGCCATCAAGCCGGCAAAGCCGCCCGCGCCGGCCTTCCCCCTCCCGCAACCCAGCCACGCCGCCCGCTTCCCAGCCGGCCTGGCGCCTGAAGACTGGGCGCGCATCCGCCAGGCGGCGCATGCGCTGCCCCAGGTGCTGACGCCGGACGACCTCGACGACGGCAGCGACGACGCGCTGGACCGCATGGGCTGCATCCAGATCTCCCGCGCCGCCGGCGGTGGCCGGCCGGCGCGCTGGATACTGCCGGCGCACATCGCCGTCGCGCTCGCGCAGCTGGAAGCCACACCGCAGACCAACACGCTGCGCCCGCAATTGCAGCAGCGCCTGCAGCAGCTCGAAAGCCAGGGCCTGCGCCGCGAGGGCCTGGTGTTCACCCGGCTGTGCGTGCACCCGATCATGCTGGCGCACGAGGGCTGGCGCATCGACCTGTCGCACCGCGTGCCGGTGCCGGAAGGCCCGGTGTGGGCCTTCTTCCGCGATGGCGATGCCGCTGCGCTGCGCCACAACCTTGGCCAGGCGCCGGAGTATTCGTACACCGCCGAGCTGACGCTGCACCTGAACCACCTCGTCGCGCGCAGCGAGGCGCTGGGCGACGCCTTCCAGCTGGCCTCGCTGCTGCCGCGCCTGCAGGCCGAGTGCGGCGTGCCCATGCCCTACGACGACCTGAAGGCCGCGCTGACCCGCGCCCAGGACCGCTGGGAGCAGCAGGTCGAGGAGCAGAGCACCCTCGCCAGCCTGGGCCGCGAGCTGGCCTTCCAGGGCTACCCGGACAGCTTCGACGCGGCACGCAAGCTGGGCCGCAAGGTGACGCTGTACCTGGGCCCGCCCAACAGCGGCAAGACGTACTCGGCCTTCGAGCGGCTGGCGCAGGCGCTGGACGGCGCCTACCTCGCGCCGCTGCGGCTGCTGGCACTCGAAGGCCGCGACCGCCTCGTCGGCCGGGGCGTGCCCTGCTCGCTGCTGACGGGTGAAGAGAACGTGCCGGCCAACGGCGCGCGCGTCGTGAGCAGCACCATCGAGATGGTCAACACGCGCGACACCATCGACGTGGCCGTCATCGACGAAGCGCAGATGATCTTCGACGATTCGCGCGGCTGGGCGTGGACGCAGGCCATCGTCGGCGTGCCGGCGCGCGAGCTGATCATCATTGCGTCGGCCTACGCGGCGCCCGCCATCGAGCGGCTGCTGCAGCTGTGCGGCGAGAAGCCCGAGAAGCGCGTGTTCGAGCGCAAGCAGCAGGTGCAGCTGATGCCCGCGCCGGTGCCGATGACACAGCTGAAATCGGGCGACGCGGTGGTGGCCTTCAGCCGCCGCGACGTGCTGATGCTGCGCGACCAGATCTCGCAGAACGGCCACGCGGTCAGCGTCATCTACGGTGCGCTGCCACCCGAGGTGCGCCGCCGCGAGGCCGAGCGCTTCGCGGTCGGCGCCAGCCAGGTGCTGGTGGCGACGGACGCCATCGGCATGGGCCTGAACCTGCCCATCCGCCGCGTTCTGTTCTCGACGCTGACCAAGTTCGACGGCGTCGGCGACCGCGAGCTGAGCGTCAGCGAGGTGCACCAGATCGCCGGCCGCGCGGGCCGCTACGGCATGCATGACGAGGGCTTCGTCAGCGTGCTGAAGGAGGCCGAGGCCGACGCGATGAAGACGCTGCGCGAGTTGTTGCCCAAGGAGCCGCGCGCGCCGCGCGACTTCAAGTGCCCGGTGGCGCCCAACTGGCGCCATGTGCAGACGATCTCCCAGCGCCTGGGCGTGAGCAGCCTGCACCAGGTGCTGACCGTCTTCATGCAGCAGCTGCGCCTGGACGACGCGCACTTCGAGGTGGCCGAGCTGGAGCAGATGCTGGGCCTGGCCGAGATGCTGGACCGCCAAGCCGGTTCACTGCCGTTGCAGGAGCGCTTCCGCTACGCGCAGGCACCGGTGGACGACCGGCTGCCGCAGGTGGTGGAGCAGTTCCAGGCCTGGGCCGCCAGCCACGCCCGCACCGGCAAGGCCGGCACGCCCTGGTTCCTGGACGACGTCGACGAACACAGCCGCCTGGACCGCATGGAGCAGGCGCTGCGGCAGTGCACGCTGTGGCTGTGGCTGGATTTGCGCTTCCCGGAGGTGTTCGGGCATGTCGAGGCAGTCATTGACCTGCGCTCGCGGTTGAACGACGGGATTGAGCGGCATCTGAAGGGGAAGAAGCCGTTGTGGCAGCGGCGGGGGCGTTAGGCTTCGCGCGATGAAACGAACCGTCGTCATCACTGCCTGGGCCTTTGTTGCCGTTGGGTGTGCCTCCACGCCCATGAAAGACCCCGGCCTGACAGCCGAGGCGGACCGCAGCGAACAGCGCGCCATCGCCGCTCAGAAGGACGGGATGCGCGAGGTGGCCCGCCTGCAGGATGCACGCGCCGACCGGCTGCGCGCGCAAGCCGGCAACCAAAGCCTCGGTGACGTGATCGCTTCAACGTTGATAAATCTGCTGTCCGGCGGTTCGACGAAAGAGCCGGAACGCCATCGTTGAGCCCTGATCCACCGCTGGAGCAGCAAGCCGTTGTGGCAGCTGCTGGCTCGTTAGCACTGGTTAGCATGCGCGGTCGCCGGACGGAGATCGCCCATGAAGTTGCTGTCGCTACTCACTCTGCTGCTGTGCACCACTGTCGCCACTGCGCAGACGTTGCCCAAGGCCAGCCGCACGGTCTACAAGTGCGAGGAAGGCGGCAAGGTCAACTACTCCGACTCGCCCTGCCTGGGCGCCACGAAGGTGGATGTCGAGCCAACGCGCGGCCTGAACAAGTCCAGCGGCCGGGAGTTGCAAGGGCAGGATGTTCGCAACGAACGCTTGCGAGAAGGCATGGCCGAGGCCATCAAGCCCTTGACGGGCATGAACGCCCAGCAGGTCGATCAGTTCGGGCGACGACAGCGCCTGAGCCCTGAGGCCCAGCGGCAATGTCGAGCCCTGGACCGCGAGCTGCCCATGGCCGAAGCGGCCGAGGACGCAGCCAAGGTCGGTGCCGAACTGAAGGCAGCACAGAAGCGGCTGCTCGACGCGCGCACGGCCTATCGCAAGTTGGGTTGCGACTGACGCTGACGCGGGGCCCACAGCTAGCATGCCGCCATGAGCCCCGCCGAGCATCCCGATGACGTCACCCCGCCGCTCCAAGGTGCTGCTGCCGGCTGGCGGTTGCGCATGTACACGGTCATCTTCGAAGCCGACACGCGCGCCGGGCGGGCGTTCGACCTCGCACTGATCGGCCTCATCCTCGCCAGCGTGGCGGTGGTCGTGCTGGACAGCATGGCCGCCGTGCACGCCCGCTGGGGCAGCGTGTTCACGGTGCTGGAATGGACCTTCACGCTGATCTTCACCGTGGAGTACGTGGCCCGGCTGTCCTGCGTGCGGCAGCCACTGCGCTATGCGCGCAGCCCCTTCGGCATCATCGACCTGGTGGCCGTGCTGCCCACCTACCTGGCCATCCTGGTGCCGGGGCTGCATGCGCTCATCGATGTGCGCGTGCTGCGGCTGCTGCGGCTGTTCCGCATCCTCAAGCTGGGCGCCTATGTGGCGGAGTTCGCCATGCTGGGCCGCGCGCTGGCGGCGTCGCGGCGCAAGATCCTCGTGTTCATGTCCTTCGTGCTGATGGTGGTCACCATCATGGGCACGCTGATGTACGTCGTCGAAGGGCCGGCGCATGGCTTCACCAGCATCCCGGTGGGCGTGTACTGGGCCATCACGACGATGACGACGGTGGGCTTTGGCGACATCACGCCCAAGACCGACCTGGGCCGCGTCATCGCGTCGCTCATGATGCTGCTGGGCTGGGGCACGCTGGCCGTGCCGACGGGCATCGTCAGCGCCGAGTTCACCGCGCAGCGCATGGGCCGCACGCCCACCACGCGCACCTGCCACGAGTGCCTGAGCGAAGGGCATGCGCCCGATGCCCGCTTCTGCCGCGACTGCGGTGCGCCGCTGCCGGCGTGGCAGAACGACCATGGGCACCAGGCACCGGCATCCGGGCGGGGCGGGTCATGACCCGCCGTTTGGCGGCAACACCCCGTCCCTCACTGCTGGCGTCCGCACCGAAACGGCGGGTCGCGACCCGCCCTAGCGCCGCACCACCCCCAACGCGATCAGGTCCCGCGCCGTCGCCACGATGGCCTCGCGCGGCGGCCTCGGCGCCCAGCCCAGCACCTCGCGCGCATGCGTTGAATCCTGGTGCCTCACCGTCCCCAGCTCGCTCGCCGCCGCGCGCACCGTCGGGCTGACCTGGGCCAGCATCCGCACGGCCCAGTCGGGCAGTTGACGGGTCGGCACGCGCCGGGCGTGCTCGCCAAGTTCGGCACGCAGCACGGCCGCGATCTCGCGCAGCCAGTGGAAGCCGCCGCAGGCGATGAAGCGCTCGCCGGCCATGTCGGGTGCGGTGAGCGCGCGCCAGTGCAGCTCGGCCACGTCGCGCACGTCGACGATACCGAAGCCGATGCGGGGCAGGGCGAGGATGCGGCCCTCCAGCAGGCTGCGCACGAGGACGACGCTGGCCGAGTAGTCGGCGCTGGCCACGGGGCCTAACACGACAGATGGGTTGACCGTGCAGAACGCCAGCCCGCCACCCTCGCGCGCCACCCAGTCGCGCGCGGCGCGTTCGGCCACGGTCTTGGACTGCACATAGGCCGGGATGCCCGGCACCTCCAGCCGCGTCCAGTCACGCTCGGTGAAGCGGTGCTCGCCGGGGCCGTGGCCGTAGGCGATGGCCGCGACGGAGGAGGTCATCACCACCCGCTGCACACCCGCGTCCCGCGCGGCCTTCAGCGCCCGCAGCGCGCCGTCGCGGGCGGGGACGATCAGCTCGTTGGCATCACGCGGCACGCCGGCCGGCAGCGGCGACGCGAGGTGGGCCAGATGGCTGCAACCGGCCGCCGCCTCGGCCCAGCCGGCGTCGTGCAGCAGGTCGGCGGCGAAGCAGCGCAATTGATCGCGCGCCTCGCCTGCGTGCGCGCCGAGCAGCTGGCGCAGTGCCGGCTCGCGGGCCAGGTCGCGCACGGTGGTGTTGACATGCCAGCCGGCGGCGAGCAGCTGGCGGATCAGCACGCCGGCGATGTAGCCGCTGCCGCCGGTGACGAGGATGCGCGGGGTGGAGGCCATGCGGCGGATTGTGGAGCGCGCACTACCCGGCGCCGGGCGTTGACACGCCCAGCGAGCGCGTCAGCGCCGCCATCACGGCTTGGTAGCGGGCCCGCACCTCGGCCTTGTCGGCGGCCTGGCCGGGCGCCGAGAAGTTGGCCATCCAGCCCTCATCCCATGTGTAGCCGCAGTCAACGCGGCGGTCGCCGTCGGGGCCCCAGATCAGCGCCCGCAGCCGCGCGTCATGGCCCGGCGCGGTGTAGGTATCGAACAGCACGTGGATGTAGTCCTGGTAGGCGTCGTAGACCTCCGCGTCGAAGACATGGCGGTAGATGTTGAGCGTGCGGTCCAGCTCGCGCTTGGCCTGGATGGCATCGGCGGGCGAGACGGTCTTCCAATAGCCCACCCAGGTGAAGAAGCACAGCAGCTTGTTGAGCCGCGGTGCGATCTCGTCGTAGATGGCCAGACGCTTCTCGATGAGCTTCTGGTTGGTCCAGTTGCTCAGGTCCAGCCTTTTTAGCTGGCGGCTGAACAGCCAGCCCAGCAGGGCCACGGACAGCGGCGTCAGCACGCCGACGACGAGCTTGGCGATTTCGAGCGTGGGCCAGGTTGCCATGGGGCGTGCTCCTTTCGGTGGGGTGAGGCCAGCCTAGGAGCGCCGCCACGCCGCCGCAATCCCTTGGCGGTGCCTGCCTACACTCGGTTGATGATCACCGTCCACCACCTCAACAACTCCCGCTCGCAGCGCGTGCTCTGGCTGCTCGAAGAGCTGGGCCTGCCCTACGAGATCCAGCACTACCAGCGCGACAGCAAGACCTCGCTGGCGCCAGCAGAGCTGCGCAAGGTCCACCCCTTGGGCAAGAGCCCCGTCATCACCGAGGGCGGGCTGACGGTGGCCGAGAGCGGCGCCATCCTGGAGTACCTGGTGGAGCGCCACGGCCAGGGGCGGCTCAAGCCCACGGGCGAGCAGGAGCTGCTGAACTACCGCTACTTCATGCACTTTGCCGAGGGCTCGGCCATGCCGCCGCTGGTGATGAAGCTGGTGTTCAACAAGATCAAGCGCGCGCCCATGCCCTTCTTCGTCAAGCCCATCGCCAAGGGCATTGCCGACAAGGTGCTCTCCAGCTTCGTGCAGCCCAACATCGACGCGCAGCTGAAGTTCCTCGAAGGCGAACTGAGCGCCCGGCCGTGGTTTGCCGGCGCGGAGTTCTCGGCGGCGGATGTGCAGATGAGCTTCCCGCTGGAAGCGGCCGCCGCGCGGGGCGGGTCCATCGACAAGTACCCCAAGCTCAAGGACTTCCTGGCCCGCATCCATGCGCGGCCGGCGTACAAGCAGGCACTGGAGCGCGGCGGGCCTTACGACCTGATGAGCTGACGCGCAGCGCTTGCGCCGCATACTCTGACCCACGGCGGCGCCCAGCCGCCCGTTCCCGTCTTGCCCCGCCGGCCTGTCGCCTGGCCGCTGTGACCCAGCGGCGCTGACCTCCCCGTGTCGCATTGCGATCACCCTGGAGGGCCCATGCCCGGCTACGACATCAAGGTTCAGACACTGTCCATCGCTGGCGCGGCGGACCTGCGGGTCCGCTCCCTGCTCGACAACGACCAGTTTGCCGACGCCGCCGGTGCGGCCTCCGCGTTGGGCATTTCGTCGGCGCAATGGCCGCTGTTCGGCCAGGTCTGGCCCTCCGGCCTGCACCTGGCGGCCGCGATGGCGGTGCGGCCCCTGACGGCGGGCGAGCGCATCCTGGAGATCGGCTGCGGCCTGGCGCTGGCCAGCCTGGTGTGCCACCGACGCGGCGCCGAGGTCACGGCCAGCGACATCCACCCGCTGGCCGCAGCCTTCCTGCTGGAGAACCTGCGCCTGAACGACTTGGCGCCGATGCGCTACTGCCATGGCGACTGGAGCGAGGACGCGGTGGCCTCGGAAGGTGGCGCGCCCCAAGTGCAGGGCCGCTTCGACCTCATCATCGGCAGCGACGTGCTCTATGAGCGTGACGACGGTGGCGCGCTGGCGGCCTTCATCGAGAAGCATGCGCTGCCACGCAGCGAGCTGCTCATCGTCGATCCCAACCGCGGCAATCGGTCCGCGTTCGGCAAGCGGATGGCGGCGCTGGGGTTCGACTTCAGCGAGGTTCTGCTGAGTGCCGAAGTGGGGCGGCCGGACTATCGGGGCCGGCTGATGCGCTTAGTTCGCGGCTGACGCCTCAACTGGCCACACGGCCCCAGGTCGTGGGTTCGGACACCCGGCCGCTGAAGTCCATCCAGCGCGCGCTGGCCACGTCGTACAGCTTGCAGCGCCGGGCCGTCTGCGCATACCAGCGCCATGAAAAGCGCTGCACGATGATGCGGCCCGGCAGCGCAGTTTCGAGCAGGGCCTGCGCCTGCTTGAGCTTGTACAGCGGGATGCTCATGTCCACGTGATGGGCGGTGTGCTCCATGATGTGGTGCAGCAGGCCGCCGATCTTCAACGGGAAGGTCAGGTGCACGGTGGTCGACACGAACGGGTCGCTGGCCGACCACTGCGCCTTGTCCTCATGCCAGCGCACCTCGGTATGGGTGTGGTGCACGTAGATGACGAAACCGATCATCGCGTTCCAGAACGCGAACGGCACGGCAAAGCCCAGTGCAACCAGCGCCCACGCCGACTGGCCGGTGGCCTGCGCCGCCCACACCAGGGTGGCAATCCACACCACGCCCGCCGTGACGGCGAGCAGGCCATCGGCCACGAACAGGCCACGGCGCGCCGGCATGTAGCGCTTGCTGGGGAACAGCATGCGCAGCCACCACATCTCTATGAAGTAGTACAGGCCGGGCGCCCAGCCGCTGCGGTAGACGCGCTCCAGCAGGCGGCGGGCCGGCGTCAGCGCGGCGTATTCCGCTGGGGTGAGCGGTTGCCAGACGAAGTCCTTGCCCTTGAGGTTGGTGAAGCCGTGATGCATCACGTTGTGCCCCACTTCCCACAGGCTGTAGGGCGTCAGCGAAGGCAGGAAGGCGATGCGGCCGAGCCAGCGGTTGAGCCGGCGGTGCGGCGTGTAGCTCTGGTGGCAGGCGTCGTGACCAATGATGAAGAGGCGGCCGATGACGAAGCCCGCCGCCAGCGCCACGGGCAGCTTCATCCACCACGCCGGCAACAGCACCACGCCGGCAATCGCGGCGACAAAGAGCGCCAAGTCCAGCAGCAGCAGCGCCACGGCGCGCAGGGTCTGCGGTTGCGAGATGGGGGTCAGCCAGGAGCGGATCTCCTTGCGCGCGGGCATGCGGGCGGCGCGGTCGATGACGGGGACTGCTGCGGGCTGGGATCGAGAAGACGGGGACGAGGACGACGGCAAGGCTTGACTCATGGGGACGCTGTCTATGGACGCGTGCGATGCTAGTCAGCCGGCGATGCGAAGGGTTTGCGATGGGTCAAGGACTGGGCGATGCAACTCACATCCATTTGGAGTCGGGACGCCGCGCGATCAGTTTGCGCAGGTCGGCCAGTTCAGTTGAATTTCGCCAGTATTTCCGCACAGCGGGAACTGCCCCGGCGTAGCGCCAAGTCCAGCGGCGTGTCGCCAAACGAGCAACGCAACGACGTTTGCGCACCTGCGCCGAGCAAGAGTTGCAGCACCGGCACGCAATCGTCACTCTCCGCCGCGACGTGCAACGGCGTCTGCATCATGTCGTCGACCTCGTTAGGAGACGCGCCGGCGATCAGCAACCGTTGAACGACCTGCACGGTGCCGTGACGGACGGCGCCGTGCAACACCGGCTCTTCCTGTCCCGGTACGTGGAGCATGGCTCCGTGTTCGAGTAGCAGCCCGACCATCTCCTCGTACCCCAAGCTTGCCGCGTCCGACAGCGGCGTTGTACGGCATTCGTTCAAGGTGCTGACCGCTGCACCGCGAGCGATGAGCAACCGCACCGCGTCAAGCTGATTCTCGACCGCCAAGTAGTGGAGCGGCGTCTCGCCCAAGCCGGTCCGCTCGTTCATCAACTGCGGTTCGGCATTGAGGAGCGCCATAAGCGCTGACTGTGATTCAAAAGCTGCCGCGATCAGCCGGAGAGCAGGAACGGTCTCTGTCATTTCCTGGAACTGCCTTTCGGCCCATATTCCACCACCCTGCACCCCGCCCCCTTAGGGTCCTCGCAACACGCCGCCAGCTTCTTCAGGCTCTCGCTGAACTGCTCATCCCACTGCGCCTTGCTGTGCAGGTTGCCGGGGCTCATCCAGTGCGACTGCGGGAACTTCTTGGACCATTCGTCGCCACCCTCCTGGTGCCCGCGACCTGTGGACTGGTCCATGGCGACCTTGCAGGAGTTCATGTTGCCCATGCGGTGGCAGGCCGTGCAGGTGTTGCCGCGCGTGGTGATGCCGAAGGCGTGCAGCCGCGCCCAGGCGCGCTTGAAGTCTTCGCCGATGGCCTTGGGCTGGTAGTGGCCGAACGGGTCGCCGGGCAGCTGGGTCGTCTGCGCGATGTAGGGCGAGTACATGAAGGGTCCGCTGTCGTGGCAGTTGATGCAGGCCGGCTGGCTCCAGGCGACCTGGCGCGGCGTCTGCCAGACCTTGTCGGCCGGCAGCGCAGCCACGCCCGCCGGGCTGCGCGGCTGCGGCTTGCGGGTGAGCATGCTGGGCGAGGGCACCCAGCGTCCGTCGATGCCGCTGGCGGCCGTCAGCGGCGCCTTGGCCTTGGCGGTGAACCAGCAGGTCTTGCCGTCCTTCAGGCTGTGCGAGATGACGTTGATCTCGTCGAACAGCGCGCTGCCCGCTGCTCGTGCGACCTGCTTGCGGCAGATGGCGCTGATCTGCGCCGTCTTGTCGTCGCGCAGCACGAGGGCGCGGCTTCCGGGCACGCACTGGCCCTGGCTGCCGGCGTCGTGCTGGGGCAGCAGCGAGGGCTTGTCGCAGCGCGCGGGTGCCTTGTCGACCGGCACGGGCTTGCCGTCGACGGTGATGGGGATCTCCTCGCCGGCCATGCAGTTGAAGGCGGGGATCTCGCTGATCTGCGCGGCGCATTGGCGGCCGTATTCGAACAGCGTCTCTGCGTGGGCGGTGCCGGTGAGTGCCAGCGTTAGCAACAGGGCTTTCATCTTCATGCCGTCACCAGGCCCTTCTCCGCCAGCACGACGGCGCGGATGGCCTGGTGGTAGCGGGCGTAGCCGGTGCAGCGGCAGATGTGCTGGCCCACGGCGTCTTCGATCGCCGCGTCGAGTTGCTCGCGCTTGACGGGCTGGGCGCGCAGGCGGCCGAGCAGCATCTCGGTGGCCATGACGAAGCCGGGCGTGCAGTACCCGCACTGGAAGGCGAAATGGTCGAGGAAGGCTTGCTGGACTTTGCTGGGGTGCTCCATGCTGCCGGTGCCTTCCACCGTCGTGATGGACTGTCCTTGCAGCAGGGCCACCGGCGTGGAGCAGGCCAGCATGGGTTGCGCCTGGCTGCTGGGCGCGCGTCGGGCAGCGACGGTGCAGGCCTTGCAGACGCCGATGCCGCAGCACAGGCGGGTGCCGGAGAGGCCGAGTTCTTCGCGCAGGAAGTCGACGAGCGGCAGGTCGGTGGGGACGGTCTTGTTGACGGGTCGGCCGTTGACGTGGAACTGGACGGCGACGAGTTGTTGGCTCATGACAAGGCCTTTTCGATGTCTGCAGCGGTGATGGGCAACGCCCGGAATCGCCGGGCCGTGGCGTGCGCGATCGCGTTGCCGATGGCTGGCGCGATGGGGCACAGCACCGCCTCGGCAATGCCCTTGGCCGTCGGCTCGTCGGTTGGAAGCGTCGTGATGTTCAGGCGCGCCAACGGCACATCGCCACTCAACGCGACGTGATACCGGTCCAGGTTCCACCGCCCGTCGCCTGCACCGCCCGCCTCCAGGGGCAGGTTCTCCAGCAGCGCATAGCCAATGCCCATCGCCACCCCACCCTGGGCCTGGCCCAGCAGCAGGTCGCGCTGCAGCACCTTGCCGGCGTCCACCATCAACTCGACCGCGACGACACGCGGCTCAAAACTGCGAGGTCCGATCTCGACGGCGACCAAAACCCCAGACGGCGCATACAGGCTGCGGCCATACAGCCCCGCCTCCGGCTTCGGCGGCACCACGTCCTGCCTTAGTACCGGCGTCCATGTCGACGCCCCACCCGCCCGCAACGACAACCCATCGATCGGCAACTTCAGCGCCGACCCCGCCGGCACGGCATAGGTCGCCGACACCCAGGCAGCCTCGTACAGCCCATGCACCATCGCCGCCGCCGTCAGCCCGGCCTGCTGCACCTTGGCCGCCAGCGCCGCCAAAGGCAACGGCGCAAGACCTGGCGCCGTCAGCCGACCTGCCTCCCACTTCGTGCGCCCCTGCGCCTGCGCCAGCGGCACACCCCACAACAAGGCCGCCGCCGGCAGCAGCCCGGCCTCGAACAGCACGCGGCTGGCCTGCTCGGTCACATGCACCTGGTGGAAGGCGGTGAGACACGCGCTGCTGGACATGGCGAAGCTGGCCGTCCAGCGCGGGTCGGCCCAACTGCCTTTGGAGTCGCTGTGCAGGTCCAGCGCGTTGAAGCTGCCCACATCGCCCATGACCACGTCATGCGCGTTGTGGCCCAGCCAGCCGGCTGTGGAGATGGCCAGCGTCGTCGCCGAGCCATTGCCCATGTCGACGCAATTCGTTCGCACCGTCAGCCGCCCGTCCGTTGCCATGGCCACCTCGGCCATGACGCCGTCCTTGCCCGTGCCGTAGGCCTGGTTGGCGAGAGCGAAGCCCACGCCGTAGCGCACGCCCTCACGCGCCTTGCGGCGCTTCACCGCCTCGCGCTCACGCCACAGCGGATGGGCGCGCGCCAGGCGGCAGATCTCGTGCAGCCGCATCTGCTGCGCCAGCGGCGCGCCGGTGATGGTGCGGTCGCCCTCGCGCAGCGCGTTGATCTCGCGCAGCTCAATCGGGTCGCGCTTCAAAGCCACCGCCACCTCGTCCACCAGCGTCTCGACCGCAAAGCTCGCCTGCGGCCCGCCGAAGCCGCGCATGGAACCGGCCACGACGCCAGTGCTGGGCTGGGCGATGGCGTCGACGTAAGCCTGCTTGATGTCGTAGCCGCTCAGGCCGCAGTAGGCGGCCAGCATGGCGACGAACTGGCTGTAGTTGTTCTGCCCGCCCGAGGGCAGCACCTGCTGGCTGCCGAAGGCGAGGAACTTGCCGGTCTTGGCGTCGACCGCGATGCGCTGGGTGATGCGGCTGGCCAGCTGCTTGAGCCCGCCCTGGAACTGCTCGTAGCGGTCCTGCGCGATGCGCACCGGCCCATCGGCCAGCGCGGCCGTGACGGCCAGCAGCGACGGGAAGGGGGACACATCGCGCCCGCCAAAGCCGCCGCCGGGGTAGCAGGAGTTCAGCACCACGGTGCCGACCTTGATCGGGCAGTCCTTGCTGAACATCGCCCAGCTGTCCGTAGCGTCACCGTTGGTGGCCTGGGTGCCCAGCACGAGATTGAGCGTGCCAGCCCCCGAACGGTCCAGCCAGGCCAGGCCCGCCTCGGGCTCCATGAACATCGGGTCCAGCACCTGGGTGCTGTAGCTGCCGCCCATTTGCAGCACCTGCGGGTCGGTCGCCTGCAGCGCGTCGTTGATGCGCTGGCGCAGCGCTCGGGCCTGGCTGTTGACGGGCTGGTTGGCGGAGTCGGGCTGGTAGGGGTCGGACGCGTAGCCCACCTGCACCTGCGAAAACGGCGCTACCCCCGGCACGTCATAACGCGTCAAATAGTTGACCGGGCTGTAGGCCATGACCCAGGGCTGCTTCGGCGGCGGCGGCAACCCGCCGGTCTGCACGACGCCGGGCTGGAACTGCAGCGCGCGCTTGGCGCGGCGGTAGGCGTTGCTGTCGGCAAACACGAGGATGGCCACCGGCTGGCCGTAGAACTGCGGCGCCGTGCCCACCGGCACCAGCAGCTGGTAGACGCCGTCGGCACCCGCGCTGGAGAAGGGCAGGCTCAGGTTCAGCGAGGCCAAGTCGCGCTGCGGCCAGGTGAAGCCGGTCAGCGGCGCCTGCGTGATGGTCAGCAGCGGCACCGCGTCCACGCCGGCCAGCGCGCCGAGGTCCAGCCCGGTGAAGACCCGGCCCGGGTTGGTCGCGCGCAGGATCATCGCCATGCGCTCGGTGGCCGGCCAGCCCGGCATGTCGACGGCGCGGAAGTCGCGGGCGTAGATCTTCTGGCCCGTCACCTTGGCCAGCCCGTCGATGCGGAACCGCGCCTTGCCCGGGCCGCCGGACCAGTCGGGCGCGCCGGGCGGCGAGTGCGGTTGCACGGGCGAGCCCTCCGGCTGCGGGCGGGCGCCGGGCAGCCGGGCGGCGGACGGCCTGGCGGCCAGCGCCAGCTCGTGCACCAGCAGCGTCACCGCCGCCGCGCCGCTGCCGATGATGCGGCGGCGGGTCAGTTGAAATGGCCCGTTTGTGCTCTCCGACACACCTGTCTCCCGTCCCATGCAATGGGCGGCGAGTTTGTCACCGGAAGCTGGCGGCGGTCAGAGGATCAGCCCGATTTGCGCCAGGGTTTTCCGGCGGACCAGGCTGCTCTCAGCGCGCGCCCGGCCCCGTGCACCATTGCTGCTCGCAGGGCACGCCGTCGCTGTCGCTGTCCATTTTCGTGCCGGGGCAGTGGTTGATGAACCAGGTCGCCTCGGCGCAGGAGGTCATCTGCGTGCACTGCGTGCGGCCGTCGCAGCGGTGCGCGGTCGAGGCCGGCATCGCGTCGGGCGCGGCGACGGCGGGTGGCTGGCTCTCAAGCTGCAGCCGATGGCTGCGCGCATGAAAGGTTTCGTAGCCCCATCTGCCCGCGACGAGGAGCAGCACCAGCGTGGCCCCCCGCCATAGCCACGTCGACAGGCCTGAACCGGTGCGGGCACGAGTGGCCTTGCCGGACGGCCGGCGCGGCGGTGGGGCATCAGCGCCCACCGCCGTTCGAACGACATTCACCGCCTGCGGCCTGCCGTCCTTGCCGCGGCCGAGCTCGAAGGTGAGCGTCTCGCCGACGATGGGCCTCGAGCCGTCTCGCGGCAGGGCGCTGATGTGCACGAACAGCTCGGCGCCGCCCTGCGCCGGCGCGATGAAGCCGAAGCCACGCTCCTCGTTCCACGAGCGCAGGATGCCGGACGATCTCATGCGGTCTCCCTGACCTTGGATGTTTTGGTCGATAGATGATGCCCGGTCTTGCTGCGCCCGGTGGGTGGCTTTCCGAAGTCATGGCCGCCGGCTTCCGGGTCGCTGCAGGACTAGAACCACGCATGACGAGCGACAGGGCGCGCCCGGCCGGATAGCCTGCACGGCATGCAACGCCGCCTCATCCTCACCCTGCCCCTTGCCGTCACGCTGCCCGCCCGAGCCACGCCCTCGACCGCGCTGTCCAGCGTGCAGGTGCTGGCGCCGCCGCTTGCCATGCCGGGCCTGACGCGCAGCCGCACGCTGCGCCTGTGCCTGCCGCCCAGCTACGCCAGCGAACCGCAGCGGCGCCACCCCGTCATCTACATGCACGACGGCCAGAACCTGTTCGACGCGGCGACGGGCTATGCGGGCGAATGGGGCGTGGACGAGACGATGGCCCAGCTGGCCAAGGAGACCGGCTTCGAGGCCCTCGTCGTCGGCATCGACAACGGCGGCGAGAAGCGCAACACCGAGATGGCGCCCTACGACCACGCGCAGCTCGGCAAGGCCGAGGGCGCGGCCTACCTCGACTTCATCACCAGGACGGTCAAGCCCTTCATCGACGCCGGCTGGCGCACGAAACCCGAGCGTGAGCACACGGCGCTGATCGGCAGCTCGCTGGGTGGCCTCATCAGCCATGCGGCCCTGCTGTGGCATGGCGACGTGTTCAGCCGCTATGGCCTGTTCAGCCCGTCGTACTGGGCCGCGCCGCAGCTGTTCGAGGCCACGGCCAGGGCGCCGCTGCCGGCGGGAACGCGGGTGCAGCTCTACTGCGGCAACCGTGAAGGCGGGAGCATGGCGGGGCAGACGCGCCACATGCACCGGCAGTTCGCGCGGCAGCTGCGGCGGGAGGACCTGAACCTGCACATCGCCGCCGACGCCGAGCACAACGAGGCCGCCTGGCGGGCAGCGCTGCCTGCGGCGTTGCGCTTCCTGTTCAGGCTGGACTGAGCACGTCGTCGTCCGCGCTGCGGGCCATGTCCAGCCGCGTCTCGCGCTGCCAGGCCTCCAGCCCCAGGGGCGTCTCGCGCGGCGGCAGGCCGTGGCTGCGCAGCGCGCCCACGTAGCCGTCGCGGCCTTGCGCCTTGGCGGCATACAGCGCCGAGTCCGCCAGCGCCAGGCAGGCGCGCCAGTCCCACAGGCGCGGGTGGCGCGGGTCCAGCGGGAAGGCGCAGAAGCCGATGGACAGGGTGACCTGCACGGTCTGGCCCGGGCCGATGTCGAACGGCCGGTCGCGCACGGCGGCGCAGACGCGTGCGGCCAGCTCGGGGGCGTCGCGGCGCTCGGTCTCACGGGCCAGCACCAGCACCTCCTCGCCGCCCCAGCGCACCAGCGAATCCGTCTCGCGGAAGACGCCGCGCAGCCGCTCGGCCAGCTGAACCAGCACCGCATCGCCGGCCGCGTGGCCGTGCAGGTCGTTGACGCGCTTGAAGTGGTCCAGGTCCAGCAGCATCAGCAGCAGGTCGGCGTCCGGGCCGGGGCCCTTGGCATCGGTCGTCTCGAAGCGGCGCAGGCACAGCGCCAGGTCGTCGTCCAGGCGCAGCTCCAGGTGGCGGCGGTTGCCCAGACCAGTCAGCGCGTCGGTGACGCTTAGCTCACGCAGCTCCGCCGTGCGCTCGTCCACCAGCGCCTCCAGCTCGGCCTCGCGCCGGCGGAGCTGGCGGGTGCGCCAGCGCGTCCAGCCCCAGATGCCAGCCAGCACCGCCATCAGGCCGCCGGCGCGCGCCAGGTTGGTCTCCCACCAGGCCGGCTGCAGCGTGATGGGCAGAGCCAGCACCTCGTCGCCCCACAACGCCTGGTGGGCCGTGGCGCGCACCTGCAGCGTGTAGTGGCCGGGCTTGAGCGGGCCGAAGCTGGGGTTGCGGCCGGTGGCGTCCACGCGCGTCCAGCCCTCGTCCAGGCCCTCCAGCCGGTATTCGTAGCGCAGGCGGGTGGGGTCGGCATAGTCCAGCGCCGCGAACTCGACGGACAGCGTGCGCTTGTCCGGCGGCAGCGTCAGCGCCTCGGCCGGCGTGCGTGGCGGCGCCCAGGGCTGGCCGTTCACGCGCAGGCCGCTGATGACCAGCGGCGGGTTGCCGGCGTCGGCCTGCCAGGCCTGGGGCTGCACGCGCAGCAGGCCGCGGCTGCCGCCGAACAGCAGGCCGCCGCCAGGCAGCTCGGTGCTGGCGAAGAACCAGAAGCTGCCAAAGTTGGCGCCCTCGGCGGCGCCGAAGCTGTCCAGCCGGTCGGCCTTGGGGTCGTAGACGTTGAGCTGGCTCCAGATGCGGCCCCGCGCGTCTTCGTGCAGGTGGCCGCCGAACACGCCCTCCACGCCGTGGCGCTCGCTGATGCCCTCGAAGCGCGCGCGGCCCTGGCTGTCCCAGCCCTTGAGGCGGTGCAGGCCGACGGCCGTCGTGTCCACCCAGAGCCGGCCGTCGCGCGTCCACAGCAAGGCCATGACGGCGGGGCTGCCCAGGCCTTCGCCGGGGGCTTGCGGCACGGTCTGCAGCGCGCCCCCGGCCTCTTGTTCGCGCAGCAGGCCTTGCTGGCCGCCGACCCACAAGCACCCGTCCGGCGCCTGGCGCAGCACATAGATGCCGCCGTGCAGCCTGGCGCCACCCGCCAGGTGCACGCGCTCCAGCGCCGGCGCGTCGACGCCAGCGAGGCGGTACAGCCCCTCCTGCATGCCGAGCCAGACGCTCCCGTCCGAGCGCAGCAGCAGTTGCTGGGCACGGCCGCCGTCCAGCGGCCAGTCGTGCAGCAGGCGGCCGTCTGCCGAGCGGTGCTCCAGGCGGCCGGCGGCGGCCATCCACAGGCTGCCGTCCGCCGCCTCGGCCAGGTTCTCGACCACGCTGCGCCGCTCGCGGGGCCAGGCGCCCAGCGTGGCCAGGTCGCGGCCGGGGCGGCCGTCCAGGCGCACCAGCTGGCCGGTCTGCGTGGCGCTGAGCACCTCGCCGTTCTTCAGCGCCAGCACGGCGCGCACATCGGCCTCGACGAGCGAGCTCGCGGGGTCGGCCACATCGGCATCCGGGCCGCGCACGGCCAGAGCTGGGTGGCTGAGGTGGCGCTGCAGGCCCAGGCCGTAGCCGCTGACCCACATCGCGCCGCTGCGGTCGCGCAACAGGCCGCTGATGTCGTTGCCGGCCAGGCCCAGCGCGCGGCGCGGGTCGTGGCGCAGGCGCGCCTCGACGACGCCGCTGGCCGCGTCCACCCAGTAGACGCCGTTCTTGCTGCCCACCCACAGCCGGCCGTCGGCGTCCTCCGCCAGCGCCTGCACGGGCATGCCCAGCGCCAGCACCCAGCGCACCCGGCCTTGCTCGACCACGCCCACGTGACCGCCTTGCGTGCCCAGCCACAGGCGCCCGCTGCGGTCCTGGGCCAGCGCGAGCACGGGCACGCCGTTCGGCAAGTCGGGCAAAGGGACGTCCTGCCAGCCGCCCTTCACGCGCCGCGCCAGGCCGCGCCAGTGGGCGGCCCAGACCGTGCCGTCGGCGCCCGCATGCAGGGCCAGCACGCGGTGCTCGGCCTCGCCCTGCCAGGTCAGCGTCTGCGGCTCGACCTTCTTGGTGCCGGGTTCGTAGCGGTACAGGCCGCGGCCGATGGTGCCCACCCAGACAGCGCCGTCGGGCGCCGCCGCCACGGCGCGGATGGGCGCCTGCGGTGCGCCGGCGGCATGGCGCTCGACGCGGTCCTGCGCAGGGTCGTAGGCCACCAGGCCCTGGAACTCGGTGCCTATCCACATGCGCCCATCGGCCGCCGGCGCCAGCGCCCGCACCCAGCCCAGGCTGCGCCGGGCCGCCGTGTCGCCGGCCAGCTCGACGGGCCGCAGCCGGTAGCCGTCGTAGCGCGTCAAGCCTTTGGCTGTGGCGACCCACATGAAGCCTGCCCGGTCCTGGGCGATCGACGGCACCGAGTTCTGCGGCACGGCGACACTGCGGAACTGCACCTCCAGCGGGCCGGCACCGGGCTCGGCCTGGGCCGCGCAGAAGGCAAAGGCGGCGAGCAGGCTGGCAAGACCACGAACTAGGGGGGACATGGGCGCGAATGCTAAGCGGCCGGTGTGGCTGGGGCTGGCGCCTGGGCGTCAGTCGTCCAACAGGCGGCTCAACTGGGGCCGCCGGTGCGGCATGAATTCACGCTGGGCGCGGATGCGTTCGGTCTCTTCATGGCGCGCGCAGGGCGTGCCGGCAGCGTTGCATCTATGAAGGAATGGCTCTTGGCGAGGCCCAGCCCCTCACAGATGAACGCGACCCTTCAAACCACCGCCGCCACCGCATCCACCACCACCCGCCCATCCAGCAGCCGCAACGTGCGCGACGCCTGCGCCGCATGTTCCAGCGAGTGGGTCACCATCACCAGCGTCGTGCCGTCCGCATTCAGCTCACGCAGGATGCGCATCACCTCGGCGCCATGGGCGCTGTCGAGATTCCCCGTCGGTTCGTCGGCGAGCAACAAGGCCGGCCGCGCCGCAATGGCGCGCGCAATGGCCACGCGCTGCTGCTGCCCGCCGCTCAGCTGGCTCGGCCGATGTGAAGCGCGATGCGACAAGCCCAGGCGCTCCATCACCTCCACCACACGCGCACGTCGCTCACGCGCCGGCAACTCGCCGTACTCCAGCGCCAGCCCGATGTTCTCCGCCACGTTCAGGTCGTCGATGAGGTTGAAGCTCTGGAAGACAAAGCCGATGCGGCCGCGCCGCAGCGTGTTGAGCTGCTTCTCGTTCCAGCCCGCCACGTTGTGGCCGTCGAACCAGTACTCGCCGCCGCTGGGCGCGTCCAGCAGGCCCAGGATGCCCAGCAGCGTGGACTTGCCGCAGCCCGAGGGGCCGGTGATGGCGAGGTACTCACCGGCCTCGATGTCGAGATCGATGTGGTCCAGCGCCGTGGTCTCGATGTCGCCGGTGTGGAAGGTCTTGGTGAGGTGCTTGAGCTTGAACATGGTGTCAATGCAGTTGGATTGAGGTGGCGCCGGTGAGAGCGCGGTAAGGGGAGACGACGACCTGCTCGCCGGGCCGCAGGCCGCCGAGCACTTCGACGACGCCATCGGCGCGGCGACCGAGCTTCAGTTCGCGGCGCTGGGCGTGGCGGCCGTCGGCGTCCAGCACGAAGGCCCAGGCGCCGCCGGTGTCGGCGTAGAAGCCGCGGTCGGGCAGCAGCAGCGCCTGGCTGGCCTCGCCGAGCGTCAGGCGCACGTCCAGGCCCTGGCCGACCTGCAGCGGCGGCGGGTCGGCGTCGAACACCAGCTCGGCAGAGAAGCGCCCGTCCTTGACTTGCGGGTCGATGCGGGCCACGTGCAGCGCGTGCTCGCGACCGCCGTGGGCCAGCGTGGCAGCCAGGCCCTCGCGCACGCGGCCGAGGTGGAACTCGTCCAGCCGCAGCTCCAGCTTGAAGCGGCCCAGGCTGTCCAGCCGGGCGATGCGCGTGCCGCTGCGCAGGCTCTCGCCGACCTGCAGCGTCAGGCCGGTCACGCGGCCGGCCACCGGCGCGCGCACGGCCAGGCCTTCGCTGGCGGTGCGCATGGCGGCCAGGCGCTGGTCGAGATCGGTCACGACACGCTGCATGGCCTGCACGGACTGTTCGCGCGTGCGCTGCTCCTCGCGCCCATCGGCCTGCAGCTGCGCGAACAGGCGCCGGGCCAGGGCCAGCTTGTCGGCCGAGTCCTCCAGCGCCGAGGGTGACAGGAAGCCCTGGGCGGCCAGGTCGACATTGCGTTGGTGCAGGCGGCCCAGGCGCTCCAGCTCGAACTCGCCTTGCGTCAGCTCGCGGCGCTGCGCGGCCTGTGCCTGGATCAGGCCGGCGCGGAAGGTGGCAAGGTTGGCCAGCTGCTGGGCGGCCTCGGCGGAGCGGGCAATCAATTCCTGCGCGCGCTGGCTGCTGCTGAGCACGACCAGCAGCTGGCCCGCCTCGACGCGCTCGCCGTCCTTGACCAACACCTGCTCGACGCGGCCTTCCTCGGAGGCGTCCAGCAGCACCGACTGCAGCGGCAAAGCGGTCGCGCGGCCGATGACGACGTCGCGGAAGGCGCCGGGCTTGGCCGCAGCGATCTCCACATCGGCGCGCGACACCGGCACGCCGCGCGGCCAATAGCGCACCAGCAGCAGGGCCGCAGCCAGCGCGGCCACGACGGCCAGCACGACCAGGCCATAGCGGCGCGGCAGCACCACGCGGCGGTCCATCGCGGCGCCGGACGTCAGCACAGCGCTCATCCTCTCAATGCCTGCAGAGGCCGCAACGCCAGCGCCGCATGCAGATGCCGAGCCACCGCCACGGCCGTGACGGCAGCCAGCAGCGCGACCGCCGCCAGCAACACCCACAGCGACCCCGGCCCCACCGGCGCGCGCTCGACAAAGCCGCCGAGGTAGAGCTGCGTGAGCCAGGCCGCCACCGGCAGCGCGACGACGCAGGCCGCCGCAAGCACGCCGGCAAACTCCTTCACCAGCAGCCCTGCCACGGCACTGGCCCCCGCCCCATGCAGCTTGCGCAACACGATCTCGCGCTCGCGGCGGCGCAGCGTGTAGGCGGCCAGCGCGTAGATGCCCACGGCCGCCAGCAGCAAGGCCAGCGCGCCGGTGACGGCGATGAGCGTGCCCAGGCGCGTGTCCTCCGCCATCGTGGTGGCCTGGTGCTCGCGCACCGACAGCACCTGCGCCTGCGCGGCGGGCAGCATCTGGTTGACGAGGGCGGCCAGCTTGCGGCGCGTCTCGGCGGGCTCGCGGCTGTGCACGCTGATGACGCCGCTGCCGTGCTCGGCCACGGGCATCAGCAGGTTGGGCGACTGCGGCAGGCGCGGGCGGTCGAAGCGCAGGTCGTCGACAACGGCGACGATGGTGACCGGCTGGCCGTTGCGGAAGTGCTTGTTCACGGCCACCGTCTGGCCGATGGCGGCTGCGGGGCTGGCAAAGCCCAGCGCCGTGACCGCGCTGCGGTCCAGCACCGCGCCGCCCTGCGCCGCCTCGGCGCGGTGGTCGGCCGTCAGCTGGCCGGCCAGCACGCGCACGCCGTAGAGCTGCAGCCAGCCCGGCGTGAACTCGAGGCCGACGCGCAGGTGGACGGGCTGGCCTTTGGCGCTGCGGAACTCGGAGAACCACTTGCTCCAGTCGCGGCCCGGCACATCGGGCGACACCGCCGCCGCGATGACCTCGGGCCAGCCGTGGATGCGCGCCAGCAGCGACTGCACCTGCGCGGGCAGCGCCTCGGGCGGCAGGTCCACGGCGAGGCGGTTGGCGATGTCGAAGCCGCGCGGCATGTCGGCCACGTGCTGCGTCTGCCAGCCCACGGTGAGGGCCAGCGCGGCGAACAGCGCGGCGGCACCGAACTGCACCGTCGTCATCACGCGGCGCAGCCAGCGGCTGGCCGCGCCCTCGCTGTGGCTGCGGCCGGCCAGCGATTCGGCGGGCCGCACGCGCAGCGCGATGCGCGTCAGCGGCAGCGCGCTCAAAGCCGCTATTGATGCGCACAACAACACGGTCAGCGCCACCATGACGGGCGACAACACCGGCGTCTCGAAGCTGTGCTGCATCAGCACCGACACGGCCGGCGTGGCCCACCAGGCCAGCAGCAGGCCCAGCACACCCGCCAGGCCGGCCACGGCGAGCGCCTCCACGAAGAACTGTGCAGCCAGCGCCCTCGCGCCCGCACCGAGCGACTTGCGCAGGCCGATCTCGCGCTGGCGCCTCAGCGTGCGCACGCTCCACAGGTTGATGAAGTTGATGATGGCCAGCGCCAGCACGCCGGCCGCTGCTGCAGCCAGGCTGCCCAGCCGCAGGCGGCGGTCCGGGCTGCCGGCGCCGTGCAGGCCGATGTCCAGCGCCGGCAGCGCGCGCAGATAGGCCCAGGCGCCGCCACCTTTCAGGAAGTCGGCCGGCATGCCCTCCGGCACCGGCTGTTTTTCGAACAGCCGCTGGGCGAGGTCGCCCACCTGCGTGGCCGTGGCGCCGGGCTTGAGGCGGGCGTAGAGGCGGCCGTTGCCCCAGCTCCACATCGAGTAGCTGCTGACGTAGCCCTTGGCGGCCGGCGCATTGAAGCCGGCGATGGCGTCGTAGATCAGCGTGGAGTTCAGGCTGGGCGAGGGGATGACGGCCATGACGGTCAGCGTGATCGTCTGCGTCTGCGCCCGGCCGGGCTCGCCCGCCGTGGTGGTGACCGCCATGGGCCGGCCGACGACGTTCGTCGTGCCGAAGAGCTTGTTCGCGCTCTGCTCGGTCAGCGCCACGCCGTCGGGCGAGCTGAGCGCCGCCCGCAGGTCGCCGGCGATGGGCTGGATGCCGAACAGCGCTTCGATGTCGGGGTCGGCCAGGATGGAGGCCAGCCGCGCATGGCGTTGCACGCCCTGCGCGTCGACCGCGCTCATCAGCAGCGGGAAGTAGATGACGCGGCTCATCTCGCTCACCGGCGCGCCGGTGTCGCGCAGCGCGAGGTTCAGTGGCGTGGTGGGCACGTCGCGGTACCACTCGCTGGTGGCACCGCCGGGCTGGCGCACCTTCCACTCGAAGGCGACCAGGCGCTCTGCCTCGGGCAGGTGGGCGTCGGGCCACAGCGTGTCGCGCAGGAAGCCGACGGTCAGCAACGTGAGCGCCAGGCCCAGCGCCAGGCCGGCGATGACGAGGGCGGCGGGGCCGGGCTCGGCGCGCAGCTGGCGCCAGGCGCCGCGCCAGGAGGTGGAGGAGGTGAGCAGGGTCATGGCCAGGGTTGGGAACAGGGGGAGTCGGCGCAACGCTCAGCCGCGCAGCGCTTGCAAGGGTCGGATGGCGAGTGCCGCGCGCAGGTGCCGGGCCACGGCCACCGCCGTGACCAACGCCAGCAGCGCCACGGACGCCAGCAACACCCACGCCGACCCCGGCCCCACGGGCGCGCGTTCGACGAAGTCCGCGAGGTAGCGCTGCGACAGCCAGGCCGCCACCGGCAGCGCGATCGCGCAGGCCACGGCCAGCACGCCGGCGAACTCGCGCACCAGCAGTCCCGCCACCGCACCGGCCCCGGCCCCATGAAGCTTGCGCAGCA
This sequence comes from Pelomonas parva, assembly GCF_043555835.1. NCBI lineage: Bacteria > Pseudomonadati > Pseudomonadota > Betaproteobacteria > Burkholderiales > Sphaerotilaceae > Roseateles > Pelomonas parva. Next base: position 583,901 of record NZ_JBIGHV010000003.1, on the reverse strand, counting down.
CGATCTCACGCTCGCGACGGCGCAGCGTGTAGGCGGCCAGCGCGTAGATGCCCACGGCCGCCAGGCCCAGCGCCAGCAGGCCGGCGATGGCGATCAGGCGGCCCAGCCGCGCATCGTCGGCCACCTTCTGCAGCAGCATGTCGCGCACCGGCAGTGCGTCGACGTGGACGTCCGGAAAGCGCTCGCGCACCAGCACCGCCAGCTTCGCGCGGGTGGCCTGCGAGTCGCGCGTGTGCACGCCGATGACGCCCGCGCCGCGCTCCACCACGGGCCGGATGGCGTGCGGCTGGGGTGGGCTGCGCGGGCCTTCCAGCCGGATGTCGTCGATGACCGCCACGACCGTGGCGGGCTGCCCGCCGTCGATGTTGGGCGCCGTGCCCAGCTGCTGGCCCACGGCGGCCTCGGGGCTGGCAAAGCCGAGCGCTTGAACGGCGCTGCGGTCCAGCACGACGGCGCGCTGCGCGGCCTCGGCCACATGGTCGGCCGACAGCCGGCCGGCAACGACGCGCATGCCGTACACCTGCAGATAGCCCGGCGTGAAGTCCACCCCGATGCGCAGGCTCGTCGACCTGCCGCCCACGCCGCGGAACTCGCCGTACCAGCTGGAGAAGTCGCGCCCCGGCACATCGTCGGCCGCGGCGACGGCAATGACCTCGGGCCAGCGGCGCACCTGCTCGACGAGGGCCATCGTCTGCGCGGGCTGGGCCAGCCAGGGCAGGTCCACGGCCACACGGTCCTCCACGTCGAAGCCGCGCGGCATGACGCCGGCATGCCGGGCCTGCCACAGCACCGTGAGCGCCAGCGACGCGAACACTGCAGCGGCGCTGAACTGCAGCGTCGTCATGAGCCGGCGCAGCCAGCGGCTGGCGGCGCCCTCGTTGTGGCTGCGACCGGCCAGTGACTCGGCCGGCCGCACACGCAGCGCGATGAGGGTCAGCGGCAGCGCGCTGACCGCGGCGATGGCCACGCACAGCAGCGCGGTCAGCGCCACCATGGCGGTGCTGAGCACCGGCGCGCTGAACTGGCGCTGCATCAGCACCTCGGCCCAGGGCGTGGCCCACCAGGCCAGCAGCAGGCCAGCCAGGCCGGCCAGGCCCGCGACGGCGACCGCCTCGACGAAGAACTGGGTGGCCAGCTGCCGGCCGTCTGCGCCCAGCGACTTGCGCAGGCCGATCTCGCGCTGGCGCTTGAGCGTGCGCACGCTCCACAGGTTGACGAAGTTGATGACGGCCAGCGCAAGCACCGCGGCGGCCGCCGCCGCGAGGCTGCCCAGCTGCAGCCGGCGCTGCGGGCTGCCCGCACCGTGCAGGCCGATGTCTGGCACCGGCAGCGCGCGCAGGTAGGCCGCCTTGCCGCCGCCCTTCAGGAAGTCGGAGGGGAAGCCGGGCGGCAGCGGTTGCTGGTCGGCCAGCCGCTGCGCCAGGCCGGTCAGCTGCTCGGGCGTGGCGCCGGGCTGCAGGCGGGCGAACAGGCGGCCGTTGGGCTGGTACCAGTGGTCCGAGATCTTCAGGTAGGCCTTGGCGGCCGGCGCGTGGAAGCCGGCGAGGGCATCGAACACCAGCGTGCCATTCAGGTTGGGGTTGGGCAGCACCGCCTTCACGGTCAGCGCGTACTGGCCGGCAGGCGAGCCGTCGGGCATCGGCGGCAGCGAGATCGTGAACGTGCGGCCCAGCGCGCTCTGGGTGCCGAACAGCCGCTCGGCCGCCTGCGCCGTCAGCGCGACGCCTTCGGGCGTCGACAGCGCCGCCGCGAAGTCGCCCGCCAAGGGGCGCATGCCAAACAGGGCTTGCACATCGGCATCGGCCAGCGCGATGTTCAGCCGCGCGCTGCGCTGCCCGCCTTGGTCATCTGCGGCCTGTGAGAGCAGCTGCGTTCCCAGCACGCGGCTCATGGCGCCGACCGGCGCGCCGGTGTCGCGCAGCCCCGCAGCCAGCGGTACCGAGGGCACGTCGCCGAACCACTCGGTGGTGATGCCGCCAGGGCCGCGCGCGCGGAACTCGAAGGTGACGAGCCGGTCGCGCTCGGGCAGGTCGCCGTCGGGCCACAGCGTGTCCTGCAGGAAGCTGGCCGTCAGCAGCGCGAGCGCCAGGCCCAGCGCCAGGCCGGCGATGACGAGGGCCGCCGGGCCTGGCTCGGCGCGCAGCTGTCGCCAGGCGCCGCGCCAGGGGGTGGAGGAGGTGAGCAGCGTCATGGCATCGCTTTCTGCAAGAGGCGGGCCAGACGGTTTCCCCCGGGAAAGGTGGCTCATCCACGCGAAGAACGTCCACTTGCGGACACCCGCACTGTCCGCTTCCGGACACCGCCTTGTCCGGGCGCAGGGGGGCGCTTAGAGTCGCGCCCTCTCATGATCCTCATCCTCGACGACGACCCCGACGTGGCCCTGGCAGCGCGGCTGGCACTGCGCAAGTTGGCGCCCGTGGCCGTGCGCCACTCGCCCGCCGAGCTGATGGCCGCGCTGGATGAGACCCGGCCCGACGTGCTGCTGCTGGACATGAACTTCGCCCCCGGCGCCAGCGATGGCGCGGCGGGGCTGGCGCTGCTGCGCGAGGTCGTCGAGCGCCGCGATACGCCGGCGGTCATTGTCATGACGGCCTATGCCGAGGTCGAGCTGGCCGTGCAGGCGCTGAAGGCCGGCGCGGTGGACTTCATCACCAAGCCCTGGGCGAACGAGCGGCTGCTCGCCTGCGTGCAGGCCGCGCTGGCACGGCGAGCACCGGCGCCTGCGGTGGGCGAGCTGCTGGGCGACTCGGCCGCGATGCAGTCGCTGCGCGCGCAGATCGCGCAAGTCGGCGCCAGCGAAGCCAGCGTGCTCATCCTTGGCGAGAACGGTGTGGGCAAGGAGCTGGTGGCGCGCGCGCTGCACCGCGCGTCGCCACGCGCGACCGGGCCGCTGCTGGCCGTGGACATGGGCTCGCTGCCCGAGTCGCTGGTGGAGAGCGAGCTGTTCGGCCACAAACGCGGCAGCTTCACCGATGCGCGCGAGTCGCGGCCCGGGCGCTTCGTCGCGGCGGCGGGCGGCACGCTGTTTCTCGACGAGATCGGCAACCTGCCGCTGGCGCAGCAGGCCAAGCTGCTGGCCGCGCTGGAGCGCCGCGAGGTGACGCCGCTGGGCAGCGACAAGCCGGTGCCGGTCGACGTGCGCGTGCTGGCCGCCACCAACGTGGCCGAGGCCGAGCTGTTCGACGCCAAGCGCTTCCGGCCCGACCTGCTCTACCGCCTGAACACCGTGGTGCTGCGCGTGCCGCCGCTGCGCGAGCGCGGCGCGGGTGACATCGCGCTGCTGCTGCGGCACTACCTGGCGCAGTTTGCGAAACGCGCGGCCGAGCTGACGCCCGATGCGCTGGCCAGGCTCACCGCCTACCGCTGGCCCGGCAACGTGCGCGAGCTGCGCCAGGCCTGCGAGCGCGCGTCGCTGCTGGCGCGCGGGCCGGTGTTCACGTTCGCGGACTTCGGCCTTCCGGAGGTGGCGCCCACCCTGGAACAAGGCCTGGACCTCGCCCAGCGCGAGCGCGAGGCCGTGCAGGCCGCGCTGGCCCAGGCCGACGGCAACATCAGCCAGGCCGCCAAGCTGCTGGGCGTCAGCCGCGCGGCGCTGTACCGCAAGCTGGACAAACATGGGCTTTGAGCGCTCCCGCGTCGTCGCCGCCGTGCTGGTGCTGACGGCGAGTTCGGCCGGTGCCGCCATGTCGCTCGATTCCCCACGCCTGCTGGTCGCCTGCGCGCTGGCCGGCCTCCTCGCCGCCGCCTTCGGCTGGGTCGCGCTGACCCGCCTCACCCACCGCCCCACGCCGCTGCCGCCGGAACCTCCGCCCGCACCCCGGCCCGACCTGGACGCCGCGCTGGAGCATGCGCCGCTGGCGCTGTGGCGCCTCACCGCCGGCAGCCCGCCGCTGGCGCTGAACGCCGCTGCCCGCCGCCTCATCGCCCCCGGCCGCGCCGTCGAGCCCGCCGCGCTGCTGGCGCTGCTGGACGCTGAACCCGGCCGGCGCGTCGTCACGCTGCCCACCGAGCATGGCCAGGAGCGCGCCGTGCTGGCCACCTCGGCGCTGACGGTGCAGGGCGAGGCCTGGCGGCTCGCCGCACTGGCGCCCATCGAGTCGGAGCTGGAGACCGAGACGCTCGTGGCCTGGCGCCAGCTGGTGCAGGTGCTGACGCACGAGATCATGAATTCACTGACGCCCATCGCGTCGCTGGCCGGCAGCGCGCCGGCCTTGCTGGAAGCGGGCGAGCACGAGGAGCTGCAGGCGGCGCTCGCGGCGCTGGCGCGGCGCGCGGCGCATCTGCAGGGCTTTGTCGAGCGCTACCGCAGCGTCAGCCAGCCACCCGCGCCGACGCTGGCCGACACGCCGCTCCTGCCGCTGCTGCAAGCCGTGCAGCGGCTGGTGGAACCGGCCTGGGAGGCTACGGGTGGCACGGTGACGCTGAGCGTGGAGCCCGAGACGCTGGCGCTGCGCACCGACGCGGCCCAGCTGGAGCAGGTGCTCATCAACCTGGCCCAGAACGCGCTGCAGGCCTGCGCCGGCCGGCCCGCGCCGAAGCTGAGCATCGACGCCCGCCTGAGCCGTGGCGCACGGCTGCGGCTGACGGTGGCCGACAACGGTCCGGGTGTGGCGCCGGGGCTGGAGCAGCGCATCTTCACGCCCTTCTTCACGACCCGCGAGGGCGGCAGCGGCGTGGGCCTGGCCGTCGTGCGCCAGCTCGTTCACGGCCTGGGCGGCACGGTACGCCACGCCAAGCGCCCCGGCGGCGGCGCCTGCTTTGTACTGACCTTCTGACGCAAAGCCGTCCAACCGCCGACAAATGCCGGCTTTCCTCGGTGGTGTGCCGTGGTGGCGGGTGTTAGGCTGCCGCCTGTTTCACGCCGGGGATGGAGTCGATGTTTCACGAGCTGCAGGAGTTGCTGGGCGCCTACCTGATGCCGGTGCTGTTCGCGATACCGGTCGCCATCGGTGTGCTGCTCGTCGCCATCTTCAAGCGTGACGACTACCGCCCGCCGAGCGACTACACGCCGCCGCAGCGCCCGCCCCAGGCCCGGCCCCGCACGACCCAAACGCCGGTCGTGCTGCCACCGCTTCCGGGCGGCGTGGGTGGCCCGTCCATGGCCAGTGCCTTCGTCACCGCGCCCACGCCGATGCAGCCGCCGTCGGCCGCGCCGGTCGTGCCCGAAGGCCCGCCTACCGTCCTCATCGCCGACGACTCGGCGGTGGTGCGCACCAAGCTCAAGCGCCTGCTCGAAGGCGCGGGCTTCACGGTCGTGCAGGTCAACGACGGCAACGAGGCCATGGCCGAGCTGGACGCCAAGCCCGAGATCGCCGTGCTGATCACCGACCTGGAAATGCCCAACAAGGACGGCTTCGAGCTGATCGCCGACGTGCACGGCAGCCTCACGACCGAGGACCTGCCCGTCATCGCCATCACCGGCCACGACGAGCTGCACGGCCGCGTGGGCCAGATCGAAGGCGTCTACGGCATCTTCAAGAAGCCCTGGAACGACCGCGAGCTGCTCAAGCGCGTGGAGTCGCTCGTTCACCTGCGCTCGGCCGCGTCGCGGCGCCAGCGGCGGGCGACGGATGCCAGGGTGCCGCCGGGCGCATGAGGGAAACGCCCTTCGGGTTTGAGTACAGCTGGGCCGACCTGCAACCCATCCGGGCACTCTCCGTCGTGGTGGTGGCCGGCCAGGTCATCGGCGCCCTGGGCGGTTGGGTCTACCCCAGGTTTCCCGACTGGTTCGAAAGCATGTGGTTCGGCTCGGCGCTGTCCACCTTCCCGTCCTTTGTCGTCGGTTTGGCGGTTCAAGCCCATGACAAGCCCGGCAGCCTGAGTGCCAACAAGGTGATGGTGCGCCGGTTCGCGCTTGTCGCGGCGCTCATGAGCTGCTTTGCCCTCGCCATGCCGTTCTTCGGTTTCGGCGAGGTGGAGTAGCCCGCAGCCCCTCTCAGATCAAGCCGGCCGGAAGCTCCATTTCAGCTTGATCTCCGCCTGGCCGGCGCCGGCGGGCAGCCGCGCCTGATCCTGGCCTTCCGAGGTGAGCTGCACCAGCCGCTGCTGCAGCCAGGCCTGCGCCTCCAGCCAGCGCAGGCCGAGGCGCCCCTCGTGGCGCTGCGGGCGGCGGTTGGTTTCCTCGCGGGTGCGCACGCCCTGAACGTCCTGCGGCACGGTCCCCAGCGCCGTCCACAGCCGGCCATTGCGGGTGTCCAGCACCGCCTGCAGCGTCGGGCAGGGCAGGTCGTCGCGGCGGGTCTCCTGGCCTTGTGAGGTTTCGGTGTACGAGACGACGCCCTGCACGTCGTTGAAGCGGCCCTGCACGCGGTCGTCCAGCTTCGCGGTGAGCTGCAGGCCGCAAGACATGACCCCGGTGAACAGCAGATAGGGCGTCGCCGGGCCGCTGTCCTCCGGCGCATCGACGCCCCCGCCGGCCTGGCGGCGCGCTTCGGCCTGACAGGCCGTGCGGGCCTTGCCGGCGGGTTGGCGTTCGCAGGCAGCAGCCGCGTTGCCGTAGGCCTGCAAACGGCCCTGGGCGGACGCGGGCATGGTAGCGGCCGTCAGCGCCGAGGCTTCGCGCATCAGGCATTCACGGTCCTGGCCGCAGCGGGCCATCAGCGCCTGCGCCTGGGCCTGCATCGCGGCCACGTCGGGCATGGGCACCACGGGCGCGGCGCTGGCCATGCGCTGGGCGGACTGGGCGGCCTGCAACTGGCGGCGGTGGTCGTCCGGGTCTAGCGGGTTGTAGGGAATCGGTGTGCCGTCGCTCTGCAGCAGCGCGCTGAGCTGCCAGCGCTGGCTGAGCTTCTGCTCGCCCCGGTCGGCGCCGGCCTGCACGGGGCCCTGGCGTTGCAGCTCGATATCGAGCACGAGGCGGCGTTGCTGCGCCTGCGCCTGGGCGCCGTCGGCCAGCAGGAAGAAGCCGGCCAGCGCGACCAGCAAGGTGAGCGGCGTGGTGCGGGGGTGGGGGGCGGTCATGGGCGTTGGGTGTTGCGTTGGGATGGCCGGCATCGTCGGCCGCCAGGCCCGGCGGCGCATCGCCCGTGAAGAGCCATGCGCGCGGGCCAGGGCCATGGCTCTTCACGGGCGATGTGTGACAGCGGGCCGCAAAAACACACTGCGGCCCGTTCGCAACCCCACCCACACATCGACATGAAACCGCTGCTGATCTCCCTGCTGCTGGCCTCCACCTCGCTGACCGCAACCGCGCGTCAACCCACCGGCACCACCGGCGTCTACGCCTCGGCCGGCGGCTCGACGACGGGTGGCCTCGGCCAGGCCGCTGCCGCCAACAGCTTTGCCAACGTGAACGTGAAGGCCGAAGCCAGTGCGTCGCTCATCGACGGCTCGCTGCACGCCCTTGCCTGGTCCAGCAACAACCCGACGCTGCCCAGGGGCTGCCGGCCGGACCTGCTGCACTGCAACTGGGGCACCAGCGCCGAGGTCTGGTACCACGACACGATCACGCTGGAGGGCGGCGCGGACATCGAGGGCATCGCCATTCCCTGGCACTGGTCCGTCAACGGCACGACGACGCGCGGCAAGTGGTGGAGCGGCGCGGCGGCCTACAGCTATTTCTACATCGGCACCAACCCAGAAGGCTGGCGCACGGCGACCTACCTCGATGTAAAGAACCAGTCGCGCGAGATCACCAACACCTTCCAGCTCCCCGGGCAGGGCGAGTCGCTGAAGCTCTACATCTACGCCTCGCTGACGACCTTCGCCGAAGGCGGCGCCGTGGCCGACTATTCGCACACCGGGCGCTTCAGCTGGGACCTGCCCGAAGGCCTCAGTTATGCCTCGGCCTCGGGCCGCTTCATGACGGCGCCGGTGCCCGAGCCGGCCAGCTATGCGCTGATGCTGGCCGGTCTGGCGGTGCTGCCGTGGGCAAGGCAGCGGCTGCGCCTCAGCGCAGCGCGCGCGGGCTGAGCGCCGACGCCGCTGCGGCCAGCGCGCAGGCCATCAGCAGCACAGGCAAGACCTGGCGCGTGGCGGGGTCGAACAGCAGGCCGGCGCAGGCCAGCGCGGCGCTGCTGACGAGGGCGTCGGCCAGTTGCAGCGCAGACGTGTTGCTGCCCTGCTCCTTGGGCGGCGACAGCTTGAGCAGCAGCACCGACAGCATCGGGAACGACAGCCCGATGCCCAGCCCCACGCCCACCCAGCCCAGCAGCACCAGCCCCGCCGGTAGCACCGCCGACAGCAGCGGCGCCATGACGACGGCCAGGCCGGCGGCGGCCAGCGCAAAGCCGGCTGGCAGCAGGCGGCGCCGCGCGGCCTCGCTGCGCACGCGGGCTTGCACGGCGCTGCCGATGCTCCAGGTCACCGCGCCGGCGCTGAGCGCGATGCCGGCCTGCGTCAGGCTCCAGCCGAAGTGGCCGGTCAACAGCAGCGGCAGGAAGGCCTCCGAGCTGGCGAAGGCCGCCGCGATCAGGCCGCGCAGCAGGATGACCGTGGGCAGGCCGCGCGCGGCCGTCAGCGTGCCCGCCGGCAGCAGGCGCCTGGCCGCGAAGCCCGCGCCTGCCAGCCCGGCGGCAAACAGCAGCCCGGCGCCGATGCCGGTCTGCTGGCTGGCGCCGTGCAAGGCCAATGCGCCCGCGCTGGCCAGCAGGGCCCAGCCCATGGCACCCCAGCGCAACACCTCGCCCGTCCCCGAGCCCACGCGCCTGAGGGCCGGCAGTATCAGCATCGCCGCCACCGGCACGGCGGCGGCCACGGCCAGGAAGACCGAGCGCCAGCCCAGGCCCTGCACGAGGAAGGAGGCCAGCGCCGGCCCGACCAGCCCCGGCACGACCCAGGCGCCGGCGAACAGCGCGAACAGCTTGGGGTGCAGCGCCTGCGGCACGACACGGCCGACGCCGACATAGAGCGTCACGCCCAGCACGCCGCTGCCCAGACCTTGCAGCGCGCGGCCCGCGACCAGCGCCGTCATCGAGGTGGCGAAGCCGGCCAGCAATAGTCCGGCGAGAAAGGCAGCCAGCCCCGCCAGCGCGGCGCTGTGGGGCCCGCGCTTGTCGCAGAGCTGGCCGGCGGCCGTCATGCCCAGCACCGAGGTCGCCAGCGTCGCGCCGAAGGCCAGCGCGTACAGCGGCAGGCCGTTGAGCGCGCCGGCCACGGCGGGCATGGCGGTGGCGACGGCGATGGACTCGAAGGCCAGCATGGAGATCAGCGCCACGGCGCCGATGCAGGCAGCGCTGCGGCCGGGGGCGAAGAGCTTGTCGGGCGGGGCGGTCACGGGGTCAGAAAGAATCATGGCGTGCAGCCTAAAAGCTCAAGCCCACTTCAAGTCAAGCGGTGAGGGGACAATCGGGAGCATGTCAGTTTCGGTCCTCCACTGCGCCTCCGCCGGCTTCGAGTCGGCCTGCCGCATTCCCGCATTGCCCCCCTTGCACCGCAGCCACGGCCTGCACGGCCACAGCTATTTCGCCACCGTGCGTGCGGCGCTGCCCGCCGGCTGGGCCGCTTTTCCCGGTGGCGAGGTCGAGGCGCTGCGGGCGCGCATCGGCGAGGTCGCCGCGCCGCTGGACCATGCGCTGCTGAACGACCACCTCAGCGAGCCCACCGACGAGAACCTCGCCCGCTGGGTGCGCACGCGCCTGGCCGTGCCGGGCATCGTGCAGGTCGGCGTGCAGAGCACCGCGCACAGCGGCGTGGACCTGGACGGCGCGGGCCACGCCCATGTGTGGCGCCGCTACCGCTTCCAGGCTGCGCACCAGCTGCCCAACGTGCCGGCCGGCCACCAGTGCGGCCGCATGCACGGCCATGGCTTCGAGGTCATCCTGCATGCCAACACCGACCTCGGCGAGCGCGACCTCGCCATCGACTACGACCACCTCGACGAGGTATGGGCACCGCTGCACTTCGCGCTGAACTACCGCTGCCTGAACGACATCGCCGGCCTGCAGAACCCCACCAGCGAGAACATCTCGGCCTGGCTGTGGGACCGGCTGAAGCCCGTGCTGCCCGAGCTGAGCTGGGTGACCGTCTACGAGACCGGCTCCAGCGGCGCCAACTTCAACGGCCAGAGCTACCGCATCTGGAAGGAAATGACGCTGGACAGTGCCGTTAGGCTGAAGCACGCGCCCGGCGGCCATCCGCTGGCCGGCACGCATGGCCACACGTTCACGCTGCGCCTGCACCTGGCCGCGCCGCTGGACCAGGTGATGGGCTGGACGGTGGACTTCGGCGATGTGAAGAGCTTGTTCAATCCCATCTTCAAGCGGCTGGACCATCACCCGCTGTACGAGATTGCGGGGCTGCCCGATGGCGATGCGGCGAGCATTGCCGCGTGGGTGCTGCGCGAGGGTGGCGGCGTGCTGCCGCAGATCGACCGCGTGGACCTGTACGAGACGCGCGGCTCGGGGGCGATCGTCAGCCGGGCTGACTCCGAAGAGTTGATTCCGGTATGACGTATTCAGTCAAAGAGCTGTTCTACACGCTGCAGGGCGAAGGCGCCCAGGCCGGCCGCGCGGCGGTGTTCTGCCGCTTTGCCGGCTGCAACCTCTGGACCGGCCGTGAGCAGGACCGCGCGACGGCCGTCTGCACGTTTTGCGACACGGATTTCATCGGCACGGACGGCGAGGGCGGCGGCAAGTTTGCGACGGCCGATGCGCTGGCAGATGCGATTGCCAAGGCTTGGCCAGGCGGGGGCAAACCGTATGTCGTGTGCACCGGCGGCGAGCCGCTGCTGCAGTTGGACACCCCGCTGATCGACGCCTTGCACGCGCGCGGCTTCGAGATCGCGGTCGAGACCAACGGCACGCAACCGGCGCCCCCGGGGTTGGACTGGATCTGCGTCAGCCCCAAGGCCGACGCGCCGCTGGTGCTGACCTCGGGCCATGAGCTGAAGCTCGTCTACCCGCAGCCGCTGGCACAGCCCGAACGCTTCGCTGGACTCGACTTCCAGAACTTCTTCCTGCAGCCGATGGACTCGGTGCTGCAGCGCGAACACACCAAGGCGGCGGTGGCCTACTGCATGGCGCATCCGCAGTGGCGGTTGTCGGTGCAGATGCACAAGGTGGTGGGCATCGCCTGAATGCGAAAAGGGCTGGTTACCCAGCCCTTTCGCTTGAACCCGCTTGCGCCGACGGGTCGCTCAGCGGCCGATACGACGGCGCGCCACGAAGCCGACGATGCCGATGCCACCCAGCATGAGGGCCAGCGAGGTGGGCTCCGGCACGGCGGCGGCGGTGCCGCTGAAGCTCACTTCACCCACCGAATTGAAGCCGTCACCGTAGAGCGCCTGCACGCGCACGTACTGGTAGGCCAGCGCGGTCTGCGCAAAGGTGACGGGAAGGGTGACCTGGCCGCTGTTCACCGTCGACTGGTCGAACAGGCCGGACACGGTGAACAGCGTCGTGTAGCTCACGCCGTCGGTCGATGCGTAGAAGCGGTAGACGTCGTTCCAGTCCAGCGTGACCGTAGCCGACGACAGGTGGTAGGACTGGTCCAGCTTGAAGGTGATGGTCTCGCCGAAGCCGTTCCACCAGCCGGCGTTGGTCTGCCAGTCGGTGAAGTCGGCCGGCGTGAAGCCGTCGGCCGCGAAGGCGGCGTTGGTCACACCGGCGGTGTTGCCCGTCACCGTGACGCCAGCCGTGGTCGCTTGAGCGGCTGCGGCCAGACCCAGCAGGCCGATGGCTACGGCGGATTTGACTTGAATGGACATGACGGGCTCCTCTTTTTTGTGCACCTATATGAGGCCCGGATCATCGCGGCGGCCACCCGCCGGGCCTTCCCCCCGGCTGCGGGGGTCACCCCTAGTTTCAAGTCTGATCCTCGTTTGGTGAGCGCGCGCGCCGGCTTGCTGGCCACCGGACGATGGACGACCGGTTCCGGCGTGAGCACGGAGGACGTTGGCGGGGGCGCCGCCGCTAGTTCTGGATATACCGCTCAAAAACGCCGCCGAAATCCTTGCGACTGAGCTTGTCCAGCACCACGCTGTTCACCGTGTTGAGCAGCGACAGGTAGTGGCGGCTGACCTGCTCCTCGCTGACCTCGTGGCCCAGCTTGAACATCTGGCCCGTCACACCCAGGCATTGCATCGCGATGTCGCGCGCCTGCGCATCGCGGTCCTGCAGCTTGCCGATGCTGTGCAGCGCCTTGTAGATGTCCTTCAGCGGCTCGATGAAGTTCTTGCGCACGTCGATGCTGAACGGCTTGCCCTCACCGATCTGGAACTTCAGCTCGACGTCCATGTCGATGGTGCCGGCGGTCTCCAGCGTCACGTGGCTGATGCGATGGCTGAGGTAGTCGTAGCGCTTGATGACGCGCTTGGACGAGACCGCCGAGTCACCGTCCACATGCACCAGCGCGAGGTTGGTGAAGCAGTACTCGTCCTTCTTGGACTTGATGAGGAAGAAGATCTTCTCGCCGTCCTCGCTGAAGAGGTAGTCATCGGCATCGACCTTGTTGAAGTCGGCGGCGGGCACGATGACGCCGATGTCGCTGAGGCCCAAGGCCTCGGAAGCCAGTTTCTTGAACATCGCTCACTCCATGAAAAAGGGTGGCGCGAGTGTGCCCCGCAGTGCTCGCTCAGCGGCAACGGCTGGTGGGAATATGAACCCCGCCGAAGGCCGCGAGACCTCTGTCGTTCAGAACATGTCCGGCCACTTGTCATCAAACCGGAAGGTGTTGATGACCCAGCCCGTCTTGCCTTGGTAGACGTAGAACACCCAACGCATGGCGTGTTGCTCGAAACGCTGGATGTAGAGAAGGCGGGCGAGCGACTCGCCGATGCGGTCCTCGCTGATGAACTCATGGCCGATTGTCTTGCCGAAGCGCGCCGACATCATGGGCGACTGCATGACGGCCTGACCCACCATGGCGTCGAACTCCGAGGCAGGAATGACCGTCAGCGGTTTGAATGTCTTCAGCCCGCCTTCGAGGTCGCCCTTGCCCACCTTGGCCATGACGTCGTCGGTCACTTTCCTGACATCGGCCAGCGTCGGCACGGCCTGGGCGCAGGCCGCCAAGGAAGCCGTCAACAGCGTGGCCAGGGCAAGGAACTTCTTCATGAGGCGCCTTTCAGAACCGGTAGCCGATGGCGAACTTGATGGTCACCGGGTCCAGCGAGGTCTCGAAGGTCTGGCCGGTCGACAGCGTGCCGGTTGTCTTCAGCAAGGTCTTGCCAACCGACAGGCTGGCGGACCAGTCGCGGGTGACGTTGTAGGCGGCGCCGACTTCCACCGTCGGGCCCAGGCGGCTCTTCATGGCCAGCGTCGTCGGCATCGAGGCGCTGCCACCGGAGATACCGGACAGCGCCGCCGTGGCCTTGGACCGAGACAGGTGGTGGTAGGTGACGCCCGCGCCGACGAAGGGGCGCAGCGCGCTGCTGGCATTGCCGAAGCGGTACTGCGCCAGCAGCGAGATGGGCTGGGACTTGACCGTGGCGAGCCGGCCTGTGCCGGCGATGGCGCCAGCGCCAAGCACGTCATGCTTGAACGGCGCGGCGACGGACAGGTCGAAGCTGAGGTGGTCGCCCGTGAAGTAGGTGACGCCGCCGACGAAGGCGCTGGCCTTCTTCACGTCGAACTTGGTGCCGACGAGGCTGGGCACGGTCAGGTCGCTGCTGTCGACGTCCGGGCTGACCTGCGCGCCGCCGGCATGGACGATGAAGCTGCCGGCCGACTGGGCAAACGCGCCGCTGCTGGCGAGAAGGGTGGCGGCGGCGGCGAGGAGAAATTTGGTTTTCATGGGTATCTCCAAAGGACGGGCGCGGGTCAGAGCCAGCCCTTGGTGGCCAGGGCCTTGGCGATCAGCTGCTGCGTGAGCTGGTGGCCGTAGGGCGTCGGGTGGAAGCCGTCGGAGAAGGCATAACGCTGCCACCAATCGGTGCCTGTCACGCCCACGGGCGGCGCGGCGGACAGCGCAGCGGCGGTGCAGGTCGGGAAGGTGTAGGTGGGCAGGCCATCGGCGCCGACGCCGGTACGCGGGCAGGCGGGGTCCTTGACGTTGGTCAGGCCGTACTGGGCGGGTGATGCAACCTGGTCCTGGAAGGCCTTGTAGAAGTCGATGAGGGCCACGCGCTCGTCGTTGCCAAACTTGGCGGCGAGCTGGGTGTTGTAGGCCGCCATCCAGCCCTGGAAAGTGGCCTGCGCCTGCGCACGTGCCGTCGCGCCGGCCGTGCCGCCGCCGCTGGCCAGCGCGACGCTGTCCAGCACCATCTGGAAGCGCGGCGTGTAGGTGATGTCGGGGATGTTCAGCACGACGACGTGGGTCGCGCCCTTGTCGAGCACGTTGGCCTTGATGGCGTTGTAGAACTTGTCGGCCAGCGCCGTCATGTAGGTGGCGCCGATCTGCGCCGTCGTCGTGGCGCCACCGCCCAGCGCGGTGCCGATCTGCGTGGGCGTCAGCAACGTGGCCAGCAGCGCGGAGTAGGCGGCTGCGGTGTCACGCGGGATGTTCAGGTAGGCGCCGACGAGGTCGGCCGCGTCGTTGCCGCCGCCGTCGATGATGACCAGGTCGGTCGCCGCGAAGCTGGCCAGCGAGGCATGGGTGGCCAGTTGCACGCCGACGTTGAGCGGGTTGGTCGGGCCGGCACCGGCGCCGGTGTAGGTGATGCGGCCACCGCCGATCGAGAAGTTAGTGCAGCCCGCCTTGGCCGTGTTGGCGACGAAGGTGGTGCCCGTGAAGCTGTAGAAGTTGCACAGCGCCAGGCCGTAGTTGGCGGCGATGCGCTCGGCGTAGATCAGGTTGTCGGCGCTCTGGACGGTGAACTTGTAGCCGAAGGTGCCGCTGTCCTGGATGCTGTCGCCGAAGACCTTGACCGACGTGATCTTGACTTGCGGCGTCGTGTCGGCCGTGGAGCCGCCGCCACCGCAGGCGGCCAGCAGCAGGCCGGCGAGCAGCGCCGCCGAGGCTGCGGCGACGCGGTTGAGTTGAGATTTCATCGTTTTCTCCTGGCGACACCGCCGCGCGGCACCTGCGAATTCGGGAGCGCAACTCTAGCCGCAGCTTTTCCGGGCAGTCTTTGGTTTTTTTGCTCGTTGCTCGTAAAGCAAGGCTGCCCACAACCCTGTGGATGGCGCTGGGACAACCACCCAGATATCCACAGGCCAACGCACTTCGCCAAAGTTGTTCGCATCGGCGGCGCCCTTCATCCGATCCCGGCGCACAGGCTTGTGCGGTTTGCAAGCCCTTGCCGGGCAAAGACTTTTTCGCCTTGTCCACAGCGCAGGCCGGCCTCTATCACTACGACTACCTTTGAACCTTCACTACAGTCTTGAATACATAGGACAACTCCACCATGGACATTCCCTCCCTCCAGCAGCGTTTGCGCCGCTTCGCCGACGAGCGCGACTGGCAGCCCTACCAGACGCCCAAGAACCTCGCGATGGCCATGACGGTCGAGGCGGCCGAGCTGCTGGAGATCTTCCAGTGGCTGACGCCCGAGCAGTCGGTCAAGCTCAGCGACGACCAGCGCCGCCACCTGGGCGAGGAGCTGTCGGACGTGCTGCTCTACCTGGTGCAGATCGCCGACCATGGCGGCGTGGACCTGGATGCAGCCGTCGAGCGCAAGTTGGCGATGAATGCCGTCAAACACCCACCGCTGAAGAAGTCTTGATGGAAACCATTGCCGTCGTCGACTTCGAGACCACCGGCCTCGGCCCCACCAGCGGCGGGCGCGCGACGGAAGTTGCAGCCGTGCTGGTGCGCGGCGGCGAGGTGGTGGACCGCTGGAGCAGCCTGATGAACAGCGGCACCTGGGTGCCGCCCTATATCCAGGCGTTGACCGGCATCAGCAACGAGATGCTGGCAGGCGCGCCGGACTCGTCGCAGGTGATGGGTGAGCTGGCCCGCTTCACGGCCGGCTGCCCGCTGGTGGCGCACAACGCGTCCTTCGACCGGGGGTTCTGGCAGGCCGAGATGGCGCGTGCCCAAGTCCAGCCCGACCCGGCGCATCAGTTCGCCTGCACGGTGCTGCTGTCACGCCGGTTGTGGCCCGAGGCACGCAGCCATTCGCTGGGCGCGCTGGTGCGCTTTCACGACCTGAGCTTCAGCGGCCGCGCCCACCGGGCGATGGCCGATGCGCTGGTCACGGCTGAGCTGCTGCTGAAGGTACGCGCCGAGATCGGCAGCCGTTTTGCCACGGACCTGGGCGGTGCCGAGGTGGACCATGCGCTGCTGAGCGGCCTGCAGCGCACGCCGGTGCGGTGGCTCAGGCGTGGTCTCGTCGAGCATGTCCGGGCGCAGAAAGCGACGGCTTGAGCACAGGACGCCCAGAAAAAATTCTGTCAAGGCCCCTGCTTTGGAACTTGGGCAATGACAATCCCGCCCTTTCGTCCCCGCGCTACTGCCCAAAAAGTTCCATGTCCGTGATCCAGGTTCGCCCCGCCACCCTGCGCGATGCCAAGGCCATCGCCGAGATCCACGTTGCTGCCAGCCAGGATGCCTACAAGAGCCTGCTGCCTGCCGCTGCGTTGGATGCCATGTCGGTGCAGAAGCGCCAGGCCTTCTGGCGCGAGGCCATCGACCTCTGCGAGCCGCAGGTCATCGTGGCTCATCTGGACAACAAGATCATGGGCTTCGCCGGCTTCGACCGTTCGCGCGACAAGGGCACGCCGGCCACGACCGGCGAGGTCTGGGCCATCTTTGCCGACCCGGTGCACCTGGACAAGGGCGTCGGCCTGGCGCTGTGGGATGCCACGCGTGACGGTCTCCAGGAAGAAGGCTGCACCAAGGCCACGCTGTGGTGCTACCTGCGCAACGAGCGCGCGCTGCGCTTCTTCGAGCTGGCCGGCTTCAAGCGCGAGCTGGGCAGCGCCCGCACGACGGAAGTCGGCGGTGCGCGCGTCGAAGAGATCCGCTTGCATCGTTCGCTGGTCTAAGTAAAAAGCGCCCCGCAGGGCGCTTTTGGTCAGGCGTTGAATCCAATCAGCCACGACGACGGCGGGCGATGGCGCCGACGGCCAGCAGGCCTGCCAGCATCATTGCGTAGCTCTCGGGTTCCGGAACGGCGCTGACGGCAATGCTGCCGGTGGGCAGGCTGCCGGCTTGCCAGTTGGCAGCGTCGGCGAACGTGGTGAGCCACTGTTCCTTGGTCTTGCTGCCGCTCGCCAGCACCGAAGCCTTGACGCTGAAGCCGCCGCCGGTGGCCGCATTGAAGGTGATTGCCGTCTGGCCCAGTGTCAGGCCGGTGGCCACGCCGCCCGTGGAGGACGAGGTGGCGGCTTCGAAGCCGTTGGTGTCGTCGAACACGAACAGGTGGGTCTGCGTTGCTACGTTGAACAGCGGGTTGCTGGCGTTGCTGTTCTGGAAGGCGTAGATCTGCTCGCCGCCTTGGCCCAGGGCCAGCGATGCATAGGCGCCGCCCGTGCTGCCGGCGATGCCGCCCGAGGTCGTGAAGCCAGCGGCCGTGCTGGACACGATGGTGCCTGCGGAAATCGTGGCGGCAGCCGTCCACTTGGTGAAGTTCTCGTTGCCGTCGCCATCGGTGGTTGTCGAGCCACGGAAGGCGCTGCCGTTCCAGCCGTTGTCGGTGAAGTAGACGATTTCACCGGCCGCGATGTCGTTCAGCGCGACGAAGGCGAACGAGTCAGGCGAGCCGTTGTTGACGCGGCCGATGATGGCGATGTCGCCGGCAGTCAGAGCCGCCTGAGCAGGGATGGCGGCGGCCAGGGCGGCCAGGGCGAGCAGGGTCTTGGTCATGAGCAGGTCCAGGGTTGAGGGGTATGCCGGCACTCTGGCGATGCGCTGTGACCCAACCATGACACCCCATCCCCCAGCCTCGGGGGTCAGGCCGCGTAGCCGCCGGTCGCCAGCGCCCAGCCGTCGGTGCCATCGTCGTGGCGTTGCACATGCACCGGGCTCAACTTCCTGGCCGCCGCGCGCTCGACGAGGTTCTCGGCCTGCTCCGGCGTCAGCTGCAGTGCGAAGCGCAGCCAGCGCTTCTGCACCAGCGGCAGCGCCCAGGCATCCTCCAGCGCCCAGCGGATCTGCTGCGGCTCCTGCAACTCGGCAGCGCACAGCACGCGCGGGGCCAGGGCGAGCAGGAAGCGGTTGAAGTCCGTGCGCAGCTGGTCGGTCGGCAGCAGGGCCTCCAGGCGGCTCAAGCGGGCGCTCCAGCCAGGCGTGGCGAGCTGTCGCGTCACCAGCGCCTGCAAAGCCTGGATGGGGTTGAACAGGCGCAGGCGGTTGGGCGGCAGCACGTGCAGCGGGATGTTGGCCGCTTCTTCATGGCTCAGCGGCGTGACGAAGCTTGCCAGCACGGCCAGGCGCTGCCAGTCGGCCTCGACCAGACCGCCGATGCGGGTGATGGGGCCGGTGGCGCAGCTGGCGGCCATGTCGAGCAGGCCCTGATGGCTACGGCTGCCCTTGGCCTGGTTGGCGCGCTGGCTCATGACGGCCAGGTTGCCGGCCGCATAGCCGGCATCGTCGCGGACGCGGTCGATGCTGCGGTTGTCGTCGCCCAGCAGCTCGCGGGTGATGGGGCAGTGTGTGGTGTCCAGCTGGGCCAGGTGATGCGGCGTCAGCTGGATGTCCTCGAAGCTGCGGCCGCGGGCCCAGGCGTGCGTGCGCAGCGCCAGCCACAGCTCGACCTGCGGGCTGGCCGGTGTGCGCACGGCGCGGCCCCGGGCTGACATCCAGCCGCGCTGCAGCGGTGACTGCGGGTAGAGGTGGGCGATGGGCGGCGTGAGGCCGTGCAGCGCGTAGTCGCGGCCCAGGGCCAGGCCGACGCGCTCGTGGGCGCTGACGGGCGAGGGGCTGTCGTCCATGTCCAGCGCGAACTGCGCCAGTGCGGGGTGGGCGTGGATCTGGGCGGTGAGGACGGCTTGCATGGCGTGCTCCGGTTGAGGGATGTGCACAGTCTCTGAGCCAGCTGGCTCATGAGATGATCCACCGCGAAAACACTGTAAATATTTTCAGCATGGACCGCACCGAGCGCTTCTACAAGATCGAACACCTGATCCGCTCCCGCGGCTGCGTGTCGTTTGCCGAGCTGATAGCGGCGCTGGAGGTGTCGCCGGCGACGCTCAAGCGCGACCTTGCGTACTTGCGCGAGCGCATGGATGCACCCATCGAGTACGACGCAGCCGCCAACGGCTACCGCTTCGGCCAGCAATGGCGCGGCGGCAAGCACGAGCTGCCGGGGGTGTGGTTCAACGAGGCCGAGCTGCACGCGCTGTTGACCATGCAGCAGATGCTGGCCGGGCTGGACGAGCAAGGTGTGGTGGGCCGACACCTGCAGCCCATGTTCGACAAGATCACCGGCATGCTGGGTGTCGACCATGGCGAGGCGCAGGAGCTGAGGCGGCGCGTCAAGCTCATCGGCACGGCCAGGCGGCGCATCGCCAGCGACAGCTTCGAGACCGTCGGCAGCGCCGTCGTCAAGCGCAAGCGCCTCGCCATCCGCTACCGCAAGAAGACGGGCATGGGCGAGGTCAGCGAGCGCGAGGTGTCGCCGCAGCGACTGGTGCACCACCGCCATGCCTGGTATCTGGACGCCTTCTGCCACCAGAGCCAGGGCCTGCGCCGCTTTGCGCTGGACGGCATCGAGGCGGCGACGCTGCTGGAAGCGGCCGCCGACGCCCTGGCGCTGGACGCGCTGGAGGCCGAGCTGGACCGCGGCTACGGCATCTTTGCCGGCGGCACGCCACGCGAGGCCGAGCTGCTGTTCAGCCCCGAGGCCGCCGCCTGGGTGTCGCGCGAGGAATGGCACCCGGCGCAGAAGAGCGAGTTCCTGCCCGACGGCCGCTGGCGGCTGCAGCTGCCCTATGTGGACGACACCGAGCTGCTGATGGACCTGCTCCGCCATGCTGGCCAGGTCGAGGTGGTCGCGCCGACGGCGCTGCGCGAGGCCTATGCTGCGCGGCTGCGACAGGCGGTTTCCTCCCTAGAACTAGGGTAGGGATAACGAGGATCGCCGCTGGCAACCGCGTTAGGCTGCCTGCTTGTCCAACCTTCAGAACGAGGAGCTCGCCATGAGTGAAACAGCCCAGGCCAAGGAAAAGCTGGCAGCGGATTTCCGCGCCGTGATGGACGACATCGACGCGCTGATGACGGCCACGACCAACAAGGCAGACGGCGAGGCCCGAGCCTTGCGCGCACGCATCCAGGACCAGCTGGCCGGTGCCAAGGAAAAGCTGCTGGACGCCCAGCACGAGGCCGTGCAGCGCGCCAAGGACGCAGCAGCCGCCACCGACGACTACGTGCACGCCAAGCCCTGGCAGGCCATTGGCGTGGCGGCGGCGGTGGGCTTGGCTCTTGGTGTGCTGATCGGCCGCCGTTGAAGCCGGCGAGAGTCACTTGACTGACTCGAAGGAACCCGTCTCCGGGCCGCTGCGGCGGCTCGGCACGTCGCTGCTGACGCTGGGGCGCATCCGGCTTGAACTGCTGGCCATCGAGGCGCAGGAGGAGAAGGAGCGCATCGCCGGCCTTGCCTTGTGGGCCGTGCTCGCGGCGCTGCTGGCGGGTTTCGGCCTGCTGATGCTGCTGCTGCTCATCGTCGTGGCGCTGTGGGACAGCCATCGCCTGCTGGCCCTGGCCGCTGCGACGGCGGTGCTGCTCGCAGCGGCGGCGGTGGCGCTTGCCAAGCTCAAGGGGCTGCTGGCCCAGCCGACAACGCTGTTCCAGTCGAGCATCGCCGAACTGCGCGAAGACGCGGATGCACTCCGCCGCCGGCCGTGATTCCGCGCATTCCCCAGGACCCGCAGCAGCGCGCCGAGCGCAAGGCCAATCTGCTGCTGGCCTCCGAGCTGCTGCGCGGCCAGGTGCAGCGGGATGTGAACGACCTCGGCGAGCGGGGTGATGGCCTGGTCAACCGTGTGCTGACCGTGCGCGGCTGGCTGTCCGACCCCACGGTGCTGGCGGTGGCCGGTGGCGGCGCGGCCTTCTTTGCCGCAGCGGGGCAGAAGCGGCGCGGCCAGTTCTGGCGCGGGCTGCGCTGGGCCTGGCTGGCGTGGCGGCTGCTGCGACGGCGCTGAGTCAGCCTTCGGCGTCCAGCCGCTTCATCCGCTCGCTCTGCCAATAGACATCGTCTCCGCCCAGCCCATCGAGGTTGGCGCGGTTGAGCACGCGGCTCAGCACGAAGAGCAGGTCGGACAGGCGGTTCAGGTACTGGCGCGGCGCGGCGCGAACGGTCTCGCCGGCGGCCACGGCGAGGACGGCGCGTTCGGCGCGACGGGCCACCGTGCGGCAGACATGGGCGATGGCCGCGCTGCGCGTGCCGGCCGGCAGGATGAATTCCTTCAGGCGCGGCAGGTGCTCGTTGTAATGGGCCAGCGCCTCGTCCAGCCGCAGCACGGCAGCGTCCTTCAGCAGCTCGCCGCCGGGCCAGGAGAGTTCGCCGCCGAGGTTGAACAGCTCGTGCTGGATCGTCACCAGCAACTCGCGGATGTCGTCGGGCAGCGGCTCGGCCAGCAGCACGCCCAGGTGGGAGTTCAGTTCGTCGACATCACCCATGGCCTGCACGCGCAGGTGGGTCTTGGGCACGCGGCTGCCGTCGGAAAGACCGGTGGTGCCGTCGTCGCCGGTGCGGGTCGCGATTTGAGAGAGGCGGTTGCCCATGGCGGTCAGCTGGAGTGCGAAACCGCCATTCTCGTCAGTGCCGGCGGCCGCCGCTGCGGTGGAAGGCGGGCTTGTGCACGGGCGCGTCGTGGGGCTTGAAGCCCTGGGCCGGCGTCCAGCGCGGCGCGGGGGGCGCGTCATGCGGCGGCGGTGGCTCGCCGAAGACATCGCGCCAGCGTGCTGCCAGCACGTCGAAGCGCGTGGCGCCGGCAACGATGAGGACGATGGCGGCGATCAACAGCAGCCAGGTCAGGGTGGGGTCCATGCAGATCTCCCGGGGTTGGCGGTGGGGTGATGCTGGCACCGCGAGGCGGGCGCTGCAACACAATCTTGGCCATCGCCCGTGGAGCCGCTCGTGAACGCGCCCGAACAACACTTCTCCTCCGCCCCGCCGCTGCCCGCCGCCTTGATCGATGCGCTGCGAGCTGAGTTCGCCGAGCGTTGCTCGACGGCACTGGCCGTGCGTGAGCAGCACGGCCGCGATGAGTCCATCTTCGATGTGCCGCCGCCGCAGGCCGTCGTGTTCGCCGAGAGCGAGGCCGAGGTGGCGCGCGTGGTGGCCTTGTGCGCCGAGCACCGCGTGCCCGTCATCCCCTATGGCGCGGGCTCGTCGCTGGAAGGCCATCTGCTGGCCGTGCGGGGCGGTGTCAGCCTGGACGTGTCGCGCATGAACCGCATCCTGCGCATCGACGCCGAGGACCTGACCGTGACCGTGCAGCCCGGCGTCACGCGCAAGGCGCTGAACGAGGCGCTCCGGCACGAGGGCTTGTTCTTTCCCATCGACCCCGGCGCCGATGCGTCCCTCGGCGGCATGGCCGCCACGCGCGCCAGCGGCACGAACGCGGTGCGCTACGGCACGATGCGGGAGAACGTGCTGGGGCTGCGCTTCGTCAGTGCTAACGGCGAAGTCGTGCGCACCGGCTCACGCGCGAAGAAGAGCAGCGCTGGCTACGACCTGACGCGGCTGCTGATCGGCAGCGAGGGCACGCTCGGCGTCATCACCGAGCTGACCGTCAAGGTGCACCCGCTGCCCGAGGCCGTATCGGCGGCGGTGTGCTTCTTCCCCAGCATCGACGCGGCCGTGCGCACGGCCATGCAGATCATCCAGATCGGCGTGCCCATCGCCCGCTGCGAGCTGCTGGACGCGAACGCGATCAAGGCTGTGAACGCGCACGACAAGCTGGGGCTGAAGGAGGCGCCCATGCTGCTGATGGAGTTCCACGGCAGCGAGGCCGGCGTGGCCGAGCAGGCGGCGACCGTGCAGGACGTGGCGGCCGACCACGGCGGCGAGGCTTTCGAGTGGGCCACCACGCCCGAAGCCCGCACGCGGCTGTGGACGGCGCGCCACCACGCCTACTTCTCGGCCCTGCAGACGCGGCCCGGCTGTCGCGCGCTGACGACCGATACCTGCGTGCCCATCTCCCGCCTGGCCGAGAACATCAATGCCAGCGTCACCGAGGTCGAAGCCGCCGGCCTGCCCTACTTCATCGTCGGCCATGTGGGTGATGGCAACTTCCACATGGCCTATCTGCTGGACCCGCATCTGCCCGAAGAGCTGGCGACGGCCGAGCGGCTGAGCGCGCAGATGGTGGCGCGCGCCATCGCGTTGGAGGGCACGTGTACCGGCGAGCACGGCATCGGCCTGCACAAGCAGGGTTTCCTGCTCGACGAGACGGGGCCAGAGGCGGTGGCGGTGATGCGGTCGGTGAAGGCGGCGCTGGACCCGCTGGGCATCCTGAATCCCGGCAAGATCTTCCCGCTCTAGACGAGCCGCGAGGTAGCCGATGGCGGTTTTGGTATCGATCCCACGAAACATTTCATCGCGACCGATCTTTTAGCCGTTTCATGGGAGGCCGTGGCGGACTAAGCGCAAGTGAGCACCGCGTCAATCCGGGAAAAGAGAGTGCCCGTTTGATTGCGCTACCAGAAAATGGTGCGCAACGATAAAAACCGGAGACGCGCTTGAAGAACCTGTCCATCGCCTGTCTCGTCTGGGGTGTGGCGTTTGCCGGCCTTGCCGCAGCATCACCGCAAGCCGAGGCGGACGCCCAGGCTCGCCAGATCGTTTCAAAGCTGACGCTCGACGAGAAGACCGAGCAACTGCTCAATGGCGCGCCGGCCATCCCGCGCCTGGGCATCCCGGCCTACAACTGGTGGACGGAGTCGCTGCATGGCGCCTTCGGCCCGGGTGCCACGACCAACTTCCCGCAGCCCGTGGGCCTGGCCGCGAGCTTCAACGACCGGCTGATGCACGACGTGGCGGCCGCCATCAGCACCGAGGTGCGGGCCGTCTACGCGCTGGGGCGCCACAAGCCCAACCCGAACAAGATCGGCGGCGCGCTCAACACCTGGTCGCCCAACATCAACATCTTTCGCGACCCGCGCTGGGGGCGGGGCCAGGAGACCTATGGCGAGGACCCTTTCCTGACGGCCCAGCTCGGCAAGGCCTTCGTGCACGGCATGCAGGGGCCGGACCCGACGCGGCCGCTGGTCACCGCCGCGCCCAAGCACTTTGCGGTGCATAGCGGGCCGGAGTCGACGCGGCATTCGGTGGACGTGTGGGTGTCGATGCAGGACCTGGAAGACACCTACCTGCCCGCCTTCCGCGCCGCGATGGTGGATGCGCAGGCCGGCTCCATCATGTGTGCCTACAACCGCGTCAACAGCGAGCCCGCCTGCGCCAGCCACAGCCTGCTGGTGAAGACGCTGCGCGAGGACTGGAAGTTCACCGGCTATGTGGTGTCGGACTGCGATGCCGTCGTCGACATCCATGCCAATCACAAATACGCCCCCGATGCCCCGGCGGGCGTGGCGTTGGCGTTGAAGGCGGGCGTGGACAGCGAATGCAACGGTGCGACGCTGTCCAACACGCCCGGCCTGGGCGAGCGCTACAAGCAGGCGCTGGCGCGCGGCTACATCCGCGAGGCCGACATCGACACGGCGCTGGTGCGCCTGTTCTCGGCCCGCATCCGCGTCGGCGACCTGCCGGGCCTGGCCGAGCGCCAGTTCCCAGCGGGCAACCGCATCAACGCGACCGATCACCGCGCGCTGGCGCTGCGCTCGGCCATCGAGGGCCTGGTGCTGCTGAAGAACGACGGCGTGCTGCCACTGAAGGCGTCGGCGCGCATCGCCGTCGTCGGCCCGCTGGCGGATGCCCGGCGTGTCATGCGCGGCAACTACTCGTCGGGCCAGACCGGGCCGACGCTGACGGTCGCCGAGGGCCTGCGCCAGCAGTTCCCGGCGGTCACGCTGGTGCCGTTCGGCCCGACCATCACCGACGGCGACCCCGTGCCGGCCAGCGCCTTCGTCGCGCCCGACGGCAGCCCGGGGCTGCGCGCCAGCTACTTCAACCTGCAGCCTGGCTCGCCCAGGGAGCCGGGCAAGCGCCGCTTCCAGGCCAAGGCCTTTGCCAGCCACGGCGTGACGCAGATCGACTCGCGCGCAGGCGACTTCGCCGAGGCCGGTGACGTGACGCGCACGGTCTGGACGGGCTTTTACGTGGCGCCCGAGACCGGCAGCTACCGGTTGGGCATTGCGGGCGTGAAGGGTCATGTGCGTGTGGCCGGCCGCGACGTCACGCTGGCCAAACGCCCGACGCGCTGGGCCGAGCCCGTGGCCTTGACGCAGGTGGACCTGAAGAGGGGTGAGCGCTATGCGCTGCAGTTCGAGACCGAGTCCGGCGTGGGCGCGCCTCCCGGCATGATCTGGAAGCGCGTCTCGCGCCAGCCGCTGGCCGACCTGCGCGCGGGCGTGCAGGGTGCCGATGTGATCGTCGCCGTTGTTGGCCTCACGTCCGACCTGGAAGGCGAGGAGATGCCCGTCAAGATCGACGGCTTCACGGGCGGCGACCGCACCAAGATCGACCTGCCGGCCGATCAGCGCGCCTACCTGCAGGAAGTGGCCAAATCGGCCAAGCCGGTGGTCGTGGTGAACCTCAGCGGCAGCGCCATCGACCTGTCCTGGGCCCATGCCAACGCGGCCGCCGTCATGCAGGCCTTCTATCCCGGCGAGGGCGGCGGCCAGGCCATCGCGCAGGTGCTGGCCGGCGCGGCCAACCCCGCTGGCCGCCTGCCGGTCACGTTCTACAAGAGCGCGGACGACCTGCCGCCCTTCGACGACTACCGCATGGCCGGCCGCACCTACCGCTTCTTCGACAAGCCGGTGGTCTATCCCTTCGGCCACGGGTTGAGCTATTCCAGCTTCCGCTACGAACCCGTCAAGGTGGAGGTGAACGACGACGGCAAGGCGCCCAGCCTGGTGGTGAGCACGGCCATCACCAACACCAGCGCGCGCGACGGCGACGAGGTGGCGCAGCTCTACCTGGTGCCGCCGCGCTTCGAAGGCAGCCCGCGCCTGGCGCTGCGCGGCATGCAGCGCCTGCACCTGAAGGCCGGCGAGCGGCGCGAGGTGAGCTGGCGGCTGGAGGCGCGTGACCTCAGCTTCGTCGACCGCGACGGCGTGCGCCAGGTCATGCCCGGCAGCTATGGCCTCAGCGTGGGCGGCGGCCAGCCGGACACCGGCGCGCCGTTCGAGCGTGCGAGCTTCTCGCTGGCGCAGCGGCTGACGCTGCCACGTTGATTCCCCCCCATCCAAACAAGGCAACTCCCATGCGAACACTGCGTTCCACCCTTCTCGCTGCCAGCCTGCTGCTGGCCGCCACCACCGGCGCCGTCGCGCAGGACGGCACCATCTATCCGCTCGCGGCCATCGCCGAGCCCAATGCCATCAAGCTCGGCACCGGCGGTGTCGCCAACCAGCCGGCGTCGGAGAGCTGGTTCAAGCAATGGGGCGAGCCCATGGTGCGCAACGTCACTACAGCCACGCTGACGCCTTATCTGCCCGCACCCGGCAAGGCCAACGGCGCGGCCGTGCTGGTGGCGCCGGGCGGTGGCTTTCGCTGGCTGTCCATCAACAACGAGGGCTGGAAGGTGGCCCAGGCGCTGGCCGACAAGGGCATCGCGGCCTTCGTGCTCAAGTACCGCCTGCACCCCACGCCCGACACGGTGGACGCGTTCAAGCAGTCCATGGACCGCATGTTCTCCTCGTTGAACGACGCCCCGGGCACTCCCCGCCCGGCCATGCCCAGCCTGGACAACCAGCTCGCCGACGCCGAGGCCGCCTATGCCCTCATCGTTTCGCGCGCCAAGGAGTGGGGCGTGGACACCCAGCGCCTGGGCATGATGGGCTTCTCCGCCGGCGCGGGGCTGACGATGCACAGCACGCTGAACTCCAAGACCATGAAGCTGGCCTTCATCGCGCCGATCTACGGCGGCATGGGCCCGGTGGACGTGCCCAAGGACGCGCCGCCGATGTTCACCGCCATCGCGGCCGACGACTTCCTGTTCAAGGGCCAGTTCGGCGTCGTCAAGTCCTGGTTCGACGCGGGCAAGCCCGTGGAGTTCCACCTGTACCAGAACGGCGGCCACGGCTTCGGCCTGGGCTACCCGGGCAACACGGCCAACGGCTGGTTCCCGGTGTTCCACCACTGGCTGGATGTGAACGGTTTCCTGAAGGCCAAGGCGGCGCAGTAGGGGGTCGGCCGGGCGCGTGCCCGCCTTGCATGGCGCCAGAATGCGGCGCATGCAACGCCGCACCCACCTCTCGCTCCTCGCCGGCCTGGCCGTCGCGCCGCTGGCCACGCCCGCCCTCGCCGCCCCGCAACCCGACTTCGCCGCGCTGGAGCGCAGCGTGCAGGGGCGGCTCGGCTTCTTCGCCATCGACACCGGCAGCGGCCGCACGCTGGGCCACCGGGCCGACGAGCGCTTCTCGATGGCCTCCACCTTCAAGATCCTGCTGGCCGCGCGCGTGGCCCAGGGCGTGGAGGGCGGGCGCTGGACATGGGACGACGAGGTCTCTCTGCACAAGAGCGAGCGCATCGCCCACTCCCCCGCCTTCGACCGCCTGCTGCCACGCGGCCGCGCGACGCTGGCGCAGCTGGTGCAGGGCATCGTCGTGGAGAGCGACAACCCCTGCGCCAACATCCTGCTGCGCCACTGCTGCGACTCGCCCGCCGGACTGACGATGTGGCTGCGCCAGCAGGGCGACGAGGTCACGCGGCTGGACCGCTGGGAGCTGGACCTGAACGAGAACGCACCCGGCGACCCGCGCGACACCAGCTCGCCGCGCGCGTTCGCGAAGACGCTGGGGCACCTGCTGCTGGCCGACGGCCTGACGCGTTCCAACCAGGCGCGGCTATGGGCCGACCTGCAGGCCTCGCAGACCGGCCTGAAGCGGCTGCGCGCTGGCGTGCCCGATGCGGGCTGGCGCGTCATCGACAAGACCGGCACGGGCTATCGCGGCGCGGTCAACGACGTGGGGCTGGTGTTTCCGCCGGACGGCCGCTCGCCGTGGGTGGTCGTTGCGCTGCAGTCGGACTCTCGTGCGTCGACCGATGCGCTGTCGGTCGTGCTGGCCGGTGCGATGGCCGAGATGGTCAAGGCCTGGGGCTGAGACGCTTCGTTGCGCGCCTAAGCATCGGCGGCGCCTGGCGTCGCACAGTGGCGGTTCATCGAGAAGAGGAGCCGTCATGCCCGCCATCACCTGCTTCATCCGCTACGAGATCGACCCGCTGCAGCGCGAGGCTTTCCGCCGTTATGCCGAGAACTGGGGCCGCATCATCCCGCGCCTGGGCGGCCGGCTGCTCGGCTACTGGCTGCCGTGGGAGGGCACGAATCACGAAGCCTGGGGCCTGGTCGGGTTCGACTCGCTGGCCGACTACGAGGCCTACCGTGCGCGGCTGAAGGCCGACCCCGAGGCGCGGGCCAACTTCGAGTTCGCGCAGGCACAGTGTTTCATCCGGCGGGAGTGGCGCACTTTCTGTGAGGATGTGCGGCCATGATCGCCGTCATCTTCGAAGTCCAGCCCACCGCCGAGGGCCGCCAGGCCTACCTCGACCATGCTGCGGCATTGAAGCCGCTGCTGGAGCGCAGTGACGGCTTCATCTCGGTGGAGCGCTTTCAGAGCCTGACGCAGCCGGACAAGCTCTTGTCGCTGTCCTTCTGGCGCGATGAAGACGCGGTGCGCGGCTGGCGCGAGATGGAACGCCACCGCGAGGCGCAGGCGGCCGGGCGGGGTGGTTTGTTTGCGGACTACCGGTTGCGCGTGGCCCATGTCGTGCGCGACTACGGCTTGAATGACCGCGAGCAGGTGCCGCGTTGACCGCTGCGCAGCCTCGCCTGGCCCGCGTCGCGGCTGCGATTGCCGACCCGACGCGGGCACGCGTGCTGGCCCTGCTGCTGGACGGCCGCCTGCACACGGCGGGCGAGCTGGCCACGCATGCGGGCGTCACGGCTGCGACGATGTCCGCCCACCTGAAGCTGCTGGTCGACGAAGGCCTGGCGCGCGTGCGGCCGCAGGGGCGGCATCGCTACTTCGGCCTGGCCGATGGCGACGTGGCGCATGCGCTGGAGGCGCTGCTGCGCGTGGCCGATGGGCGCGACGCCGAGCCCGCAGCCGATGTGCGCCGCTGGCAGAAGCCCGCGATGCGCGGGCTGCGGCATGCGCGCAGTTGCTATGGGCATCTGGCCGGCGAGTTGGGCGTGCGGCTGCATGATGTGCTGCGCTCGCGAGGCTGGGTCGAACGGGCGGGCAGCGCCGAGCGGCTGACGGTCAAAGCGCGCGAGGCGCTGCAGGCGCAAGGACTGGCACCTCTGGACTCGGCCACCCCGTCAGCCGGCCGGGCGCTCTACCCCTGCGTGGACTGGTCCGAGCGACGCGAGCATTTCGCGGGCGCCGAAGCCGTGGCATTGATGGAGGCGCTGCTGTTGCGCGGTTGGCTGCGCCGTCATGACACGTCGCGCGAACTGGTTGTGACGCCGACGGGCCAGCGGGAGTTCGTCGACGGGCTGCTGGCGGGTTGAGCCGCGCGCGGCCCGACGCCGCAGCCGCGTTGGCGCAGAGCTTGCTATTCATGCGGCGCCACCATCCGCCGCATCCGCATGCCCATCTATCCCCGTCTTCCTGCCGCCCTGCTCGCGGGTTTGTTCTCCGCGCCCGCACTGGCCGCCGAGCAGGTCCCGGTCGCCCAGATCAGCGCCGGCGACACCGCGTGGCTGCTCAGCGCCACCGCGCTGGTCCTGCTGATGACGCTGCCGGGCCTGGCGCTGTTCTATGCCGGCATGGTGCGCAAGAAGAACATCCTGGCCGTCATGGCCCAGACGCTGGCCTGCGCCGCGCTGGTGACCGTGCTGTGGTTCGCCTGCGGCTACAGCCTGGCGTTCGAGCCGGGGCCGGCCGGGCTGGAGCGCTGGATAGGCGGCCTGGGCGGTGCGGGCCTGGGCAATGTGCTGCATGACAAGGCGGCCGGCCTGGTCAGCGTGCACCCGCTGATGCCCAGCGTGCCGGCGGCGGTGTTCGCGCTGTTCCAGCTGAGCTTCGCCATCATCACGCCCTGCCTGATCATCGGCGCGGTGGCCGAGCGCATGCGCTTTGCCAGCCTGCTGGCCTTCCTCGGGCTGTGGTCGCTGTTCGTCTACGTGCCGGTGGCGCACTGGGTTTGGGCGCCTCAGGGCTGGCTGGCCCAGCTGGGTGCGCTGGACTTTGCCGGCGGCACGGTGGTGCACATCAATGCCGGCGTCGCGGGCCTGGTGGCCGCCTGGATGCTGGGCCCGCGCGTGGGCTTCGGCCGAGCTGCGCTGACGCCGGCCAACCTGGCCTACACGATGGCGGGTGCCGGCCTGCTGTGGGTGGGCTGGATGGGCTTCAACGGCGGTTCGGCCGGCGCGGCGGATGGGCGGGCCGGCATCGCCGTCCTCAACACCCAGGTTGGCGCCGCAGCCGCCGCCCTGTCGTGGATGGCGGCGGAGTGGGTGACGCGGCGCACGCCGACGCTGCTGGGCCTGTGCAGCGGCGCCGTGGCCGGCCTGGTGGCCATCACGCCGGCCTGCGGCTTTGTGACGCCGGGGTCCGCCGTGCTCATCGGCGTGGTGGCCGGCGCGGCCTGCTACTGGGGCGCCACCGGGCTCAAGCACTTGCTGCGCGCCGACGACTCGCTGGACGTGTTCGGCGTGCACGGCGTGGGCGGCATCGTCGGCGCATTGATGACCGGCCTGCTGGCGGACCCGCGGGTGGGCGGCGTGACGGGTTCACTGGGCACGCAGGCCGTCGCGGTGCTGGCCACGGCGGCCTTCAGCGCCGTCATGACGGCGGGCCTGCTGGTGCTGGTCTACCTGCTGCTGGGCGGGCTGCGCGTGGACATTGCCCGTGAGCAGCAGGGGCTGGACCTCAGCCAGCATGGCGAGCAGGTGGCGTGATGGCGAGCGACAGCGAGAAGCTGGCCGTGGCCGCCCACCTGCACGTGCTCATGCGGCGCAAGATGGGCCGCGTGACCGACGTGGAATGGCTGGTGCGCAACGCGGACTACGCGCGGGAAATCATCCGCCTGGCCTGCCAGCAGGCGGAGCACCCGGAGGTGGCCGATTGGGGCGCAAGGCTGGGCGCCATGCTGTTCCCCAAGGCGCCGCCGTCGGCCCCGGCGCCGGTGACCGCCAGTCCCAAGGCGGTCCCTGCGCTGCGCTACGTCGGCGGCTTGCGCTGAACCGGGCTGGTTCGGCCCGCCGCCCCCGCCGGCAGAATCCCGACTTTGCTCATCACTCGGGACTCACACCATGGCTTGGCTGTTGCTTGTCGTCGCTGGCCTTCTGGAAGTCGGCTGGGCCATCGGCCTGAAGTACACCGAAGGCTTCACGCGCCTGTGGCCCACGGTGGGGACGGTGGGTGCCATGGTGCTCAGCATCGGGCTGCTGGGCGTGGCGATGAAGACGCTGCCCGTGGGCACGGCCTATGCGGTCTGGGTGGGCATCGGTGCGGTGGGCACGGCGGCGCTGGGCATCCTGCTGCTGGGCGAGGTGGCGAGCGTGGGCCGGCTGGTCAGCCTGGGGCTGATCGTCGCCGGCATCGTCGGGCTGAAGCTGGCGTCCTGAGCTTCAGCCGTGCTGCGCCGGCACGTTCCAGCGCCGCGTCACGTCACCGCGCTGGTTGACGCTTTCCAGCTGCACGCCGAAGCCCCACAGCCGGCCGACGTGCTTGAGCACTTCCTGTGCGTTGTCGTGCAGCGGGCGGTTGAGGTGTTGCACATGGCGCAGCGTCAGCGACCGGTCGCCGCGCAGGTTGACGTTCCAGACCTGGATGTTGGGCTCGCGGGTGGAGAGGTCGTACTGCCTTGAGAGCGCCTGGCGCACGTGGCGGTAGCCGCCTTCGTCGTGGATGGCGGAAATCTCGTATTCGCTCTTGGCCTCGTCGTCGAGGATGGAGAAGAGGCGGAAATCGCGCATGATCTTCGGGCTCAGGTACTGGCCGATGAAGCTCTCGTCCTTGAAGTTGCGCATCGCGTGGTCCAGCGTGGGCAGCCATTCGCTGCCAGCGATGTCGGGGAACCAGTCGCGATCCTCGTCCGTCGGGTTCTCGCAGATGCGGCGGATGTCGGTGTACATCGCGAAGCCCAGCGCATAGGGGTTGAGGTTGGCGCCCGGGTGCTGGTAGACGACGTTGGTGTGGGACTTGAGCCACTCGATCATCATGCCGTCGCTCAGGTAGCCGTCGTCGTACATCTGGTTGAGCAGCCGGTGGTGCCAGAAGGTGGCCCAGCCTTCGTTCATGACCTGGGTCTGGCGCTGCGGATAGAAGTACTGCGCGATCTTGCGCACGATGCGCACGATCTCGCGCTGCCAGGGCTCCAGCAGCGGCGCGTTCTTCTCGATGAAGTACAGCAGGTTCTCCTGCGGCTCGTCGGGGAAGCGGCGGCTCTCGGCGGCTTCGTCGGGGCGGTCGGGCTTCCTGGGCAGCGTGCGCCAGAGGTCGTTGATCTGCGACTGCGCATGCTGTTCGCGGTCCTTCAGGCGCGCGCGCTCTTCAGCCAGCGACAGCTTGGCGGGGCGGCGGTAGCGGTCCACGCCGTGGTTCATCAGCGCATGGCAGCTGTCCAGCAAGGTCTCGACGGCGTCCAGGCCGTGGCGCTCCTCGCACTCGGCGACGTAGTTCTTCGCGTAGACGAGGTAGTCGATGATGGACGAGGCATCCGTCCACATGCGGAACAGGTAGTTGCCCTTGAAGAAAGAGTTATGGCCGTAGCAGGCGTGGGCGATGACCAGGGCCTGCATGGCCAGCGTGTTCTCCTCCATCAGGTAGGCGATGCAGGGGTCGGAGTTGATGACTATCTCGTAGGCCAGGCCCATCTGGCCGCGCTTGTAGTTGCGCTCGGTGGCGATGAACTCCTTGCCGTAGCTCCAGTGCCGGTAGTTCACCGGCATGCCGACTGAGGCGTAGGCGTCCATCATCTGCTCGGAGGTGATGACCTCCAACTGGTTGGCATAGGTGTCCAGGCCGAAGCGCTGGGCCGTCTGCTTGATGACGGCGTGGTATTCCTCGATGAGGTCGAAGGTCCAGTCGTTGGGCGAGGGCAGTGGCTGGCTGGGCCGGGTGGCCAGCGGCTTCATGCGCTGCAGCGGCACGTGCTGGCGGCGGTCGGCCATGCCGCGCGGCGGCGTGGCGGCGCG
The DNA here is from genome assembly GCF_043555835.1 of Pelomonas parva. Classification (NCBI taxonomy): domain Bacteria; kingdom Pseudomonadati; phylum Pseudomonadota; class Betaproteobacteria; order Burkholderiales; family Sphaerotilaceae; genus Roseateles; species Pelomonas parva. The sequence goes on along the minus strand of NZ_JBIGHV010000003.1, from coordinate 550,926 downwards.
TTCCGGGTGGCGGCGATCCTCTTGGGTGCTCATGTGCTGGCCCCCTCTTTCTTGAAAAGCTCACGGAAGACGGGATAGATCTGCGAGGCCTCCACGGCCTTGCGCATCGCGAAGTGGCGCGTGTCTTCCTGCAGCTTCTGGTATTCCTCCCACAGGTTCTGCTCGGGCTCAGCCACCTGCACATAGGCGAAGTAGCGGCACAGCGGCAGGATCTTGTCGGCCAGCAGCTCGCGGCAGCGGCCGCTGTCGTGGTGCCAGTTGTCGCCGTCGCTGGCCTGGGCGCCGTAGATGTTCCACTCGGTCGGCGAGTAGCGTTCCTTGATGATCTGCTCCATCAGCACGAGCGCCGACGAGACCACGGTGCCGCCGGTCTCGGTGGCGTGGAAGAAGTTCTGCTCGTCGACCTCCTGCGCCTGCGTGTGGTGGCGGATGAAGACGACGTCGATCTTCTCGTAGTGCCGCGTCAGGAACAGGTAGAGCAGGATGAAGAAGCGCTTGGCCAGGTCCTTGCGGCTTTCGTCCATGGAGCCGGACACGTCCATCAGGCAGAACATGACGGCGCGCGTGGTCGGCACCGGCACGCGCACGCGCGAGCGAAAGCGCAGATCGATGGGGTCGAGAAAGGGGATGGCCTGCAGGCGCTCGCGCAGGTGCTGGATGCGCTCGCGCGTCTCGGCCAGCAGGCGTGGCGTCTCGGGGCGGTCTTCCTTCAGCAGTTCCTGTTCGCGGGCCTCCAGCTCGTGCAGCTCGCGGCGCTTGTCCATGCCCAGCGCGATGCGCCGGCCGAGCGCGCCGCGCATGGAGCGCACGACGTGCAGGTTTGTGGGCGTGCCGTCGGACGAGTAGCCGGCGCGCTGGCTCTTCCACTCGGGCGTGTCAGCCAGCGTCGTGCGGGCGAGGTTGGGCAGGGCCAGGTCATCGAAGAAGACCTGCATGAACTCTTCCTTGCTGAGGTGGAAGACAAAGTCGTCCTCCCCCTCGCCCTGGTCGCTGGCCTGCCCGCCGCCGCCGCCACCGCCCTGCCCACCTTTGGGCTTGGCGACGCGGTCGCCCTTCACATACTCGGTGTTGCCGGGGCGGACGACCTCGCGCACGCCGCCGTCACCGTGGCCGAAGACGGGCTCGCTGAGGTCCTTCTTCGGGATGCGGACTTCCTCGCCGCGCTCCATGTCGCGGATGCCGCGACCGTCCACCGCGCGCTTCACCGCCTCACGGATCTGGTCCTTGTGGCGGCGCAGGAAACGCTCGCGGTTGCCGATGGACTTGTTCTTGCCCGACAGCCTTCGATCAATGATCTGTTGAAGCGACATCGAGCGCCTGCTTTCTTAACTGCTCTTCCTCACGCGCAGATACCACTCGCACAACAGCCGCACCTGCTTGGCCGTGTAGCCCTTGTCCACCATGCGCTGCACGAAGTTCTCGTGCTTCTTGGCGTCCTCGGCGCTGGCCTTGGCGTTGAAGCTGATGACGGGCAGCAGCTCCTCGGTGTTAGAGAACATCTTCTTCTCGATGACCGTGCGCAGCTTCTCGTAGCTGGTCCACAGCGGGTTCTTGCCCGCGTTGTTGGCACGCGCGCGCAGCACGAAGTTGACGATCTCGTTGCGGAAGTCCTTGGGGTTGGAGATACCCGCCGGCTTCTCGATCTTCTCCAGCTCGCCGTTCAGCGAGGCGCGGTCGAAGACCTCGCCGGTGTCGGTGTCGCGGTACTCCTGGTCCTGAATCCAGTAGTCCGCATAGGTCACATAGCGGTCGAAGATGTTCTGGCCGTACTCGGAATAGCTCTCCAGATAGGCAGTCTGGATCTCCTTGCCGATGAATTCGGCATAGCGCGGCGACAACTGCTCCTTGATGAAGCCGACGTACTTCTCCTCCAGCTCCTTGGGGAACTGCTCGCGCTCGATCTGCTGCTCCAGCACGTACATCAAATGCACCGGGTTGGCGGCCACCTCCGCCGAGTCGAAGTTGAAGACCTTGGAGATGATCTTGTAGGCGAAGCGCGTGCTGATGCCGCTCATGCCTTCGTCAACACCGGCGTAGTCGCGGTACTCCTGGAAGCTCTTGGCGCGCGGGTCGGTGTCCTTGAGGTTGTCGCCGTCGTAGATCTGCATCTTGGAATACAGCGACGAGTTTTCGGGCTCCTTCAGTCGCGTCAGCACGGCGAACTGGCTCATCATCTTCAGCGTGCCGGGGGCGCACTTGGCCTCGGCCAGCGACGAGCCGCGGATCAGCTTCTCGTAGATCTTGACCTCTTCGCTGACACGCAGGCAATAGGGCACCTTGACGATGTAGACGCGGTCGAGGAAGGCCTCGTTGTTCTTGTTGTTGCGGAAGGTCTTCCACTCGCTCTCGTTGCTGTGCGCCAGCACGATGCCGTCGAAGGGAATCGCGCCGAAGCCCTCGGTGCCCTTGTAGTTGCCTTCCTGCGTGGCCGTCAGCAGCGGGTGCAGCACCTTGATGGGCGCCTTGAACATTTCGACGAACTCCAGCAAGCCCTGGTTGGCCAGGCACAGGCCGCCGGAGTAGCTGTAGGCGTCGGGGTCGTCTTGCGCGTAGGTCTCGAGTTTGCGGATGTCGACCTTGCCGACCAGCGAGCTGATGTCCTGGTTGTTCTCGTCGCCCGGCTCGGTCTTGGCCACGCCCAGTTGCCTGAGCACGCTGGGGAAACGCTTGACGACCTTGAACTTGCGGATGTCGCCGCCGAACTCTTCCAGCCGCTTGACCGCCCAGGGGCTGAGGATGCGGTTCAGGTAGCGGCGCGGGATGCCGTAGTCGCGCTCCAGCAGCGGGCCGTCCTCGGCCGGGTCGAACAGGCCCAGCGGGCTCTCGTTCACCGGCGAGCCGGCGATCGCGTAGAAGGGCACGTGCTCCATCAGCTGCTTGAGCCGCTCGGCGATGGAGCTCTTGCCGCCGCCCACGGGGCCCAGCAGGTAGAGGATCTGTTTCTTTTCCTCCAGGCCTTGCGCGGCATGCCTGAAGTACGACACGACCTGCTCGATCGCCTCCTCGAGCCCGTAGAACTCGGCGAAGGCCGGATAGATCTTGATGGTCTTGTTGGCGAAGAGGCGCGACAGCCGCGGGTCGTTCCGCGTGTCGAGCATCTGCGGCTCGCCGATGGCCTGCAGCATGCGCTCGGCTGCCGTGGCGTAGGCAAGAGGGTTTCTCTTGCATTCGGCGAGGTAGTCCTCCAGGGAGAGCTCCTCGACCTTCGTGCGCTCGTAGCGCTTCGCAAAATGGCTGATGACGTCCATGCCGGTCTCCTGCGGTTTGAACTCCACAGGGCCGCGAGCACGATCCGTGCCCATGGTCAGCTGGGGGGTTCTGATCGCGCCTCAACTGCAAGGCGCCATCAGAACTCTCCACTCCGTTGATCGGCAGCTTGGGCCTGCCGATGCGTCGTCAATCTCAAGAATAAGCTGCTGTCCGCCCACCAACAAAGGACATGGTCTTTTGGTTGACAGGGCCGGTCCAGCATACGCCCGCGTTTCAGGCAAGACCTGGCACTTCTCGGGCAAACCACACAAACACGGGGGCCTTGTGGTGCCCCTCACACAAGGGTGAAGAAGTGTTGCTCGGGCAGCGCCCGGCAATGCACCGGCACGCAGGTCTTACGTCACCGAACCCGGCGTTGGATGCATGCCCTTGGCCTAGCCGCCGCGCAGCTTTTCCAGCAGGCCGGACAGCGCATCGAGCGAGTCGAAATGGATGGCCAGCTCGCCGCTCTGGCCGCGCTTGCTGCGCTTCTTTACGCGCACCTCGACGGTGGCGCCCAGCGCGTCTGCCAGCTCTTCTTCCAGACGCAGCACGTCGCGGCTCTTGTCGTTCTTCACGCGCAGCAACGGCGTCTGGCGTGCGGCGCCCTGATGCTTGGCGACCAGCTTCTCGGCCTCGCGCACGCTGAGCTTCTTGGCGGCGATCTCGCTGGCTGTGGTGATCTGCGTGGCGCCGTCCAGCGGCAGCAGCGCGCGGGCGTGACCCATGTCCAGGTCGCCGGCCATCAGCATGTTCTGCACCGGCGCGGAAAGGTTCAACAGGCGCAACAGATTGCTTGCCGCGCTGCGTGAACGACCCACCGCCTGCGCCGCCTGCTCATGCGTCAGGCCAAACTCGTCGGTCAGGCGCTTCAGGCCTTGCGCCTCTTCCAGCGGGTTGAGGTCTTCACGCTGGATGTTCTCGATCAGCGCCATCGCGGCGGCCGACTCGTCGGGCACCGCCTTCACCAGCACCGGCACCTCGCGCAGGCCCGCAAGTTTTGCGGCACGGAAGCGGCGTTCGCCGGCAATGATTTCGTAGTTCACCCCGCCGTTCGGCGCGATGGGCCGCACGAGGATGGGCTGCATGATCCCCTGCGCCTTGATGCTTTCGGCCAGCTCGTACAGCGAGCCCTCGTCCATGCGCGTGCGCGGCTGGTACTTGCCGGCCTGCAGCTGTTCCAGCTTCAGCACGGAGGGCAGTTCGGTGGTGGGTGCCTCGCTGACCTTGGGGCCGAGCAGCGCTTCCAGTCCGAGGCCGAGGCCTTTGGGTTTCTTGGTGACCATGGGCCGGATTGTCACAGGCCAAGCAGCAGCGCCCGGCCCTCGGGCCAGTCACCCAGCCCGGACTCGGCATTCAGGTGGCCGCGCGGCCCGGCGATGACGACGCTGCTGCCCCAGTCCGCTGCCATCTGCGTGCTGCGCTCGGCGGCGCCGAAGGGGTCGTCGCTGCTGATGACGGTGATGCTCGGAAAGGGCAGGCGCGGGCGGCGGATGGGGCGCCAGTTGTGCAGCTGCGGCGGCATGTCCTCGCGCTCGGTGTCTGGCGGGGCGACGAGCAGGGCGCCTTTCACTCGCGCCGTGTGCTGCGAATGCTCGGCCCAGCTGGCGACCAGCTGGCAACCCAGCGAGTGCGCCACCAGCAGCGCCGGCGCGTCGTCCTGCAGCAGCACCTCGTCCAGCCGCGCCATCCAGTCGCCACGCCGGGGCCAGTCCCAGTCATGCTGCTCCACGCGCAGGTCACCGTGCAGGCGCTCCCAGCGACTCTGCCAGTGGTCGGGGCCGGAGTTCTGCCAGCCCGGCAGAAGGAGTACGCGAGATGGATTCATGGTTTGCCCTTATCCTTTGCGGCTCGATTTTCAGCGGTTGGAGCAGCGGCGATGACGTTCAAGGTGTTTGTGGATGGCCAGGAAGGCACGACCGGCTTGCGGATTCACGAGTACCTCGCGGCCCGCAGCGACATCGAGGTGTTGAAGATCGATGCCGACAAGCGCAAGGACCCGGCCGAGCGCTCGCGCCTGCTGAACGCCGCCGACGTGGCCTTCCTGTGCCTGCCCGACGTCGCCTCGCGCGAGGCAGCGTTCATGGTCAACAACAGCAACACCTGCCTCATCGACGCCAGCACCGCCCACCGCACGGCGCCGGGCTGGGCCTTCGGCCTGCCGGAGCTGGCGCGCGGCCAGCGCGGCGCCATCCAGGCTTCCAAGCGCATCGCCAACCCGGGCTGCCACGCCAGCGCTTTCATCCTGGCGGTGCGGCCGCTGGTGGACGCTGGCCTGTTGCCGCGTGATGCGGCCGTCAGCGCCACGTCCATCACCGGCTACTCGGGCGGCGGCAAGTCCATGATTGCCGACTACGAGCAGCAGCCGCTGCCGGCCCACCTGCAGGCGCCGCGCCCCTATGCGCTGGGGCTGAAGCACAAGCACCTGCCCGAGATGGCGGCGCACACCGGCCTGGCGAACCCGCCGGTGTTCATGCCCGTCGTCAGCAGCTTCTACAAGGGCCTGGCCGTCAGCGTGCCGCTGCACCTGAGCCAGCTCAAGGCCGGCACGACGCCCGAGCAGATTCAGGCGGCACTGGCCGCGCACTACGCCGGCGAGCGCTTCATCAGTGTCCAACCACTGCGCGAGGGGGAGGCCGGCGCCTTCGACGTGCAGGCCTGCAACGACACGAACCGTGTCGACATCTTCGTGTTCGCATCGGACTCGCAAGTGCTGCTGATCGCGCGCCTGGACAACCTCGGCAAGGGCGCCAGCGGCGCGGCGGTGCAGAGCATGAACGTGCACCTGGGCTTGGAAGAAAGCCTCGGCCTGGTCTGACGGTAAACGTGACGTTGCGCGGGAGCGCAGCGTCGCGATACTGCGGGCCGTCTTCATGAAGAGGGCTGCCCGTGAGCACAGCCGCCAGACCGATTGGGAACCGCCGACCGCCGCCCGAACATGAGCGGCTGCTGGAAGCGGTGCACATCGCCCGCCCCGGCGACACCCTGGGCCTGGCCCTCGCCAGCGTGGACACCCGCTCCCGCCAGAGCATGGCCCAGCAGGCGCTGCGCTGGACCTATCTGCTGCGCTCCCGCCAGCGCTGGCTGCGCGACGCCAAGGTGCGCGACCAGCACCAGGTCACCGCCGCCGAGACGCTGCGCATCCTGGGCCTGGAGCCGGACGACCTGCTGGCGCTGGGCGAGGCGGACTCGCTGGTCGTGCGCGTGCCTTACCGGCACGAGGCCCTCTGCTGGGAGGGGCGCATCTTCCCGTGGGAATACGTGCTGGCCGCCGCCACGCGCGAGCAGCGCCGCGCCGCCGCCGACGGCCCCAGGCCGCTGACCGTCATTCGCGAGCTGCAGGTACAGCACGAGGTGGAGGGCGATTGGCAGCCGGTGCCGCGCGAGGCCGTCGTGTTCCCGGCTTGGAAGGACTTCCGCGTGCTGGTCGTCAACGCGCTGCCGACCGAGCTGTGCGAGCGCTGGACGGTCGACGCCGAGCTGAAGAACCTCGCCGCCGCACTGCCGCCCGATGTGCCGGCGCCGCGCGTGCTGAACTACCCCAGCCTGGAGGAGCTGACCGCCGAGCTGGCCGCGCGGCCGCCGCATCTGCTGCATGTGGCGGGCATGGACAGCCACCAGGGCCTGCGCGAAGTGGGCTCGCTGATCGGCAAGACGGCACTGGTCGAGGCGCCCGACGCCGACGGTGCCGACGCGCCCAGCCGTGTGCAGTTCATCGACGACCTGCTGGCCGATTCGCGCCGTGTGCTGGACGGCCTGTTGCTACGCGGCGGCAAGGGCTACCCGCGGCTGGTGCATGCGCAGGCGCTGGCCATCGCCGTCGCCAAAGCTGTCGGCAGCACGCCGCCCTACCTGACGACGCTGAACGTCTGGAACAGCGCCGCGCGACTGGCGCCCATGCTGATCGCCGAAGGCGCCTCGCGTGCGGCGCTGGGCTTTCAGGACGCCTTCGAGGACTCGCTGGCCGAGTACGCGATCACGCAACTGCTGCGCCAGCTGTTCGTCACCGGCTTTGACCTGCCCAAGGCCTTCGCCAAGGTGTGGGAGGAGGTGAGGGCGCTGCCCGAGTCCGTCGACGCGACCGGCGTGACGCTGTGGCTGGACGGGCCGGTTTTCGTCGACCCCGCCACGAAGGCGGCGCATGCAGCCCATGGCCTCGCGCTGGTCGACAGCGCGCGCAAGCCCGCCTCGGCCGAGGTGCGCTGCGCGATCGAGCCCTTCCCCGAGCTGAACTACGCCGTGCTGCACAACGCCCAGCCGCTGTTCCGCCGCTTCGTGCTCAGCTGCGACGCGCCCGGGCAGGCCGAGCCGCTGGATGTGGAAGTGGCCGTGCACATGGGCACCGAGGAGGCGCGCTACGAGAAGCGCGTCGTCATGCAGCACGAGCGCGAGAACCTCACCAAGGACATCCATGTGCCGCTGACGGCCGACGTGGCGCGCGGCGTGCACGAGGCCATCAACACCAGCCTGCAGGTGCGTGTGCGCCAGGGTGGCCGCGTGCTGTATCACGACAGCCACCGCCTGCGCCTGCTGCCGGTGGACCAGTGGCGCGACAACCGCCGCGACGGCCAGTGGCTGCCCTCCTTCGTGCTGCCGCGCGACCCGGCGGTGGTGGGCGCGGTGTCGCAGTCGCAGCGCTACAACCGCGTGCTGCGCGACGACCCGACGGCCGGCTTCGAGGGCTATCAATGCGTGCCCGACAGCGCCGTGACCGCCAGTGGCCGCATCGACGAAGAGCTGCTGCGCGGCGTGGACCGCCAGGTCGAGGCCATCTGGGCCACGCTGCTGCACGACTGGCAGCTCGGCTACATCAACCCGCCGCCCAGCTACAGCAAGCAGCTGGACTCGCAGCGGCTGCGCATGCCCAGCACCGTGCTGGCCGACCGCGCCGGCACCTGCATCGACCTGGCCCTGCTGTTCGCGGCCTGCCTGGAGCTGGTGGACATCTATCCGGTCGTCTTCCTGCTCGAAGGCCATGCGCTGCCGGGCTGGTGGCGCCACCCGTCCTTCCGCGAGGAATACATGCAGATGACCGGCAACTACAGCGGCGCCGTGCAGGCCGACGCCAGCGGCAGCTCCGCCGCCAATGCGCAGACCGTGCCCTGGCATGCCGGGCGAGCGAGCTGGGACGAGGTGCGCGGCCTGATCCTGGACCGCAAGCTGGTGCCCATCGAGACCGTGCGGCTGACCGAGCACTGCGGATTTGTCGAGGCCATCGAGTCGGGCGTGGAGGCGCTCAGCGACAGTGCGGACTACGACTCCATGCTGGACATCATCACGGCGCGGCAACGGCAGATCACGCCGTTGCCGTTGTTGAGGGACGAGCAATGACCGCCGCCAGCCAGACGCTGTGGGCCCAGGTCGGCGACCGGCTCGACGTGCCTGCACCGAGTGGCGAGGCGGCGCGCGCGCCCATCCAGCAACGCCGCCGCCGGGGCTTCGATGCGAGCGCTGCAGACGGCCGCGCCGCCGTGCGCCTGCTGCGCGACGATGGCCTGCTGCGCTGGGTCTACGAGCCGCCGGTGCGCCAGCTCGGCACACAGGGCCGGCGCAGCTGGCGCGCGTTCTCGCCCGAGTCGCGCGAGACGGTGCAGCGCATCGCCTTCCCCGAGCTGGGCGCCAACCAGCTGACCGACGCGCTGCGCAACCTGGACCGCCGGCTCAACCCGGTGCTCACCGAGTTCAAGGCGCCCAGCGAAGGCCTGCGCCGCTGGAACGGCCAGGCCTGGGCGCCGCTCGCGGCCGGGGAGCTGGCCGCGTTGACGGGCCGCGTGCTGGTGCTCGTGCACGGCACCTTCAGCGCCAGCGCGATGTACGCCAAGGAGTTCACCGCCACGGTCGATGGTGAGACGCTGCTGCAGCGCCTGGCCGACGCCAGCGGCACCTACAAGGCGGTGCTGGCCTTCGACCACCCGACGCTGAGCGTCGCGCCCTGGCTCAATGCGCTGGCCCTGCGAGACGCCTTGGCGCCCTGCCCGGCCGAGTTCGACTTCGTCGGCCACAGCCGCGGCGGCCTGGTCATCTCCTGGCTGCTGCGCATGGCGCCGGAACTGCGCGCCCGCCAGGCCTTGTTCGTCGGCTCGCCGCTGGCCGGCACATCGCTCGCAGCGCCCGACAAGCTGCGCCAGGCGCTGGACACGCTGGCCAGCTTTGCCGATGCGGTGTCGGAGGTGTCATTCAAGGCCGGCAAGGCCGCGCCGCCTGGGTTGCAGGTGCTGGCATTGGGCGTGGGTGGCCTGGCCTGTGTCTTGGGCAAGGTGCTGGAACTGGGCGCCCGCACGCCGCTGGTCGATGCGGCGGTGGGCCTGGTGCCCGGCCTGCTCGCGCAAGGACGCGTCAACAACAACCTGGAGCTGGCGCAGCTCTACCCGCTGCCGGCCAGCACCGAGGTGCGCGCCATCGGTGGCAGCTTCATGCCGGCCGAGGCCAACGAGCCGCTGTGGAAGTTGTGGAAGCGCGTGACCAACCTGAAGAGCCAGGCGATGTACTACGGCGCGGACTTGATCTTCGACCAGCCCAACGACCTGGTCGTGGACAGTGCGTCGATGAACCAGTTGGGCGACCTGACGCTGGCGGCGCCGCATTGGGAGGATTTGGGTGTGAGTGCGCAGACGCATCACACGAATTATTTTCAGGATTTGAGGGTGTTGGATTGGTTGGATAGAAGGTTGAGGTAAACCATGGGTGAATCCAGTGATGAGGATTCTCAAACCGGTGTTGACCAACTCCGCAGAGCAGTTGCTTTTTTCTCCGGAGCCAGCAAGTGTGAAAGAGAGAAGTGGGTTTGCCGAGAGTTGCTTCGCAGTGCTGGCGTGGAGTTCGCTGAGTCTGAGGTGACATCGTCCGCGAATGAACCTCCCGATGTTTGCTTCAGAACAGCGCGCTTTGAAGTAAAGGAAATACTTGATCCTGGGCGTGAGCGCCACAGAGAGTACAAGGAGGCGCTGGTGGAAGCACTCGCCAATGGTGGGGTTCCCAATGAGCAGATCGGGTACTCGCCGAAAGACATCACGCCTGTCGGTGTCGGTGAACTGATCAAAGCCAAGCTTGCGGAGCTTGCCAATCACTACGCGCCGGCGGTCAGAACCAATCTTGACGCCTTGCTTTACGTCAATCTGACCGAGCACTGGTTGACTGTTGGACCTATGCCTCAACCGCAAACGTTCGCTCAATATGGCTGGCGTTCTGTATCGGCAGTGTATGGAGGCCGCCATGCCTTATTTTTCGACGCAACAACGAGCGCACCAGAGTTTCTGCGCGCCCGTGTGGGGACGGTGCTCACTGAGATTGTTGAGGACGCGTGATTTGGCAAAGGCAGTGAACCTCCACTCGCCAACTATCGTGCGGCCCGGTGGCCTTTGGCCTTGTGCGCCTCAGCCCGGTAGGTTGGGGTGAACGCAGTGAACCCCAACAACGCGTATCGGCAGCGCGACGCGCCGTTTGGTTTGCCTCCGGCGTTGGGGTTCGCCGCAGCTCACCCCCAACCTACGAGTGACAGCGGCTGAGACGCCTCAGCGCCGCAACTGAGCAGACGTGAACCGCCGCCCCGCCAGCGACAGCTTGGTGGTGGCGCGGATGTCGTCCGAGCCGGCGCCGAGCTGCACTTCATACGTGCCGGGCGCGATCACCCATTGGCCGGTGGCCTCGTCGAAGGTGGCCAGCAAACGTGGATCGATCTTGACCGCGCTGGTGCCGGTCTCTCCCGGCTTCAGCTTTAGCTTGTCGAAGCCCACCAGGCGTCGAGGCGCTTCCCACTTGGCGCTGTGCGGCGCGCGGATGTAGACCTGACCCACCGAGGCGCCCTCGCGCTTGCCGGTGTTCTTGACGGAGAACTTGACCGTCACCTGCGCCTTGGCCTGGCTGGCCTGCAGGCCGCCCAGCTCGAAGCTCGTGTACGACAGCCCATGCCCAAACGCGTACAGCGGCTTGTGCCCCTGCAGGTCGAACCACTTGTAGCCCACGGCCGCGCCTTCGGTGTAGCGCACCGTGAACAGCGGGCCTTCAGACTTGCCGGTGATCTTCGGGCGCACGAGTTGGTCCGCGCTGGCGGGGAAGGTCAGGGGCAGGCGGCCCGACGGGTTGACTGCGCCTGTGAGCAGCCGGGTGATGGCTTCGCCGCCTCTGGCGCCCGGGTAGAAGGCCGCCAGGATGGCCTTCACGTCCTTGTGCCAGGGCATCAGCACGGCGCCGCCGCTCTCGACGACGACGACGGTGTTCGGGTTGGCCTTGGCCACCGCGCTGACGACGGCGTCCTGGTTGCCGCCCAGGCTCAGCGACGGCGCGTCCAGCGACTCGGCCGTCCACTGGTGGACAAAGACGATGGCGACATCCGCGGCGGCGGCGGCCTTGGCCGCAGCGTCGACGTGGGTGCCGGCATCGAAGGCGAACTGCGTCGCCGGCAGCTGTTGCTGCAAGGCCTTCATCGGCGACGACGGCTCCCACACCTGCGTCAGCCAGCCGCCTGGGCCCAGGCCCGGCACGGCGTTGCCGCCGATGGGCGTGACGACGGCGGAGCCACCGCCGGAAAGCACGGCCTTGTCGGCGTAGCTGCCGATGATGGCCACGCGCTTGGGTGCGGCGCTCGGGGCCAGCGGCAGCATGCCGGCCTCGTTCTTCAGCAGCACCAGCGACTGCTCAGCCGCCGCCTGCGAGATCAGCGCATGGGCGGCGTAGTCGATGGCCCCGGCCTTGATGGGGTGGTCCACCACGCCCTTGTCGAACATCGCCCAGAGGATGCGCCGGGCCATGTCGTCGATGCGGGCCTTGGGCACGGAGCCGTCAGCGACGGCGTCCTTCAGCGGCGCGGCGAAGTAGGGCACCTTGTCGAAGGGGAAGCCGGACTGCTGGTCCAGCCCGCCGTTGGCGTCCTGCACGGTCGAGTGCACGGCGCCCCAGTCGGACATCACGTAGCCCTTGTAGCCCCAGTCGCCCTTGAGCACGCCGTTCTGCCACTTGTCGTTCTGGCAGGCGTAGACGTCGTTGATGCGGTTGTACGAGCACATCACCGAGCCGGGGCTGGACTTCTCGATGGCGAGCTCAAAAGCTAACGCGTCGCTCATGCGCAGCGCCGGCTCGGAGATCTGCGCGCTCACCAGCGTGCGGCCGGTCTCCTGCGCGTTGATCAGGTAGTGCTTGACCGTGGAGATGATGTGGTTGGCCTGCACGCCGCGGATCAGCCCGGCGCCCATCTCGGCGGCGAGCAGCGGGTCTTCGCCGGTGTATTCGAAGTTGCGGCCGTTCTGCGCCTCGCGCGCCAGGTTGACGCCGCCCGCGAGCATGACGTTGAAGCCCGACAGCCGCGCCTCCAGGCCGATCATCTTGCCGCCAGCCTCGGTCACGCGCGGGTCCCAGCTGGCGGCGGTGGCCAGGGACGAGGGCAGGGAGGTGCGCTCCAGATAGGGGTTGCGCACGCCGATGGAGGCGTCGGTCTGGAACTGCGCCGGGATGCCGAGGCGCGGGATGCCGGGGATGTAGCCGGCCGAGCCGGGGATCACGGTGGCCTTCAGCTCCCGGGTGTTCACGCCGGGGATGACGCTGGCGTCGATCTGCGCCAGCTGGTCGCCCGAGGCGTAGCCGAACAGCAGCAGCAGCTTCTCCTCCAGCGTCATGGCCTTCAGCACCAGCTCGGTCCGCTGTGCCGAGGTCCTGGCCTTGTCCATCCAGGGCTGGGCGCTGCCGGCGGCGAGCAGCGGCGGCGCGGCGGTGCACAGGGCCAGCGAAACGGCCGTGGCCAGCAAGGAAGCGTGCAGTGTTTTCATGGCGGGCGGCGCTCCCCGCGCGGGCGTGGAAGCGATTCCAAAAATGTGGGTAGCGGCGCGGACTCTAGCTGCACGCCAGCGTCTGCGGGTGGCTGCCGGCCCCCGCGTTTTCCCGCCTGGCCGGGCTTACTGCGCCACCAGCTCCACTCGCCGGTTCCTGGCCTTGCCGGCGTCGTCGCCATTGCCGGCCACGGGCGCCAGGCTGGCCAGCCCCTTGGGTGCGAGGCGCTTGGCGTCGACCTTGTATGGCGCCGCTGTCAACGCCGCGACGACGGCCTGGGCACGGGCCAGGCTGAGCTTCTCGTTGGCGTCGAAGCTGCCGACGTTGTCGGTGTGGCCGACGATGTACGCCTTCAGCGCCGGCTGGCTTTTCAGCAGCTCGGCCATGGCGTCGAGCTGGGCCTTGGACTCGGGCTTCAACTCGGTCTTGCCGGTGTCGAAGAACAGGCCTGTCAGCGTGACGCGGCCTTCCGCCGCGAGGCCGGCCTGCAGCGCGGCCGGGTCGACGCTGACCTGGCCCGTGGCCATGGCCTTGGGTTCGACGACCTGCAGGTAGGTGGCGACATAGCCGGTTTTCGCATTGGCGGCCACGGAGGTGTAGAGCAGCACCGTGGCCTCCTGGCCCGGCTTGCCCAGCGTGCCGACCAGCATGCGGCCCTCGTCGGAGTTGAGGGCCGAGGTCAGCGCGTAGCTCCGGCCGCCGGGCGCCTCGATGTAGGCCTTGGCCCAGTTCATGCCCTTGTTGGGATCGAACTGCCGGGCCCATGAGAGGTAGAGGTCGTAGCAGTCGCGCTCGCAGACGAAGCGCTTCTTCAGCCCGGCCTGGCTCAGCGCCTGTTCGTAGTTGCGCCAGACCTCCAGCGACGACTTGCCCTGCGGCGCGATGTAGAGCAGCCGCGTGACCTTGCCTTCGAGGCTGATGACGTCGGCGAACTTCTGCTTGTCGCGCTTGTTCACTTGCGCAGATCCCGGCAGCTCGGCGGCGTCCCACTCGGCCACGCGCTGGCCGGCCAGCCAGGAGCCGGCGAAGCGCTTGATGAGCGGGTGGTCGGCGCCGCCTGCGACGTCGGCCGGTGGGGTGTTCGCCAACGCGGCGGTGGCGAGGCTGAGGGCCGGGATGAGGGCGAGGAGCTGGCGAGGCAGGTTCATGCGACGGGGCTGAGGTTGTGGTGACGACGGAGGCGCGATGTTGACGCGGCGCTGTGACCCGCCGAGTCGGCAACCACCTGCAAACGTGGGAGCCGGGCGTGTCAGCGTTGTGCCAGTTCGTAACGAAGCTCGATGCAGGCCTCGCGGCGGAACTCGGTGGCGATGCGGTCGACGAGGCGCGCGGGCAGGCGCTCCAGCAGCCGGATGCAGGCGTTGTTGCGCGCGTCGGTCTGGGCGTGGATGCGGGCGACAGGCGTCTGGTCGAACACGAGGGCGATGGCCTCGCGCACCGCAGCGCTGGCGATGCCCCGGCCCTGCGCCGCGCGGGCCAGCGTGAAGCCGAACTCGGCCGCTATGCCGTCGCTGTGGATGTAGACGCCCAGGTCGCCGAGCAGTTGATCGGTTAGCTCGTCGGCAATGCCGAGCTGCGTCCACTCGCCCGGCCGGAAGAGTGGCACGGCGGCCATCTCGTTCAGGAACGCCAGAGCCTCGGCGTCGGACCTGGGCAGCCAGCCCTGCCAGCGGCCCACGTCGGGATCGTTGCGGTAGGCCTGGAAGGCGGCGAGGTCCGTGGGTTCGAGGCGGCGGAGCTTCACACCAACTCTTGCTCGGGGCTGCGGTAGTGGTAGCGATAGGCGAACACGAAGCCCATGCGCGTGTAGAGCCGCTTGGCGACCTCGTTGTCGCTGCCCACCTGCAGATAGGCCTGGTGCGCGCCCTGGGCGTGGGCGAGGGCGAGCAGCGCGCGGCACAGGCGGTCGGCATGGCCTCGCCGCTGCACGGCCGAGGCGATGTCGTAGAGGCCGACGATGTCGCCGTCGACGACCATCTGGCCGCAGGCGAGCAGGGCGCCAGCCGCATCGTTGAGCGCAAAGCCTTGGTAGGTGACCGGGGCGTTAGCGATGCGCTCGGCGTGGGCCGCGATGGCTTTCGCCGATGAGCCGCGCAGCGTGCCGACGAGGGTGGCGTAGGCGGGCGCATCGAGGGCCTGGAGGGCGACCGGCGCGGGGTCGGGGGTCAGCGAGTCCAGCACCATCACGTCGGCCGCGTCGAAGGCATTCCAGCCCTTGGCGGCGAGACGCGCGTCCAGGTCGGCGGGCTGGCTCCAGGGCGTGACGCGCACGGCCAGCGGCAGGCCGGCGGCGTCGTAGGCCTGTTTGCAGCGGGCCAGCAGGTCGTCCAGCGGCAGCGTGCCCTCTCGCAGCGCATTGATGCAGCGGGAGCGCTTGGCCTTGCCCGGTGACAGGCGGATCAGCCAGCCGTCGATGTCGGCTTGCTGGGGCGGGGCGCTGGCGTCGAGGCCGGCGAGTTCGGCGCGGAGGGCGAGGGCGTCAAGCATCGTTCAACAAGGTGGCTGGATCGCGCCAGACACAGCGCCACTCCGGCAGCGACACCCCGCCGAACGGCGGCGCCATGCTCTGCTCGGCGAACTCGGCGCCCATGCGGGCGTAGAAGCGCTTGGCGGGTTCGTTGGCGTCGAGCACCCAGAGGAAGCAGGGCCGGGTGTGCTCGGTGCCCAACTGCTTCGCCACGGCCTGCAGCAACCGGCGACCGATGCCGTCGCCCTTGTGTTCCGGGAGGACGTGCAGGTTGTCGATCAGCGAGCCCCAGACGGGGTCGTGGTGCAGCAGCACGTAGGTGAAGCCGATCATCTGGCCTTTGGCGTCTTCCGCCACGACGCCAAAGGCCGGCGCGGTGGCAGGGCCTTGCAGGCGCTCGCGCCAGACGGCCTGGCGGTCGGCGACGACCTGGTTGTCCAGGAAGTCATCCGTCAGCATGCCGCGATAGGCACTGCGCCAGCTGGTGGCGTGCAGGGCGGCGACGGTGTCGGCGTCTTCGGCCCGCATCGGGCGCAGCGTGACGAGGCTCACCGCATCGTCTCGATGCGCGCCACCATCTCCTTGGCGAAGTCGACGAAGGCGATGGCGCCCTTGGAGGACGGGTCGAACACCACGCCCGGCAGCCCGTAGCTGGGCGCCTCGGCCAGCCGCACGTTGCGCGGGATGACGCTGTCGAACACCTTGTTGCCGAAGTGGGCCTTGAGCTGCTCGCTGACCTGCTGCTGCAGCGTGATGCGCGGGTCGAACATGACGCGCAGCAGGCCAATGATCTGCAGGTCCGGGTTGAGGTTGGCGTGGATCTGCTTGATGGTGTTGACCAGGTCGGTCAGGCCTTCCAGCGCGAAGTACTCGCACTGCATGGGCACGATGACGCCGTGGGCGCTGCACAGGCCGTTCAGCGTCAGCATGGACAGCGACGGCGGGCAGTCGATGAGGATGAAGTCGTAGTCCTGGCCGGCCTCGGCCAGCGCAGCCTTCAGCCGGGCCTCGCGGCGCTCCAGCGCGACCAGGTCCACCTCGGCGCCGGCCAGTTCGCGGTTGGCGCCGAGCACGTCATAGCCGGCCTTGTCGGCGCGGATCTTGGCCTCTTGCAGCGTGGCGGATTCCAGCAGCACGTCATAGACCGTCAGCTCCAGCTTGCGCTTGTCGATGCCGGAGCCCATGGTGGCGTTGCCCTGCGGGTCCAGGTCGACGACGAGGACGCGCTGGCCGATCTGCGCCAGGCCGGCGGCGAGGTTGACGGTGGTGGTGGTCTTGCCGACGCCGCCCTTCTGATTGGCGATGCAGAAAATCTTGGCCATGGGTTCCAGTTCTCGGACTGCCGGCATCGTACCGGGGAGAGGACGGGGCGCCTCTCGGGCGCGACCCGTGAAGTGATCTCAGCGAGGCCGCATCCAGATGATGCAGCGCTGGGCGTCCAGGCCCGGGACGGCCAGTTGTTCCACGTGAAACACGTCCACGTCGGCGGGCAGAGCGGCGATCTCGTCGGCTGGGTGCTGGCCCTTCATGGCCATCCACACAGCGCCTTCGGCCAGCAGTTGACGGGTCAGGCTGGTGAAGTCGACCAGCGACGCGAAGGCGCGGGAGGTGATGACACCGAAAGACTCCGCCTTCAGCTGCTCGACGCGGCTGTGCACGCCGTGCAGGTTGGGCAGCTTCAGCTCCGCCGCCACCTGCTGGATGAAGGTCGCCTTCTTGGCGACGGCGTCCACGCAGCTCACGTCAGTGCCAGGGAAGCAGATGGCGATGACGACGCCCGGCAGGCCGCCGCCGGCACCCACGTCCATCAGCCGGGCCGGCGCGCCGTGGCGCTGCAGCGGTGCGATGACGGACAGGCTGTCGATCAGGTGGTGGCTCAGCATCTGTGCCGGGTCACGCACGGCGGTCAGGTTGTAGACCTTGTTCCACTTCTGCAGCAAGGCCAGGTAGGCCAGCAGCTGGTCGAGTTGGGCGTCGCTGAGATCCAGGCCAAGTTCGCGGGCGGCGCTTGCTAGCGTGTCCTTCATGCCGCTTCCGCCTCAGCCGTGAACCCCTTGAACTTGCCCTTCTTCAGGTGCACCAGCAGCAGCGAGATCGCGGCCGGCGTGATGCCGGAGATGCGCGACGCCTGGCCCAGGGTCTCGGGGCGGTGCTTGTTCAGCTTCTGCCGCGCCTCGAAGGAGAGGGCGTGGACGAGGCCGTAGTCCAGCTCGTCGGGCAACTTCAGGTGCTCGAAGTGGGCGGCGCGGGCCACGTCGTCGACCTGCTTGTTGATGTATCCGGCGTACTTGGTGCTGATCTCGACCTGCTCGGTGACGAGGGCAGCCAGCTCCGCGCCCAGTTCGGCGTTCAGTGTTTCACGTGAAACACCCGCCTCGGGTCGTGCAATCGCAGCCACCTCCGCCACTGTGTCGAACACGACGCCCGGCCGACGCAGCAGATCGACGAGCGTGTACTCCCGCTCCAGCGCCTTGCCCACCAGCCGCTCTGCGTCCGCCGCCGGCAGGATGCCTGCGTGCACCCAGGTGCTCTTCAGCTTCTCTGTTTCACGTGAAACAGCGTCGCGCTTGCGATTGAATGCGGCCCAGCGCTCGTCGTCCACCAGGCCCAGTTGGCGGCCGGTCTCGGTCAGGCGCGCGTCGGCGTTGTCTTCGCGCAGCTGCAGGCGGAACTCGGCACGGCTCGTGAACATGCGGTAGGGCTCGGTGACGCCCTTGGTGATGAGGTCATCCACCAGCACGCCCAGGTAGGCCTGGTCGCGCGCCGGCGTCCACGGGCCATCGCCACGCACCTGCAGCGCGGCGTTCAGGCCGGCGAACAGGCCCTGCGCCGCCGCCTCCTCGTAGCCGGTCGTGCCATTGATCTGGCCGGCGAAGAACAAGCCCTGGATGACCTTGGTCTCGAACGAGGCCTTCAGGCCGCGCGGGTCGAAGTAGTCGTACTCGATGGCGTAGCCGGGGCGCAGGATGTCGGCGTTCTCCAGGCCCGGCATGCTGCGCACGGCGGCGAGCTGGATGTCGAAGGGCAGGGAGGTGGAGATGCCGTTGGGGTAGAACTCGTGCGTCGTCAGGCCTTCGGGCTCCAGGAAGATCTGGTGCGAGTCCTTGTCGGCGAAGCGGTTGACCTTGTCCTCGATGCTGGGGCAGTAGCGCGGGCCCACGCCCTCGATGACGCCGGTGAACATCGGGCTGCGGTCGAAGCCGCTGCGGATGATCTCGTGCGTGCGGGCGTTGGTGTGCGTGATCCAGCAGGGCACCTGCTGCGGGTGCATCGCCTTGTTGCCGATGAAGCTGAACACCGGCACCGGGTCCAGGTCGCCCGGCTGCGCCTCGCACTTGCTGAAGTCGATCGTGCGGCCGTCCAGCCGCGGCGGCGTGCCGGTCTTCAGGCGCCCCTGCGGCAGTTTCAGCTCCTTGAGCCGCGCCGACAGCGACACCGCCGGCGGGTCGCCCGCGCGGCCGGCGGCGTAGTTCTGCAGGCCGACGTGGATGCGGCCGTCCAGGAAAGTGCCCGCCGTCAGCACGACGGCGCGGGCGCGGAACTGGATGCCGGCCTGCGTGACGGCACCGACGACGCGGTCGCCTTCCACCATCAGGTCGTCCACCGCCTGCTGGAACAGCTGCAGGTTGGGCTGGTTTTCCAGCATGCGCCGGATGGCAGCCTTGTAGAGGATGCGGTCCGCCTGGGCGCGGGTGGCGCGCACGGCCGGGCCCTTGCTGCCGTTCAGGATGCGGAACTGGATGCCGCCTTCATCCGTGGCCAGCGCCATCGCGCCGCCGAGCGCGTCGACCTCCTTGACGAGGTGGCCCTTGCCGATGCCGCCGATGCTAGGGTTGCAGCTCATCTGGCCCAGCGTCTCGATGTTGTGGGTCAGCAGCAGCGTCTGCGCGCCCATGCGCGCCGCGGCCAGCGCGGCCTCGGTGCCGGCATGGCCGCCGCCGACGACGATGACGTCGAATTCTTTCGGGTACAGCATGGTCGATTACTCCAGCAGTTCGGTGGGCAGGCCCATCGCACGGGCGGCGGCGGCCTGGCGGCGGTCGGCGGTGACGAACATGTCGGCCCGCGCCAGCCACGCCGCACCCACATGCAGCGCGTCCATCGCGCGCACGGGCGCGGCGTACAGCGCCCGCACGGCGGCGCGCTCCAGCTGCGGCGTGAACGGCAACACCTCGATGTCGGCAAAGCTGCGCTCGATCTCCTCTCCCGTGCCGTGCAGCGAGTCGCCGGGGAGCGGCGCCTCCCGCTGCAGACGGGCAATGGCCGAGTGCAGCTCCAGCTTGGTGTGCGGTGCCGCGACGATCGCGTCAGCTTTTTGCACCCAGGCCAGCACCGCTTCGCGGCCGGCTTCGGGCAGATAGCGCTTCAGCAGCGCCGAGCTGTCGAACAGGATGCGCATGGTTCGCTCGCTCACAGGGGCGACTGCTCGCGCTCGTCCAGCAGCGCCTTCACCGCCGAATAGCCTGCCGGCAGGCTGATCAGCGGCTCGAACGGCCGCTTCCAGCTCGGCACGTGCACAGGGTCAGCGGCCTTCTCCACGACCGGCACCAGCTCCGCCACCGGCTTGCCATGGCGCAGGATGCGCACGGTCTCGCCCTGTTCCACCAGGTCCAGCATGGCGGACACGTTGGCGCGGAATTCACTCAATGGCAGGCTGTGCATGTGAATTTGTACAAATCTACGAATTTGCACATTTTAGGCCTGCGCCGACAATTGCGCCATGGACTGCCGCCCCCACTGCGCCGCCTGCTGCATCGCGCCGTCGATCAGCTCGCCCATCCCCGGCCACCCGAATGGCAAGCCGGCGGGCGTGCGCTGCGTGCAGCTGGACGATGAACTCCGCTGCCGCATCTTCGGTCGGCCCGAGCGGCCGGCCGTGTGCGGCTCGCTGCAGCCGGACGAGTTGATGTGCGGCGACAGCCGCGAGCAGGCGATGCGCTGGCTGGGCTGGATGGAGAGCGAGACGGCGCCCGCTCAGCCCGGCTGAGGCTGGGCGCCACGAAGCCGGCCGAAGCGCGCTCGCCAGGCCACCGCACGCGGGTGGTCCCAGTACTTGTCGAAGAAGTAGTGCAGCACCGTGTTGGCCAGCGGCTCGACGAAGGTGACGGCGCCGGCCACCGCAACGCTGCCGGTCAACGCATAGGTCACCGTGAACGAGGTGCCGAGGTGGAGGAAGCCGAAGCTGACGGTCTTGGCCATGGTGTCTATCGCCTGGTTAAATCGAATAGCCAAATGCTAATGATTCTCATCGGCGACGGCCAATCGGTTGCGCCTATCCCGCCGTTAGGCTCGGCGGCATGACGCCCCTGGAAACCCCGCCACCGCCCGGCAGCCTGCTCGCCCGCCTTGCCAAGGAGCGCTGCGCGTTTGCGGATGCCTACACGCTGTCGTTCCCGCGCACCGTCGGCCTGGCCGAGTTCGTCGAGGCGTTCTACACGACGCGCCTCTTCAAGCTGGAGCGCGCGTTGCTCGCGCTGTTCGGCAAGCCGTCCAGCGACGCGATGGCGCGGGCCGTGGCGCGGGGTGAAGGCCAGCGCATCGCTGTCTGGACCGTCCAGGCGCGCGAGGGCGACGAGCTGCTGATGCACGAGGACAGCGGCGCCACGCGCTCCTGGTTCAAGGCGCAGGCAGGCGAGGGCGGCGGCACGACGCTGTGGTTCGGCTCGGCCGTCGTGCCGCGCCAACGTCAGGCCAATGGCGAGGCGCGCATGGGCGCGGTCTTCCACGCGCTGCTGGGCTTTCACCGCTGGTATTCGCGGGCGCTGCTTGCCGCAGCCGCCAGGCGACTGGCGCGTTAGCCCTTGGTGCCCTTGCCGCTGACCTTCTCCGTCACTGGCTGCTGGGTCGCCAGGTCCTCGATCCAGGCTTCACAAGCCTCCGCCGTGATACGCCCCGCCACCCGGTAGCCCTTGCCCGCCTCGGGCGTGAAGGCCACGTCGCCCTCGGCGCGGCAGGTCGGGTTCGTCAACGCCAGGATGGGCGCGGCGTACTGCGTGGCGGCCTGCAGGCGCACGCGGGCCGGGCGCAGCGGCAGCTCGTTGGTCAGCGCCACCGGCGCCACCGCAAAGCCGCGGCCCTGGTTGGCACGCACGACCGCCATGCTGGTGCTGGACAGGCGCCGGCCGTCCACCTGCGTCATCTCGAAGACGTGCAGCAACTGGCCGCTGACCTGCACGGCCTGGTCGGCCACGTTGGCGGTGGGGCCGGTGTAGTCCGGCGGCGTGGCGGGTTCGAAGCTCGTACAGCCGCCCAGCAGCAGCGCCAGGCCGACGGCGGTGAGGCCGGCCCTCATCGCGCCACCGCCGCGCGCATGGAACGCGCCACATAGAACAACGTGACCACCGTCAGCACAACGCCCACGACGACGCTCGGCATCACCTGGGCCCAGCGCAGGCCTTCGCCCTTCAGCACGGCCAGCATCAGCGTGTTCTGCGCAAGACCTGGCACCCACAGGTACCAGGGCGCATCGCCGCCCGGGTTCAGCAGGGTGACCATGGGCGCCAGGCTGACGGCGGTGATGACCAGCGTGCTGCCGGCCTGGGCTTCCTTGAAGGTCTTGGAGCGGATGGCCAGCGCCATCAAGAGCCCCGACAGGCCGGCGGCCAGCGGGATCTGCAGCAGCCAGAAGGCCAGCACCTCCTCCATGCCGAACTGGAACATCGCCTGCAGGCTGTCGCTCTTCAGCAGCCACTGCGCCGGCACAAAGCTCACGCTCGCCAGCAGCGCCACCGCCATGCCCAGCAGCGCCACGGCGCCCCACTTGCCGGCCACGATGGCGCCATGCGGCGCCGGGTTCATCAGCAGCGGCTCCAGCGAGCCGCGTTCGCGTTCGCCGGCGGTGCTGTCCAGCGCCGCAGTCAGCGCGCCGTAGAGCACCGCCATGATGATGAACATCGGGATGATGCTGGTGATGCGCGTCGCGCGGGCCTGCACGCTGGCGAGGTCGCGCTCCTCGATGTCGATGGGCTTGAGCAGCTCGACCGACACGCCGCGCATCGCCAGGTTCAGCGCCGAGCGCTCGTTGTTGAAGCCCCAGAGCAGCCCCTTGATGGCGCCGATGCCGCCGCTGGCGCGCTGGTTGGCGCTGTCGCCGACGACCTCCACCGTGGGCGCCTCGCCGGCCAGCAGCTTGGCCTCGAAGTCGGCCGGCACGACCAGCACCGGCTCCAGCAACGTCGTCGCGCGCAGCCGGGCCTCGTAGTCGCTCGGTGCGTCCTTGATCGTGTAGGTCTGGCGCTCGATGAAGTTCTTCAGCGTCGGCGCGTTGGCGATGCCGACGGCCATGATCTCGCGGCGTTCGGCGCGCTCCTCGAACGAGGCGATCAGGCTGGACAGCGCGGCCAGCAGCAGCGGCCCCATCAGCACGGCGGGGATGAGGATGCGCAGCAGCGTGCGGCGGTCGCGCAGGCCGTCCGAGAGTTCCTTGGCAAAGACGATCAATGCCTGTTTCATGCCGCCACCTCTTGTGGGAATGCGAGCTTCACGAAGGCGTCCTCGAAGCGGGTTTCGCCGGCCAGTTCCAGCAGCGCCGGCACGCTGCCGTGCGCCACGCTGCGCCCGTGGGAGACGACGACGACCTCGTCGCAGAGCTGCTCCACCTCCTGCATGATGTGCGTGGAGAAGACGATGCATTTGCTGCCGCCTTCCGGGCTGCGCAGCCAGCGCAAGGCCTCACGGAGCGCGCGCGTGGCCAGCACGTCCAGGCCGTTGGTGGGCTCGTCCAGCACGATGTTCGCGGGGTCGTGCACCAGTGCGCGGGCCAGCGCCGTCTTCATGCGCTCGCCCTGGCTGAAGCCCTCGGCGCGGCGGTCCAGGATGGCCTGCATCTCCAGCAGCCGCGACAGTTCCTCGGCACGCGCGTTCGCGGCCTCTGGCGTCATGCCGTGCAGGCGGCCGAAGTAGGTGATGTTCTCGCGCGCACTCAGGCGGGGGTACAGGCCGTGCGCGTCGCCCAGGATGCCCATGCGCGCCAGCGCCTTCAGCGGCGCGTCCTTGACGACGATGCCGTCGCAGGCGATGTGGCCGCTGTCCGGCGCGAACAGGCCGGCCAGCATGCGCAGCGTCGTCGTCTTGCCCGCGCCGTTGGCGCCCAGCAGGCCGGTGATGCGGCCATTGGCGGCCGTCACGCTGACGCCTTGCACGGCATGCACGACGCGCTTGGCGCCACGCTTGAACAAGCCGCCGCCGGTGTTGGCGATGAACTGCTTGTGAACGTCTCGGATCTCGATCATTTCGCCGTCCCTCCCTGGACGGGCTGGAAGGCAGTCGGGCGCGGGATGCGCATCGCGCAGGCGGCCTCCTGCGGCAGCGCGGCCGCATCGGTCTTGGCGTCGATGAAGCGGAACATCACGTCCCGCACGCAGCCGACGGCCATCACGCCGTGGCCGGCCTCGGGCACCACCAGATGCTGCACGCGCGCCGGCTGGCCGGCGCCAAGCGCCTTGGCGATGCGCTCGCCGTGGCGGGCCGGCGTGACCGGGTCGGCGCCGCCGCTCATGACGAGCACGGGGCTGGGCGCGGGCGGCACTGTGTAGAACGCCGCCGGTACGTCGCCACGGGGCCAGGTCTTGCATACGCGGGCATACATGTCGGCGTCGATGCGGCCGTAGTCGGCGCCCGGCGCGTCAGTGGCCTGCGCCAGGCGCGGCACGTCCTCGGCGCAGATGACGGAGAAGTGCATGCCCATCGCCAGCTTCATGCCCTTGCCGCCGCCGAAGGCCGAGGTCAGGCCGAACAGGCCGTCGAAGCGGCCGTCGCGCGCGGCGGCCTGGATGGCGGCGGGCAGTGCTGAGGCCAGTGGCGGCTGGTACAGCGGCCCCCGCACGGCGCGCAGCAGCAGATCGCGGTCGACGCTGAACTGCTCGGGCACGGCGGTCAGCGGCTGCTGCACCGTCACCGCGCGGGGCAGGGACGCCAGCAGCTTGGCCCAGTCGGCACGCAGCGTCGGGTGGGTCTTGGCATGCGCGTCGAACAGCTTGTCCAGCGCGGCCTGCGTGTCCGGCGAGAAGCTGGCCGGCAGCACCATGTCCGGCGGCGCCACACCGTCGATGATGCTGCGCCGGACCTTGGTGGGGAACTGGCGCAGGTACTCCAGCGCGGCCCGCGTGCCATAGCTGCCGCCGATGAGGTTCCATTGCGGAACGCCGAGTGCTTCGCGCACGGCGTCCATGTCCTGCATGGCGATGGTCGTCGTGAAGAAGCGCAGGTCACCGTAGGGCAATTTCTCCAGCGTCGCGCGGCAGGCGTCCAGCCGCTTCATCTGCGCGGCCGTGTCGAGCTGCTCGGTGATGGGCAGCTTGCTGTCGTCCGGGCAGTCCAGCGGCGCGGACTTGCCGGTGCCGCGCTGGTCGATGAACACCAGGTCGCGCCGGTTGCCCAGCCGGGACAGCCGCTGCAGCACGCGCGGCGCCACGTTGATGGCGCTCTGGCCGGGGCCGCCGGCCAGCATCAGCACGGCGTCGGGCTGCTTGTTGCGCGCCATTGCGGGCACGACGAGGTAGTGGATATCGACCTTCGCGCCGTCCGGCCGCGCCGGGTCCAGCGGGCGTTGCAGGCTGCCGCACTGCAGCTCGTTGGGGATGCCGGCTATGCGGCAGGGCTTCAGCGGCGTGGCCGCGTGGGCCAGCGGCGCGATGAGCAGGGCGGCGGCGAGCGCAAGGGCGCGCCGGGCGGGGAAGGGCATGAAGGGCTCCAGGGACCGGATGGCCGCGAGTATCCGGGCCGCCGCCCGCGCCGCGACGCGGCCGGTGTTGGCTGGCAGCCTGGTGCGCATGAATGGCCCCAGACGCGGGTTGAATGGCGGCCCATGTTCGAATACCTTCCGTCCAGCGGCCCCGCCGCGATGAAAGGCCATGCGTGCAGACACTCGACGAGATGCGTGACCGTTGCCTGCTGACCGATGAGCAGCATGCCGAGATCGGTGCCTGGGTCAGCCAGGCGCGCACCCCCGAGGCCATCATGGCCATGCCCGAGGGCCTGTGGCGCACGCTGGAACTGGCCAGCGTGCTGATGGACGTGGACACGGACCTGCGGCGCGAGCCGCAGCTCGGCGACGCCCCTTGAGTCTGGCTCAGGCCTTGGGCTTCATCAGCCCCTGGCATGCCGACCTGGCCTTGGCATCGCTGCCGTCCAGCTTGCCGCAGACGCCGTCCAGCTGCGCCTTCAGCCGGCCCACCGCCGCCGCCTGGGTGGGGTTCTGGTTCCAGCTGCCCAGCAGCGTCGCCACGCGCTTGAGCGACCGCTCGCTGCGCTCGTAGAACGCGCCCGGGTCCTTCTCGGCCTCGGCGAACAGCTGCGCGGCGGCCTTCTCGATGCGCGGCGTGTCTTCCGGGCTCAGCTCGATCAACGCGGCGAAGTAGCCCGAGCCCCATTGCAGCCGCGTGGCCGGGCCCTCGCTCTTGTTGAAGGCCTCCTCGTACCAGCGCAGCGCATCCGCCTTGCGGCCCTGCTTCTTGGCATTGCCGCCGAGCTGGCTCATCAGGTAATACGGCGAGTGGCTGCGCGCCAGCGCCGCCGTCAGCAGCGAGTCGCTGTCCTTCCACAGCCCGGCGCGGCCCAGCAGGTAGGCGGCCTGCGTGATGACGGCCTGACGCTCGTAGCCATCGGTGATCTCGCGGTTGGCGCGCGTCGTCTGGTCGCGCGCCTCGGTTTGCAGCGCGCTGGGGACGGTCTTGGGATGCGGCTCGTCCTTGGCCGTGTCCAGCCGCGCCAGTTCGATGCGGGCCTGCAGCGCGTTCAGGCGGTCGGCGCGGGAAAGTGACGTGTCCGCGTTCAGGCGCTTCAACGCCAGGTCGTACTCGCTGACCAGCGCCGTGCGCGCCTCGCCGGCCGTGGGCGCCAGCGCCTTGACGAGGTCACGGGCCTCGTTGCCCAGCACGTCCATCTGCGCGCGGGCCTGGGTCGGGTCCGCCAGCACGGCGCGCAGCCTTGGCAGTTGGGCCGGGTCGGCCGCCTTGCCCTCGGCCAGCGCGCCAATGGACTTCAGCCACAGCCGCGTCGTCGTCTCCGGGTCTGCGCCGTCGCTGGCCTTGGCCAGCTGCGTCAGCGTGGCGGCGCGCTCGGTCACCGGCAGCAGTTGCTGCTCGTCCGTCTCCCAGCCGTAGAAGCCCAGCAGCCGCCATTCGTTGGCGCTGAGTTTCTTTCCGGCCCTCGCATCGGCCAGCACTGACTTGACCGGCCGGCCGCTGGACAGGCCCAGCTGCAAAACCTTCATGACCTGGGCTGCGTCGGCCTCGCCGGGCAGCCGGGTGATCTCGTTGCCGCTGGGGTTGAACAGGATCAGCGTCGGGTAGCCGCGCACCTTGAAGCGCGTGCCCAGCTTCTGCGCGCCGGGCCCGTCGCCGTCGATGCCCACGGCCACGAAGGCCTTGCTCTGCTCGATGAAGTCGGCGCGGTTGAACAGCGTTGCCTTGAGCTGGTTGCAGGGCGGGCACCACTTGGCGCCCCAGTACAACAGCACGGGCTTCTTCTCCGCCTTGGCCTGGCTGAAGGCGCGGTCGATGTCGGCATCGGCCGCAGCGGCCTGCCAGGAGACGCCGGGGCCGGTGCTGGCGCGGGTGACGGGGGCGGCGGCGAGCAGGAGTGCGCTCACCAGGGCGGCCAGGACGGGAGAAGAGAGGGTGTGCTTCATCGGGCCTGCGGGGTCGATGGTGTCGAGGCCGCCATTGTTCAGTAATCCAGCGTGCGCTGCCGCCGCCAGGCCAGCGGCGTCATGCCGGTTCGGGCGCGGAAGGCGGTCGAGAAGTTGCCCGGCGTGCGAAAGCCCACCTCATAGGCCACCGCGTGCACGCTCATGGACGTGCGCTCCAGCAGCTGCAGGCTGGCGCGGATGCGCTGCGCGCTGATGTAGGCCTGCAGCGTCATGCCCGTGTGTTGCCGGAACAGGTCGCACAGCCGCCGCCCGCCCACGCCCACGGCGCGCGCCAGCTCATCCGCGCAGGGCAGCGCGCTCAGCTGCGCGTCGATCAAGGCCTTGGCGGCGGCGACGAAGGCGCCCTCGGGGTCGGGCGAGCTGGGCGCCGCAGCCGCCGCGCCGCGCAGGTGCACCTGCACGCGCGCCAGCACCTCGGCCGGCCACAGCGGCTTGCAGATGTAGTCCACCGCGCCCACCTCCAGGCCACGCACGCGGTCGGAGGGCTCGGTCAGCGCCGACACGAACAGCACCGGGATGTCGGCGGTCAGCGCATCGGCCTTGAGCAGGCGGCAGGCGACGAGGCCGTCCACCACACCGGGCAGGCAGGTCTCCATCAGGATCAGGTCGGGCCGCTGCCCCTGCGCCCGCTGCACGCCGCCGAGCCCGTCGGTCGCGAACGACAGCGTGAAGCGCTCGCTCAGCAGTGCGGTCACCGGCTTCAGGTCGCTCAGCTCGCCGGCCACCAACAGCACGCGTTGGCGGCGTGCATGGGCTGCTGCAGAACAGGGCGTGGGCGAGACAGTTTGGGGCATGGCTCCTGTGGAATCGTGCACAGCCGGGCGATCGTAGTCATCTCATTTACAGAATGGAAAACTTTTCCAGCAGTTTGTGAAAAGCACCCCACGGCCGGCGCGCAAGCATGCGAACTGGTTTGTCAGCGGGAGATACCAAGTGCGACCCACCCATCCAGCAAGGCATGGTCTTTCGGCTCAACGAATCTCCCGTCACGGCGAGCGACGCCCAAGACCTGTCGCCTGCGCAGTGGCCGCGCTGATGGCCCTCGCGGCCTGGAGCGCCGGCGCGCAGACCGCGCCCGATGCCGGCCAGCTGATGCAGCAGAACCAGCGCAAGGCGCCGGTGCTGCCCCGGCCGGGCGAGGGGGCCCAGGTGGCCACGCCACCGCCCACGCTGCAGGTGGCCTCAGGGGCCAAGGTGGCGGTCAAGTCCTTCAGGTTCCAGGGCAACACGATGCTCAGCGATGCGCAGTTGCAGCGCACCGTGACGGGCTATCTCGACCGCCCGCTGGACTTCAAGGAGCTGCAGGAGGCCACCGCGCTGGTGGCCAAGCGCTACACGGCGGCGGGTCGGCTGGCGCGAGTCTTCCTGCCGGCGCAGGACGTCACCAACGGCGTCGTGACGCTGCAGGTCATGGAGGCGCACTACGGCGGCACGCAGGTGGAGCAGAGCGGGCAACACCTGGCACCCGAGCGCGCCATGGCGATGCTCGAACAGGGGCAGCAGCGCGGCCAGGCGCTGGACCTGGTGGCGCTGGACCGCGCCCTGCTGCTGGTCGGCGACCTGCCGGGCGTGCAGGCCAGCGCCAGCCTGGTGCCGGGTGACAGCACCGGCCAGACGGCCGTGCGCCTGAGCCTGCGCGACACCCCCACGGTGACGGGCGAGGTGGGCGTGGACAACGCCGGCACGCGCTCCACCGGCGAAGCGCGCCTGAATGCCTCCATGGCGTTGAACAGCGCGCTCGGCATGGGTGACCTCTTGCTGGCCCAGGCCAGCGTCAACCGCGGCAGCAGCTTTGTGCGGCTGGGCGCGTCCATGCCGGTCGGGCTGTCGGGCACGCGGGTCGCGCTCAGCGCCAATGCGCTGCGCTATCGCCTCGTCGGCAGCGACTTCGAGGCCCTCGCGGCCCGCGGCACGTCCCGCGCCTGGGGCCTGGACATCAGCCATCCGCTCGTGCGTTCGCGCGACCTCAACGTGCTGCTGCAAGGCGGGGTCGAGAGCAGGCAGTTCCACAACAAGGCCAACGGTGCCGATGTGTCGGTCTACGACTCGCAGGTGTGGACCGTCGGCGTCAGCGCCAATGCCTTCGACGACTGGGGCGGCGCCGGCGTCACGACCGGCTACCTGGGCGCCCAGTCCGGGCGGCTGGACCTGGGCGGCTCGCCCAGCCAGGCCTTCGATGCGGCCGGCCCGCGCACCCATGGCAGCTTCCGCAAGCTGCGCTACCAGTTGGCGCGCCAGCAGGCGCTGGTGGGTGACTGGTCGGCCTATGTGGCGCTGCAAGGCCAGTGGGCCAACCGCAACCTGGACTCGTCGGAGCGCTTCTATCTCGGCGGCCCGCAAGGCGTGCGCGCCTACCCGGTCAGCGAGGGCGGCGGCGCCACGGGCCAGCTGGTCAACGTCGAGCTGCGGCTGCGGCTGGGCGGCGGCTGGCGAGTGGCCGGCCTCTACGACTGGGGCCGGGTCCGCGCCCATGTCGACGAGAACTTCCTGGGGGCGACGGCGCCCAACAAGTATTCGCTCAAGGGCGCGGGCCTGAGCGTGGACTACGCCAGCCCGGGCGGCACGGAAGTCAGCGCGGTCTGGGCGCGCCGTATCGGCGACAACCCGCTTGCCGACCCGCAGGGCCGCGACCTGGATGGGTCGCTGGATCGCAACCGCTTCTGGCTGCTGGCCAGCCAAACGTTCTGAGCCCGAGGAGGACACCATGCACGAACATGCCAGCCTGAACCGCATCTTCCGCCTCGTCTGGAGCGCCGCCCAGGGTTGCTGGGTCGCCGTCCACGAACACGCCCGCGGCCGCAGCAAGGCCGGCCGCAGCGGCCGTCGCTTGCGCGCCATCGTCACGCTGCTGGCGCTGGCCGCCGGCGGGTCGGGGGCGTATGCGCAGACGATCGCGGCGGCGCGCCCCGCCGCGCCCGCAGCCAACGCCTTGCCGCAGGGCGGCCAGGTCGTGGCCGGTCAGGCCAGCCTGCAGCAGAGCGGCGCCAACCTGGTCGTCAACCAGTCCACGGCGCGTGCCGCTCTCGACTGGACCAGCTTCGACATCGGCGCCAACGCCAGCGTGCGCTTCGCGCAGCCCGATGCGTCCAGCGTCGCGCTGAACCGCGTCACCGGCGGCGCGCCCAGCCAGATCTTCGGCCGCCTGAGCGCCAACGGCCAGGTCTTCCTGACCAATGCCAGCGGCGTCTATTTCAGCCCGACGGCCCAGGTGGATGTGGGCTCCTTTGTGGCCAGCGCGAACAGCATCGGCCTGGCCGACTTCATGGCCGGCCGGCTGGTTTTCGAGCGCGCCGGCAGCACCGCCGCCGTCGAGAACGAGGGCAGCATCACGACCGCGAACGGTGGCTATGTGGCCTTGCTGGCGCCCGAGGTGCGCAACAGCGGCGTCGTGCGCGCGCAGGCGGGCACGGTGGCGCTGGCGGCCGGTGAGGCCGTCGAGCTGCAGTTCGACGGCGGCAGCCTGGCCCGGCTGCGCGTGACGCCGGCCGACATCGCCACGCTGATCGAGAACCGCCATGCGGTGCTGGCGCCGGACGGCCAGATCCTGATGTCGGCCCGCGCCGCGCAGACGCTGCAGGGCAGTGTCATCCGCAACAGCGGCGAGCTGTCGGCCAGTAGCCTGGTGGCCAAGGGCGGCCGCATCGTGCTGGAGGCCGACCATGTCGACATCGCGGCCGGCTCGGCCATCAGCGCCACCGGCGCGATCGGCGGCGGCCGAATCAACCTGGGCGGCAACTACCAAGGCGTGGGCGACCTCTGGAACGCCACCACGACGAAGGTCGCCGCTGGCGCCAGCATCGACGCCAGCGCCACGCGGCTGGGCGATGGCGGCACGGTGATCGTCTGGTCCGACGACCGCACCCGCTTCGACGGCGGCATCGCCGCGCGCGGCGGCGCGCTGGGCGGCAATGGCGGCCTCATCGAGACCTCGGGCAAGCGTGTGCTGAATGTGCGCACCGGCGTGGCCGATGTCAGCGCCGCCAAGGGCAAGGGCGGCACCTGGCTGCTGGACCCGAACGACCTGACCATCGGCGCGGTCGCCGACAGCAATGTCGGCGGCAGCTTCAACACCACCGACGACGACGCCTTCCTCAGCACCGCCTCGCTGGCGGCGGCGCTGACGAACGGCTCCAACGTCGTCGTGATGACGAACAACGCGGGCACCAACACGGGCGTCGGCGACATCACGGTGACCGGCGCCATCACCACCGCGCTGGCCAGCGCGCAGTCGGCCACGCTGACCTTGGCGGCCCAGGGCAGCATCAACTTCCAGGCGGGCGGCTCCATCAGTTCCGGCGGTGCCGACCGCTCGCTGAACGTCAACCTGCACGCCGGCACCGTGCTGGGCGGCGGCTCGCCGGGCACGGTGAACAGCGAAGTCTCGATGGCCGTCGGCTCGACCATCGACACCGGCCAGGCCGGCAACCTCGCCGCCGTCGCCAAGGGCGATGTGACGCTGGCCGGCCTGACGGTGGGCGGCTCGCTGACCGCGACGACCAACAACGGCGCGTTCTCGCAGGTCGGCGCGGCGACCGTCGCCGGCACCACCACGGTCAACGCCGGCACTGGCGAGGTGGCACTGAACAACGCCAGCAATCAGCTCGGCGGCGCGGTCAGCTCCACGGGCACCGGCGCGGTCACCATCCGCAACGGGCTGGCCACCGTGCTGGGCGCCATCGGCTCGGCCGGCAGCGGCGCGGCGAGCCTGGATGTGATCAACACCAACGCGGCCGTGACGCAGACCGCTGCGGCCTACGTGGCCGGCGAGACCACCGTCGCGGCCGGCTCCGGCGGCGTCAGCCTTGCTAACGCGTCGAACCAGCTGACCGGCGCGGTCAACTCGACCGGCTCCGGCGCGGTGACGCTCGCCAACGACATCGCCACCAACCTGGGCACCATGGGCACCAGCGGCGCCCCGGTGGCCAGCCTGTCGGTCACGACGACGAACGACAACGTCAGCCAGAGCGGCACCTCCTACGTGACCGGCGCCACCACCGTGGCGGCCGGCACGGGCACGGTGACGCTGACCAACACCGGCAACCAGCTGGCCGGCGCGGTCAGCTCCACCGGCACCGGCGCGGTGACGCTGCGCAATGCGGTCAGCACCACGCTGGGCGCCATCGGCGCGCCGGGCAATGGCGCCGCCAGCCTGACCGTGCGCAACAGCAACGGCAGCATCACGCAGAGCGGCGCGGCGGTTGTCGCCGGCGCCACCTCGCTGCGCACCGACACCGGCGGCGCCATCACGGCCAGCCACGCCGGCAACCAGTTCATGGGCGCCATCACGACCATCGGCACCGGCGCGGTCACGCTGTTCAACAACGGTGCCACCACGCTGGGCCAGATCGGCAGCAGCGGCAGCCGCGCGAGCAGCCTGGCAGTCAGCACCGACGGCGGCGCGGTCACGCAGGGCGGCGCGGCGTTTGTGGACGGCACGACCACGGTCAGCGCCGGCGCGGGCGCGGTGACGCTGGACAACGCCAACAACAAGCTCAACGGCGCGATCAGCTCGACGGGCACGGGCGCGGTCACGATCGCCAACAGCCAGGCCACGACGCTGGGCCAGATCGGCGCGGCGGGCGGCGGCAATGCGGCGGCCAGCCTCACGGTCACGACGGTCAACGATGCCGTCGGTCAGAGCGCCAGCGCGTTTGTCGCCGGCACCACCACCGTCAACGCGGGCGGCGCGGCCGTGACGCTGAACGACGCCGGCAACCAGCTGGCCGGCGCGGTCGGCTCGACCGGGCGCGGCGACGTCACGCTGGTCAACACCGTGGCCACGGTGCTCGGCCCCATCGGCGCGTCGGGCGCCGGCAATGCGGCGGCCAGCCTCACGGTCACGGCCACCAACCAGACTCTCACGCAGAGCGGCGCCGCGCTGGTGGACGGCGCGACGACCGTCAGCACCGGCTCGGGCGCCGTGACGCTGACGAACGCGGGCAACACGCTGGTCGGCGCGGTGGGCGTCACCAACACCGGCAGCGCGAACGTGTCGTCGACCGGCGCTTTAGGCATCACCTTCAACGGCAGCGGCACCACCGCCGCCACGGCCAGCGGTGCGCTGACCGCTACGCTGAACGGCACGGGCGCCACCACGCTCGCCGGCAACGGCGTGACGCTGTCGGGCACGGCCAGCAGCCTGGCCAGCACCAGCACGGGCACCACCAGCATCGGCGCTACCACCGTGGCCGGCAATGCGAGCCTGAACAGCACCGGCGCGGTCACGCAGAGTGCGGCACTGACGGCCGCCGGCCTTGAGCTCGTCGGAGACGGCTCCGTCACGCTGACGAACGCGGGCAACAACATCACCACTGTCGCAGCGTCCACCGGCTCGGGCGACATTGCGCTGGTCAACAGCGGCGCGCTGGCCGTCGGCACGGTCAACAGCGCGGGCATCACGCGCAGCGGCGCGGTGTCTATCAGCACGCTGTCGGGCGACATGACGCTGAACCAGTCAGTTAGCACCACCAGCACCGCCAGCAACGCGGTGGTGCTGAACGCGGCCAGCTCGGCGGCGGCCGGCACGGGCGCAGGCGGTAACGTCATCGTCGGTGGCGGGAGCGTCAGCGTCGGCAGCGGTGGCCGCGCCACGCTGTACTCGGGCACCGTGTCCGGCAGCACCGGCCTGACCGCGCTGGTCGGCAGCGGCAGCGGGCGCTTCCGCTACGGCAGCGACGAGAGCAACACCAACTTCACGGCCGCGCTTGGCACCGGCGTCAACGCGGTCTACCGCGAGCAGCCGACCGTCACCATCACGGCCGACAACCTGACGCGCACCTACGGCACGGCCACTGCGGCCACCACCAGCCTGGGCGGCGTGCAGAGCGGCGACACGGTTGGCCAGATCTTCAGCACCGCGCCGACCGTGGCGGTGGGCGGCACGCTGTCCACCTCGGGCAACCCGGTCGTGGGCGCGCACACGTTGACGGCTTCGGGTGCCGTGGATTCACTGGGTTATGCGTTGAGCTACGCGGCGCCCGGCACCTTGACGGTGAACGCCGCGTCCATCGCCGGCATCACCGGCATCACCGCGGCGAACAAGGTCTACGACACCACCACGGCGGCAACGCTGAGCACGGGCAGCGCCGGCTTCACCGGCATCGTGACGGGTGACGTGCTGACCGTGGCGACTTCCACCGGCGCCTTCGTCGACAAGAACGCCGCGACCGGCAAGACGGTCAACATCACCGGGCTGTCGCTCGGCGGCGCGGATGCCGGCAACTACACGTTGGCCAGCACGACCGCGACGACCACGGCCGACATCAGCCAGGCGACGATGGCGGCCATCACCGGCATCACGGCGGCCAACAAGGTCTACGACGGCAACAACACCGCCACGCTGAACACCGGCGCGGCCGGCTTCACCGGCCTGCTGGGCGGCGACACGGTCAACGTGGCCACCTCGACGGGCACGTTCTCGGACAAGAACGCGGCCAATGGCAAGACGGTCAGCATCACCGGCCTGACGCTGGGCGGCACGGATGCGGGCAACTACAACCTGGCGAGCACCACCGCCAGCACGATCGCCGACATCACGCCGGCCAGCATCGCGGCCATCACCGGCATCACGGCCGCCAACAAGGTCTACGACGGCAACAACACGGCCACGCTGGGCACCGGTTCGGCGGCGTTCACCGGCATGGTCTCGGGCGACGTGCTGAACGTTGCCACGTCCACCGGCACGTTCGCGGACAAGAACGTCGCCAACGGCAAGACGGTGAGCATCGCCGGCCTGTCGCTGGGCGGTACGGACGCGGGCAACTACACGCTGGCGTTGACCACCGCCAGCACCACGGCTGACATCACGCCGGCCACCATCGCAGCCATCACCGGCATCACGGCCGCCAACAAGGTCTACGACACGACGACGGCCGCGACGCTGAGCACGGGCGCGGCGGCCTTCACCGGCATGGTGGGTGGCGATACGCTGACCGTGGCGACCTCCACCGGCGCCTTCGTCGACAAGAACGCCGCCATCGGCAAGACGGTCAACATCACCGGCCTGACGCTGGGCGGCGCTGACGCCGGCAACTACACGCTGGCCGCGACGACGGCCACGACCACGGCCGACATCACGCAGGCGACGATGGCGGCTATCACCGGCATCACTGCCGCCAACAAGGTCTACGACGGCACCAACGTCGCCACGCTGAGCACCGGCGCGGCGGGCTTCACCGGCCTGTTGGCCGGCGACTCGGTCACCGTCGCCACCTCGACCGGCACCTTCGCGGACAAGAACGTCGCCAACGGCAAGACGGTCAGCATCACCGGCCTGACGCTGGGCGGCACGGACGCGGGCAACTACAACCTGCTGAGCACCACGGCCAGCACGACCGCCGACATCACGCCCGCCAGCATCGCGGCCATCACCGGCATCACCGCCGCCAACAAGGTCTATGACACGACCACGGCGGCGACGTTGAGCACGGGCACGGCCGGCTTCACCGGCATGGTGGGCGGTGACACGCTGACCGTGGCGACCTCCACCGGCGCCTTCGTCGACAAGAACGCGGCCACGGGCAAGACGGTCAACATCACCGGGCTGTCGCTGGGCGGTGCCGACGCCGGCAACTACACGCTGGCCAGCACGACCGCGACCACCACGGCCGACATCACGCAGGCCACGATGGCCGCCATCACCGGCATCACCGCCGCCAACAAGGTCTACGACGGCAACGCCACCGCCACGCTGAACACGGGAGCGGCCGGCTTCACCGGCCTGCTGGGCGGCGACACGGTCAACGTGGCCACCTCGACGGGCACGTTCTCGGACAAGAACGCGGCCAATGGCAAGACGGTCAACATCACCGGCCTGACGCTGGGCGGCACGGATGCGGGCAACTACAACCTGGCGAGCACCACCGCCAGCACCACGGCCGACATCACGCCGGCCACCATCGCGGCCATCACCGGCATCACGGCCGCCAACAAGGTCTACGACGGCAACAACACGGCCACGCTGGGCACCGGCTCGGCCGCCTTCACCGGCATGGTCTCGGGCGACGTGTTGACCGTAGCGACCTCCAGCGGCACGTTCGCGGACAAGAACGTCGCCAATGGCAAGACGGTGAGCATCGTCGGTCTGACGCTGGGCGGCACGGACGCCGGCAACTACACGCTGACCAGCACGACGGCATCGACGACGGCCGACATCACACCGGCCACCATCGCGGCCATCACCGGCATCACGGCCGCCAACAAGGTCTACGACACGACGACGGCCGCGACGCTGAGCACGGGCGCGGCGGGCTTCAGCGGCATGGTGGGCGGCGACACGCTGACGGTGGCGACTTCCACGGGCAACTTCGTCGACAAGAACGCCGCCACAGGCAAGACGGTCAACATCACCGGCTTGACCTTGGGCGGCGCCGACGCCGGCAACTACACGCTGGCCAGCACGACGGCGACCACCACGGCCGACATCGGCCAGGCGGCGATGGCGGCCATCACCGGCATCACGGCGGTCAACAAGGTCTATGACGGCAATAGCGTCGCAACCTTGAGCACAGGCGCAACCGGCTTCACCGGCCTGCTGGCGGGCGACACGGTCAATGTGGCCACGTCGACCGGTACATTCGCCAACAAGAACGTCGCCAACGGCAAGACGGTCAGCATCACCGGCCTGACGCTGGGCGGCACGGACGCGGGCAACTACAACCTGCTGAGCACCACGGCCAGCACGACCGCCGACATCACACCCGCCAGCATTGCGGCCATCACCGGCATCACGGCCGCCAACAAGGTCTACGACACGACCACGGCGGCAACGCTGAGCACCGGCGCGGCCGGCTTCACCGGCATGGTGGGCGGCGACACGCTGACCGTGGCGACCTCCACCGGCAACTTCAGCGACAAGCACGCTGCGACTGGCAAGACGGTCAACATCACCGGCCTGACGCTCGGTGGCGCTGACGCCGGCAACTACACGCTGGCCGCCACGACGGCCACGACCACCGCTGACATCACCCAGGCCACGATGGCGGCCATCACCGGCATCACGGCCGCCAACAAGGTCTACGACGGCAATACCGTCGCCACGCTGAACACCGGCGCGGCCGGCTTCACCGGGCTGCTGGCGGGCGACACCGTCACCGTCGCGACCTCCACCGGCAACTTCAGCGACAAGAACGTCGCCAACGGCAAGACGGTCAGCATCACCGGCCTGACGCTGGGTGGCGCCGATGGCGGCAACTACGCCCTGGCGTCCACCACGGCCAGCACCACCGCCGACATCACGCCGGCCAGCATCGCGGCCATCACCGGCATCACGGCGGCCAACAAGGTCTACGACACGACCACCGCCGCGACGCTGAGCACGGGCAGCGCCGGCTTCACCGGCATGGTGGCGGGCGACACACTGACCGTGGCGACCTCAACCGGCAACTTCAGCGACAAGAACGCTGCCACCGGCAAGACCGTCAACATCACCGGCCTGACCTTGGGCGGCACCGATGCGGGCAACTACACGCTGGCCAGCAGCACCGCCACCACCACGGCCGACATCAGCAAGGCCCAGTTGGCGGCCATCACCAGCATCACCGCCGCCAACAAGGTCTATGACGGCAATACGAGCGCGGCGCTGACCACGTCGGGTGCCGGCTTCACCGGCCTGCTGGCGGGCGATGTACTGACCGTGGCCGCCGCCACCGGCACGTTCAGCGACAAGAACGCTGCCACCGGCAAGACGGTCAACATCACCGGCCTGGCGCTGGGCGGCGCCGACGCGGGCAACTACCTGCTGCCCACAGGCGCCACCACGACCACGGCCGACATCACGCCGGCCACCGTCGCGGCCATCACCGGCATCACGGCCGCCAACAAGGTCTATGACGGCAACAACACGGCCACGCTCAGCACGGGCTCGGCCGCCTTCACCGGCATGGTCTCGGGCGACGTGCTGACGGTGGCGACCTCGACCGGCACGTTCTCGGACAAGAACGTCGCCAACGGCAAGACGGTCAGCATCGCCGGCCTGACGCTGGGCGGCACGGACGCGGGCAACTACACGCTGGCGTCCAACACCGCCGGCACCACGGCCAACATCACGCCGGCCAGCATCGCGGCGATTACGGGCATCACGGCGGCCAACAAGGTCTACGACACCACCACGACGGCGACGTTGAGCACCGGCGCTGCGGGTTTCACCGGCATGGTGAGCGGCGACGCATTGACCGTGGCCACCTCGACCGGCAACTTCAGCGACAAGCACGCGGCCACCGGCAAGACGGTCAACATCACCGGGCTGACGCTCGGTGGCGCCGATGCCGGCAACTACGCGTTGGCCGCCACCACCGCGACGACCACGGCCGACATCAGCAAGGCAGCGATGGCGGACATCACCGGCATCACGGCGGCCAACAAGGTCTACGACGGCAACACCGTCGCCACGCTGAACACCGGCGCGGCCGGCTTCACCGGGCTGCTGGCGGGCGACACCGTCACCGTCGCGACCTCCACCGGCAACTTCAGCGACAAGAACGTCGCCAACGGCAAGACGGTCAGCATCACCGGCCTGACGCTGGGTGGCGCCGATGGCGGCAACTACAACCTCGTGAGCACGACGGCCAGCACCACGGCCGACATCACGCCGGCCACCATCGCGGCCATTACCGGCATCACGGCGGCCAACAAGGTCTACGACACGACCACCGCCGCGACGCTGAGCACGGGCACGGCCGGCTTCACCGGCATGGTGGCGGGCGACGCGCTGACCGTGGCGACCTCCACCGGCAACTTCGTCGACAAGAACGCCGCCACCGGCAAGACCGTCAACATCACCGGCCTGAGCCTGGGTGGCGCGGACGCCGGCAACTACACGCTGGCCAGCAACACCGCCACCACCACGGCCACGATCAGCAAGGCCGCGCTGAGCGCCGTCAACGGCATCACGGCGGCCAACAAGGTCTACGACGCCACGACGGCGGCCACCACGAACATCACGGCGTCCACGCTGACGGGTGTGTTGACGGGCGATGCGGTCAACGTCGCCGCCGCCACGGGTACCTTCGCCAACAAGAACGTCGGCACGGCCAAGGTGGTGACGGTTGCCGTCACGCTGGGTGGCGCGGACGCGGGCAACTACTCGCTGCCCGCCAGCACCACCGCCACAGCCGACATCAGCCGGGCGACGCTGACCAACGTGACCGGCATCACCGCGCTGAACAAGGTCGAGGACGGCAACGCCGTCGCCACGCTGGTGACCGACGCAGCGGTCTTCAACGGCAAGTTCGCGGGCGACGTGCTGGCCGTGACCCAGGCCAGCGGCCAGTTCGACAACGCGCGGCCGGGCGCGAACAAGCCGGTGGCCATCACCGGCATCGCCTTCGACGGCGTGGACGCGGGCAACTACACGCTGGCCGACACGACCGCCACCACGACCGCCTCCATCCTGGGCCGGCCGCCCGTGCCGCCGAGCACGTCCAGCGTACCGGTGACCGTCGCACCCGGTGCGCCCGGCAGCGTCAGCGCCGTGCTGAACCTCGGCAACGAGGTGCTGGTGGCCGGCGCGCCGTCCTTCGCCGTCTCGGCGGGCACGGCGGTGGAGATGACGGGCCTGGCCGTCCAGGTGCTGCGCGAGCCGTCGGCGCTGCGCGGTGGCGACTACCAGGTCAGCGTGCCGCGTGCGCTGGCGGGGCAGGGCTTCGCCTTCACGTTGCCGATGAGCCTGCGCGGGCTCATCCAGCAGGTGGCGGGTACGGTCCGCGTGACCCGGCCCGACGGCCGGCCCATGCCCGACTGGCTGCGCTACGACCCCGTGGCGATGCAGCTCATCGCCACGGCGCCGCCTGCCGACGGCCTGCCGCTGCGCCTGGTCATTCACCCGGGCAACCACCAGTCGGCGGAGCTGCTGATCGACCTGCGCTGACCGGGAGCATGGCGGTTCCGCGCCCACCCCGCCTGGACGAAGCCCTGGCCGCGCTGCACCAGCAGGCGCGGCCGGAGGCGCTCAGCGCCATGGCCCGTTTCGGCCTGACCGGCGAGGGCCGGCTGGGTCTGGCCGTGCCGACGCTGCGCGCGCTGGCCCGCGAGTTCAGGCGCGACCACGCCTTGGCGCTGGCGCTGTGGGACACCGGCATCCCCGACGCGCAGATCCTGGCCGGCATGGTGGCCGAACCGGCCAAGCTGACCGTCGCGCAGATGGACCACTGGGTG
The DNA here is from genome assembly GCF_043555835.1 of Pelomonas parva. Lineage (NCBI taxonomy): Bacteria > Pseudomonadati > Pseudomonadota > Betaproteobacteria > Burkholderiales > Sphaerotilaceae > Roseateles > Pelomonas parva. Next base: position 510,649 of record NZ_JBIGHV010000003.1, on the reverse strand, counting down.
GCCGGCATGCGCGCCTGGGATGTCTGCGACCAGGCCTGCCTCAATGCCTTCGTCAAAAGCCCGCTGGCCTGGGACGCCATCCCGCGCTGGGCGGTGCGCGAGGCGGAGTTCGAGAAGCGCGCCGGCTTCGCGCTGCTGGCGGTGGCGGCGGTGCACCAGAAGCAGCGGCCGGATGCCGACTTCCTGGCCCGCTTGCCGTTGATAGCAGCGGCGGCCGACGACGAGCGCAACTTCGTCAAGAAGGCCGTCAACTGGGCGCTGCGCCAGATCGGCAAGCGCAGCGCGGATTTGCGTGAGCATGCGCTCACTTTGGCGGAGCGGCTTTGCCGGCGTGAAGAGAAATCGGCGCGCTGGATTGGCAGTGACGCGCGTCGGGAGCTTCAGCGAATCTTGTCGTAGTCCCAGCCCGGCCCGCCAATCTGCTGCAGGCGTCGCGGGCGGGGCCGCCAGTCGGGTGACAGCAGGCTTTCCTGCGGGGCGATGCCATCGGCGTCGACGCGGGCGATGTCCAGCAGTGTGGGCATCAGGTCGGTGTGGCTGACCGGCGCCCTGGCGTGCGCCGACAGCGCCGCCCAGGCCGCAGGCCAGCGCCGGCGGTAGGCGTCGTTCGCCCAGAAGAACAAGGGCACCGTCGTGTCCGCCTTCGAGGGGTCGGCCAGTGCATGCATGAAGCGCTGGCGCTCGTCGTCGAAGAGGTTCTCGCCGTGGTCGGAGGTGTAGACCAGCAGGGCCGGCTGCGGGTCGGCCCGCAGGCTGGTGATGACCCGCATCAGGAAGCTGTCCAGCGCCACCAGCGTGTTGTCGTAGGAGTTGATGGTCTCGGCCTTGAAGCGGGGGCCTGGATGGCCGCTGACACCGACATCGGTCAACGTCGGCCTGAACTTGCGCGCCTGCGCGTCGTACTGTTCGTCGTAGGGAAAGTGGCTGCCGGTCATGTGCAGCGCGATGAACTGGCGCGGCCCGGCCTGGCGCAGCAACGCGTTGAAGGGCGGCAGCAAGGCGGTGTCCATGCGCAGCAGCAGCTCATACATGCCGTCCGAGAAGTCCGCCACGTGGGCGTCCCGGAAGAGGTCGGAGATCTCCTGGTTCGACAGCCAGCCGGTGTGATACCCGGCCTCCCGCATCGTGCGGACCAGGCCACCCTGGCGGCGCGCGTCGATGGCCCGGCCGACGATGCCGGGTACGGCCGCGTCGGTCCAATGCGCCGTGGAGGCGACATCGCGGAACAGCAGCAGCTCGTCGCGGATCGCAGACAGGCCCGGCGTCGTGTCCCGGGCATAGCCGTAGATGCCGAGGTGGTCGGGCCTCACGGTCTCGCCGATCACCAGCACCAGATGCAGCGGCTCGTCCGCAGACCCCGGGCGCGGCCGGCCATTCAGCGAGGTCGTCCGTGGCGCGCGGCGGGCTTGCTCCATCACCCGCTGCACGCTGGACACCAGGTTCAGCGGGAAGACCTGGTCCACGGTGTCCCGCTCGAAGAAGGCCGGCAGGCTGAGCTGCTGCGGCACGGCCTGCTTCAGCAGCAAGGACGCACTGGCCGCTCCGAGCAGCATGGCGAGCCAGCCTTTGCGCTGGCTGGGGCTCCAGTGCCAGCGGGCATCGACCTGCCATGCGGCCAACGGGTAGGCGAGGGCCAGCGCCGCCCAGCCGACGAGCCAGCCGCCAAAGCCGCGCAACACCTGCAGGCTCTGGGCGGGCGAAGTCTTCATGGCCGCCGCCACCAGCGCATCGCCCGGCGCGCTGCCGAAGTTCAGGCAGAGATAGACATAGGGCGGCAGCAGCAGCACGGCCGGCGTCCACAGCAGAAAGGCCATGCGCAGGCTGCCCAGCAGCGCCGGTCCCATGGCCAGCAGCCAGAAGGACAGGCCCAGCACGGCCAGGCGCTCGCGCATATCCAGCCCGTCACTGCCCAGCGCGACCGCCAGGCCCGGGCTCCAGAGCATGGCAAACAACAGCACCGCCAGCCCACGCTGCCGCAGGGAGGGCTGGAACGATTGGGACGGCGGCATCATGGCGAGCTTACAAAAATGGGGTCAGGTTCGATTTTGTTGGGCGCCTTGCGCCTCGACGGCCGGCCGGAAAATCGAACCTGACCCCATATTCGTATCCCTCTTCAGGGGGAGGCGAGGGGGTGGTCGCGGCCGGCATCCCCCTTCGCCCCATCCTCCGGGTGATGTTCGCCGAAGGTTCCGGCGCCGATGCTGAGGGTGTGACGTTCTTCACGACGTTCAAGCCACCCCACCGGAGCCCGCCATGCAACTCTTCAGCGTCTCGCCGCAGCCCTCGCCCGTCGCCAAGCTGGCGCAATTGCACCCTGCGGAGCCGGTGCCGCAGCAGGAACAGGAGCCGATGACGCTCAAGAGCTGCGGCTGGTACGACTCCAGCTTCGAACTTGCCGCCGGCCTGGAAATCTCCGAGCAGGACGACGATGTGCTCTACCAGCTCTGCCAGTTCTGCCTGCACTGAACCTACAACCGGCACGCCAGCGTCGTCCCCTGCAGGATGGCTCGCTTCGCATCCAGCTCGCCGGCCTCCAGTGCGCCGCCGATCAGGTGCACGCTGACGCCCGCCGCCTGCAACGGCGCCTCCAGCTCGCGCAGCGGCTCCTGGCCGGCGCACAGCACGATGGTGTCGGCCGCTATCAGCTGCGCATCGGCCCGCTTCTGGCCGTAACTCACCCACAACCCCTCGGGCGTGATCTGCTCGTAGTTGACGCTGGCCAGCATGTCGACGTTCTTCATCTTCAGCGCCGCGCGGTGAATCCAGCCCGTCGTCTTGCCCAGGCCCGCGCCCGGCTTGCCGGCCTTGCGCTGCAGCAGCGTGATCTGGCGGGTCGGCGCTTCGGGCGCGGGCCGCAGCAGCCCGGCGCGCACCTGCTCGGGGTCGCCCACGCCCCAATGCTTGCGCCAGGCAGCCGGGTCCAGCGTCAGCGAATGGCCGGCCTCCAGCAGGTACTCCGCCACGTCGAAGCCGATGCCGCCCGCGCCGACGATGGCCACGCGTGCCCCGACCGGCTTGTCGTGCCGCAGCACGTCGATGTAGCTCAACACCTGGCCGCGCGCCGCGGCCTCAATCTGGCCCTGGATCTTCGGGTCGCGTGCGCTGACGCCGGTGGCCAGCAGCACCTCGTCGAAGCCCTTCAGGTCGTCCGCGTCGACCCGACGGTTCAGCCGCAGGTCCACGCCGGTCACCTCGATGCGGCGGCGGAAATAGCGCAGCGTCTCGCTGAACTCCTCCTTGCCCGGGATGCGCCGCGCCATGTTGAACTGCCCGCCAATCTCGGCTGCGCCGTCGAACAGCGTTACCGCATGGCCGCGCTCGGCCAGCGTCGTGGCAGCGGCGAGACCTGCCGGCCCGGCGCCGACGACGGCGATGCGCTTCCTCGCGCCTTGCACCGGCCGCACGACGATCTCCTGCTCGTAGGCCGCCCGCGGGTTGACCAGGCAGGTCGAGATCTTCTGCGCGAAGGTGTGGTCCAGGCAGGCCTGGTTGCAGGCGATGCAGGTGTTGATCTCGTCCGCCCGCCCCTGCCGCGCCTTCTTGACGAACTCCGCGTCGGCCAGAAACGGCCGCGCCATCGAGACCATGTCCGCCGAGCCATCCGCCAGCAGCCCCTCGGCCACCTCCGGCGTGTTGATGCGGTTGCTGGTGATCAGCGGCGTCGTGATGCCCTCTTCCCGCAGCTGGGCCCGAAGCTTGGCGGTCACCCACGCGAAGCCCGCGCGCGGCACGCTGGTGGCGATGGTCGGGATGCGCGCCTCGTGCCAACCGATGCCGGTGTTGATGATCGTCGCCCCGCCGCGCGCCACGCGCCGCGCCAGCTCCAGCACCTCGTCCCACGAACTGCCGCCCGGCACCAGGTCCAGCATCGACAGCCGGTAGATGATGATGAAGTCCGGCCCCACCGCCTCGCGCATGCGGGCCAGGATCTCCAGCGGCAGGCGCATGCGGTTCTCGTAGGACCCGCCCCAGCCGTCCGCGCGCTGGTTGGTGTGCGTGACGAGGAACTGGTTGATGAAATAGCCCTCCGAGCCCATCACCTCCACGCCGTCGTAGCCGGCCTCGCGGGCCAGCTTCGCGCAGCGGATGAAGGCGCGGATCTGCCGCTCGATGCCGCGCGCCGACAGCTCGCGCGGCGTGAACGGCGAGATCGGGCTCTGGATGCGCGACGGCGCCACGCACAGCGGCGAGTAGCCATAGCGGCCCGTGTGCAGGATCTGCAGCGCGATCTTGCCGCCCTCGGCATGCACGGCGTCCGTGATCTGCTGGTGCCGGCGCGCCGCGCCGCTCGTCGCCAGCGTGCCGGCGAACGGCTTGGCCCAGCCCTCGATATTGGGCGCAAAGCCGCCTGTCACGATCAGCCCCACCTCGCCCCGCGCCCGCTCGGCGAAGTACACCGCCATGCGCTCGAAGTGCTTGGCGCCGTCCTCCAGGCCCGTGTGCATGCTGCCCATCAGCACGCGGTTCTTCAGCGTCGTGAAGCCCAGGTCCAGAGGCGCGAGGAGGTGGGGGTAGTTCATCCGGCCCATGCTACCTAGCGCCACCCGCCCGGAACTGGAGGGTTCTCCTCCTTGCAGCAACAGTTCTTCACCCCGTGCTAGAGGGCGGAAATCCCGATATCGCTCGCTTGGGTTCTAATCGCGCGTCCGCGTTTTGGGATTCGGCCCGGCGGTTTGGTTTTTTCGGAGAGTTCTCGATGCGATTCACCCCCTGGGCCACACGACTGGCCCTGACGCTGAGCCTGTCGGCCACCGCCCTCCTGACCGCCTGCGGCGGCGGCGGCAATGACGGCGACAGCAACACGCAGGTTCGCCTGCTCAATGCCACGCGTTCCTACGCCCAGCTGGACCTGTCCGTTGACGACAAGGCCGTCAACACCAAGGTCGCCTACGCCAGCGTTGGCGAATACGGTTCGGTGAAGTCCGATGGCCCGGCCGTCCGGGTGTTGACCAGCGATGTCGGCACCAGCATCACGGCCACGCAGCCGTCGCTGGCCGGCGGCAGCAACTACACCTTCATCAGCTATGGCTTCGCTGGCGCCGTGCGCATGACGACGCTGCAGGAAGCCGAGACGGCGCCCGACGCCAACAAGGCCAAGCTGCTGGTGCTGAACCTGGCCCCGGACGCCGGCGCGCTGGACATCTACGTGACCACCGCCACCGACCCGCTGGACACCGCCACCGCGCTGAGCACCAACCTCGCCGGCGGCTCCGGCAGCGGCTACATCCAGATCAACTCGGGCACCTTCCGCGTCCGCGTCACCGGCTACAACAAGCGCACCGACCTGCGCCTGGACATCCCGGCCATGACGCTCGACTCGGCCAGCGTCAACACGCTGATCCTGACCTCCTCCGATGGTGGCGTGCTGGTCAACGGCATCTCGCTGGTCCAGAAGGGCGCGGTCAAGAACTTCCTCAACACGCAAAGCCGCGTGCGCACCGTCGCTGCACTGACCAACAACGCCACCGTCGGCACCACGCTGAACGGCCAGGCAATGTTGACCGGCGCGATCAGCCCGCTGATCAGCGAGTACGTCACCACCGCCTCCGGCGCCTCCACGCTGTCGGCCATGGTCAACGGCTCGCCCGTCACGTTTGCCGCACCGACGCTTGCCGCCGGCGGCGACTACACGCTGATGGTCTGGGGCTCGGCCGCCGCTCCGCAACTTGCCGTGCTGAGCGACGACAACCGCCTGCCGACCGTGAACGGCAACGTCAAGGTCCGCCTCGTCAACGGCTTGACCGGCCTGACCTCGTCGCTGAACGTCGACTTCAGCGCGCTGGCCTCCAACGTCGGTGCCGGCCTGGCGTCCACGTCGGCCAGCGTCTCGTCGACCGCCAGCTCCCAGGTGGACGTGACGGTGCCGACCTCGTCGACGCCGATCTACACCAACTCCGCCCTGGCCCTGCCGGCCAACAGCGTCTGGACCTTCTTCGCGGTGCCCAACACCGCGACCGTCGGCACGACGACCTCGCCGGTGCCCGGCATGTCCGCCCTGCCCAAGCGCGAGCGCCCGTAAGCCTCCCGGCTTCACCGCTCAAAGCCCCCGTGCCTGCCGGCCGGGGGCTTTTTCAATGCCGACGCGGGAAGATCGCACCATGGCCGTGCCCACCCGCTTCCACCTGCAACGCCTGCGCCAGCTCTGGCGCAGCGCCGGCTGGCCCTGTCAGGACCTGGTCGAGATCGAGCTGCTGGCCGCCGGCTGGGTCGAGCGCCTGCAGGAGCCCGGCGGCCGCGAGCGCCTGCGCGTGACCGACCTGGGTGTGGCGCTGATCGCCGAGTCGCTGACCCGCAACCGCGCCGCCCGCGATGCGCACGAGCTGCTCGTCGAGCGCGTGGCCACCGAGATGCAGCGCGCCGGCCGCATCGCCTGGCGCGGCCTCGCGCTGCGCGCCGGGCTGCCGCAGGACGACGGCAAGACGCTGTGGGTCAACGCGATGCCCGACGTCTATTCCATCCGCCACAGCACGGTGGAGGACTACCTCGAACCCGCCATCCACGAGATCAAGGTCAGCCGCGCCGACCTGCTCGGTGAGCTGCGCCGCCCGGCCAAGTCCGCGGCCTACCGCGCGCTGTGCGGCCAGTGCTGGTTCGTCATCAAGGCCGGCATCGCCGAGGCCGAGGAGATCCCGCCCGAGTACGGCGTGCTGATAGGGCACACCAGCCACCTCGAACTCGCCCGCCCGGCGCCCAGGCGCGCCTGCAAGCCCGACTTTGCGACCTGGATGGCGCTGGCGCGCGCTACGCCGCTGGTGCCGCCGGACGACGATCCACAATCTCCTCTCTGATCCGGAGCACCCGCCATGGCAGCCAACAAGACCGTGCCCACCGACGCCGATGTCGAGGCCTACTGTGCGGCCCAGCCCGAGGCGCGCGCGGCCGACTGCCGGGCGCTGATCGCGCTGATGCAGTGCGCCAGCGGCCACACGCCGAAGATGTGGGGCCGCATGGTCGGCTTCGGCCACCACCACTACGTCTACGACAGCGGCCGCGAGGGCGACATCTTCGAGATCGGCTTTGCCAGCGGCGCCGGTGGCAAGGGCGACATCAGCCTCTACGTGAATGCCACCGGCGCCGAGCGCGCTGCTCTGCTGGCCCGCTTCGGCAAGCACCGCGAAGGCAAGGGCTGCGTCTACATCAAGCGGCTGTCCGACGTGGACACGGGCGTATTGGGTGAACTCTGCGAGGCCGCGTTGCGCGAGCTGCGCGCATGAGCGGCGACCCCCTCGCCGCCACCTGCCCGCGCTGCGGCGGCGGCTTCGAATGCGGCGCCAGCACAGGCCACTGCGACTGCTTCGACCTCCGCCTGACCGACACGCTGCGCGCCGAGCTGGCGGCGCGCTATCCCGGCGCCTGCCTGTGCCTGCGCTGCCTGCGCGAGCTGATGCAGGCCGGCTCGGCACCGCCTGCCCCGGCCCGTGGTTAAGCCGCCCTGACCTTGGGCATGATGCCCGCCTGATGCGCACCCCCTCCCTTCTCGACCGCCTCGCGCCGCCGCTCTTCATCTTCATCTGGGCCACCGGCTACCTCGTCGCCAAGCTGGCCGCGCCGCATGCCGACCCGCTGACCTTCCTGAGCTGGCGCTACGCCGGCGTCGTCCTGCTGATGACGGGCCTGGCGCTGGTCGCGCGTGCCCGCTGGCCGTCGCGGCGCGACATGGCCCACCTGGCGCTTGCCGGCGTGCTCATCCAGGCGATGTACCTCGGCGGCGTCTGGGTCGCGATCCGCCAGGGCCTGCCGGCCGGCACGGCGGCGCTGATCGTCAACCTGCAGCCGGTGCTGGTGGCCGCGCTGGCGCCGCTGATCGGTGAGCGCGTGGCACCCCGGCAGTGGGCGGGCGTGGCGCTGGGCCTGGCCGGCGTCGTGCTCGTCATCTGGCACAAGTTGACGCTGGGCACCAGCTTCGGCCCGCCGCTGCTGCTGTGCCTGATGGCGCTGCTGGCCATCACCGCCGGCACGCTGTACCAGAAGCGCTTCGTGCCGCAGTTCGATCTGCGCAGCGGCCAGGCCGTGCAGTTCGCGGCGTCGCTGGCCGTCACGCTGCCGCTGGCCTGGGCGCTGGAGCCGATGCGCATCACCTGGAATGCGCCGGTGCTCGCGGCGATGGCATGGAGCATCTTCGTGCTGACGGCCGGCGGCATCAGCCTGATGTTCTACATGCTGCGCCATGGCCGCGTGACGGCCGTGTCGAGCACCATGTATCTGGTGCCCTCTGTCACCTCGGTGATGGCATGGCTGCTGTTCGACGAGACACTCGGCGCACAAGCCATCGCCGGCATGGGCGTGACGTTGCTGGGCGTCTATCTGGTGGTGGCCAAAAGACCGGAGACCACTGCATGACACTAGCGCACCACGCCTTCTGGCCCGCCCGCGTGCCCCACGCGATCAGCCCGCCCGCCACCGCGCTGCCCGACAACCTGCTGGTCAGCGCGCGCCGCTTCCCCGACCGGCCGGCGCTGGTCTTCCTGGGCCACACGACGACCTATGCGCAGCTGGCTGCGCAGGTCGAGCGACTGGCCGCCTGGCTGGCCGAGCGCGGCGTGAAGCGGGGCGACCGCGTGCTCGTGGGCCTGCAGAACTGCCCGCAGCTGGTCGTCGCGCACTACGCCATCCTCAGCGCCAACGCCGTCGTCGTGCCGGTCAACCCGATGAACAAGGCGGCCGAGCTGAGGCACCTGATCGAGGACAGCGGCGCCGTGCTGGCCATCACCAGTACCGAGCTGAGCGCCGAATGGCTGTCCGCCGGCATGGCCGCGCGCGACCTGCTCGTCGCGCACCTGGCCGAAGTGCTGCCCGGCGGCCGAACGGACGGCGAAGGACTTCCCGCAGGCTGGGCTGACTGGCTCAACGCCGACATCGCCTTGCCCGACGGCGCCACGGCTTGGCGCCATGCGCTGGCCTGCAGCGCCGCGCCGCCCGCGCTCGAAGTGGGCGCCGCCGACCTCGCGCTGCTGGGCTACACCAGCGGCACCACCGGCCACCCCAAAGGCTGCATGCACCGGCACAGCAGCCTGCAGCACAACGTCTTCGCCGGCGCGCTGTGGGGCAACGGCAGCCACGAGGACGTGGTGCTGGGCGTCGTGCCGATGTTCCACATCACCGGCATGGTCGTCGTCATGCACGGCGCGATCATGGGCGGCGCAGCCCTCGTGCTGATGCCGCGCTGGCAGCGCGAGTACGCCGCGCGGCTCATCCAGGAGCACCGCGTCACGCGCTGGACCAACATCCCGACGATGGTCATCGACCTGCTGGCCAGCCCGCAGGTGGACGGCTTCGACCTGAGCAGCCTCGTCTACATCGGTGGCGGCGGCGCGGCCATGCCGCAGGCGGTTGCCGAGCGGCTGCAGCAGCGCTGGGGCCTGCGCTACCAGGAAGGCTACGGCCTCACCGAGACCGCCGCACCCAGCCACAGCAACCCGGCCGACGCGCCCCGGCAGCAATGCCTGGGCGTGCCCTACATCAGCTGCGATGCCCGCGTCGTCGATACCGACACGCTGCAGGAACTGCCCGCCGGCGAGCCCGGCGAAATCATCGTCCACGGCCCCATGGTGTTTGACGGTTACTGGCGCCAGCCCGAGGCCACGCGCGCCGCCTTCATCGAGTTCGACGGCAAGCGGTTCTTCCGCACCGGCGACATCGGCTACGTGGATGGCGACGGCTACTTCTTCATGACCGACCGCCTGAAGCGCATGATCAATGCGAGTGGCTTCAAGGTCTGGCCGGCCGAGGTGGAGAACCTCATGCACGCCCACCCCGGCATCGCCGAGGCCTGCATCGTCTCCGCGCCCGACGCCTACCGCGGCGAGACCGTCAAGGCCATCGTCGTGTGGCGCGCTGGCAACGAGGCACTGACCGAAGACGCGCTGCGCGACTGGTGCCGCGCTCACATGGCCGCCTACAAAGTGCCGGCACGCATCGAGTTTGTCGACAGCCTGCCCAAGAGCGGCGCGGGCAAGGTGATGTGGCGGGCGCTGCAGGAGCGGGAGCGCGACCGTTGAGCGATGTCGAACGCGTGACGGCGCTGGTGCGCGAGACGCCCTGGTTCATGGCCGCGCTGCGCGCCGGCCGTGAGCTGGGCCTGGTGCCCTGGTGCATAGGCGCGGGCGCGCTGCGCAACCTCGTCTGGGACGCGCTGCACGGCCAGCCGCGCTCCGAGCTGGCCGACGTGGACTTCGCCTACTTCTGCGCCAGCGACCTCGACCCCGCACGCGACGCCGCGCTGCAGCGCCGGCTGCTGGCGCTGTGCCCCGACCTGCCCTGGGAGGTGACCAACCAGGCCGGCGTGCACTTGTGGTTCGAGCGCCATTTCGGCCATGCCGTCGAGCCGCTGCACTCGTTGGACGAGGCCATCGCCAGCTGGCCCGAGCCGGCCACGGCGGTGGGCGTGTGGCTCGACGACGCCGATACGCTGCACGTCATTGCGCCCCACGGCCTCGCGGACTTGCTGGGCATGCGCGTGCGCCGCAACCCGGTGCGGGTCAGTGTCGAGACCTATCGCGCGCGTTGCGAGAGCAAGCGCTACGCGGAGCGCTGGCCGCAGGTGGTGGTGGAAGCGGTGTAGCCCTTCACAATCAAGACCTGCCCCCGCTGGTTCGAGATGCCCACCTTTCATCATGGATAAATTCTTGTTGCAGCAGCAGGTGCTGGAACGGCTCGCCGAAGACCTGCTGCAAGCCGAACAGGCAGCGCGGGCGGCTCATGAGACGGCGACTCACGAAGAAAACATCGCCGAGAACAAGTACGACACCTTGGGCCTCGAAGCCGCCTACCTGGCCACCGGCCAAGCGCGTCGCGCCGAAGCCATCCGTCAGGCGATGGCCAATTGGCGCCAATTCCGCCCAAGCCCCTACGACGCCAGCAAGGGCATACAGCTCGGCGCGCTGGTCTGCTTGGTCGATGCCGACGACAGGCAGCAACAGCTCTTTCTGGGCCCGGGTGGGGGCAGCATGAAGTTGGCCAGCGGCGTTCAGGTCATCAGCAGCGAAGCCCCGTTGGGCCAGGCCATGCTGGGCAAATGCGAGGGTGATGAGGTGTCGATACAGGGCACGCCGAACCGACAGCAGTTTGAGGTGTTGCGGGTTCACTAGGAGGCAAGCTCACGCCGAATTCGCCATGCACACACCACTCACCACCCCAGGCCCCGAGTTGCCGCGGCTCTACACCTTTCGCCGCTGCCCCTACGCGATGCGCGCACGGATGGCGCTGCTGCAGGCCGGGCGCGCCTTCGAGGCGGTGGAGGTGGAGTTGCGCGACAAGCCCGCAAGCTTGCTGGCCTTGTCGCCCAAGGCGACGGTGCCGGTGCTGCAGTTGCCCGATGGCCGCGTGATCGAGGAGAGCTGGGACATCATGCGCTGGGCACTGGCTGAGCCGGATGCGCAGGGCTGGTGGGCGCGGGCGCAGTCGCCTGCGAACCTTGACCTCGTACAGCGCAACGACGGCGACTTCAAGCATCACCTGGACCGCTGGAAGTACCCCCAGCGCTACTCGAGTGAGACCCTCACGCCGGACGCACACCGCGACAGGGCGCTGGATGTGCTTGTGCGACCGCTGGAGGCACGGCTACACAGCGCACCCTGCCTGGGCGGCGCGACGCCTTGCGCCACGGACTGGGCCTTGATGCCCTTCGTCCGGCAGTTCGCCTGCGTGGACCCGGCATGGTTTGCGACGCTGAACCTGCCATCGGTGCGGTCCTGGTTGAGCGGATGGCTCGCCAGCCCGCTGTTCATGGCGTGCATGGTCAAGCTGCCCGCGCAAGCTGCGACTCGCTTTCCGTCGCTTTGAGGCTTGCTTGACCGCGGCCCTCAGAAGATCAACGCCGCCACGAACACGCCGATCATCATGAACGCGATGACGACCTTCGCGACCAGCGCCAGCAGCAAGCCCAGCCCGGTCGCGATGCCCACGCGCGCGGCGGCCTGGTGGTCGCGCCGGGCGATGTACTCACCCAGCGCCGCGCCGATGAAGGGCAGCACGAACACGCCGACGATGCCGAACATCAGCCCGGCGACCGTGCCGATGGCCGCGCCGACCAGCGCCAGCCGGCTCGCGCCCACCTTCTTGGCGCCGAGCAGCGCGGCCACATAGTCCAGCACCCAGGACAGCAGCGCCAGCGCGACGAGCAGGCCCAGCGTCCAGCCGCCGACGCGCTCGAAGCCGTCTATCCACGCGCCGAGCACCGCGCCGGCCAAGACCAGCGCCGCACCCGGCAGCACCGGCAGCACGGCGCCCGCGAGGCCGGCCGCCATCAGCAGGGCAGTGAGTATCCAGAGCAGAACGTCGGAGCTGGGCATGGTCAGGAAATGGGTTGAAGTGGCGTGAGCATCAGGCGCTTTGCGCGGCGGCCGGCCCACGCGTCTTCCACAGCGACACCACCACGCCGCCGGCGATCAGGCCGAAGGTGATGCCCAGCGACAGCGCGGGCGGGAACTTGCCGATCACGTTGACGAGGAAGATCTTCGTGCCGATGAACACCAGCACCAGGGCCAGGGCGTACTTGAGGTAGTGGAAGCGGTGGATCATGGCCGCCAGCGCGAAGTACAGCGCGCGCAGGCCGAGGATGGCGAAGATGTTGCTCGTGTAGACGATGAACGGGTCGCTGGTGATGGCGAAGATGGCCGGCACCGAGTCGACGGCGAACACCAGGTCGACGATCTCCACCATCGCCAGCGCCAGGAACAGCGGCGTCGCGTGGCGCACCAGCTTGCCGTTGGCATCGGGCTGCGTCACGAAGAACGCCTTGCCGTGCAGCTGGTCGGTCACGCGCAGGTGGCGGCGCAGGAACTTCAGCACCGGGTTGTTGGCCATGTCGGGCACGTGCTCGGCGGCCAGCCACATCTTGATGCCGGTGATGACGAGGAAGGCGCCGAACAGGTACAGCACCCAGCTGAAGTTCTGCACCAGCGCCGCACCCACGCCGATCAGCGCCGCCCGCATGACGATGACGCCCAGGATGCCCCAGAACAGCACGCGGTGCTGGTACACGCGCGGGATGCCCAGGAAGCCGAAGATCATCGCGATGACGAACACGTTGTCCATCGACAGCGACTTCTCGATGAGGAAGCCGGTGTAGTACTCCAGGCCCGACTGCGCGCCCATGTACCACCACACCCAGGCGCCGAACAGCAATGCGATGCCGATGTAGCCGGCCGAAAGCAGCAGGCTCTCGCGCACGCCGATCTCGCGCTCCTCCTTGTGCAGCACGCCCAGGTCCAGCACCAGCAGCACGGCGACGACGGCCATGAAGGCCAGCCAGGCCCAGACTGGCTTGTCCAGCCAGGGTGTTTGCAACAGGGTGAGCAGGGTGTCCACGAGATCCTCAGGGTTGTGTGGTCGGTGAAGGGGCGGGCAGCGTCAGGCGTGCGCGGCGTCCAGCGCGCGCAGCAGGTCGAGCCGGTCGATGGAGACGTGCCAGCGGCGCGCGGCGGCCTGCAGCACGCGGAACTCGCCGCGCGCCAGGTGGGCGTCAGCCTCGATGACGGCAGCGCACAGCTGCAGCACGCGGATGCGCAGCGACTCGTCCTGCACTTCGTCGAGCAGCGACGCGATCGTCGCGTCGTCCAGCGTCAGCGTGCTGGCTGGCACTGCGGCGTGCGTGACGAGCAGGTCTTCGCAGAAGTCGCGCAGCACGGTCTGCAGGCTGCCGTCGGGCATTGACGCGGCCTGGTTGAACTGCAGGCGCTGCAGCGCACCCAGTTCGCGCGGATGCAGGTTGCCGTCGGCCAGCAGCGCGAGCGCGACGATGCGGGCCACGGCCTGGGGGCTGTCGGTGGGATAGCTGCGCATGGCGGTCAGGCGGCGTCGGGGCCAGGCAGGGCTGGGCGGCGGCGTGACTGCCTGCGGCCCAGCACGCGTGCCAGCAGGTGGCCGGCGCGCAGCAGCGCCTCATGCACGGCGCGCCGCCACGTGGTGGCCAGCGCGCGCACGACCAACGTGCCGTGGCCGTCGGTGCGCAGCGTGATGCGGCATTCCTTGTCGGGGCCGCCGCGCGGGCCGTTCAAGTCCTCCAGCCGCACGGTCACCTGCGGCACGGCGTCGGCGCGGCGCCGCATCGCAAAGCGCACGCGGCGCTCGACGAAGGCGGCCAGTTCGGCGGCGGCCTTGTTCAGGGACTGGAAGTTCACTTGCATGTCGATCTCCGAAGTTGAAGGACGGCCGCACGATAGGGGGCGCGAGTCTTCCGTGAAAGCAGACAATGCGGGAGCAAACTTCCCGAAAAACAGGAACATGTCCCAGCACTTCAACTACCGGCACCTGTACTACTTCTGGGTCGTCGCCAAGGAGGGCGGCATGTCGCGCGCGGCGGCGCGGCTGGACATGGCGGTGCAGACGGTCAGCGCGCAGGTGCGTGAGCTGGAGCGCGCTTTAGGGGTGCAGCTACTGCGGCCCGAGGGCCGCGGCGTGACGCTGACGGAGGCGGGTCAGCGCGCGATGCAGCAGGCCGACGTCATCTTCGAGGCCGGCGAGGCGCTGCCCGGGCTGCTGCGCGAACGCGACGGCGCCGGGCCTGCCGTGCGGCTGGCGCTGGGCATCAGCGACACCTTGCCCAAGCTGGTGGTGCGCCACCTGGTGCAGCCGGTGCTGGCCACGCCGGGGCTGCGGCTGCTGTGCCACGAGCAGCGCTTCGACGACCTGCTGGGCAACCTGGCCGTCCACAAGCTCGACCTGGTGCTGGCCGACCGGCCCGCGCCGCCGCATGCGGGGCTTAAGGTGTTCAACCACGCGATGGGTTCGTCAGAGCTGGCCTGGTATGGCTCGCCGGAGCTGGCGGCGCGCGCCAAGAAGCGCTTCCCGCGCGGGCTGGCCGATGTGCCCATGCTGCTGCCCGCCGCCAACGCGGCGGTGCGCCCGCACATCGACCGCTGGCTGACGCAGCATGGCATCACGGCGCAGGTGGCCGGCGAGTTCGAGGACTCGGCGCTGCTGAAGATCTTCGCCGCCGGAGGCATGGGCGTGTTCCCCGCGCCTTCACTGGTGCACCAGCAACTGCTGGCCCAGTACGGCGTGCGCCA
The DNA here is from genome assembly GCF_043555835.1 of Pelomonas parva. Taxonomy (NCBI): domain Bacteria; kingdom Pseudomonadati; phylum Pseudomonadota; class Betaproteobacteria; order Burkholderiales; family Sphaerotilaceae; genus Roseateles; species Pelomonas parva. The sequence goes on along the minus strand of NZ_JBIGHV010000003.1, from coordinate 495,641 downwards.
CATCGGCGCGCTGGACGGCGTGATGGAGAACTTCTACGGCATCAGCACCGAGCGGCGCGTCGTGCATCCGCTGGTGCGGCGCATGGTGGAGCCGGCGTCAACTTGAGAATCGCCGCAAGCGCCTGCTCGGTGACACCGCGTCGCGGTGTCACCGAAGACGTGGCTTCAGGGCTTGTTGTTGATGAACAGCACCGTATCCGCCAGAAGCGTGTTGCTCCCGTCGGAGAAGCGCAGGTCACCCAGGTAGCGGGCGCCCGCTGGCACCGACCAGCTGGCAGCCACGGCAGCCTTGCCCCCCGCGTAAACCTGACCCGGCATCGCCGCGCGCAGGGTTTGTGGGCCTGATGGTTCGCCCACCAGCCAGCTCGACAGCGTGTAGGCCGCGCTGGCACTGCCCGCCGTGGCATAACCAATGACACAAGCGGAATAGGTGGCGGCGGTCGGCCTCAGCAGTTGCACCAGTTCATTGGCCTGGGTCCCGCCGCTGTTTCCAACGACCGGGCCTGTGCCGTTCGGGCCACGGGTGATGACCAAGTCAAGGTCGGTCGCTGCGCCGCCTTGCGTTTCGGCATTGAAAAGCTGGAAGCGCGCGACGCGGGTGCCGGCCGGCACGGTGAAGTTCGTGCACTGCTCGAAGCCCGTCGCGACGGCGCCCTGGGTCAGGGTCGCCGGAACAAGCCCGCTGGCCGACAGCTTCATGACGCCGGTATACGACGACGTGACCTGGAACACCTTGCTGCCACTGCCCGAGACACGGACATCCTCCACCAAGGCCGGGGCGGCGAAGGCCAGCGCTCGCGCGCTCACCGGACTGCGCACCGTGCGCGTGCCGTCCGACCACGTCAGACTGCCAAACGCCCAGGTGCCGACAGGGGCCGTGTCACGGGTCAGCGTGAGCGTGAAGCTGGCCTTGGCACCAGGCGCCAGGCTCAAGGCGTTCGGCGACGCGGTGACGGTCCAGCCGGGCAGGTTCGCGGATGCCGTGTAGATGCCGGGCGAGCTGCTCACGTTGGTCACCGTGCGCGTCACGGTCGTCGAGCCCACGATATCGCCCACCGTGATGGAGGCCAGGTTGAGGTTGGCGGCCGAAACCGAGCCCACCGAGGCACAGGAGCCCAGGCCCGCAGGAGGCGTCAGCCCGCCACCGCACAGGAACTTCGCAAAGTCGGTCGCCGTGGCGTCGTACACCAGGCCGGGGTCGGACGCAGCGTTCGGGTTCACATGCCCTGCACCGAAGCCCCAGGGATTGGGATCGACGTTGCCATTGGCCAGCTTGACAGGGTTCGTGCTCGTCATCATGGCCGACTTGATCGCCGCAGGCGACCACGTGGGATAGAGCTGCTTCAGCAACGCGGCAATGCCGGCGATGTGAGGTGCCGCCATCGACGTGCCCTGCAGCGACCCGGCGTTGGCAGCAGGTGTCAACGTGCCGGATGCCACTGCATCATGCTGCGCCTGGGTCAGCGACAGGTCCCGGTACGCTGCGACGACGTCCACGCCCGGCGCGGCGATGTCGGGCTTCAGGATGTTGGCATTGCCCTTGTTCGGGCCACGCGAGGAGAAGTCGCCCATCACCGGCGCCACCACCCCCGCCAGCTGGGTTCCAGGCCCGAACGTGACATTCGCATTCGACGTGGCAGCGTAGGCAAGCACAGCCGCCGAATTGGACGCGGGCAGGTGCACCGAGGGAACGACGTAGGGCTGCAGGATCAACGTATCCGACGATGACGGCGTGTTCTGGATGATCATCGCGGCACCGCCCGCCAGCTTGACCGCGTCGGCCTTGTTGACGAGGACATTGCCGCCGCGGATGCACACCAGCGTCTTGCCGGCCACCTTGGCCGGGTCGAGCCTCGCGTCCGCCGATCCCCCCAAGGCTGGGTCGGCCCGGTCGCTGGCGTTGTAGCAACGCTGGAGCGCGGTCTGATCGGTGGGCGAAAGGTTGGCGAAAGGCACCACGCCGGCATCCTGGGCAAGGATCAGCGGCGTTGTCGGCAGGCCGGTGCCCTGATAGGACGGGCCGCTGTAGGTACTGCCATTGCCCAGCGTCACCGACGCCACGGTGTAGCGGTCATGCGTGGTCGCCGCCGTCGTCATCATCCAGGGGCCGATGTGCGCGACCTGGTTGCCCGGGCCGGAGTTGCCGGCGGAGGTGGCCACGAAGACGCCTGCGGCCACCGCATTCAGGAAGGCCAGTTCGACGGGGTCAGCCGCGTTGGTCTGGCTGCCGCCCACGGAATAGTTCAGCACGTCGACACCGTCGGCCACCGCATCGTCGATGGCCTTGATGGAGTCGTTGCCGTAGCAGCCGCGCTCTTCTTCGATCGTCGCCTCCCAGCACACCTTGTAGGCCGCGATGCGCGCCCGTGGCGCCATGCCCGACATGCGGCCTGCGTCGATGCCATCGATGACGGCCCGTGCCCCGAAATTCCCGCCCGCCGTGGAAGCGGTGTGCGTGCCGTGGCCGTCGCCGTCGCGGGGAGACAGGTACTCGAAGGACGTGCGGATGGCGCGCGGGTTCGCATCGAAGCCCGCGTGGTAGTACCGCGCGCCGATCAGCTTGTTGTTGCACATCGAGGCGTTGAACCCTGCACCGTTCATGCAGGCGCCCTTCCACTTGGCCGGCGGCGGGCCGTAGACGAGGGTGCCGCCCGACTCGTGGTAGCCAATCGGCTGACCCGCAGCGTTGACGCGGTCGCCGAAGGACGGGTTCTCGGGCCAGATGCCACTGTCGATGATGCCGATGATGACGTCTTCGCCCAACGCCTTGCGGGCGCCTGGATCGAACTTGGACCACAGGCCGCCCGGTGCGGTCAGGCCAAGAAAGTCCGGCGTCCGGGTGGTGTCCATGCGGTAGCGCTCGACCGGCTCGACCGACAGCGCACGGCCCGACGCCCGCAGCGCCGCTGCCTGGGCGTCGGTGAGCATCGCGGAGAAGCCGTTGAACGCATAGGAGTAGGCGTGCTGTATCGGCACGTTGCCGATGCTGGCGATGGCAGCCCCGCGCTTTTGCGCCAGATAGCTCACGTAGGCACGGGTGTTCGCCGCCGCCGCATTGAGCTTGGCGCCAGGCGCCGGGCGCGTGGCGGCGATGCCGGCGACACCGCCCTGGTAGGTTGCGGCCGGCGCATCGGCCAGCCGGACGATGTATTGCTTCTGCTGCGCGTTCTGCGCGCCAGCGGCCATGGCCGCCGACAGCAGGCTGAGGGCGGCAAGATTCCTGACAGTGATCATGAGAGCGTCCTCGTGGGTCGTTTCAACGTGCGGTGCGACGGCGTGACCAGCCCAGCCCGAGCAGGGCGGCCGAAACCAGGGCCATGCTGGCGGGCTCAGGGAGCTCAACGGGGTCAGCAATCGTCAATCGGAGGTTGTCCACCGCGAACTGCCCGTTGTTGTTGCCCGTCGGGCAACTGAAGGTGCCGGTGAACACGCAGGTGTAGAAAACGACGGCTTCGAGGTCCTCGAAGGCCAAGTTGTAGTTCCCAAAGGCGCTGACGGGCAAGTTGTAGGCGAGGGCATCCGTACTGCCGTCTGCAAAAAAGAGGTCGAAAGCCAGGATGATGGTCTGTGCCAACTGCGGGTCCTGGGGGATGAAACCGGCCCAGAGGCCATCCAGGTTGAAGCTGCCGCCGTTCTCGCGCTCCAGCGCGAAGTAGCCTTCACCGTAAGTCGCGTAGTAGGCGGAGCCCCCGTTGTTTGCGGGTGCGCCGGACAGCTGATCACCGGGTGTCGCGATCAGCGCAAAGTCGTTGAGCTGCGTGATCCTGAAGCCGTCCTCGACGTAGGCCTCACCTGGATTGACGATCCCGAACTCGGGCGGCACGTTGAAGTCGATGACAACCGGAGCCGCCTGGGCGACGGGCGCGGCCAGCGTCATCGCGACGCCAGACGCGACCAGCATCGATCGAAGATTTCTGAACATCCAGGCTGTCGTCATCAGGCGCTCCGTGAAAAATGTCACGCCCATACTAGCGGCGCATTCGATGAAAAGTGCCCCGCTTGACCCCTGAGCGTGGGACGGGTCTTCCCTTGGGCCCATGGAGGCAGATCAACCTTCTGGCGGCTCTCAGCGGCTTGCCGCGACCGCTGCCGCCGTGAAATCGCTGCGGCCCGACGGCTTCAGCAGCAGGTAGAGCATCGGCCCGAACGAGCCGGCCGCGACCGTGATCAGCGCATAGGGCCAGAGCTTGCGCCCCGTCTGGCGGGCGTCACGCGCCATGAAGCCGAGCAGCAGGAAGGACGTGATGACGAAGTCCAGCAGCAGCTGCCAGGCACCCACGCTGGCCATGCCGGCCTGCCAGATGCCGAAGTAGCCGACCTGCCACATCGCGTACAGCGAGAAGGCACCGAAGGCGGCAAAGACGAGGATCAAGGCGGGTCGCATGGCGATCTCCTGGGGGTTGAAGTGGCGCCATGCTCGCCAGCCACGCGCATCGCCGCAATGACCTCCGAGGTCATCGCCGCGCGTCGGCGCCCACCGCAGAATGCGCCGCATGACCGCCACCTTCGCCGCCCTGCGCAAGTCGCGCCGCGTCAGCCAGCTGGAGCTGTCGCTGCGCGCCGGCGTGTCGCAACGCCACCTGAGCTGCATCGAGACCGGCCGCTCACGCGCCGGCCGCGAGACGCTGGTCGCGCTGCTCGACGCCCTCGGCGCCTCGCTGGAGGAGCGCAACCAGGCGCTGCTTGCCGCCGGCTACGCGCCCGCCCATGCCGAGCGCGCGCTGGATGCGCCCGAGATGGCGCCGGTGCGGGCCGCGCTTGAGCAGCTCATCCACGCCGGCGGCAGCGCGCCCGCGCTGGTCCTGGACGGCGACTACCACGTCGTCATGGCCAATGCCGGCGTGGCGCGGCTGCTGGACCTGCTGGGCCTGCCGGGCGAGGCGATGTTGAGCCAGCCGATGAACCTGCTGCGCGCCGTCTTCGCGCCGGGTGGCCTGCGTGGCTATTGCGTCAACGAGGCCGAGATGTGCGGCGAGATGTGGGCCCGCGCCAGTCGCGAGGCCGAGCACCTGCCCCGCCTGCGCGCGCTTCTGGACGAGCTGCGCCCGACGCTGCAGCCCTGGCCCGCCGTCGAGACCGGCAACCTGCCCGTGCTGTCCTTCGGCCTGCGCGCGGCCGACGGCACGACGCTGAGCTTCTTCTCCGCGCTGACCAGCTTCGGCACGCCGCTGGACATCACGCTGGCGTCGCTGAAGGTGGAGCACCTGTTCCCGGCGGACGAGGGGACGCGGCGGGCGTTGGCGGGTGGTGATACGGCCTGCGGGTAGCGGCCCGGGGCGAAACCCCGAAGGACGCTCAGGCCACGACGAGCCCGGCGGCTTCGAGCCTCTGCTTGACGGAGGCCAGGTTGCCCTCGTACTCCCAATAGAGAACGCGACCGTGGGACGACGAGACGAGAAGGTATTTCTCGCTGATCGACTGGATGCGCTCTACGGCCACCAGCTTCTCGATGAACTCTTCGCCTTCGATCACCTCGGTGATCTCCGTGTTGTCCTCGGTGTAGCCGTGCATCACGAGCGAATTGCGAACACGCAGAGAGATGAACTTCATTGCACGGGGGCCTTGTTGCAGACGTTGCGGGTTCTCGATGCCGTGCCGACTCATCGGCGTGCGGCCGCCGGCGGCCGGCGCTGCCACTTGTCCACGTCGTTGACGACGTTCTCCCAGGCGCGCCGGTCGTAGGTGACGGCGGCGAACAGGTTGTCCTTGGTGGGCTGCTGCTTGACCGCGGTGCTGGCCAGCGTTTCAAGGGAAGGGCGGGCCGCTGCGACGCAGCCGCCCAGGTCGGCGAACCAGGAGCCGACGCGGTGGAACAGCACGCCGCGATGCAGTTCGGTCGCCTTCAGCGACGCGGCCTCCACCAGGCGCAGGAAGACGCGGGCCTGGCCCTCGCCGAGCAGTTCGACGCAAAACTCCCGGCGCCAGCCGGTCAATGCCTGTTCGGCGGTCAGGGTCGGCGGGTTCTCTTCAAAGTGAATGGTCATCGTGCGAGTCTGCACCATGGATGGCAGCCCCATGCGCCACGGGTTGTATCGCGCTGTTTCGCGCATGGCATAACCTGCTATCGCAGCGGCATCGATTCAAGCCCTGGCTGAATGGCTTCGGCGCTATCGTTGCGGCCCCGCCCAACTTGTCAGCACCATGCCCCGTTATGTCGCCCTGCTCCGAGGCGTGAGCCCGATGAACTGCAGCATGCCCGACCTCAAGCGCAGCCTGGAAGCCGCCGGCCTGGCCGATGTGAAGACACTGCTGAGCAGCGGCAACGTGGCCTTCACGCTGGCGCGCACGCTGCCGGCGGCGGTGCTGCAAAAGCGCGTGGAGAAGGCCATGAAGGACGGCATGGGCCGCAGCTTCGCGACCCTCGTGCGCACCAGCGCACAGCTGCAGCAGCTCATCGCGGCCGACCCGTTTGCCGAGTTCGACCTGCCCGAAGGCGGCAAACGCGTCGTGACCTTCCTGCGCACTCCCGGCGCGGTGGGGCATGTGGACCTGCCGGTGGCCACGCACGACGCCTGCATCCTCAAGCGCATCGGCAGCGAGGTGCTGTGCGTCTACGTGCCCGGCGAGAAGGGCGCAGCTTTCATGCACTTGCTGGAGAAGACCTTCGGCCAGGACATCACCACCCGGAGCTGGGACACCGTGGCCAAGTGCGCGGCGGCCTAGCGCAACGGCCGGGCTAGGAGCCCGTCGGGCGCCTAGAACTGCGTCATGTGACCCGGCAACGAGTCGAAGCTGGTGTCCACGCCCTCGCGCCTGGCGTTCTCGCGCGTGGACATCCACACCGGCACCTCGTCGGCCGGCATCGGGCTGGCGACGTGAAAGCCCTGCAGCACGTCGCAGCCCAGGTCGCGCAGCACCTGCAGCTGCTCCTCGCTCTCGACACCCTCGGCCACCACCTCCAGCCGCAGCGCATGGGCGAGTTGCACGATGGCCTCGACCACGGCGCGGGCCTCGGCACTGACCGTCAGGTCGACGACGAAGCTGCGGTCGATCTTCAGCTGCCGTGCCGGGATGTGGCGCAGCTGGGCCAGCGACGAGTAGCCGGTGCCGAAGTCGTCGATGGACAGGCGCACGCCCAGTGCGGCGATGCGGTCCAGCGTGCCCCGCTCCTCGGCGGAGTTCTCCATCATGGCCGACTCGGTGATCTCGCAGGTCAGCCGCCCCGGGTGCAGCCCGTGCCGGCGCAGCGCGGCCCGCATGCGCTCGACGAGATCGGGCTGGCGCAGCTGGTGCGCTGACAGGTTGATGGCGATGCGGGTGTGCAGGCCCTGCGCATGCCAGGCGGCGAGCTGCGCGCAGGCCTCTTCGAGCACCCAGTCGCCGATGGCGCCGATCAGGCCGAAGCGCTCCGCCAGCGGGATGAACACGCTGGGCGGCACGATGCCGAAGCGGTCGTGCTGCCAGCGCAGCAGCGCCTCCAACCCGTAGATGCGGCCGCGCACGCTGTCGACCTTGGGCTGGTAGAACAGCGTCAAGGCGCCGCGCTCCAGGGATTCACGCAGCGCCTGCTGCATCAGCACCTGCTCGGTGCCGTCGTCGGACATGCCCGCGTCGTAGGGCACGCAGGCGCTGCCGCCGATGCGCTTGGCCGCGTACATGGCGGCGTCCGCGCAGGCCAGCAGGCGGTCGCCGGAGCGCTCCTGGTCGGGGTAGACGACGACGCCGATCGAGCATGACAGCGCGAGCTTCTGGTCCATGACGGCGAACGGCCGCTTCAGCGCATCGATGATGCGGGCGCCCAGCCGCAGTGCGTCCGACCCGGCTTCGGGGGATTCGATCAGCGCGACGAACTCGTCGCCGCCCAGGCGCGCCAGCACATCGCTTTCACGCACGATGGCCCGCAGCCGCTTGGCGACCTCGCGCAGCACTTCGTCGCCGGCGGCGTGGCCGAAGGAGTCGTTGATGGGCTTGAAGCCGTCCAGGTCGATGAACAACACGGCCAGCTTCGCGTCCTGGGCCGTGGCGGCGGGCAGTGCCGAGATGCGCCGCAGTGCCTGCTGCAGCCGGCTGTTGAGCATGGCGCGGTTGGGCAGGCCGGACAGCGGGTCCTGAAAGGCCTGCCGCTGCAGCTCGTCGTTGGCGCGGCGCAGGTCGATGTTGGCGATATGCAGCGACTCGGCCAGCTGGCCGATGCGGCTTTCGGCGGCCTTGCGCTCGGTGATGTCGCGCGACAGGGCGATGAAGCGGGCCACGTCGCCGTCGCCGGCTTTGCGCGCCATCGACAGCTCGAACCAGCGATCCCCGCCTGGCAGGTGCAGCCGGTATTGCCGGCCTGTGGAGCGCCCCGTGCGGGCGGTCTCGGCAATGGCGGCCATCGTCATCTCGATCAGCTTGGGCGACAGCGCCTCGCTGACGGTGCGCCCTGGCAGGGCCTGCAGATGGTGGGCCAGGTCCTCCGACGCCGGCGCATGGCATTCGATGAATCGCCCGTCGGCGTCGAGCTCGATCAGCAGGTCGGGCAGGGCCTGGAGGATGGCCTTGGTGCGGGCTTCGGCGGCGTGCAGCTCGCGCTGCATGTCGTAGTTGCGCAGCAGGTGGCTGACGCGGTGGCCGAGGATGGACCAGTTGATCGGCTTGACGATGAAGTCGGTGGCGCCGCACTCGTAGGCGCGCTGCACGGACGCGACATCGTCCCGGCCCGTCACCATCACGATGGGCAGCAGGGGGCCGGCCTGCCGGCGCAGCCGGCGGCAGACCTCGTAGCCGTCCAGCTCAGGCATGTCGACGTCCAGCAGCACCATGGTGTGCGGCTGCTGCTGGAACGCGTCCAGCGCCTCGCGGCCGTCGGCGGCCAGCGTGACGTCCAGGCCCAGCTTGCGCAGCGCTGCGCGCATCAGCGTGCGCGTGCCGGCCTCGTCATCGGCGAAGAGCACGCGTACCACCGCGCCGTTGGGCGGCGCCTGCGCTGGCGTGGCGGGAAGCTGCCCGTCGCCGCTCATGCCAGCTCCCGCAGCAGTTCGGCGAGTTCGGTCTGCACCTGCGCATGCTCCTGGCGGGACTGATCCAGCCATGCCCGGGCGCTGCGCAGGTCCTCGTTGCGGGCACAGCGTTCAAGCTCGCCGAACAGCCGCGACAGCGCCAGCGCGCCGGCATTGCCGGCCGTCGATTTCAAGGTATGAGCCAGGCGGGCCGCCGCGTCCGGGCGACCTTCGGCCAGTGCGGCGTCCATCGCTGCCAGCCCGGTGTCAGCCGCTGCCAGGAAGCCTGACGCGACCTCGCGCAGCAGGGCCGACCCGCCCGCCTCGTCCAGGTCGATCAGCGTGGCGATGACGGCCGAGTCGATGCGGGCCCGGTCCGCCGGCAATGGCGCTGGCGCCGTGGCTGCCGTCGCTGCGTCCGTGCCGGCCTGCAGCCAGGGCGCCAGCGCCGCCGCCAGCGTGGCGAGCGTGAAAGGCTTGCCGATGAAGCCGTCCATGCCGCTCTCGCGGCAGCGCGCCTCGTCCTCGGGCGTGGCGTTCGCCGTGAGGGCGACGATGGGCACGCGGGCGCGGTCACCCTGCTGCGCCCGGATCGCACGGGTGGCCGCGTAGCCGTCCATGACCGGCATCTGGCAGTCCATCAGCACGGCGTCGAAGTCATGCAGGCGCGCCAGCTCGACGGCGGCGGCGCCGTCCTCCGCCACCTGCCATGCGACGCCGAGGCGGCGCAGCATGCCGATGGCGACGGCGCGATTCACCGGGTGGTCTTCGGCGAGCAGCACGGTGCCATGCAGCCGCTGTGGCACCTCCTCGGCGGCGTCCAAAGTCGATGGGCTGCTGCCGTCCGCCACCCGCAGCTTCACGTCCACCGTGAAGCGCGTGCCCCGGCCCATCTGGCTGTCCACCTCGATGTGCCCCTGCATCAGCCCCGCCAGCTCGCGGCAGATGGCCAGGCCCAGGCCGGTGCCGCCGAAGCGGCGCGTCGTCGAGCCATCCGCCTGCGAGAAGCGCTCGAAGATGCGCCCCTGCGCCTCCGGCGCAATGCCGATGCCGGTGTCCGCGACGGCGATGCGCACATGCGCCAGGCCGGCAACCACGCCCTCGTGCTGCACCCGCACCGTCACGCCGCCGTGTGAAGTGAACTTGATCGCATTGCCCACCAGGTTGGCCACGACCTGGCGCAGCCGCAGCGGGTCGCCCAGCAGGCGCACGCCGGCCGGCAGCGGGGCGCAGCTCATCTGTAGCGTCAGCCTCTTGGCCTGGGCCGGCTGCGCGAACATCAGCCGCACGTCCTCGATCACCTGCGGCAGGTCGACCGCCACCTCCTCCAGCGGCAGGCGGCCGGCCTCGATCCTGGAGACGTCCAGCACATCGTTGATCAGCGCGAGCAGGTGCCGGCCGGACACCTGCACGGCGTTCGCCCAGCCGCGCTGCTCCGGGTCGAGCGGGCTGGCCATGAGCAGCTCGTTCATGCCCAGCACGCCGTTGAGCGGGGTGCGGATCTCGTGGCTCATCGTCGCCAGGAAGGCGCTCTTGGTCTGCGCCAGTTGCTCGGCGGCCGCGCGTGCCTGCTCCAGCGCCCATTGCGCCGAGAAGTCCTTGCGCACGATGAACTCGCGCCACCAGCCGACACCCACGGCCAGCGTGAACAGCGTCACGACGTGGTAGGACCAGTAGGCCAGCTCGGCACTGGACTGGTTCGGGTGCCACCACAGCGTGGTCAGGAAGGCGGCCAGGATCGCCACGCCCGCGAACAGCGCCGCGCGGAACTGCAGGCCCAGCACGATGAAGCAGTAGAACTCCAGGAAGGTGAAATTCAGGATGCCCACCCAGGAGCTCAGCCCCCGGCCGCCCTCGGCGTCGATGCGCAGCAAGATCCAGAACAGGCACAGCGATGCGGCGACGATGAAGCCTGCCAGAACGCCCTGCCAGTGGCGGCGCGCCTGGGGCAGGAAGGTGTAGGCCAGGCCGCCGAGCAGCACCGGCAGCGCGACCTGCAGGCGCAGCCAGTTGGCCGCCACCTCGGGCGTGGCCAGCCAGTCGACGAGGAAGTCGCCGCTCACCAACAGCACGCCCAGCACCAGCGCGGCCTGCGCGTAGCGGTAGTAGAAGGACAGGTAGTGCGCGCCGAAGCGCTGCTCGAAGGCCTCCGGCGTGAACCTCAGCATGAGCCGCAGCGGCAGTGCCGGCGCGGGCTCCGGGGAGTCGCTCAGAGGCTCATCAAGCGAACGCGTGGCCACCACTTTCCCCCCTGAACGGGCGCGCCATCCGCGCCCAACCCGCGAGCTTCTATGCCCGGCGTCAGACACCGGGCGGTGACGCACATTCACGGGCCGGGCCGGCGCCGATGACTGCGTTGTCTATCGGGCCGGATGTTATCGAGCGCTTGCCGCAACGCTTGCCGCCCATCCGTAAGCCAGGCGCGCGTCTCGTGGCGTTTGACGCGTTCCCCCGCCCCGCATCGCGGGGCGCACGACCTTGGGTATCGTCGCGGGCATGCCCGCCGTGCTCGACCACCTGCTCATCCCCGCCCGCGACCGCCGCGCCGCTGCGCAGCGACTGGCCGCCATCCTGGACGTGCCCTGGTCTGCGCAGGCGGCGGTGGGGCCGTTCAGTGCGGTCTATGTGTCGGATGACCTGACGGTGGATTTCGACGAGGTCGCGCCCGGTGCGGAGGTGCCGCGGCAGCACTACGCCTTCCGCGTCGGCGAGGCCGACTTCGACGCGCTGCTGGACCGGCTGAAGGCGCTGGGCATCGCCTGGCGCAGCACGCCGGGCGGGCCGGACGACGGCCAGGTCAACACCTACGGCGGCGGCCGCATCGTCTACTGGCGCGAGCCCGATGGGCACGCGTGGGAAGCGCTGACGAAGAGCTACGCCAGGGCGCCTTGAGCTTCCGTCGGGGCGGTCGGCCGGCTGCGCAGACTGCCGTGCGGTAAGTCGGGCGGTGTGACGCCGATGCGGGAGGTCGCTCCGGGGCGGTTTTGGACGATGGCAAAACAAAAGCGGACTGTTGGCTGTAGAGCGTCCGGTTTGTGCGGCCTATCGTTCAGTCACCGCAACCCACCCTCTGGAGCCCCCATGAAGACCGTCCTCATCACCGGCTGCTCGTCCGGCTATGGCCTGGCCACCGCCCACCACTTCCATGACCTGGGCTGGCACGTTGTCGCGACGATGCGCCAGCCTCGGCCCGAGCTGCTCCCGCAGTCCGCGCGCATGCGCGTCGTCGCGCTGGACGTGACCCGGCCCGACAGCGTCGCCGCCGCAGTGTGGGCCGCCGGCCCCATCGACGCGCTGGTCAACGACGCCGGCATCGGCGTGGTCGGCGCTTTGGAGGCCACGCCGTTGGCGCTGGCCCGCGAGCTCTTCGAGACCAACACCTTCGGCGTGATGGCCATGATGCAGGCCGTCATTCCTCAGTTCCGTGACCGTCGCGCCGGCGTCATCGTCAACGTGACGTCCAGCACCACGCTGGCCTCCTTCCCGCTGGCTGGCGTCTACACCGCCAGCAAGACGGCGGTGGAGGGGCTGACCGGCTCGGTCGCGCATGAGCTGGCCGCCTTCGGCATTCGCGTGAAGCTGGTGCAGCCCGGCTATGGCCCCAGCACCCGGTTCGCAGAGAACGGTGGGTCGCGCATGCAAGGGCTGATTCCGCCCGCCTACCGGGCCTTCGCCGATCCCATCTTCACGGCGTTCGCCAACCCGGGCGCGGTGACCACCGAGGCAGCCGTGGCTGAAGCGGTCTGGCAGGCGGCGAACGATGCGACTGAGCGGCTGCACTTCGCCGCCGGCGCCGACGCCGTGGCGCTGGCGCGCGCGCTGGGGCGGCCGTGAAGGCCGGCGGCGCGCTCTACGTCGGCATCGTCGTGCTCAGCCTGCTGGCCTCGATCTGCCTGGCCAGCACGCCGCACGCGGTGCTGGCTGCACACAATGCGGTCGGCCAAGCTTCCGGGAGCCCGTGCTCATGACCCCACCATCCATCCACGAGCGGCGGCGATGAGCGACCCGCTGACCCAGGTCGTGCAGCTGCTGCAGCCGCGCGCAGTGTTTGCCAACCTCATCAGCGGCAAGGGCGCCTGGGCGGTGCGTTTCGCCGAGTACGGTCGGCCCAGCTTCTGCATCATGCTGGCGGGGCAATGCCGTCTGGCCGTGGACGGCCATGAGCCGGTGACCTTCGCTGCCGGCGATTTCGTGCTGCTGCCGGCCACGCCGGCGTTCACGATCTCCAGCGCCGAGCCGGCGATGCCCGTCCACATCGACCCCCACAGCATCGGCGGCCAGGGTGAGGTGCGCTACGGCGCGCCGGGCGGCGAGCCCGACATGCTGTCGCTGGGTGGTGCCTTCCTGTTCGATGCAGACGACACCAGTCTGCTGGTGGCCCTGCTGCCGCGCGTGGTCCATGTGCAGGGCTCGGCAAGGCTCGCCCAGCTGGTGCGCATGGTGGGCGAGGAGTACGAGCAGCAGCTGCCCGGCAGCGAGTTCATGCGCGCGCAACTGGTGGCGCTGATGCTGGTGGAGGCCATGCGCTCGACGACGGGTGGCAGCGCGCCACCAGGCCTGATGCGCGGCTTGGGCGACGAGCGTGTGGCTGCAGCGCTGCAGCAGATCCATGCCCAACCGGAGCACGCCTGGACCGGAGAGCAACTCGCCGCCGTCGCAGCGCTGTCGCGCTCGGCCTTCTTTGATCGCTTCACACGCAAGGTGGGCGTCGCGCCGATGGAGTACCTGCTGCGCTGGCGCATGCAGCTCGCCAAGGGGCTGCTGCGCGACGGCGGCCTGGGCATCGCTGCCGTGGCCGAGCGAGTGGGCTATTCGTCCACCAGCACCTTCAGCACCGCGTTCCGACGCCACATGGGTCAGGCGCCCCGGCAGTTCATGCGTGGGCCCGACTTGCCGCCTTAGGGTCGCTCAATCGAACCAGTCGGCCAGATGCCCCATCTGGTCACGCTTGGTGCGCAGATAGCGCTCGTTGTCCGGCCCCGGCTCGGTCAGCGAGGCCTCGCGCTCGACGACCTCGATGCCGAACTCGGCCAGCGCGGCCATCTTCAGCGGGTTGTTGGTGAGCAGGCGGATGCGGTGTACGCCCAAGGCGCGCAGCATGCAGGCGGCGGCGTCGTAGCGGCGCGCGTCGATCGGCAGGCCCAGCTGGGCGTTGGCCTGGATGGTGTCGGCACCGGCGTCCTGCTCGGCGTAGGCGCGCAGCTTCTGCACCAGGCCGATGCCGCGCCCCTCGTGGCCGCGCATGTAGATGATGGCGCCACGGCCTTGTTCGGCGATGCGCCGCATGGCGCTTTCCAGCTGCGGCCGGCAGTCGCAGCGCAGCGAGCCGAACACCTCGCCGGTCACGCACTCCGAATGCACGCGCACCAGCGGCGGCTCGTCGCCCGTCAGGTCGCCCATGCTGAGCACGACATGCTCCTGCCCGCCCTCGGTCTCACGGAAGCCGTGGATGGCGAATTCGCCATGGGGCGTTGGCAGGCGGGTGGAAACGATGCGTTCGATCTTCATTTGGGTGCGTGGCGAGCTGCCATTGTCGCCGGCCATGGAAGACTGCGTCTTTCAGTGCGAACAGGCACGAAAGCGCGCGAGGCCCCCTCCGGGCGCGGGGGGTGGTCTGACCGTAGCCATCCCTAAAATGACAGCCTTGTCACCCCGTGCCGTATTCGATATGCGATTGTCTGCCCCGCTTGCTGCCCTCGTCTCCGGTCTGCTGTTTTCCGGCGCGGTCCAGGCGGCCTTTGCGCCGTTGACCGGCCAGCAGGTGCTGCAGCAGTTCAACCTGGTGGCGCTCCACGGTGGCAGCAGCAGCACCCATGTGCATGGCCGGGGCTGGATGGGCGGCAACTTCGTCGGCAGCAGCGGCGCCGAGTTCGCCAACGACAGCCCCATCCCGGTGTCCAACTACGCGGCGCTGACGGTCTTTGGCTCGGCCAGCAACGTCTCGGTCAACAACAACGGCTCGGCGGCCGTGGGCGTCGTCACGTCGGGCAACCTCAGCGGCGCGACGATCAACAACGGCGGCGGCGTGGTGCAGGGCTCGGCCAACTCGGTCAGCTTCAACGGCAACAGCGGCGGCGCCTATGTGGCCGGCTCGGCCACGGCGGTCAACTTCAACAGCGGCAAGGTCACCAACCTGGCCGGCAACGCCAAGCTGCAGTCTGCGCTGGATGCCGCTGGCTCCACGAACATGAGCGCCGTGATGACCGGCCTGTCCAGCCAGCTGGCCGCGTTGTCGGCGACCAGCTCGGTCAGCCTGCAGGGCAGCAAGGCGGTGTTCACCGCCGTGGCCGATGCCACGGGCCGCGCGGTGTTCGACCTCAACGGCAGCTTCGGCGCGCAGGTGCTGGGCGCGAGCGAGTTCGAGTTCAACCTCGGCAATGCATCGACCTTCATCTTCAACAGCGACCTCAGCTCGGTGGTGGTCGGCGCCAACTTCCTGGGCGGCAGCGCCAATGGCAAGCTGGCCAACGCGGCGGTCTGGAACTTCAACAAGGCCACCAGCGTCACCATCAACAGGAACTTCGGCGGCGGCATCCTGGCCACCCAGGCGGCCTTCAAGAACACCGCCGACATCGAGGGTTCCGTCATCGTCGACACCCTCAACAGCAGCGGCGCCCAGATCCACCTGTACAGCTTCACCGGCGATGTGACCGTCAACAAGGTGCCCGAGCCGGCCTCGCTGGCACTGGTGGCGGTGGCGCTGGCGGGCGCGGGCTGGTCGCGCCGCCGCCGCGCGCGCTGATACATGCGTGTGCCACGCCGGCTGACGGCCCCGCTGCTGGCTCTGTGCGCCGCCGGTGCGCTGGCCGCCTCGCCGGGTGAGGCGCTCTCCAAGCGCGACCTGGCCTACCGCTTCTTCGACACCGCCGAGAAGTGCTTCGACAAGCGTGACCTGGCTTGCGCCCTCGAGCAGGTGCGCAAGGCCTTGCTCACCGACCCGGACATGCTGCTGGCCGAGGTGCTGCTGGGCAAGGTGCTGCTCGAAGGCGGCAACGCGGCCGGCGCCGAGGCCGCCGCCGAGCGGGCGGTGACCCGCGGCGTGGCCGTCGAAGACCTGGCCGGCACCTTGAGCCGCGCCCAGCTGCTGCTGGGCAAGCACAGCCAGCTGCTGGCCGACGCCCGCCTGGCACCGCCGCAGCTGCGTGGCCTGGCCCGCCGCCAGGTCTTGCTGGCCCGTGCCCAGGCCCAGTTCGAGCTGGGCCGCAGCGACGCTGCGCTGGCCGAGCTGGCGCAACTGCGCGCCGAAGACCCCGACAACCTCGCCGCCGCGCTGGCCGAACTGCCGGTGCGCCTCAAGCTCGGCCAGCGCCGCGAGGCCGCCGCCGCCGTGGAGCGCGCGGTGCGGCTGGCGCCGGACGCTGCCGACGCTCGTCTGGCCCAGGCCCAGCTGCTGCAGGCCGAAGGCGCGGCGGTGGACGCCCAGCTGGCCGCTCTGGAGCGGGTGCTGGCTGTCGATGCCAGGCATCTGGAAGCCCGGTTGATGCGCGCGCAACTGCTGCTGCAGCAGCAGCGCTGGGACGACCTGCGCGCCGAGCTGCGCCTGCTGAACCTCGACCACGGCCAGGACCCGCGCGTGGCCTACCTGCAGGCGCTGGACGCCGGCCAGCGCGGCGACCGCGCCGCGATGACGGCGGCGCTGCGCCGGGTGACGGCCCAGATTGACCCGCAGCCCGACGGTCAGCTGCGCTTTCGGCCACGCATGCTGCTGCTGGCCGGCCTGGCCCATTTCGCCCTCGGCGAGACCGACCAGGCCAAGAGCTTTCTGGAGCGCTACCGCGTCGCCCAGGGCGGCGGCGCCGGCGCGACGCTGCTGGCCCAGCTCTACCTGAGCCAGCGGCAGACGACCGCCGGCATAGCCGCCCTGGAGGCGGCGCTCGCCGAGCAGCCCCGCCAGGCCGACGCGCTGAACCTGCTGGGCCAGGCCCGCCTGGCTGCCGGCCAGACCGAGCAGACCGTGGCGCTGATGCGCGAAGCGCTGCGCAGCCAGGAGTCGCCGGCCTTCTACACGACGCTGGGCCGGGCGCTGCTGCGCCAGGGCCAGACGAACGCGGCGGTCCAGGCCTTTCAGGGCGCGCTCAGGAAAGACCCCCTGCAGGCCGAGGCCGCGCTGGCCCTGGCCCAGGCGCTGGCCGAGCGCGGCGATGCGGCGAGCCAGCAGCGCGCCGTGGCGGTGCTGGCCGAGCAGCTCAAGCGCCAGCCGCGTCAGCAGGCCGTGCGCCTGCAGCTGGCCCGCCTGCAGCTCGGCGCCGGCCAGGCGGCTGCGGTGCTGCCGCTGCTGGAGGCAGGGCTCAAGCTCGACCCCGAGCTGCACCAGGCCCGGCTGATGCAGGCCGAGGCGGAGCGCCAGCTCGGCCGCCTGGACGCCGCCGCCGCGCGGCTGCTGGCCATGGTCAAGGCCGACCAGCTGGCGGTGGACGCCTGCCTGGCCCTGTCGGCGCTGGAGGAGGGCCGCAACCGGCCCGCCGAAGCCCAGGCGCTGCTGGAGCGGGCGCTGGCCAAGTCCGGCCCGCAGGAGCTGCGCCCGCAGGCTGCGCAGGTCGAGTTCCTGCTGCGCCAGCGCCGCAGCGGCGAGGCCCGTGCGGCGGCCAAGGCCTTGCTCGTGCGTGCGCCCGATCATGTCGGCGCGCTGCTGCTGGCCGCGCGCGCCGCGCTGGCCGACCGTGACGCGACGGCGGCCCGGCCGCTGCTGGTGCAGGCCGGCCGGCTGGCCGACCAGGACGTCATCATCCTCGCGGCGGTGGGTCGGCTGCAGATGTCGGCCGGCGATGCGTCGGGCGCGCGCTTCACGCTCGACAAGGCCGTGCAGCTGCAGCCCGCACAGACCACGCTGCAGCGCCTGCGCGTGGAGGCCGCGCTGCTGGCCGGTGATGTGGCCGACGCCGAGGTCCGCGCCCGCCAGCTGGTGGCGCAGAGCCCCAAGTCCGCGCTGGGCTACAGCCTGCTCGGCCAGGCCGCGCTGGCGCGCGGGCAGACCGCTGCGGCCATCGATGCCTTCGCCCAGGCCCAGCGCCTGGCGCCGGGCACCGAGAACCTGCTGCGCCTGTATGCGGCCCAGGTCGGCCAGGTCGACCCGGCGCGCAGCTTGGGCCTGCTGGAGCAATGGCTGGCCCAGCGCCCGGACGACGTGCTGGTGCGCAACGCGCTCGCCGAAAGCCTGGTGGCCCATGGCCGCTGGGCCGATGCGCGCCGTCACTACGAGCGCCTGCTGCAGCAGACCGGCGCCAACGCCGTGCGCAACAACCTGGCCGAGGTGCTGCTGCAGCTGAAAGACCCCGGCGCGCTGCCGCTGGCGCTGGAAGCTCTCAAGCGCGAGCCCGGCAATGCCGCCATCCTCGACACCGCCGGCTGGGCCCATGCGGTGCAGGGCCAACATGACAAGGCGCTGCCGCTGCTGCGCGAGGCCCGGCTGCGGGCCCCGGCCTTGGCTGCGGTGCGCTACCACCTCGCCAGCGTGCTGGCCCAGCTGGGCCGCCGCGAGGAGGCCTTGCAGGAGCTGCGCACCGCGCTCGCCGACCCGCAGGCCGCCTTCGACCGCCCGGCCGCCCAGGTCTTGCTGCAGCGGCTGGAATCACAACGCTGAGCGTCGGAAAAGGGGGGATGCGCTAGCCTTCGCGCCTTCGCAACCGGAGACGCCCATGAGCCAGTACATCCAGTTCCAGCGCCCCGACGGCGCCGCCGTCAGCGGCTATCTCGCCGAGGCTGCCCAGCCGGTCGGCGCCGTCGTCGTCATCCAGGAGTGGTGGGGCCTGAACGATCAGATCCGTGGCGTCGCCGAGCGCTTCGCCCTGGCCGGCTTTACGGCGCTGGTGCCCGACCTCTACCGGGGCAAGAGCACCGTCGAGGCCGAGGAGGCCCACCACCTGATGACTGACCTGAACTTCGGCGACGCCGCCGCGCAGGACGTGCGTGGCGCCGTGAGCTACCTGAAGGGGTTGAAGCTGGGCAGCGGCAAGGTCGGCGTCACCGGCTACTGCATGGGTGGCGCTCTGACGGTCCTGGCGTCCACGCTGGTGCCCGAGGCCGACGCCGCCGTCGTCTGGTACGGCATGCCGCCGCTGGACTTTGTGGACGCCAGCAAGATCACGATGCCGCTGCAGGCCCACTGGGCCACGCAGGACGAGGCCTTCCCGATTGCCGGCGTGGACGGCCTCGAAGCCAAGCTCGCCGAGGCCGGCGTGCGCTACGAAGGCCACCGCTACCTGGCCCACCATGCCTTCGCCAACGAGACCGCGCAGGGCCCGGGCCGCCTGGCCAGCACCCAGTACGACGCGGCCTGGGCGCAGCAGGCCTGGGACCGGGCAATGCGCTTCCTCGGCCAGCACCTGGGCTGACCAGGCCGCCACTACGGCCGGGCCTTGCGCAGCTCCTCCAGCTGCGCCGCCGACGCCTGCAGCAGGTCGTCCACCAGGCCCAGCACGCGTTCCCGCTCCTGGGCGATCTTTACGTCGGCGGGTTCCGCCATCAGCAGGTGGAACGGCAGCGCCAGCGCCGCCCCCAGCATGGGGCCGCGCGGCCCTTCGGCCAGGCCGCCCTGGGGCGAGGGGGCGCGGTCGGTCAGGTCGAGCATGGTGCCGACCATGCGCAACGCCCGCCCCTCGGGGCAGCGCTCGATGATGCGGCCCCGCGAGTGCATCAGCCGATAGCCCGAGCCATTGCTGCGCAGGCGGAACCGGGCCTCGTAGCCGGGCTGGGCGCCGCCCGCATGCTCGCGCATCGCGGTCATCATGGCTTGCAGGTCCGCCGGATGTACCCGGCAGCGCCAGAAATGCGTGCTGTCCGCGCGGTGCGGATCGGGGAAGCCCAGCCGCTGCTTCCATTGCGGGCAGTAGTGAACGGTCTCCAGGTCCAGGCGCAGGTCCCAGAGGCCCAGTTCCCCCGCTTCGATCATTTGCTGCCAGCGCATCCAGGCCGGTTGATGCCGCATGTCCATGCGGGTGATTGTGGGGGGGCGCCGGGCGGGTCCAGATCGGTTGGCGGTCAGAAGTCGACCCGGGTCGTGAGACTCAACCGGTTGTAGACGCCCAGCGCCAGATCGACGGCGTTCTTGCGGTACTCGTGGCGCAGGCCGATGCGCAGGCGGTCCGTCAGGTCATAGCTGACCTCGGCCAGGCTGTCGACGCCGGTGCCGCCGTTGGCCCAGCGGTAGACATACAAGGTGTTGGCCAGCGTGACGCGTGGCAGCAGGCGCACATGGTTCTCGAACAGGATCGAGGTCGCGTGCGTCTGCACCGTCACGTCGCGACTGAGCAGGCTCAGTGTTACCCGGTCATGGTTCAGCGCCAGCAGGCTGTAGCTTTCGGGTGTCCATTGCTTGCGCCAGCCCAGGCCCGCCGTGGCCTGCAGCAGCACATAGTCCAGCGTGGGCAGCGGGTCCAGCGTGAAGGTGCTGCGCTCGGCCCGCAGCCGTGCCAGGCTGAACCAGGGCGAGCGCAGATCGTGCGTCCAGCGCAAGCTGCCCGTCTGCTCGTTGCGGTCGACCTCGTCGTCGACCACCTTGTAGTCGGTCGACAGGCTCAGCCGCACTTCGTCGCGTGGGCGCTTCCAGGTGGCGTCCAGGTCCACCCCGGCGTCGCTGGAGATGCTGCCGTCGTCGCGCTGCCAATAGCCCGACAGGCCGATGGACCAGGTCGTGGGTCTCCAGGCGGGGGAGGGCGCAGGTGCGGCGGGCTGCGCCTGCACCGCAGCCACGGCGGCCACAGGCGCGGCTTCAAAGCGCGCCTCGGCGGCCGTGAAGCTGAGCCGGCCGAAGCGGTCGGACTTGAAGACGCCGCCCGCCGCGCTCATCTCGACCAGCTCGCCGGACAGCAGATTGCCGTCGCCGTAACGCAGCCAGCCGCGCGTCTGCGCCTGAGCGGCGGCGGTCAGGCAGGCCAGGGCTGCGGCCAGCCAGAAAGAACGCGGTACTGCCGGCAACAGCCCCACTACCAGATGCGTACCCGATCGGCCGGCTTGCGCCACATCGGGTCACCCGGGCGGGTCTGGAAGGCCTTGTGGAAGGCGTCCAGGTTCAGCAGCGGGCCCACGCCGCGCACGCCGGTGTTGGCGTGGTAGTCCGTCGCGGCCAGCAGGCGGATGCGTTCAGGCCGGGCCTTGTAGGTCCACAACTGGGCCCAGGCGACGAAGCAGCGCTGGTCGGTGCTCAGGCCATCGACCTTGGGCTGGGGCTTGCCCTTGAGCGCCCGCTGCAGGGCCGCATGGGCGAGCGTGATGCCGCCCAGGTCGGCCGTGTTCTCGGTGAGGGTGAGCGCGCCGTTCTGGAACAGGCCGGGCAGCAGCTGGAACTGGTTGAACTGGCTCGCCAGCACATCGGTGCGCTTCTTGAACTCCGCAGCGGCCTGCGGCGTCCACCAGTCGCGCACGTTGCCGGCGGCGTCGTACTGGCGGCCGGTGCTGTCGAAGCCGTGAGTTAGCTCATGGCCGATCACCGCACCGATGGTGCAGTAGTTCACCGCGATGTCTGCGCCCGGCTTGTAGAACGGCGGCTGGACGATGGCAGCGGTGATGTCGATGCCGTTGAACTGTGGGCTGTAGGCGGCGTTGACGGCGATGGGGCTGGTGAAGGTCGGGTCGGCAAAGCGCTCGGTCACAACCGGCCGCCCCACCTTGGCGAGGTCGCGCTGCAGGTTGAACGCGGCCAACCGCTGGTTGTTGGCGAGGTGGTCGTCGGCGCGGATGTCCACGCCACTGAAGTCGATCCAGCGCTGTGGGTAGCCGACCTGGATGTCCACCTTGGCCAGCTTCTCCAGCGCCGCCGCGCGGGTCTTCTCGTCGAGCCAGGGGTTGGTGCGCAGGCGCGCGCCGAACTCGTCCTTGATGTGGCCCACCATGTGGGTGATTTCCTGGCGCGTGCTGTCGGGGAAATGCGCCTTCACGTACATCTGCGCCAGCGGGTGGGAGAGCTGCATGGCGATGTTCTTGACCACCTGCCGGTCCAGGTCCATGGTCTTCACCAGGCCGTCGCGCTTGCGTTCGTACTCCTGGTTCAGGCCGAACCAGGGTTGACCCAGCAGGCCGATGTTGGACGACAGCGCCGCCCAGTGCAGCACCGTCTGCACCTCGCCGGGCGTGCGTGTCGTCAGCAGGCGGTTCAAGGCCTTGAGCCCCTCGACGTCGATGACCTGCACCTGGGCCGGCACCGGGGCCTTCAAGGCGGCCAGCAGTTCCTTCAGATCCACCGCCGGGATCAGCGCCTGCACCTCGGCGAGGCTGAACAGGTTGTAGATGCGCGCCGGGTCGCGGGCCTCCAGCGGCTTGAGCCGGGGCGCCATCAGCTCGGTCTCGATGGCCAGGATTAGCCGCCCCTTGCCGGCGGCCACGTCCGGGGCATCGCCGAGCTGCCGGTAGACCGACGCGATGAACTCGACATAGAGGTCGCGGACCTTCTGGCTGGCCGGGTCGGTGTACTGGTCCTGCTCCAGCTCGGCGCCGCCCGGGTGCAGCACCATGCGGGTGGCCGTGCTGTCCTTCAGGTCGGTCATCGTCAGCACGTTCACCAGCGGCGAGTACTGGGTTGACGCCTGCAGCCGGGCCGACAGCCGCGCCAGGTCGGCCGGCCCGCTGGCCTTGGCCGCCCAGTCCAGGTCGGCCTGGATGGGCTTGAGGCCGAGCGCATCCTGCCGCGCGGTGTCCATGGCGGCGCGGTAGAAGTCACCCACCTGCTGCTCCGGGCTGCCCCTCGGCGCGCTGGCCTGGCTGGCCTTCAGGGCCAGCTGCAGCAGCTGCTGGTCGAGGTTGGCGGCCAGCATGGAGAAGCCGCTGATGTCGCCCTCCGCGTCGGGGATGGTCAGCTTGTTCAGCCAGTTGCCCGTGGCATAGCGATAGAAGTCCTGGCGCGGGCTGACGCTGCGGTCAATGTGCGTGGCCGAGTAGCCGATGGCGCCGGCAGGCACCTGGCTGGTGGGCTTGGCGGGGCGATGGATCACTCCGGCTGCCGGGCCGGGTGGGGCGGTCATCGCGGTGGTGCTCAGCAGGGCGATGGCGGCGGCGACGGTGGGCTTGAAAAGGCGCATGGTGTGGCTCATCGGTCGAGAAGGTGGGGGTCGAGGTGATCAGGCTCAGCCTCAGAAGCGCCGACCCGCTGCCCAGTCGCCCATGTCGCACTTGCCGCTGAAGCTGTTGAGGCCCTGGATCTCGACGAAGCCCGTGTTGCGATCGATCGAGACCGTGGGTGAGCTGGCGAAGTTGAGCTTGTAGCGTGCCGTGATGCGGTCGGGCTCCATGCGCAGGTTCTCCAGCGGCCACCAGCCGTCACTGCCGCCCGAGTTCAGCGGCGGGATCAGCTTGCCGGTCAGGTGGATGCGCCCTGCGCCGTCCTTGATGTCGATCTGCACGCCGGTGTTGAACCGCTCCTTGTCCGACTCGAAGCGCGTCGTCGGCTCATAGTGCTTCTTGTCCCGGTTCCACTCGTAGCCCGAGTGCGAGCTGATCGTCGCGTGTTCGCCCTGGCCGTAGCAGATCAGCGTCAGCGTGCCCGCCGTCGGCTCGGGCTTGGCGGTGCCGCTGGCGCCACCCGGGCGGCAGTTCTGCGTCGGCACGCCGTTGATGCTGGCGTAGCGACCGTCGGAGGTGGCGACGGCCACGCACTGGTTCTGCGTGTCACTCCACCAGAAGCTCCAGGCCTGGTCGCGCACCTGGGTGACACGGATCAGCGCATAGCCCCGCGCCAGCATCTGGGTTTCGCCGCTGCTGCCCCGTGCGCCGACGAGGTCGGTCAGGTCGGCGGGCGTGTCGGCCCAGGCGGGCACCGAGGTGGCCAGCGCCAACGAAACGAGAGCCAGCGTGGAGATCCTGTTCTTCATCTTTGCTTCCTCATCGGGATGGGTTGGCGCGACTTTCGGCGATCCTCGCGGTTTGATCAATCGCCTAGGCGGCGGCACCCCAAGTTCATCGGTGTCACGCAGGTGGCGACGTTAGGTTTCTGGGGGCAGACGTGTCGCCTTGGCTTGCCCGGGCCACAACCGCCGGACTATCCTGCGTCGCAACAAAACGGCCGCTCAGGGGCGCTCGAATGAAAACCGAACCCAACTGGCGCATGGCGGTGGCGGTCTACGCCGTCTACAACGCCATCATCTTTGCGACCTGGGCGGCGGTCGGCGCGGACTACCGCAACCTCGTCGCCGAGCCGGTGGCCTTGCAGCGCCTGGTGCTGCCGCTCGCGCTGGGCGCGGTGTTCGCCATTGCCGCAGTCACCTGGCTGGGCTGGTGGCAGCCGGCAACGCGCGAGGCGTCGGCGAGCCGGCCGGGCTGGCCGCTGTGGCTGGTGCTTGCCCCCATGTTGGGCTTCTTCGTCGCCAACGCCAGCGCCATCCACTGGCCGGCGCTGTCGGCCACCCACATCGCGATGCTGGCCGCAGCCTCGGTGATGGTCGGCTTCAACGAGGAGCTGGTCACGCGCGGCGTGCTTGTCACGGGGCTGCGGGGCTCGCGGCGCAGCGAGGTGGGCGTGTGGTTCTGGTCCTCGCTGCTGTTCGGCGCCATGCATGTGCCGAATGCGCTGTTCGGCCTGCCCCTCACGGGAGGCCTCATCCAGGCGGTGTTCGCCTTCCTGATGGGTGGCGCCTTCTACGTGGTGCGGCGCACCAGCGGCTCCATCTGGCTGTGCATGGCCTTGCACGGGGCCTGGGACTTCACCAGCTTCTGCATGCAGGCCAGCGGCTCGACGTCCGACGCGGCGATGTTGTTCCAGTTCGGCACCTACCTGCTGGCCATCGCCATGGTGGTCGTGGTGCTGCGCAGGCGCTAGTTCAAGCGTCCTGTGGCGGCGGCGCGGGGCGAAGCCAGTCTCGCGCCTCGGCCGACACCGTCTTCACGTTCAGGTCCACCTGGTTGAACGGCACCTGAATGCCGGCATCGGCCAGCGCGGCCAGCACGCGCGTGAGCAGCTCGCTGCGGATGACGACCCAACGGTCGTAGTCCTGCGTCCAGACGCGCAGCACGACATTGAGGGAGCTGTCGCCATAGCCTTTGAGCAGGGCGGCAGGCGCCGGTTCGGCCGCCACGCCAGGCACCTCGCGGGCGGCGGCCTGCAGCATGGGCAGCACCTGGGCCGCGTCGGACCCGTAGGCCACCGGCACCTCGATCTCGATGCGCCGCGAGTGGTCCGTCAGCGTCCAGTTGGTCAGGCTGCCGGTCAGCAGCATGCCGTTGGGCACCACCACGTCGGCGCCTTCAAAGGTGCGGATGAGCGTGGCGCGCAGGCCGATCTCGCGCACCCGGCCCGAGACGCCGGCCACGTCGACGATGTCGCCGGGCCGCAGCGGCCGCTCGACCATCAGCACCAGGCCCGAGACAAAGTTGTTGACGATGTTCTGCAGCCCGAAGCCGATGCCCACGCCGAGTGCGCCGAACACCAGCGCCAGCTGGCTGACCTTGAAGCCGGCCGCCGACAGGGCGAGCAGGAAGCCCAGCAGCAGCAGGCCGTAGTAGCTGAGCGAGGCCACGCTGTTGGCCACGCCGCGCGGCAGCGACTCGCGCGCCGACAGCTGTTCCCCCAGCAACTGCCGCACGATGCGCGCGACCCAGGTGGCGACGACCACCGACACCGCGAACACCAGCAGATTGCCCAGGCTCAGCGAGATCTCGCCCACCTCGAAGTCGTGGCCCAGCACCGCCTCCAGCCAGCTCTGCACGGGCCGCAGCACGCGGAAGGAGTTCATCGCATAGACCAGCCAGCCGAAGGCGGCGGCCAGGGCCAGGCCGCGTGTGGCGGCGCTCAGCAGGGCCTCCCCGTGGCGGCGCACCAGCGCCAGCCGTTGCACGGCGGGGTCGCTGCCCACCACCCGCAGCAGCGCCCGCGCGACGGCGACGGCCGCGTACAGCAGCAGCGCCGAGTAGCCGCTGTCGATGACGCCGCTGGTCAGCGTCTCGGCCAGCGACACATTGCCCACCGCATTCAGCAAGGCCGCCAGCCCCAGCAGCACGGCGGCGGCCCAGGCGGCGGCGCGTGCGATGGCGGCCGCGCGTGTCAGCGCCGGGCCCTGGCTGCGGGCACGTTGAAGGAACCACAGGGTGACCAGCAGGGCCAGCACGGTCAAAGCGAAGTGATAGAGCCTGAACACGGCGCCGTTGCCGATCAGCACCACGCCCAGCCGGGAGAGCGCGTACAGGCCGATGGCCAGGTAGGGCCAGGCGTCGGGCACCGGCAGGCGGTGCGCCGGCAGCAGGCGCAGCAGCGGCACCAGCGCCACCAGCATCGCGACCTGCAGCGCCAGCAGCGGCGCGTCGCGCTCGATCGCCAGCACCGCCATCATGGCCAGCAGCAGCCAGGTGGACACCGGCCGCCGCAGGATCTGCGCCGAGGCGGCGTCGGTGCTGGCCATGGGCACCAGCCGGCTGCGGTAGCGCAGGCCCGCCAGCACGGCCAGCAGCAGCAACTGCACGATCAGCAATGCCGCCTTGTTGCCCGTGGCGTTGACGGCGTAGGCGCTGGCGAAGCGCCCCTCGATATCCATGCCGCGCTCGATCATGGCGCTGCTTTCGCTGCCGGTGCGATCGCCCAGCCGCAGCGACCACAGCGGCGGTGCATCGATCTTCAGCAGGCGCAGGTCGATGGCCGCAATCGCCTCGGCCACCTCGGTGCGGCCCGCCTGGATCTGCGCGTCCAGCGTGTCGGCCCGCCGACCGATCTCGATCTGCCGCGCCAGCGGTGCGGACAGCGCCTCCTCGGCCGCGCTCAGCGCCAGCTGCAGCGCATCGACCCGTTCACGCAGCACGGCGGGCAGTTGCTGCACGACGGCGGAGTCCTGCGTGGCGCGCCACACCGCGCGGCGCTGCGCCAGCTGGGCGGTGGCGTTGCTGAAGGGGCTCATGGCCCGCTGTGCCTCCTTCTGCCACTGCAGGAAGCGCGCGGCGTCGAACTTCCAATGCCGCTCCAGGCTCTCCAGCCGCATCACGGGCAGCTCGCGCAGGCTCTCGGCGCCGAAGGAGCGCAGCTTCTCCTCCACCGGCGCCTCGATGGCCTGCAGCTCGCGCGACAAGCGCTCTGCCACTTCGGTGCGCTCAGCCTGCCGGAGGATGCGGTCGGCCAGGCGCTGGTCCTGGTCCGCCCGCACCACGATCTCGGTCGCCACGATGGGCGCTGGAGATGAGGCCACGGCGGTCGCGCCGGATGCGCCTGGCGCGGCGGTGGCCGGCTGCTGGGCCCCGCTCGCCATCACCGCCGCTGCCAGCCCGGCAGCCGCAACCCAACGCGCCTTCTGCACGGTGGCGGCGAAGAGTCGGCGCGCCGCCGAGCCGCGCCGAGCCACTTCCCTGCTGGCCATGCATCCTCCCTAGAACCGCTGGATGCCGCGCATTCTGAACGATGCCTTGAGCGATCAACGCATGGCAGACTTGCCAGCGTTTGTGGCACAACCTAGGGAGTTAGCTCATGGGATCTGTCGCGTTGCGTCGTCATGCCTTGGCCACGCCGCTCCTTGTTGTTGCCGCTCTCGGCGGGCCCTTCGCGGCGAGCGCCGACCCGGCTGCACGCAGCCTGTGGCTGCGTGTCGAGGCCTTCCGTGCCGATGTCAGCACCAACGTCCGCATCGATGACCCCGGTGCCAACCTGGTGGGGACCGAGTTCGCGCTGGAGCGCTATGGCCTGACCGACGGCAAGACGCTGCCCACGGTGCAGCTGGGCTACCGCTTTGCGGAGCGCTGGCGGCTGGAGCTGGAGTACTTCCGGCTCAGCCGGACGGGCCGTGCCGAGCTGGATCGAAGCATCACCTTCAACGGCACCACCTTCCCGGTGCAAGCGACGCTGGACACGCACTTCCGCTCGGACGTGGGCCGCGCCAGCATCGGCTACTCCTTCCTGCAGTCACCCGACTTCGAACTGGGCGCCACCGCTGGCCTTCACGTGACGAAGTTCGACATCTCCCTGCAGACGGCGGTGTCGACTTCCGGCTCGACGCCCACCGTCGACCGCGCCGTCACGAATGCCACCGTGCCGCTGCCGACCCTCGGCATCTACGGCAACTGGGGCATCGCTTCCGGCTGGGCGCTGGATTGGCGGGCCGACCTGTTCGCCCTCAAGCACCGGGGCTATGACGGCAAGCTGATCAACGGCCAGGCCAGCCTGCTGTACCGGCTCTCGCCGAACGCCGCGCTGGGTGGTGGCTGGCGTTATGTCGACTACCAGGTGCGCTCCAGCAGGACCGACGTCAACGGCAAGGTGGACTACAAATTCAAGGGCCCGCAGTTGTTTGCCGAGGTCGGTTTCTAGACAGCCGGGCGCCTGGCTGCCGATGCGACGCGCTCCCCATCGTCCGGCGTGCCTGGTCCTTGCCTGGGCGCTCTGTGCGGCCCCATGCCTGGCGTCGGCCGCCACGCCGGCAGCGCCTGCCGTTGCTGCGGAGAGCCGCCCGCGCATCGGTCTCGTGCTGTCCGGCGGCGGCGCCCGGGGCGGCGCGCACCTGGGCGTGCTGAAGGTGCTGCGTGAGCTGCAGGTGCCGGTGGACGTGATCGTCGGCACCAGCGCCGGCGCCATCATCGGTGCCGCCCACGCCAGCGGCATGTCGCCTGACGAGATCGAGGCCGAGCTGAAGCCGCTCAACACAGCGCTGCTGTTCCACGATGTGGCCCGCACCGACCTGCCGGTGCGCCGCAAGGACGACGACAGCCGCAACTTCATCGGCCCGGAGATCGGCATCGGCCCCAAGGGGCTGTTGCTGCCCACGGGCGCGGTCGCCGGTGTCTCGCTGGAGGCCGTGCTGCGCCGGCTGACGGTGCGCCAGCGCGGCGAGCACTTCGACCAACTGCCCATCCCGTTCCGCGCCGTGGCCACCGACGTGACCAATGCCGAGATGGTGGTGCTGGCACGCGGCAGCCTGGCCACTGCGGTGCGGGCGAGCATGGCGCTGCCGGCCATCGTCAGCCCGGTCGAGCTGGACGGGCGGCTGCTGGTGGACGGCGGCATCAGCCGCAACCTGCCCGTGGACGTGGCCCGCGCCATGGGGGCGGAGGTGGTGATCGCCGTCAACATCGGCACGCCCATGCTGCAGCGGCAGGAGCTGAAGTCACTGCTGTCCGTGTCGGAGCAGATGACGCGCTTCCTGACGAGTAAGAACGTCAACCAGTCCTTGACCGAGCTGACGCCGCAGGACGTGCTGATCACGCCCGAGCTGGGCGCCGTGGGATCGGCCGACTTCGACCGCATGCTGGACGCGGCCGCCGCCGGCGAGACAGCCGCGCGTGCCGCTGCGGCCCAGCTGCAGCGTTATCGCATCAGCCCCGAGGCCTACGCCGCGTTGCAGTCCCGGCAGCATGCCGGCAGCGCGCTGCCCACCGCCACGCTGGCCGAGGTGCGCATCGTCGGCGCGCAGCGCGTCAACCCGGACACCATCCGCAGTGCCATGCAGAGCCAGGCCGGCCAGCCCTTCGACGAGGCCAAGGCCGATGCCGACATGCGGCGCATCTACAGCACCGGCGACTTCGAGCGCGTCAACTACCACCTGGTGCAGCGCGACGACGGCGGCCAGGTGTTCACCGCCGACGTGACCGAGAAGTCCTGGGGCCCGCACTACCTGCGCGCCGGCCTCGGGCTGTCGAGCGACTTCCGTGGCAGCTCCTACTTCAACCTGATGCTCAGCCACCGCCTGACCTGGCTCAACTCGCTGGGCGGCGAATGGCGCAACGACCTGCAGATCGGGCGGGTCGACCGCCTGCGCAGCGAGTGGTACCAGCCGCTCAACACCGGGCAGCAGACGTTCACCGCCGTCCACCTGGAGTCGCGCCGCGAGCCGTTCGACCTGTACATCCAGGAGCAGCGCATCTCGCGTTTCCGGCGCGAGCAAACGGTGCTCGGCGCCGACGCCGGCCTGGCGTTCGCGGGCATCTACGAACTGCGTGCCGGCGTGCGGCGCGGCCGCGTCCGCCTGGGCACGGACACCGGCGTCATTCCTGGCAAGGAGCTGGTGCCCAGCACGGATGTCGGCGGTGTTGCCGCGCGGCTGCGCGCCGACACGCTGGACAGCACCCGCTTCCCGCGCAACGGCGTGGCGCTGGACCTGAACTACTTCCTTTCCCGCGCACGCCTGGGCGCGAAGGACGAATACGGCAAGGTCGACCTGTCACTGCAGGGCGCCGTGTCCAGCGGCCCGCATTCGCTGCGCGCCGCCGTCTACGCCACCCAGCCCACCGGCAGCAACGACTTGCCGGGCTACGAGTTGGCCCAGCTGGGCGGCTTCCTGCGGCTGTCGGGCTACCGCAGCGGCGAATTCGTCGGCACACGGATGCGTTTTGCGCGCCTCGTCTATGCCTGGCGCATCAGCGCGCCCGGGCTGCTGGACGGCATGTACCTCGGCCTGTCCGCCGAGGTCGGGCGCATCAACGACCAACTCGGCGAGTCTCCTCAGCGCACCTTGCGCAGCAACGCGCTGTTCCTGGCGGCGGACACGCCGCTGGGGCCGGTCTACCTGGGCTACGGCCGCGGGGCTTCGGGGCGCAGTGCGACATATTTCTATCTGGGCCTGCCGTGAGAGGGCCGCTAGCTCAGAAAACCGGTCGGGCTGATGGAGAGGCGTGTGCGCCCGGCGCCTTTCGAATGTCCCGTTGAAGCCCTTCTCCTTCTCATCAGTCGCGCTTGAGCAGTTCGATGAACGCCGGGTTCAGGAAGACCTTCTCACGGCCCAGCTTGTGCTCGCGCAAGATGCCGATTGCAGCGAGTTCCTTGAGATAGGTGCTGGCCGTCTGGCGCTTGGCCAGCCCCGCGTCCACCACGTGGGCAATGCGGCAGTACGGCCGCACGAACACGAGTTCGGCCAGCTCGCGCGAGTAGATCGAGCCCGCCTCGCGCCGCATTCGCTCGGCCGTGTCCGTCAGCAGGCGGCGCAACGCCACCACCTTGTTCATGGTCCAGGTCGCGGTTTCGGCCACGCCCTGGAGCATGTAGAGCAGCCAGGGCTCCCATGCACCCGTTGCTGTGACGGACTGCAGGCCGGCGTAGTAGCCGGTCTTGTTGCGCAGCATGTGGCGGCTCAGGTAGAGCACGGGGATGTCCAGCAGCCCTTGCTCGACGAGGTAGAGCAGGTTCAGCACCCGGCCGGTGCGGCCGTTGCCATCTGTGAACGGATGGATCGCCTCGAACTGGTAGTGGCCGGCGGCCATGCGCACCAGCGGGTCCACGTCCTCGCTGCCGGGCAGGGTGCCATGCATCCAGCGCTCCCAGTTGGCGAGCTTTTCGCGCAGCAGGGCCTCGCCTTCGGGCGGGGTGTAGATCACCTGGCCGGTGCGTTCGCTGTTCAGCGTCGTGCCCGGGGTGCGGCGGATGTCCATGTCGACACCCTTGATCGCCCTGCAGACCTGGATGGCCGTGTTGGTGCTCAGCGGCCGGCTGGACAGCGCCTGGAAGCCCTCCCACAGGGCGGCCCGGTAGCGCAGCGCTTCTTTGGTGGCGGGGTCGGCCTCGACATCGCTCGCCCCGTCGAACAGGAACATCTGGTCGGTGGTGGTGACGATGTTCTCGATCTCGCTGCTGGCCTGTGCTTCCAGCAGAGGGATGGAGTTGATCAGCAAGCCCTGGTTGGGGATCAATTGCCCGGCAGCCTTCAGCTCGGCCACCGCAGCACGCGCGGTGATGCAGGCTTTCAGTACTGCGCGGGACTCCAGCTCAGCCTGCGGAGGGAGGGCCGGTAGATCGTTGTACGGACGGGCAGGGTCGTAGGCCATATGTCGACGAGTCGGAGAAAAATCGACGCATCTGAAGCATATGTCGAGCGGATCAACATAAGACGATGATGTGTTGAATTTTCTCTTCTAAATCGACATAAGGCGCCGTCAAATCGGCAAGGCATTCGTCGCCTTCACCTCTTCCATCACCGCATACGTCCGCGTCTCCCTTACCCCCGGCAGCGTCCAGATCACGCTGCCGATGAACTCGCGGTAGGCGCTCATGTCGCGCACGCGGGTCTTCAGCAGGTAGTCAAAGCCGCCGGCCACCAGGTGGCATTCCAGGATCTCGGGCCGGGCCTGGACGGCGGCCTTGAAGGTGTCCATCACGTCCTGCACCGTGCGGTCCAGGTGGATCTCGATGAAGACGAGCATGGCCGCGCCCAGCTTGGCCGGGTTCAGCCGCGCCTCGTAGCCGAGGATGTAGCCGTCGCGCGTCAGCCGCTTCACGCGCTCCAGCACGGCGGTGGGCGACAGGTGCACTTCCTCGGCCAGCTTGAGGTTGGAAATGCGCCCGTCGGCCTGCAGCACGCGCAAGATGCGGGCGTCGGTCTTGTCCAGTCGGGGTTGATCGCTCATCTGGATTTATGTCGGCTGATATGGCAATTCTTGGAATTTAATTCAAGACCGTCATGAATACATTGCTGATCTCACCAGGAGAAAGCCGTGCCCACCTTCGCCGCCCCGCTCGAACAGCCCCGCCTGCCGGACCCCTACCGTGCCGAGGCCGCCGTGGTGCAGGCGCTGGCCGAGCGGGTCGGCACGGCGCTGGACTGGCCCGGCGTCATCGCCATGGCCTCGCCCTGGGTTGAGCAGGTGCGCCGCAACCCGGCCCCCTTCTGGGCGATGGAGTCGCTGCTGCGCGAGTACCCCATCACCAGCGCCGAGGGCCTGGCGCTGATGCGGCTGGCCGAGGCGCTGCTGCGCGTGCCCGACGCGCCCACGGCCATTGCGCTGACGGCCGACCAGCTGGGCCGTGCGGACTTCGAGGGCGCCAGCGAGGGCAGCCCGCACAAGATGCTGGCCGCGCTGTCGGCCTCGGCCATCTCCATGTCCAAGCGCTTCCTGCCGGGCGCGGAGGATGACGGCGGGCTGTTCAAGCGCCTGGGTGCGCAGACGGTCGTGGCGGCCACCGTGCGCGCCATCCAGCTGCTGGGCCGGCAGTTCGTGCTGGGCCGCAACATCGGCGAGGCGATGAGCGAGGCCGACGACGCCCGCAAGGCGCAGAAGCAATTGCGCTTCAGCTACGACATGCTGGGCGAAGGCGCCCGCACCGAGAACGACGCGCGCCGCTATCAGGCCGCCTACGTCGGCGCCATCAAGGCCATCGCCGCCGGCCCGCGTGCTGACTCGCCGGAAGCCTCCGACGGCATCTCCATCAAACTCAGCGCCCTCTTCAGCCGCTACGAGGTGCTGCAGCGCGACCGCGTCTTCGCCGAGCTGCTGCCGCGCGTGTGGGAGCTGATCGAGCTGGCCGCTAACGCCAACATCAACCTGACCATCGACGCCGAGGAGGTCGACCGCCTGGAGCTGTCGCTGGACGTGCTCGACACGCTGGCCGCGCGCATCGCCGCGCACCACCCGCAGTGGCGCGGTTTCGGTCTGGCGGTGCAGGCGTACCAGACGCGCGCGCTCGCCGTCGTCGACGAGGTGGCGGCCATCGCGCGCAAGCACGGCCTGCGCTTCATGGTGCGGCTGGTCAAGGGCGCCTACTGGGACGGCGAGATCAAGCGCGCCCAGGAGCTGGGCCTGGCGCACTACCCCGTCTTCACGCACAAGCAGCACACCGACGTGAGCTACCTGGCCTGCGCCCGCGCGCTGATCCAGCATGCCGATGTCATCTACCCGCAGTTCGCCACGCACAACGCCGGCACCATCGGGGCAATAGTGCAGATGGCCCGTGCGACCAATGCAGCCTTTGAAATGCAAAGGCTTCACGGCATGGGCGAAGGCGTCTATCGCGAGGTGCTGAAGGACGGCAGCATCCCCTGCCGCGTCTACGCCCCGGTGGGCGAGCACCGCGACCTGCTGGCCTACCTCGTGCGCCGGCTGCTGGAGAACGGCGCCAACTCGTCCTTCGTGCATCAGTTGGCGGACCCTAGCGTGCAGGTGCCCGAGCTGCTCGGCTCGCCGCTGCTCGACGTGCGCAACACCAGCGCGCTGCCGTTGCCGCCGGCGCTCTACGGCGGCCGACTCAACTCCGCGGGTGCGGACCTGACCGCGCCGGCTCAGCGCGCGCCGCTGCAGGCCGCGCTGGAGAGCACGCCGGTGCGCGCCGTGCCCGAAGCGACGGCCGCTGACGTCGACGCCGCGATGCAGCGCCTGCACGCCGGCTTCACCGCCTGGAACGCCCGCCCCGTGGCCGCCCGCGCCGCCATGCTGCGCCGCGCTGCCGACGACCTCGACGCGCGCCTGGCCGAGTTCTGCGCGCTGCTCGTCAAGGAGGCGTTCAAGACCCAGGCCGACTGCGTCGCCGAAGTGCGCGAGGCCGTGGACTTCCTGCGTTATTACGCCGACCAGGCCGAGGCCGACGCGCAAGGCATGCAAGGCCGCGGCGTCTTCGTCTGCATCAGCCCGTGGAACTTCCCGCTGGCCATCTTTGCGGGCCAGGTCGTCGCCGCGCTCGTGGTCGGCAATGCCGTTGCCGCCAAGCCGGCTGAGCAGACACCCTACGTCGCGCTGCAATTCGTCGAGCTGCTGCACCAGGCCGGCGTGCCGGCCGACGCACTGGCGCTGCTGCACGGCCCTGGCGAGACCGTCGGCGCCGGCCTCGTTGCCCACGCGCACACGGCCGGCGTCTGCTTCACCGGCTCCACGGCGGTGGCGCAGATCATCAACAAGGCGCTGGCGGCAAAACCTAACTCACCCATCCCGCTGATCGCCGAGACCGGCGGCCTGAACGCGATGGTCGTCGACTCGACCGCCCTGCCCGAGCAGGTCATCGATGCGGTCGTGCAGTCCGCCTTCCGCTCCGCCGGCCAGCGCTGCTCGGCGCTGCGTCTGCTGTGCGTGCAGTCCAGCATCGCCGACGGCGTCATCGAGATGCTGAAGGGCGCGCTGCAGCAACTGCACGTCGGCCAGCCCGCCAACCTTGCCACGGATGTCGGCCCCGTCATCGATGACGAAGCCCACACCGGCATCAGCCGTCACGTCGAGCGCCTGAAGCGCGACGCGAAACTCATCGCCGAGGCGCCCGTCACCGAGCCCATGCCGCGCCAGATCCGCCCCGTCGCCTTCGAGCTGCCGCGCATCGCCGACCTGGGCGAGGAGATCTTCGGCCCGGTGCTGCACGTCGTGCGCTTCGACGGCTCGGTGGACGACGTCATCCAGGAGATCAACGCCCTCGGCTATGGCCTCACGCTGGGCATCCAGACCCGCATCGACAGCCGCGCCCAGCGGCTGGCAGACGCGGCGTGCATCGGCAATGTCTACGTCAACCGCAACATCATCGGCGCGGTGGTGGGCGTGCAGCCCTTCGGCGGCGAAGGCCTGTCCGGCACCGGCCCCAAGGCCGGCGGGCCCGACTACCTGCGCCGCTTCTGCGCCGAGCCGCACATCGACGCGCCGGCGCCGCCGCTGGCCCTTGACGGTGCCGCCGCGCCGCTCGCCGTGGGTGCCGACGCCACCTGGCGCAACACCCCGCTGGCCGACCGCATCGCCACGCTGCGCCGCGCCGCCGACACGCTGGACGCGCCCAGCGCCTTCGCGCTGCGCGGCCTCTTCACGGCAGCGCAAACGGCCTTCGCCGACCTGGTGCTGCCCGGCCCCACGGGAGAGAGCAACACGCTGCGCCACCATGCCCGCGGCGCCTTCGCCGTGCTGGGCCGTGGCGACGCGGGCCTGGCCGCCGTCGTCAGCGCGCTGCTGGCCGGCAACAGCGCCATCTGGCTCAGCGACGACGAACGCGCCCGCCAGGCCCTGCTGCGCGCTGGCCTGCCGGCCAATGCGCTGACGCTGCTGCCCGACTCGGCGCTGCCCGGCCTGCTCGCTGCGCCGCAACTGGCCGGCGTGGCGCTGGCGTCATCCGACGCCGACGCCGCTCACATGCTGTCGCTCGCACTCGCCGCCCGCCCCGACGCCATCCTGCCGCTGGTCACGGCCGCCGGCCATGTGCGCCAGCTCTACCGCTTCACGGCGGAGCAGACGCTGACGGTCAACACGGCGGCGGCGGGGGGGAATGCGGCGTTGCTGGCGGGCGGGCATTGACGGCGTAGGTATGGGGTGAGCCTGCGAACCCCAACGCGGGCAGTCGCCGGGCTTGGTGAACGCCCCGTGCTGGATGCGTTGGGGTTCACTGCGTTCTCCTCAACCTACGGTCTCGGGTTCTCCAACCCTTGGTGGACCTCGATCACGCGCTCATCGCCGAGCGCGCCGTCTTGGCATGGCCCGCATGGCTAAACTCTTTCCCATGCACCCGCTGATCGAAGCCCACCGCACCGCACTCGTTGCGCTGGCCCGGCGCCGTGGCGTGACGGGCGTTCGGGTGTTTGGCTCGATGAGCCGG
This sequence comes from Pelomonas parva, assembly GCF_043555835.1. Taxonomy (NCBI): domain Bacteria; kingdom Pseudomonadati; phylum Pseudomonadota; class Betaproteobacteria; order Burkholderiales; family Sphaerotilaceae; genus Roseateles; species Pelomonas parva. The sequence goes on along the minus strand of NZ_JBIGHV010000003.1, from coordinate 459,572 downwards.
AACGACGCAACCGACCACAGCGACGTGGACCTGCTGGTCACGTTGGCACCGGGTACCAGCGCCCTCGCCCTGGGTGGGCTGGTGCTTGATGCGCAGGATCTGCTGGGCAGGCGCGTCGACGTGGTCACCGAAGCCAGCCTGCACCCGGGCCTGCGCGATCGCGTACTGGCCGACGCCGTTGCGCTGTGACGCCCGGGCCCGACGCTGATCGGGTGCTGCTGGCGCACATGCGCGAGTGCCTTGAGCGAATCCACGAATACACGGGCGGCGAGCGCGCCCGTTTCGAAGCCTCCCGGTTGGTGCAGGACGCCGTCATTCGCAACCTGCAAACGCTGACGGAATCGAGCCAGCGCTTGTCGGGCGGCATCAAGGCCACTGAGCCCGAGACCCCGTGGCGCGATCGCTCCGGCTTCCGCAACGTGATCGTCCATGGCTACCTGGGCGTTGACTTGCACGCCGTCTGGTTGGTCGTCGAGCAGGACCTGCCCGCACTGGCCGACGCATTGAATCGCATGGCTGCGCGCCTGGCTCCTCCACCCGCTTGACGGTGGAGCCGTCAATAAAACCCCACCCGCTTCCCATACCGCTCCGCCCGCTCCCGGTCATACCCCGCCGCATCAAACCCCTCACCCTGAATCGCCCGGTGCACCTCGCCGCCGGTCGGCATGGACTCCGGGGCCACGAAGCGTGCCGGGTCCCACAGGTGCGAGCGCAGGAACGCCTTGGAGCACTGGGTATACGCCTCCTCGATGTCGACGATCAGGCCCAGCGTCGGCACCTTGCCTTCCACCGCGCTCGGTGCGAGCAGGGCAGCGTCGGTGGTGATCACCGCACGGCCGTTGACGCGGAAGGTGTCCGTCGCGCCCGGCACGATGAAGAGCAGGCCCAGCTGAGGGTTGGCGAGCAGGTTGCGCAGCGAATCCGCCAGCCGGTTGCCCGGCCGTTCGGGGATCAGCAGCGTGCGGTCGTCCAGGATGCGCACGAAGCCGGCGGGGTCGCCGCGCGGGCTGACGTCGCAGCGGCCCTCGGCGTCGCTGGTGGCCAGGCAGACGAATGGTGAGCGCTCCACGTACAGGCGGGTCGCCGGGTTGAGCCGGTCGGTGATCTTGCTGCAGGTCAGCGCGGCGGGTTCGCCGATGAGGGCGCGCAACTGGGCTTCGGTGTGGATGAGGTCGGCGGTGAGGCGGTGGGACGGAGTCATCGGTGGCGGACGGGCAACGGGATGGAGCGATTGTGGTGTCCACGCGCCAGCCAACGTCGCAGCGTCCGCACGCATGAGGAAGCCACCAGCGCCGCCCCAGCCGTCACCGCCAGCATCGCCACCATGTGCACCGACACGGCCGCCAGCGCCAACACCAGCGACCCCGACGCCGTGATCTCACGGGCCGGCGAGGCGCTCAGGCATAACGGCACCAGTGCAGGCACCAACATCAGGCCGCTGCCGTGCAGGGTGGATGTGACGAAGGCGCCAAGCGCGACGGCGGCGCGCCCCGTGCGCAGCCGCTGGGCAAGGCCCGCGATCAGCAGGGCACCGAGCAGCACGCCGACCGCCATCGGCAGCAGCACGCCCGGCTCCGCACCCAGCGCCACCATCGCCGCCACGCCGGCCACGGACGCTGCGTGCCCGAGGGCCACCGCCGCCAGTGCTTGCAGCGCCTGCCCCCGGCCGCAGGCCAACGCCAGGGCCCAGCCGGTGCAAGGGTTGAGCCCGTGCAGCGCCCCGGCTGCCGCAACAGCGAGCCAGGGCCAGAGGCTGGTGCTCACGGCTCAGGCCTTGGCGCCGCCGCAGCAGGCCGGCGCGGGCGCGTCCTCGTAGCGGTCGTGGTGGCGCACCCAGGCCATCGGGTACGACGGACCCGCCTCGTCCCGTCCCTTGGGCGTGAGGTCGACGAGGTTGTACGTGCCCATCATCACTTCCACACCACGGCCAAACGTCGAGTACGTGTGGAAGACATCGCCCGCGTCGTCCCTGTAGAAGACGCTGATGCCGGGCGCGTCCGTCAGCGGGAACGGCGTCATGTGGAAGTTGTAATAGACCTCGCCGTCGATGCGGTCCTCGGGCGCGAAGCTGACGTTGAAGTCGCGGTTGAAGTCGTTGCCGCCCGACGACGCCCAGGCGAACTGCCAGCCCATGCGCGCCTTGAACGCCTGCAGGTCGGCCAACGGCGCGCGCGACACCGCCAGCAGCGTGATGTCGCGATGGGCGAGGTGCAGGGCGGCGCCATCGAGGTGGTCGGCCATGAAGGAGCAGCTCTTGCAGCCCTGCTCCCAGCCGGGGGCGAACATGAAGTGCTGCACCAGCAGTTGCCGCCGGCCCTGGAAGAGGTCGCTCAGGCGACGCGGGCCGTCGACGGTGTCGAAGACGTAGTCCGTCTCCAGCTTCACCCAGGGCAGCGCGCGGCGCTCGCGGGCGACGCGGTCGCGCTCGTGGGTCAGCGCCTTCTCCTGCGCAAGCAGCACCTTGCGTTCGGCAATCCAGCGGTCGCGCGATACGACGGGGTGGGGAATGGGGGTGGTCATGGGCAATCTCCTTGAGGTCGACGAAAACGGCCATGCGGCAGCGCAACCCGGGCGCGGGCGGCAGCCGTCAGGCCGGGGAAATCAGGTGGGGGAATTGGCCTTGGGACGGCGGACGGCGCGCAGCTTGCCGCTGCTGCCACCGCCGGCGTAGAACAGGTCACGGCCATCGGATTCGAGGCCGCTGACGCCGGTGCCGGCCGGCATCTGCAGCGTCTCCAGCACGGCGCCGCTGACGGGGTCGATGTGGCGGATCTCGCTCTCATCACCCTCCCAGGTGCCGTGCCAGAGCTCGCCGTCCACCCAGGTCACGCCGGTGACGAAGCGGTTGGTTTCGATGCTGCGCCGGATCGCGCCGGTCTCGGGGTCGATCTGGTGGATCTTGCGCGCCCGGTACTGGCCCACCCACAGGCTGCCTTCGGCCCAGGCCAGGCCCGAGTTGCCGCCCTCGCCCGGCACCGGCAGGGTCGCGACGACGGCGCCCGTGGCGGGGTCGATCTTGTCGATGCGCTGCTCGCCGATCTGGTACAGGTGGCGGCCGTCGAAGGCCGTGCCGGCATCGCAGGCGTGCGGGATGCGCTGCAGCACCTCGCCGCCCGCCGGGGCGATGGCCAGCAGCGCGTCGTTCGTCGCCGCCCAGATGCGTTCGCCGTCATGCGTGACGCCGTGGATGGCGGGCGCGCCGTCGAAGGGGCCGTATTCGCGCGCGATCTCGGCGGCTTGCGTCTTGAGGGTCATGGCTTGCTCCGTTGATGGGCGCCGGGTTCAGCGCATGACCGAAATCTACGCAAGCGGCAGCGCAGCGGGGAGTAACAAGATCGTCGTGAAACCGGTCAGCGGCGGCGCCAGCCAGCGGCGCGAGCGCGTCTGGCCGATGGCGCGCACGCGGCCGGCCGCCTCCAGCTCGGCCAGCGCGCGCTGCACCGTGCGCTGGCTGGCGCCCAGGGCCAACGCCAGCGCCGAGGTGGACCAGGCCGCGCCGTCCGCCAGCAGCGCCAGCAGCTCGCCCTGGTCGCCGTCCACCGGCGGCGCCAGCACGGCCACGGCGCGCCCGTCCAGCGGCCGCAGCGCAAAGCCGCGCGGCGTGGCGTCGATGTCGGCAAGACCTGACACCAGCGCGCGCAGCCGGCTGATCTCCACGCGCAGCCGCACGCGGTGCGTCTCGTCAGCTTCTCGCAGGCGGAAGGCGCGGGCGATCAGCGTGTCGCGCCCCACGTCGCCCGGCCAGGCCTCGGCCAGCGTGCGCAGCAGCGTGAACAGGATGGGCCGGCTGGCCAGCGGCAGCCGCGCGTCGCCTGCACGCAGCGCGTGGCGGCAGGCATCGACGACGAGGGCGCCCGAGTCCAGCAGCGCGGCCACTTCCTGCAGGCGCAGCGGCTGGGCGTCGGCGCCGCTGACACGCCGTGCAGCGGGTTGGTTCAGCACGGCGCGGGCCTGTGCGGTCTCGGCCTGCAGCGCCGGGATGCCGGTGGCGCGCGCTGCGGCTTCGGCGCCGTCCAGCGCGGCCTGTGCGTCGGCCACGCGCAGCGAGCGCAGCGCCAGCTCGGCCTGCGCCAGCGCGGCGACGGCGGCCGGCAGCGCGGGCAGGCCTTGCGTGTCGACGCCGGCCAGCAGCGCTGCGGCTTCATCCAGCCGGCCCAGCAGCAGGCAGCGCCGCGCCGCAATCAAGCGCGCCTGTAGCGCATTGGCCCGGTCGCCACGCGCCTCCAGCGTGGCGCGGGCGGTGTCCAGCGCGCGCGGCGGGTCATTGAAGTCGCGCATGGCCAAGGCCACCTCGGCTTCGGCCACCACGCAGCGCGCCCGTGCTGTCGCCTCTTGCGCACCGAAGCCGCGTGCCGCCTGCTTCAGCAGCTCGCGCGAGCGCGCCAGCTCGCCCAGCTGCGCCATCGCAATGCCGCGCAGGGCCAGCGCTGGCGGGTCGTCGCGCAGCGCTACGCGCTTGAGCGCCTGCAGCGCGTCACCGGCGGCGAGGGCTCTTGCGGCGGCGGAGATCAGCGAGTCCATCCCCAAGGCTAACTTGCCGCCGCAACCCGCCTCGGCCACCATGCCCCCACACGCCTGCTGTCCCGGCGTGCAGGGAGAGACCGATGTTTCCTTTCTTCTGGTTCTGGGCGCCGCAGCTGCACCTGCCCTTCAGCGGCGACGTGGCGCAGGACATCGAGCCCAGCCTCGACCTGTTCTTCAAGGGCATCAAGCCCTGGGCCGGCGACGCGCGCATCGAGCGCCAGGCCTTCGATGTGGCCAGCTACGGTGACCAGCTGGGCGCCATCACCGCGCTGCTGCTGGAGCTGGCCGAGCGCCTGCCGGCCGACGAGCAGGCCCGCTCCCAGCCGCTGCAGGAGCTGCGCGCCATCCACAAGCGCATCCAGGCGATCAAGGTGGCCGAGCGTCACGGGCGCCCTTGACGCACCGGGGCCGGACAATCGCTGGCGATGACCGACGCTGCCCTGCCCGACCCCGACCCCGACCCCATGCCCCAGCCGCCGCACCAGCCCGATCTGGACGCCTGCTGCGGCAACGGCTGCGACCCCTGCATCTTCGACCTGCACGACCTGGCCATGGACGAGTACCGCCGGGCGCTGCGGGCGTGGCGGGAGCGGCATCCCGACGCCAGCTGAAAGGCCCGAGCATGTGCCGCAACATCCGCACCCTCTTCAACTTCGAGCCCCCCGCAACGGAGCTTGAGATTCGCGACGCCGCGCTGCAGTTCGTGCGCAAGTTGAGCGGCTTCAATGTGCCGTCCAAGGCCAACGAAGCCGCCTTCGACCATGCGGTGGCGGCCATTGCCGACGAGGCGCGTGCATTGATCGCGGCGCTGGTGACGACGGCCGAGCCGAAGAACCGCGAGGAAGAGGCCGCCAAGGCCAGGGCGCGGTCGGCCGAGCGCTTCGGCAGTCAGGGCGGTTGAAGTAAGTTGGTATTGGCAGGCTACGCACGCGCGTTGGCCTCGTCGCGGTTGAAACGCCAGCCGCCCAGGCGGCCCGGCGTGGCCAGCGCCGAAGCCTCGAACTCGCGCAGTTCCGCAGCCCGCTGTTCGGCGCCCGCTAACGTTTCCAGGTAGTCCCGCACCGCTTGATTCAAGCTCTTGCCCATGGCCGACGCCGCGCGTCTGGCCTGGTCCGCCACTTGCTCGTCAACCGACAAAGTGATGTTCATGAGGTGCTCCTTGGCCTGTGCGCACATTTTTATGTGCGATTGGGGTGGTGATTGCGCGTGTGCCGTCACTGACAATCGCCGCGCCCTCGCTCACCCCACACCCCATGCGCCTGAAGATCGCCCTGACCGTCGTCGCACTGCTGCTGCTCATCACGGCCTGGTTCTCCTTCGCCTGGCGCTGGAGCTATTCCGACGGTGAGCGTGCCGGCTGGGTGCAGAAGTTCTCGCGCAAGGGCTGGGTCTGCAAGACCTGGGAGGGCGAGCAGGCGCTGGTGTCGCTGCCCGGCACGGCCAGCGTCGAGAAGTTCCATTTCACGGTGCATGACGAGGTTACGGCCCTGGCCATCAACAAGGTCATGGGCCGGCGCGTGAACCTGCACTACGAAGAGAAGGTCGGCCTGCCGGGCTCCTGCTTCGGTGAGACCCGCTACTTCGTCACCGGCGTCACGCTGGTGGACGAGATCTCGCTGTCGCCGGGCGTCGTGGTGCCGGTGCCGCCCATGCCGCCGGCGTCGGCGGCCAGCCAGTAGGCGCCACGCCCGGCTGGCGGGTTGCAACGCTCGGCCCCGAGAGGGCAAACCCGCGTCGCCGCTGCCCCGCGACCTGCGTTAGCGTGCGCGCCGAGATTGCCCACGAAAGATCCCCCATGAGTCGAGCCGGTGTGACGCGTCGCAACTTTGTCCAGGGTGTCGGTGCTGCCGGGCTTGCCACGGCAGGCCATGCGGTGGCGGCGCCGGCCGAGCAGCCGCTCTACAAGCAGGCGTCCGCAGCCGTGGAACTGCGCGTCAACGACCTGCTCTCCCGCATGACGCTGCAGGAGAAGGTGGCCCAGATGATGTGCATCTGGATCGCCAAGAACCGCGTGCAGGACGCGCGCGGCAACTTCGACGCCGCGCGCGCCGCGCAGGCGCTGCCGCACGGGCTGGGCATGCTGGGCCGCCCGAGCGACCGCAAGGGCGTGACCAACACCAACGCCGGTGCCGATGCCGCCGTGGCCAACCGCACGGCAGCCGAGACGGCGGCCTACGTCAATGCCGCCCAGGCCTGGGCGGTGCAGGGCACGCGGCTGGGCATTCCGCTGTTCATGCACGAGGAAAGCCTGCACGGCTACGCCGCGCGCGACGCGACCAGCTTCCCGCAGGCCATCGGCCTGGCCTCGTCGTTCGACCCGGCGCTGATCGAGAAAGTCTTTTCGGTCTGCGCGCGGGAGATGCGGGCGCGCGGCGCCCACCTCGCGCTGGCGCCGGTCGTCGATGTCTGCCGCGACCCGCGCTGGGGCCGCGTGGAGGAGACCTTCGGCGAAGACCCCTATCTGATGGGCGTGCTGGGCAAGGCGGCCGTGACCGGCTGCTCCGGCACCGAGCGCAAGCTGGCGCCGGGCAAGGTGCTGGCGACGCTCAAGCACATGACCGGCCACGGCCAGCCCGAGCGCGGCATCAACACCGCGCCGGCGCAGATCTCCGAGCGGGTGCTGCGCGAGGTCTTCTTCCCGCCGTTCGAGAAGATCATCCGCGAGACGCCCATTGCGGCCGTCATGCCGTCGTACAACGAGATCGACGGCGTGCCCTCGCATGCCAACCCCTGGCTGCTGAAGACCATCCTGCGCAATGAGTGGGGCTTCCAGGGCATCACGGTGTCGGACTACTTCGCCATCCGCGAGATGGTGGACCGCCATCGGCTGGTGCCCGACATGACCGAGTCGGCCTACCGCGCCTTCACGGCCGGCGTCGATATCGAGACGCCCGATGAAGGCGGCTTTCCGGCGCTGGTCGGCCTGGTCAAGTCGGGCCGCATCAAGGAGGTGGACATCGACGCCGTGGTGCGTCGCATCCTGGCGCTGAAGTTCCTCGCCGGGCTGTTTGAAGACCCGTATGTCGATGCCGGCAAGGCAGACGCGCTGACCGCCACGCCGGACGCGGTGGCGCTGGCGCGCGAAGCGGCGGTGCGGTCGGTCGTGCTGCTGAAGAACGACGGCGTGCTGCCGCTGAACGCGGGCAAGGTCGGCAGGCTGCTGCTGCTGGGCACGCATGCGAAAGACACGCCCATCGGTGGCTACTCCGACATCCCGCGCCACGTGGTGTCCATTCACGAGGCGCTGGCCGCAGAAGCCAAGGCCCAGGGCTTTGCCTTCGACTACCGCGAGGCGGTGCGCCTGACCGAGAAGCGCGAGTGGGCGACGGACGAGGTGCGCTTCATCGACCCCGCCGTCAACGCCCGCTTGATCGCCGAGGCCGTCGAGGCAGCAAAGCAGGCCGACACCATCGTCATGGTGTTGGGCGACAACGAGCAGACCTCGCGCGAGGCCTGGTCGGACACGCATCTGGGCGACCGCGACTCGCTGGACCTCATCGGCCAGCAGAACGACCTGGCGGCCGCCATCTTTGCGTTGAACAAGCCGACGGTCGTCTTCCTGCTCAACGGCAAGCCGCTGTCCATCAACCTGCTGCAGGCCAAGGCCAGCGCCATCATCGAGGGCTGGTACCTCGGGCAGGAGACCGGCCATGCGGCGGCCGACATCCTGTTCGGCCGCGCCAATCCGGGCGGCAAGCTGCCCATCAGCTTCCCCCGCAACGTGGGCCAGCTGCCGGTCTACTACAACGCCAAGCCGACGGCGAATCGCGGCTACCTCGGCAGCGACAACACCCCGCTCTATCCCTTCGGCTTCGGCCTCAGCTACACGACGTTCGCGCTGTCCGCGCCGCGCCTGTCGAAGACGACCATGGCGCCAACCGACAGCGTGACGGTCTCGGTGGACGTCACCAACACGGGCCAGCGCGCGGGCGACGAGGTGGTGCAGCTCTACATCCGCGACGACATTTCCTCGGTGACCCGCCCCGTCAAGGAACTCAAGGGCTTTGCGCGCGTGACGCTGGCGCCGGGCGAGAAGCGCACCGTCACCTTCACCATCACGCCGGCAGAGCTCCAGTTCTACGGCATGGACATGAAGCGCGTCGTCGAGCCCGGCAGCTTCACCTTCATGACCGGGCCCAACAGCGTCGACCTGAAGACCACCACGTTGACGGTCGTTGCGGCCTGAACGACATGACCCGCTCGCTCGCCCTGCTCGCCGCCACGTTGCTGGCCACGACCGCTGCCGTCGCCGGCACCTACCAGCCCACGCCCACGGGCGTGCTGGTGAGGCCAGACACCGGCAGCGTGAAGGAACTGCGTGTCAACGCCATCACCGAGGCCATCATCCAGGTCATCGGCGTCGACGACCCGGCGCGGCCGCAGCTGGCCTCGTTGATGACCGTCGCCAAGCCCAGCGGGCGCTTCACGGTGAAGGCCGGCGGCGACACGGTGACGCTCGATGCCGGCCAGGCGTCGGCCCAGGTGTCGCTGAAGGACGGCCGCGTCACGTTCTTCAACGCCAAGGGCGCTGCCGTGCTGACGACGGCCAGCGCCGGCATCCAGCCGGTCACGGTCGAGGGCAAGTCCTTTGTCGCGCCCTCCGCCCAGTTCAACCGGGGCACGACAGAGGCGTTCTACGGCCTGGGGCAGCACCAGAACGCGCAGATGGACCTGAATGGCGAAGACATCGAGCTGCGCCAGCACAACATGGACATCGCCATTCCCTTCGTCGTCTCCGACAGCAACTACGGCGTGCTCTGGGACAACGCCGCCGTCACACGCTTCGGCAACCCGCGGCGCTTCGGGCTGGCCAGCCGTGACCTGAAGCTCACGGCCCTGGACGGCAGCAGCGGCCTGACGGCGAAGTACTACGTCGACGACCAGTTGATGCTGACCCGCGTCGAGCCCGACATCCGCTATCAGTTCCTCAGCGATGTCAGCAAACACTGGCCCGCCGACCCAGCGCTGAGCCGTGCGGCCACGCGCGGCAAGAAGGTCAAGGTCGTCTGGGAGGGCACGGCCGCGTCCGACAAGCCGGGGCTGCACAAGATGCGCCTGTTCGCGTCCGACTATGTGACGCTGAAGGTCGACGGCAAGACGCTGTTCGACCACGGCGTCTGGCGCATGGGCTGGAACGGCTGGTACAACAACTTCGAGCAAGCGTTCAGCAAGGGCAAGCCGGTCAGCCTGCATGTCGAGTGGCTGCCGACGAGCGGCCTGATCTCGCTGCACCACTCCGACCCCGAACCCGCCGCCGACAAGCACTCGCTGCGCTTCGCGTCCGAAGCCGGCACGGCCCTGAACTACTACTTCATCGGCGCCGAGTCGATGCAAGGCGTCATCCGCGGCTACCACCACGTCACCGGCATCCCGCCGCTGATGCCGAAATGGGCCTACGGCTTCTGGCAGTCCCGGCAGCGCTACCGCACGCAGGCCGAGTTGCTGGACGTGCTCAAGACCTACCGTGCCAACCGCTGGCCCATCGACGCCATCGTGCAGGACTGGTTCTACTGGCCGGAAGACCAATGGGGCAGCCATACCTTCGACGCGGCGCGCTTCCCGGACCCCAAGGGCATGGTCGATGAGGTCCATCGCCAGAACGCCCGCATCATGATTTCGATCTGGGGCAAGTTCTACCCCAACACCGCCCACTACCAGGAGCTGGACGCCAAGGGCCACATGTGGCGCCGCAATGTCGAGCTCGGCATGAAGGATTGGGTGGGCCCCGGCTACCTCAACAGCCACTTCTCGCCCTACAGCCAGGAAGCGCGAGACATCTACTACCGCCAGTTGAAGAAGCCGCTGGTCGACCTCGGCTTCGACGCCTGGTGGATGGACAACACCGAGCCGGATGTGCGCTCCAACGTCAGCCCCGAGGAACTCGCCGAGCTGATCACGCCGACGCAGATGGGCCCCGGCGCGTTGGTGACCAACGCCTACGCCACCATGGCCACCCAGGCCGTGCACGACGGCCTGAAGCGCGACCGCCCGGACGCCCGCCATTTCATCCTGACCCGCTCCGGTTTCGCGGGCGTGCAGCGAAACGCGGCGGCGCTGTGGTCGGGCGATGTCGTCGGCACCTGGGACAACCTGCACAAGCAGATCTCGGCGGGTGTGCAGACCGGCTTCTCCGGCGTGCCCAACTGGACGCACGACATCGGCGGCTATGCGCAGGAAGCCCGCTTCCAGGACAAGTCCGTCGCGGGGCTGCAGGAGAACCGCGCCGGCGGCGGCACGCGCACCGCCGCAGACCTGAAGGAGTGGCAGGAGCTGAACCAGCGCTGGTGGCAGTTCGGCGCCTTCTCGCCCCTGATGCGCAGCCATGGCGAAGGCGTGAAGCGCGAGATCCACGAGATCTCACCCGAGGGCTCCGCCATGCGGGCCAACCTGGTGTGGTTCCTGGAGCTGCGCTACCGGCTGATGCCGTATATCTACACGGCCGCTGCGGACAGCCACTACGAGGGCGCGCCCATCATGCGCGGCCTGGCGCTGGACTTCCCGGCAGACGCTGCGGCCAGGAAGATTGCCGACCAATACCTGTTCGGCAAGTCCATCCTGGTGGCGCCGGTGACGCGGTATGGCGCGACGTCCCGCACGGTCTATTTCCCTGGTACGCCCGGCACGGCAACCTGGTTCGACGCCTGGACGGGTGAGATGGTCAAAGGCGGCGAGACGCGCACCGTGGCCGCCCCGATGGAGCAGCTGCCCCTGTTCGTCAAGGCGGGCGCCATCCTGCCCATGGGCCCCGTCACGCAATACGTGGACGAGAAGCCCGACGCGCCGCTGACCATCAACGTCTACACCGGCGCCGACGGAAGCTACAGCCTCTACGAAGACGACGGCGTCTCGAACTCGTACAAGGCCGGCCAATCCACGCGTATTCCTTTCGCCTATGACGACAAGCGCGCGGAACTCACCATAGCGCCGCGCGCCGGGGGCTATGCGGGCATGGTGACGAAGCGGACCTTCAACATCCGCTTCCTCAAGCCCGGCGACCGCACCGTCGACTTCGATGCGCCAGCGATGGCCGTGAGCTATTCGGGAGACCGCATCGTCGTCAGGGCGCGGTGAGGCGGCGCGGCGCCAGGCCGTCGGCCAGGCGCTAACCCTTGGTTCAGGGGGCGCACTGGGGCCGCGCCCACGCCGCCTGGTGACAATCACGGCGAGGGAGACCGCGTTCAGGCGGCAAGGAGAACCCATGAAGACATGGACAGGGATGGCCGCGCAGCGCTGCGTGGCCCGGTGGTACGTCGTCATCGCCTTGGCGATGCTTTCCGCCTGCGGCGGCGGCGGCGGCGGCGGCGGTAGTGGCGGCGGTGGCAGCAACAGCGGGGCCGTGACGCCACCCGTGACGCCCGCGCCCGTCGTCCCTGCGGGCAGCCGCCCGCCACCGGCCACGGTGCGCAGCGACAACAACCCCTCAGGCGCGCGCTTGGATCGGCGTGCCGACAACTATTTCCCCATGGCGGTCGGTGACAACTGGACGTATGAGCGCACCAACGGCGCGGGCGGCAGCACCCGCACGGTGACCGTGCGCATCGTCGCCGGCACGGCCGCAGGCACTGTCGGCTGGCAGGAAACCGACCCGGTCGACGGTGAAGGGACCAGCGGCTACCGGCGCACCGCCGAGGGTCTCGAAGTGGTCGGCCCGTTCACGGGCGGCCTGCCCGACGCTGCCGCGAAGCTGGTGGGTGATCCGCTGGAGTACGCCGACCCCTTCTACGCCGTGGGCAGCGTGCGCCGCGTGCTGCGCCAGGGCAGCTACGGCCAGGATGTCGACGGCGACGGCGTGAACGAGGGCTTCTCGTTCGAGCTGACGCAGACCTTCCTCGGCTTCGAGGACTACCGCATCGGCGCACGCACCGTGCAGGCGGCGCGCTTTCTAACGGCCTACCGCATCACGGCCATGTATTCGAAGCCGCTGGCCGGCGGCGGTTATCCGGCCGACTACGTGTTCAAGGGCAGCGATGAAACCTGGTGGGGCCCAGGCATCGGCCTGCTGCGTGCGGACCGCCAGTACGAAGACTCCACGCGCGGCGCGGTGGAGCCGTTGCACACGCTGCGGCTCGTGCAGGGCACGGTCGCCGGCCAGGCTGTCGTCGTCGACGACGTGTTCACCCGCAGCGTCGCGCTGCGGCACAACGCGCTGCTGTTCGACGCCCGGCGCGGCGTCTACTACGCCAGCGTGCCGGGCGCGGTCGTGGGCACGGGCAATCGCATCGCCACCATCGACCCGGCCAGCGGCGCCGTCGCGCACTCGCTACCCGTCGGCTCGGAGCCCGGTGCGATGGCGATCGCTGCCGATGGGGCTTCGATCTACGTCGGCCTGGACGGCAGCGGCGAGGTCGTGCGGCTGGCCCTGCCCGGCTTTGCCGAGATCGGCCGCGTGCGGCTGCCGTCGAGTCAGTTCTACGGCCAGTTCGTGACCGAGACGCTGGCCGCCTCGCCAGTGGATGCCAATGTCTTCGCGGTGGCGTTGGCGCGCCCCGGCGTCAGCCCCAAGCATGGCGGCGTCGCCCTGGTGCGCGCCATGCAGGTGCAGCCCCGGCAGTCCCAGGATCACACCGGCTCCAACCTCATCGTCTTCGGTGCCGACGGTCAGTCGGTCTACGGCTACAACAACGAGACCACCGAGTTCGGCCTGCGTCGGCTGGAGGTGCTGGCCGATGGTCTGGCCGAGCGCCAGGTGATCGGCTTCGGCGGTGGGTTCTACCAGCGCACGATCGACCGCATGGGGGAGCGCCTGCTCGTCAACAACCGGGTGGCCCGCACGCCGGGCCTCGAACTGGACGGCCAGTTCAGCTCCGGCAGCGGCTGTCGCTTCGCGGCAGCAGGCCGAATCCTGTGCCTGGACGCCAACGCTGGCGCCAAGACCCGCCTGCTCGTCGCAGACATGGCCAGCTACGCCTTGCTGGACACGCTGTCGTTACCGGCCAGCTCGGGACTCGACTTCGGGGCGCTGGTGCCAGGGCCTGACGGCATGGTGGCGATCCGCACGGGGATCTCGCACCCGGCCCAAGCCGAAGCGACCGGCATCCTGCTCGTCAGCAGCGTGCGGCTGCGCTGAGTGCCGGGGGGCTGGTGTTGGGCAGGAAGCGGCCGGTCGGCCGCCCTCCTGCGTCACGCTGATGCCACGCCCTGACAACGGTGTCCGGCGACACTAGCCGGATGCCCCTGTTTCAAGCCCTGGCCACGCGCTTCGAGCGCCTCGTCGACCCCTACCCCGAACCCGCCGGCACGCCGCCGCCGACCCAGTTCTTCCCCTTCCTGTGGCGCTGCGCCGATGGCGTGCGGCCACATCTGTTGGTCGTCATGCTGTTCACGGCCGGCATCGCGGCCGCCGAGGCCTTGCTGTTCAGCCTGATGGCCTCGCTGGTCGACTGGCTCTCCAACATGAAGCCCGCCGAGCTGTGGGCCAAGCCGCAGCCCGTCGTGCTGATGCTGCTCGGCGTGCTGGGCGTCAGCGTGCTGCTGGCGGGCGTGCAGGCGCTGATGAAGTACCAGGGCGTGTTCGGCAACTTCCCGATGCGCATGCGCTGGCTGTTTCACCGCCGCATGCTGAATCAGAGCCTGGCCTTCTTCGGCGACGAGTTCGCCGGCCGCATCGCCACCAAGGTCATGCAGACGGCGCTGGCCGTGCGCGACACCTGGCTCATCGTCGTCGACATCCTCGTCTACGTGGCCGTCTACTTCGGCACCATGGTCGCCATCGTCGCCAGCTTCGACGCCTGGCTGATGGCGCCCTTTGCCGTCTGGCTGGCGCTCTACCTCGTGGCGCTGCGCTTCTTCGTGCCGCGCCTGGGCAAGATCGCGCAGGCGCAGGCCGACGCGCGCAGCCTGATGACCGGCCGCATCACCGACGCCTACACCAACATCGCCACCGTCAAGCTGTTCGCCCACGGCCGCCGCGAGTCCAGCTATGCCAAGTCGGCGATGCAGGACTTCATGACCACGGCCTATGCGCAGATGCGCCTGGTCACCGGCTTCGAGGTCGTCAACGCCATCCTGTCGGCGCTGCTGGTCGGCAGCACGGCGCTGCTGTCGCTGTGGCTGTGGGGCGTGTCGGCCATCGGTGTCGGCGCCGTCGCGGCGGCCACGGCGATGGCGATGCGACTGAACGGCATCTCGCACTGGGTGATGTGGGAGATGGCGTCGCTGTTCGAGCACATCGGCACCGTGCAGGACGGCCTGGCCACGCTGTCCAAGCCGCAGTCGATCGCCGATGCTAATGGCGCCACCGAGCTGACCGTGCCGCGCGGCGAGGTGCGCTTCGAGAAGATGCGTTTTGCCTACCCGAACGGCAAGGTCGTCGTGGAAGGGCTGGACCTGACCATCAAGCCCGGCGAGAAGATCGGCCTGGTGGGCCGCAGTGGCGCGGGCAAGAGCACGCTGGTCAACCTGCTGCTGCGCCTGTACGACCTGCCGGCAGACGGCGGTCGCATCCTCATCGACGGCCAGGACATTGCCAAGGTGACGCAGGACTCGCTGCGCCGCCATATCGGCATGGTCACGCAGGACACCTCGCTACTGCACCGCTCGGTGGCCGAGAACATCCTCTACGGCCGCCCCGATGCTGCTGCCTCCGACATGCAGCGTGCCGCCGAGCGGGCGCATGCCGACGAGTTCATCGCCACGCTGTCCGACCCCAAGGGCCGCACCGGCTTCGAGGCCTTCGTCGGCGAGCGCGGCGTCAAGCTCTCGGGCGGCCAGCGCCAGCGCATCGCCATTGCCCGCGTGATGCTGAAGGACGCGCCCATCCTGCTGCTGGACGAGGCCACCAGCGCGCTGGACAGCGAGGTCGAGGCCGCCATCCAGCAGTCGCTCTACACGCTGATGGAGGGCAAGACGGTGGTGGCCATCGCGCACCGGCTGTCGACGATTGCCGCGCTGGACCGCCTCATCGTCATGGACGCCGGCCGCGTCGTCGAGCAGGGCACGCATGCCGAGCTGCTGGCGATGAACGGCATCTATGCGCGGCTGTGGGCGCACCAGAGCGGCGGGTTCCTGGGGCTGGACGCCGACTGAGGACAGGCGGCCCAACTGCTTGGGCCGACTCGCCTCAGGAGGGGCCCGAGCTCTGCGAGGGCGCGCCCTGCAAGGGGACTGATCAGCGGGCGAGCAGCGCCGCGCTGGCCGGCATCGCCGCCCCGCGCAGTTGCGCGTCCAGGAAGGCGCGGCTCAGGCGCAAGCCCTCGCCCACGTCGATCTGCGCCGCCTCCGTCGCGCTGCCGCTGCGCGGGCCGCGCCCGCCGCCGCCGGCCGGGCCTGTCGGCCCGCCACTGCCGCGCTCGGCCATGACGCTGCCGGACTTTTGGCGGTGCTGGTCCTGCGCATGCCAGCCCTCGGGCGCCAGCGTGCCCGCCAGCGCCGCATGCGTCACGCTGCCGAGGTTGAGCAGCCAGCCGCCGCCGGGGGCCAGCGTGTCGAACGCCTGGCGCCGCTCGGCGGGCTGGCGCAGCAGGCCCAGCGGGTCGTGGTCGATGTCGCTGGTGACCAGCAGCGTCGCGGCGCCCACGCTCGGCGCCTGCATGGCCGGCGGGCTGATGGCGATGACGGCCTGCCAGCCGGCGTCGCCGCGCGCGTCCAACGCGGTCTGCGCGCCGGTCTCATAGCCGGCCAGCGCGGCGCGGCCCCAGTCCAGCGCCGGTTGCGCCGCGCGCAGGGCCGGCAGCAGGCGGCGCAGCGCGGCCAGGCGCTCGGCGCGCAGCGCATCGCCGTAATGCAGCAGGCCCAGCGCGCGGAACTCGCCGGTGCGCGACAGCTCGGACCGCCATGCCGCCGCATCGGCCTCCAGTGGCTGCACGGCCAGCACCGTGTTGCCGGCCAGCGCCCAGGCGGCGGCCCAGCGTTGGCCCGCGTCGCTGCCCTGGCCCAGGCCGGGCAGGTAGACGACCACGGGTGTGGCCGCCGGAGCGCCGGCGCTGCGCGTGACGGTCACGCGCCGGCCCAGCGCCTCGAAGCTGGTCAGCGACAGCCCCAGCTCGCGCGTGGCCGTCTCGGCCCAGGGCCTGGGCGTAGGCGGGCCGCCGGCACAGCCGGCGAGGGCGAGGGTGCAGAGCAGCAGCGTGCGGCGGTCAGGGCGATGAAGGCGCATGGGCCGCGACCATACCCGCGTCGCGTCGCTGCTTTGTTTCGCTACTCGGCGCGGCGCCGCCGCCAGGCCAGCAGCCCGGCGCCCGCCAGCAGCAGTGCCCAGCTGCCCGGCTCGGGCACGGCCGCTGCGCTGAAGTCGCTCAGCACCAAGCCCTGCCCATCGCCGTAATGCACGATGAAGCTGCCAGCGCCGTCCACCGTCAGCAGCCGGCCGCCGTCGGCCACGTTGGCGAACTCGCCGAACAGCCCGCCGCCCGCGTTGATGAGCTGGAACTGCTGACCCGCCAGCGCCGTGAAGCCGCCGATGAAGCTCAAGCGCAGCACGGTGTCGCCGCCTAGGTCGACGCTGCCGCCCACGTCCAGCGCGTCGTAGCCGCTGCCGCGCGCCAGGCCGCCCAGCTCCATGTCCAGCAGCGCGCCGCCGCTGAAGCTCAGGTCGCCGCGCACGCCGAACAGGCCCGCGCTCTCGCCCGGCGCCAGCGTGGCGGCCTGCACGGCCAGCCGCTGCACCTCGCCGTGGCCGCCCAGCGTGCCGGCGTCGACGACGGTGTCGCCGCTGTAGCCCTGTTGGCCATTCAGCACCAGCGTGCCGGCGCCCGTCTTCAGCAGGCCCAGCCCCGAGGCCAGCTCGTCGATGGCACCCGCCACCACCACGGTGTGACCGTTGGTGTCGATGAAGCCGGCCCGGCTGTCCGACTCGCCGTCCAGCAGCACGCTGCGCGTGGGGCCAAGAGTGAGCGAGTCCCAGGCGCGCAGGCCGCCTTGTGCAGAGCGGGTGGATTCGCCGTCGTAGAAGCTCTTGCCGAGGATGAGCCGGTTGCCCGCCGCGCCCAGCGAGCCGTCGGCCGTGATGCCCAGCACGGCGCTGCCGAAGCCCTGCGGGTCGCCCAGCACCAGGTCGCCGGTGAAGCTGTTGGCGCGGTGGGCCAGGCGCACGTCGAACTTGTCGCCGCCGTCACCCGGCATGCTGCCGCCCTGGATGCGCAGCGGCGCGCTGCCGGTCATGGCGCTCTCCACGATGATGGACTGGCCATTGGCCACAAAGCCCGCGCCGCCGGTGCCGATCTGCAGCTGGGTGGCCGCCGTGATGACCAGCGGCGCGGCGAGCCGGTTGGTGACCTCCAGCGCGCCGTTGTCCAGCAGGATCAGGTTGCCGGCCGCGCCCAGCGCCTGTGCGTGGCCCAGCGTCAGGCGGCTGCCGTGCATGACCTCCACCGTGCCGGTGAAGCCATTCGCACCGTTCAGCGTCACGGCGCCGGCCGAGAAGCCCGCGCGGCCGACGACCAGGCTGCCCTGGCCGGTGAGTTCGCCGTCCAGCGTGCCGAACAGCGGGCGCAAGGTGCCGCCCGTGCCCAGGTCCACCACGCTGCCGGCCGCGCTGTTCAGCGTGGTGACGCTGAGCGCATGTCCACCCAGCGCCAGCCGCGCGTCGGCAGCCACCTCCACCGTGCTGCGCCTGCCAAGCGCCTCGTCCACGCCCAGGGCCAGCGTGCCTTGCTGCACGTTGACGTGGTTGTCGCCGCTGGTGTTGGGGTTGGCGGTGTTCAGCGTCCAGGTGCCGGCGCCGGCCTTGATCATGCCGAGGCCGTTGATGGGCTGGTTGAAGACGACGTCAAAGCCGTTCGTGTCCACCGTCATGTCGCGAAAGCTGGTGCTGCGCGTGGCGGCGATGCTCAGGTCGGCCGTGGCGCGCAGCGTGGCAGGCAGGTTGCGCAGGCCGTTGGCGCGGCCCAGGTCCAGCACGCCCGTAGCGGCGCCCAGGCGGGCGTCGCTGTCCAGCTCCAGCGTGGCGCTGGCCAGCTTGACGCCGCCGCTGTGGCTGGCGCTGCCCGCCAGCACGAAGACGCTGGCCGCGTTGTTGCCGCCGAGGTTCAGCGTGCCGTTGCCGGTGATGGGGCCGGTGAGGCGGTGCGTGCCCGCTGCAGCCGCGCTGAGGCTGGCGCTGGCGCCCGAGACTTCCAGTGGCCGGTCCAGCGTGAAGCCGCCCGGCAGCGCCAGGATGCCGCCCAGCGTGATGCCGCCGCCGGCCGCGCCGAGGTTGGCGTCGCGGTCGAACAGCATCAGGATGCCGCTGCCGATGGCCAGGCCGCCCTCGAAGGTGTTGGTGGCCGTCAGCGTCAGCCCGCTGCGCACGCCGAAGTTGGCGAAGGCGATGCCGCCGCTGCCGCTGATGACCGAGCTGATCGTGCCCGTCGTGTTGCCGGCCACCAGCACGGTGCCCATGCCGCCGGTGGTGAGCACGGCGCGGCTCAGCGAGGCGCTGCCGGTGAGTTCCAGCACGCCGCCCTGGTCGAACAGCAGCGTGTTGGCGGCGGCGCCGAGGTGGCTCTCATGCGTCGCCGTGACCTGGCCGCTGCCGGTCATCTGCACGGTGCCGACAAAGCTGTGCGCCTGGCTGCCGAGGTTCAGCGTGCCGCCGCTGACGCGCAGCGGGCGGGCGCCGCTGATGGCGCCGGTGCTCGTGACCTGGCCGAAGTGGCCCTCGTCAAAGGCCACGTCGAAGGCGCCGTCGCCGCTGACGGCGCCCAGGCTGACCCCGCCGCCGGCGCCCGTCGCGCGCACGGCGCCGTCACCGGCCACGGTGCCGACGACGATCTGCCCGCCGGCCGGCTTGAGCAGCAGGTCGCCGTTGCCCGTGATGTCGCCGCTGACGCGCAGCAGGTTGTTGGCGCCCCCGGTCTGCAGCGTCAGCGCATGGCCGGCGCGCTGCACCGCCCCGCTGACGATCAGCTCGGTCGCCTGCAGGCCGGCGCCACTGGCGCCGAAGGCCAGCACGCGGGCATTGCCCGCCAGCGTGACCGGCCCTTCCACGCTGGCGCCCGACACGGGCTGGCCGAGGAAGTTGCTGACCTTCCTGGCGCTGCTGGACAGCAGGCCCGCCAGCTGCAGTGGCGCGCCGACGCGGGTGCCGCTGCCGCCGGCCCCCACCAGCTGCAGCTCGGCGCCTGCGGCCACCTGCACGGCCGTGTGGCTGCCGAGGCTGGTGCCGGCGGCGCCCACCGTCGCCCCTGCGGCGATGGTGGTGGTGCCGGTGTAGCTGTTGGCGCCGCTGAGCACGACGCGACCGCTGAGCAGCGCGAGGCCGCCGCTGCCGCTGATGCCGCCTTGCAGGAACAGCTGGCTGGTCAGGCTGGGCCCGCCGGCGACCTGCAGCGTGCTGTCCAGCACCAGGTCGGCCTGCACGCGGCCGTGGCCGCCGTCGGACTGCAGGCGCAGGAAGGCGCCCTCGCCCTGGAAGCGCAGCGCCTGGCCGCCGAGCGTGGGCGCGGGGGCGTTGGCACCCAGCGTCAGGCCGCGCAGTGCGAAGCCGCCGGCGATGTCGTTGAACGTCGCGGCCCGGGCCGCGCTGTCCAGCACCAGCTCGGTCTCGCTGCCGGCCGGCGGCAGGCCGTCGACCCAGTTGGCGGCGTCGCTCCAGTTGGCGCTGGCCGTGCCAGTCCACAGGTGCACCGCCGCGCCGCCGGGGGCGGGCAGCAGGCTGATCAGGGCAAGGGCGGCGGGCAGGGCGCGCAGGGCGGGGTGGCGGTGGCTCATGGTCGGTCCTTCAGGTTGCGGCCATGCTGCCGGGCCCGCGTCTCACGAGCGTCTCAGCGGCGTCTCAAGCGGGTGGGCGCGGTTAGCATGGCCCGACCCCGTATGCCGCTGGACCTGACCACCACCTTCACCATCAGCACCATCGTCCATCTGCTGATGGCCGTGTTGCTGGGCCTGTTCTGGCGCAGCGCGCGCCGCCGCGGCGCGGTGGGCTTTGGCTGGTGGGTGGTCAACGAGGCGGTGCTGACCGGCGGGGCGTTGATGCTGCTGGCCAGCAGCACATCGCTGGGCTGGCTGGCGGTGCCGGCCAGCAACGCGGCCTTCCTGGCCGGCATGCCGACGCTGGAGCTGGGCCTGCGCATCTGGTTCCGCCGCCGTATCTGGCCGGGCATGGCGTGGCGCTGGGGCCTGGCCTTGGTGGGCTTCGCGATCTGGTTCGTCGTCTGGCGCCAGGGCCACGACTACGCCACCCGTTCCGTCATCTTCACGGCGCTCACCACCCTGCAGGCGCTGCTGTTTGGCCACTATGTGCTGACCCAGCTGCGCTCGGTCGACCGGCCGTCGCGCCTGGGCCTGGGACTGATCGGCCTGGGCGCGGCCCTGATCATCGTCATGAGCCTGTGGCGTTCGGTGCAGACCTGGCCCTACGTGGGCAGCGGCCTGCCGGCGCCGGGGCATCTGCTGGCGGTGCTGATGGTGGTCAACATCGCCGTGGCGGTGACGCGCGTGTCGGCCATGCTGCTGATGCTTCACGGCCGGGTGGAGGCGCGGCTGCAGGCGGTGGGCATGGAGCTGGAGCGGCGCGCCAACACCGACGCGCTGACCGGCGTGGCCAGCCGCGCCCACTTCGAGGCGGCCAGCGGCGTGCTGCTGAACCAGGCGCGGGCGAGCCGCCTGCCGGCCTGCCTGATGGTCTGCGACATGGACGGCTTCAAGGCCATCAACGACCAGCTCGGCCACCCCGAGGGCGACGCGGTGCTGACCCGTTTCGCGGCGCTGCTGCGCGACTCGCTGCGCCAGGGCGACCTGGCCGGCCGGCTGGGCGGTGACGAGTTTGCGGTGCTGCTGTTCAACTGCTCGCCGGCCACGGCTCGGGGCATCGGTGAGCGGCTTTGCCAGGCGGCGGGCGCGGTGCGCGCCAGCGACGGCCGCGCCATCAGCCTGAGCGCCGGCCTGGCGGTGGCGGTGCCGGGCGAGGCCTTCGAGGCCCTCTACCGCCGCGCCGATCGCGCGCTCTACGCGGCCAAGGCGGCGGGGCGCAACCGCATCGTGGCAGACCCGGCTTGAAGCTCATCGGACCGTAGACTCGCGCCCCATGAATCCAGAAGTGATTGCCTTCATCGGCGGCGGCAACATGGCCAGCGCCGTCATCGGCGGGCTGCTGCGCGCCGGCCTGAGCGCCCGCCAGATCCTCGTCGTCGAACCGTATGAGCCGCAGAGGCACAAGCTCGCGGCCGAGTTCGGCCTTCAGCCGCTGGCCGCCGGTGACGCCACGCTGGCCGCCGCCGGCACTGTCGTCTGGGCGGTCAAGCCGCAGCTCTTCGCCGAGGCCGCCGCGCCGCTGAAGGCCTGGGTGGGCGGCGCGCTGCAGCTGTCGGTGATGGCCGGCATCCGCACCGATTCGCTGGTCGCGGCCACCGGCGCCGAGCGCATCGTGCGGTCCATGCCCAACACGCCGGCGCTGATCGGCCAGGGCATCGCCGGCCTGTATGCGCGGCCGGCCGTGTCGGCCGATGAACGCGTCGCCGTCGACAAGCTGCTCGCGCCGACCGGGCAGACGCTGTGGGTGGCCCGCGAGGACGACCTCGACGCCGTGACCGCGCTGTCGGGCTCGGGCCCGGCCTATTTCTTCTTCTTCGTCGAGGCCATGATGGCCGCCGCCGTCGACATGGGCCTGACCGCCGAGCAGGGCCGCCGGCTGGCGCTGGCTACCTGCGCCGGTGCGGCCGCGCTGGGCCT
Organism: Pelomonas parva; assembly: GCF_043555835.1. Taxonomy (NCBI): domain Bacteria; kingdom Pseudomonadati; phylum Pseudomonadota; class Betaproteobacteria; order Burkholderiales; family Sphaerotilaceae; genus Roseateles; species Pelomonas parva. The sequence goes on along the minus strand of NZ_JBIGHV010000003.1, from coordinate 437,462 downwards.
GGCGTCGGACGAGTCGCCCACGACGCTGCGCGAGCGCGTGACGAGCAAGGGCGGCACGACCTACGCGGCCGTCACGTCGCTGCAGGCCGACGCCGTCGACGCCGCCATCCGCCGAGCGGTGCTGGCGGCGCAACAGCGCGCGGCAGAGCTGGGCAAAGAGTTCGGCTGAAGTGGGCATCGCCACCCGCGACAGCCTGCGCGACTGGCTGCGGGCGCCCGGCTCGCTGAGCCGCCGCCTGGCCCGGCTGGGTGAGCGCTTCAGCGTGCAGCTGCTGCGCCAACGCGTCGCGCCGTTCCGCGCCCAGGAGCGCGCTGCGTTGGGCCTGCCGCCGCGCGGGCTCACCGTGGTGCGCGAGGTCATCCTGCGTGTCGACGATGAGCCGCTGGTCTGGGCCCGCTCGGCCGTGCACCAGCGCGCCACCACCGGCCCCTGGCGCGCGCTGAAGGGCCTGGGCACCAGGCCGCTGGCGCACCTCCTCTACGACGACGACCGCATCCACCGCAGCGAGCTGCAGCCGCGCCGACTCTCGCGCCACGGCCATACGCGCCGCCATGCCGCGCGCCAGTGGCTGGCGGCCACGGGCCAGGTCATGCCGGCGCAGATGCTGTGGTCGCGCAACTCCGTGTTCAGCCGCAGCGGCGCGCAACTGCGTGTGATGGAGCTGTTTGCACCGGCACTGCAGCGCCAGCGGCCCGGTCGCCCTAGATAGTCACCCGCCCCCCCCAGTTGAGTGTTTAGCTGTCCGCCAACTGACTTTATGGCGATGGAAATGTTTTCATGGCGTCATAAATTCGCGGCAGCCCTGCTGACACTCCTAAACTCCCGCCGTAGCAGAGGGGCGTTAGACGACTTGCCGCGCACGACGACGGTGGGCATGACAAATTGGGGCAGAACATGAAAACGCGGGACGTCGTGATCTTTACCGGCGAGCGCATGCTGGTGCCGCAGTGCATCCAGCGCATCGACCATCTTTCGACGCACGGCTGGCAGCTCCGCTACGGCGGCACCAAGCTGTTCTCCGACCACAGCCAGGACGGCAGCGGCGCGAAACGCGCACTGGCCCTGGCCACCAAGGAATTGCTCAAGCGCATCGCGACGCTGCCGGCGCCGTCGCGCCTGCGCCGCACGCCCAGCCGCAAGAAGCAGAGTGACCTGCCCTCGGGCATCTCCGGCCCCATCGTTCGCCAGCGTGCGGGAAGTCGTGTCCGTGATTGCAGCTTCGCGGTAACCCTACCCCGCTTCGGCGACACGCCGTTGGCGCGCAGCGTCTACATCGGCACCGAGAACACCTACACCATCGAGCGCTACCAGGAGGCGCTGGAGCGCGCCGTCGCGCTGCGCGAGAAGGCCGAGACCGCCTACCAGCGCGCCGCCACCAAGGACCGCCGCGCCCAGGCGCTGGTGCTGAAGGCGCAGATGAGCGGCGTGCTCGGCAAGGGTTGAATTGAGCCCCTCGCCCGGTCTTGCGCCGCTGAACGCGGGCCCGCCCAGTCGGTCTTGCAGACCGCGCAGCCGACGGAGCGACTGCTCTTCGGCAGGGACGACAAGTCCACAGGACTTGCCGTGTCCGGCCTCAGCCCCCGAGGGGACGGCGATGCTCGCGGGGGAAGCCCCGCTCGCACATCGCCTACCGGGCCGGCTTGGGAGCGGCCCGGCGCTCGGCCCAGCGACGCAGCCGTAACCCCGCGTACCGCTGCGGGTCGCACAATCGGCGCCCGTCCCGGGTTCAACCCCCCGGGGTGCTGCCGCCGAACATGCTTCCTGCTGCCACCTTTTCCGCGCGGGCGCTGAGCCTGCTGAACGCGCTGCGGCCCGCGCCGCAGGCCGTCAATGCGCGCGAGCGCCTGCGCGTGCTGCTGGGTGCGGGGCTGGGCATCCTGCTGGCCGGTGCGCTCAGTCAGGCCGCCATGGCGCCGGGCCTGCCGTGGCTGGTGGCGCCGCTGGGTGCCAGCGCCGTGCTCGTCTTCGGCCTGCCGTCCAGCCCGTTGGCCCAGCCCTGGGCCGTGGTGGGCGGCAACACCGTGTCGGCCCTCGTGGGCATCGCCTGTCTGCGCTGGCTGCCGCTGCCGGCGCTGGCGACGGCGGCCGTCGCCGTGGCGCTGGCCATCGGCCTGATGTTCATGCTGCGCTGCCTGCACCCGCCCGGCGGCGCGGCCAGCCTGCTGATGGTGACGACGGCCACGACCGACTGGCAGTTCGCGCTGCTGCCCGTGGCGCTCAATTCGCTGCTGCTGGTGCTGGCCGGCATGGCCTACAACACGCTGACCGGCCGCCGCTACCCGCATGCGCAGCACGTGCAGGCGCCCGTGGCCGCGCCCGGCGCGCAGGTGGCGCCGCCGCGCTTTGGCGACGCCGAACTGGACGCCGTGCTGGCCCGCTACAACCAGGTGCTGGATGTGCCGCGCGACGACCTCGCCGGCCTGCTGCACGAGGCCGAGCTGCTCAGCTACCGCAACCGGCTGGGCGGCCTGCGCTGCGCGGACATCATGTCCACCCCCGTCATCACCACCGAGTTCGGCACGCCGCTGGCCGAGGCCTGGGCGCTGCTGCAGCAGCACCGCATCAAGGCGCTGCCGGTGGTGGACCGCGTGCAGCGCATCGTCGGCATCGTCACGCGCGCCGACTTCATGCGCGCGGCTGAAGCCGAGCAGCGCGACGGCCTGGCCGGCCGGCTGCAGACGCTGCTGAAACCGTCGCCCCACTCGCACTCGACCAAGCCCGAAGTCGTCGGCCAGATCATGAGCCGCCAGGTGCGCGTGGCCAGCGCCGAGCGCGCCATCGCCGAGCTGGTGCCACTGTTCTCGGCCACCGGCCACCACCACATTCCCATCGTCGGCGAGCAGGCTCGGCTCGTCGGCATCCTCACGCAATCCGACCTTGTGAAAGCACTCAGCCATGGCCCATGACATCTTCAACTGGGGCGTGATCGGCCCCGGCGGCATCGCCAACCGTTTTGCCGGCGCGCTCGCCGCCGTGCCGGGCGCCCGCCTGGGCGCCGTGTTCGCACGCGATGCGGCCAAGGGCCAGGCCTATGCCGAACAGTGGAAACGCGACGGCGAGCCGGCGCGCGTGACGACCGACCTGGCCGACCTGCTGGCCGACACGTCGGTGCACGCCGTCTACATCGCCACGCCGCACTCCAATCACGGCGAGTACATCCGTGCCGCGCTGCTGGCCGGCAAGGCCGTGCTGTGCGAGAAGCCGCTGGTCACGTCGCTGGAAGAAGGCCAGGAACTGATCAATCTGGCGCGCGAGCAGGGCGTGTTCCTGATGGAGGCGCTGTGGACGCGCTTCCTGCCGGCCTACGACACGGCCAGCCGCCTGCTGCGCGAAGGCGCCATCGGCGAGCTGCGCGCGATGGTGTCGAGCTTCTGCTTCACTGGCCCCACCGATCTGACGCACCGCTGCTGGAACCCGGCGCTGGCCGGCGGCTCGCTGTGGGACATCGGCATCTACAACCTGGCCGTGACGCGCTGGGTGCTGCAGCAGATGAACGACGGCGCCTGCCCCGAGCCGCTGTCCATCGATGTGGCCGCCACGCTGGCGGCCACCGGCGTGGACGCGTCCGTCACGGCAACCTTCCACTTCCCCGGCGGCGTGACCTCGCAGTTCCGCTGCGGTTTCGATGCGTCGTCGGTGAACGCCTTCGAGGTTATCGGCAGCCAGGCCGGGCTGCGCTTCCCGATGGACTTCTGGGGCTCCGAAGCCGTCGAGCTGGTCACGCGCAAGGCGCCGGCCCAGCGCTTCGAGGCGCCCTACGTCATCAACGGCTTCGAGGGCGAAGTCGCCGAGGCGCAGGCCTGCATCCGCGCCGGCCTGCTGGAGAGCCCGCGCATGCCGCACAGCGAGACGCTGGGGCTTCTTGCTTGGACGGACGCCATCCGCGCGAAGTTCCCCGGCGGCGTCAACAAGAAGGGTTGATGACGGCGGGCCGTGCTCGCTATCCCTGGCTGATGGCCTCGCCCAGCTCCGTATTGGACAGCGCCTGGCCGGCGATGCCCCAGGTGCCGTCGACGGCGTGCACGCCGTTCGTCCAGATGTTCGCAGCGGGCAGGCGACCGTTCGAGAGGCGCCGCAGGATCGCGGTCGCTTCGGCGAAGAACGCCTGCTGCACCTGGCGATCGGCGAGCGCAAAGCTGGGCGTCTTGGTCTCCACCCAGGCGCCTTCCACCTCTTCACCCGCCGCGAAGGTGTGACCCTTGGGCAGCAGGTGCAGGTGGGCGGTGACATTCGGCGTCATGACCTGGTTGCCGGTCAGGCCGTGGCTCGCGAGCAGCGCGCGGGTCAGTTCGGCAATGGCCTGCTTCTCCGTGCCGGCGGGCAGGACGCCTTCCGTGAGCGTGAGGGTGATGGGCATGGGAACTCCTTCAGTGGGCAGTGGACGGATGTTGGAATAACGACCGTTATCCAAGAATAGATAACGATCGTTATCTGGTCAACTAGAATCGTCCGTCGTCACAGCAGTCGAGGGAAGTCCATGTCGAGACAGGAGCAGAAGGCCCAGACCCGGGAGCGCATCCTGGACGCTGCGGGGCGCAGCTTCCGGCGCAGCGGCTTTGGCGGTGTGGGTGTGGACGGCCTGGCCAAGGCCGCCGGCGTGACGTCGGGCGCCTTCTACGTGCATTTCGGGTCGAAGCAGGAGGCGTTCAAGGCCGCCGTCGCGCACGGCCTGGCGGACCTTGATGCGGGCGTGCGCTACTTCCAGCAGACTTTCGCGGGCGAGTGGTGGGAGCGCTTCGTCCGCTTCTACCTGACGGACAAGCGCCGATGCGAGCTGGGCGAAAGCTGCAGCCTGCAAAGCCTGGCGCCCGAGGTGGCGCGGGCCGGCGAGGAAGACCGTGCGGTCTTCGAGGCGGGCCTCCATGTCGTGGCGCAGACCGTGGTCGAAGGCCCGGCGTCACCGGCCAAGCCGCAGGACCGTGAAGCGGCCCTGGCGGCGCTGGCCATGTTGGTGGGTGCGGTGTCGCTGGGCCGGGCCATGGCGACCGAGGCCGCAGCGCATCAGGTGGCCAGTGCCGTCGCGCGCGTGCTGCTCGAAGGCCGCGAACTCGACGCCTGAGCCCGCTCAGCGGGGCAGGAGCAGCCGGTTGCTGCGCGCGGGGTGGCGCTGCAGCTGCAATGCCGCCGCGCCTTCGCCGGCCGCGCTGCTCAGCGCCCGCGCGCTGGCCGAGACGCCCGTGCTGATCGGGCATTGCCCGGTGGCCGCGTGGTTCAGCGCGGCGGCCAGCATGGCCTCCTGCGTGTCGCCCAGCGGTCGGCCGAAGTCGTCGGCCACGGTGCAGCCGGGCACGTAGCGCGCCGTCGGCCCGCTGCCGGGCACGAAGCCGTCCGAGTAGTCGCCGAAGCCCTTGGCGTTGACGCCCGCGAACTCCATCGGGAAATAGGAGATGCCGCAGTTGTCCCGGCCCACGTAGCCATAGGGCTTGCCGCAGGTCTTGCCGCCGATCAGCACGACGTCCACGTTCACGCCGCGCAGGCCGTTGATGATGGCCTCGCTGGCCGAGCAGGTGCCCGCCTGCGCCAGCACGTAGACGCGGCTCAGATTCAGCGTGGGCAGGGGTTGCGAGCTGGTGCAGCGGCTGTTGACCAGCGCGCACGAGGTGCTGCGGAAGGGCTCCGTCTCGTTGTCGGCGCTGCGGCGCGCGTTGAAGCGCAGCGACTCGAAGGCCTGGCCGGCTGTGCGCGTGGTGCCCGCGATCATCGTCGCCAGCTGGCTGGCGATGAAGACATAGCCGCCGCCGTTGTAGCGCAGGTCCAGCACCAGTTCGCTGATGCCCTGGGTGCGGAAGTCGTTGACGGCGCTGATCAGCAGGTTCTCCGACGGCACGTTGTGGTCGTTGAACAGCAGGTAGCCGGTGCGCGCGCCGCCGGGCAGCGTCAGCACGCGGGCCTGCGGCACCGGGTTGCGCGTGAGGCGCGTCGCCGTGAGGCTGCGCGACAGCTGCACGCCGCCGCGCTGCACGACGAACGCATGCGTCGAACCGCTGGCCGGGTAGAGCCCGGCGTTCAGCGCGTCGACGCCGGCATCCGAGGTCACGTCGGCGGCGGTGCCATCGACGCTGACCAGCTCGTCGCCGCGCTGCAGGCCGGCCGTGGCGGCCGGCGAGCCGGCCTCGACATAGGCGATGCGCACGCGCCGGGGCGGGGTTTCACTGGCGATGTTCCATTCGATGCCGTAGCTGACCTCGCTGCCGCCTTCCAGCAGCGCGTTCCACTCGGCCGTCGGGTAGCTGAAGCTGAACTTGTCGCGGCGCGCGCCGGAGTCGGTCAGCTGCGGCGTCTTCAGCGCCTCCAGGTAGCTGTCCATCGCGGCATAGATGTCGCTGCCGCCGAAGCGCGGCTCGTTCGGGTCCACGCGCGGCACCTCGTCGCGCCACAGGTAGGCCTCGTCGACATAGGCGCGCAGCCACTTCTTCTCGGTGTCCAGCGAGGAATTGCGCTGGCTGGCGCTGGCGAGCGTGTTGGCGGGCGCGCATTGCTGGGCGAAGCTGGCCGACGGGCCGGCCGGGTCGGGGGAAAGGCCGCCGGTGCTGCCCGAGGAGCCGGGCGGGACGGGCGTTCCGCCCACTATCGACGTGCCGCCACCCCCACCACCGCCACCGCAACCGGCCAGCGCCAGGCCCATCACCAACGCCAGCGCGCTGCCGTGGCGCATCACATTCGTCATCGCTTCACTCCCCGCCATTTCGCGGGGCAATGTAAGCGCGTGCCTGGGTGGCCGGGCACTGAATGCCGTTGCGATGCGACGTTATTTTTCACCTCAGCGCCAAGTCCAGCGCGGTGCCCGCAAACACCGCAAAGCCCAGCCAGTGGTTGGCGCGGAAGGCGCGGAAGCACTCCGCGCGGCTGCGCTGGCGGATCAGCGTGTAGTGCCACAGCGCCTGCGCGGCCGCCACGACGATGCCGGCCAGGAACCAGCGGCCCAGGCCCAGCCGCAGCCCCAGGCCGGCCCACATCGCCAGGTAGGTGGCGTAGAAGAACATGATGCCGGCCACATCCCAGCGCCCCAGCGCGATGGCCGAGGAGCGCACACCGATGCGCAGGTCATCGTCGCGGTCCACCATCGCGTACTCGGTGTCGTAGGCCAGCACCCAGAACAGGTTGGCCAGCAGCAGCCCCCAGGCCGACAGCGGCACCGAGCGGAGGTTCCACTCCGCGCCGCCCAGCGCCGCCGCAAACGCCATCGGGATGCCGAACGAGAACGCCACGCCCAGCACCGCCTGCGGCATGGCCAGCACGCGCTTGGCGAACGGGTACGCGATGGCCACGGCCAGCGCGGCGAAGCTCAGCAGGATGGCCGGCGGGTTGGTCGTCAGCACCAGGCCGAAGGACACCAGCGCCAGCGCCGCGCCCAGGAGCAACGCCTCCTTCACCGACACCGCGCCCGTCGTCACCGGCCGTTGCGCGGTGCGCTTCACGTGCCTGTCGAAGTCGCGGTCGGCCACGTCGTTGACGCAGCAGCCGGCCGAGCGCATCAGCACCGTGCCGAGCGTGAAGACGGCCAGCAGATGCCAGCCGGGGAAACCATCCGCCGCGATCCACAGCGCGGCCAGCGTCGGCCACAGCAGCAGCAGCCAGCCGGCGGGGCGGTCCCACCGGATCAGCTGCAGGTAGAGCGCAAGCCGCGAGGGCTGCGCGGGGGCGGGGGCGGTGGTGGGCATGCGGGCATTTTCGCGCCGGCGCAGTTATCGTCGTGCGCCATGCCCATCACCCCCTTCCACTTCGGCCCCGGCGCCGCGCTGCAGGCCATCGCGCCGCGCCATGTCAGCTTCCTGGCCTTCTGCGCGGCCAATGTGCTGATCGACGTGGAGTCGCTCTACAACCTCGTGCACCGCCGCCACCCGGTGCACGCCTTCTTCCACACCTACGTCGGCGCGACGCTGGTGGCGCTGGCCATCGTGGCGGCCTTCTGGCTGCTGCGCCGGGCGGGTGTGAAGCGGCTGCTGCCGGCGCTGACGCTGCGCCAGGTGGCCATCGGCGCAGCGCTGGGGGCCTGGAGCCATGTGCTGCTGGACAGCGTCATGCATGCCGACATCCAGCCTTTGCAACCGCTGTCGGCGGCCAACGGGCTGTTGCGGATCGTGCCGCTGTCGGTGCTGCACTGGGGTTGTCTGGCCTGTGGCGTGGTGGCGATCGCCATTGCCGGCATCCGCTACCTGCTGAAAAAGCCCGGCTCCGCAAAGCCCTGACCCACCCACGGCCAATACAGGCTGTTGCCCGCGCCTCTACAGTCGCGCCGACTTCATCTCCGGCCCCTGCCATGACCCAGCTCAGCGACTTCCCCATCACCCACAAGTGGCCCGCCGCCCACCCGGACCGCCTGCAGCTGTACTCGCTGCCCACGCCCAACGGCGTCAAGGTGTCCATCGCGCTGGAGGAGCTGGGCCTGGAGTACGAACCCCACCTCGTCAAGTTCGACACCAACGACCAGCTCACGCCCGAGTTCCTGTCGCTGAACCCGAACAACAAGATCCCCGCCATCATCGACCCGCGCGGCCCGGGCGGTGTGCCGCTGCCGCTGTTCGAGAGCGGCGCCATCCTGATCTACCTGGCCGACAAGACCGGCCAGTTGCTACCCCAGGACGGCGCGCGACGCTACGAGGCGCTGCAGTGGTTGATGTTCCAGATGGGCGGCGTTGGGCCCATGTTTGGCCAGCTCGGCTTCTTCCATAAGTTCGCCGGCAAGGACTATGAAGACAAGCGCCCGCGTGACCGCTATGCCGCCGAGTCGCGTCGCCTGCTGGGCGTGTTGGACAAGCATCTGCAGGGCAAGGCCTGGCTGCTGGGCGACGAGTACACGGTGGCCGACATCGCCGTCTTCCCGTGGGTCAACAACCTGGTCGGCTTCTACGGCGCGGGCGACCTGGTCGGCTACGGCGACTTCGCCGAGGTGGACCGCGTGCTGCAGGCCTTCCTCGCGCGGCCGGCCGTGCAGCGCGGGCTCAAGATCCCTTCACGCGACTGATATGCCCCTCGCCCAGTCTCGCCGCTGAACGCGCGCGAGCCTGGTCGGTCTTGCAGACCGCGCAGCCGACGGAGCGGCTGCTCTTCGGCAGGCACGACAAGTCCACAGGACTTGTCATTGCCGGCCTCAGCCCCCGGGGGGACGGCGATGCTTGCGGCATCGAGCCGCCAGCACATCGCCAAGTGGACCGGCTTGGTGAACTGGAGTCGGACACAAGCAGTCCCTGCGGACTGCTTGTGCCTACGGAAGGCCATGGCAGGCCCGGCGCTCGGCCCGAATACTCAGTGCACCTCGCCCGTTAGCACCCGCGCCCGCTGCAGTGCATCGGCCACGATGCGCGCCGCCGTCTGGCACAGCGCCGGCGTGTGGTCGGCCATCACCTGCATGCGCAGCCGCGCGCTGTTCAGCGACACCGCCGGGTACTCCACCAGGTTGGCCAGCAAGCCGGCCTGGCCCATCTCGCGGCTGGCCACGCGGGCCAGCGCGTCGTGCCCCAGCATGACCGGCACGATGGGCGAGGGATGGCCCAGCACGGTGATGCCTTGCTCGGTCAGCGCACCGCGCAGCGCCAGGATGGCTTGCATCAGCCGCCCGCGCCGCGCGGCGCCCTCGGCGGAACGCACGATGGCCACGCAGGCGCGGATGATGGCCACCTGCACCGGCGACAGCGCATTGGAGAAGGTGTTGGGCGCGGCGTAGAAGCGCAGGTATTCCTTGATCGCCGGGTCGTGGCTGGCGACGAAGCCGCCGTTGGACGCGAAGGTCTTGGAGAACGAGCCCATCACCAGGTCCACCTGGCCCAGCTGGCCCTGCAGCTCCAGCTGGCCGCCGCCCCCCGCGCCCAGGCTGCCGAGGTCGTGGGCCACGTCCACCATCAGCAGCGCGCCATGCTCGCGCGCCAGCGCCTGCAGCCGCGCGATGTCGGGCGAGTCGGCGTCCATCGAGAAGCAACCCTCGGTGACGACCAGGATGCCGTTGCGCGGGTCGCGCTGGCGCACGCGCTTGAGCAGGCGCTCGACGTGATCCGCGTCCAGGTGCCGGTGCAGGTGGACATTGGGCGTGGCCGCGCGGGCGCCTTCGTGCAGGCAGTTGTGGGCCAGCTGGTCGATGATGACGTGGTCGGTCTCACGCACCAGGCCCTTGATGGCGCCGAAGCCGGCGGCCCAGCCGGTCGGAAACAGCAGCACCTCGGGCATGCGCAGCAGCTCGCCCAGCTCGGCCTCCAACGCCGTGGTCTCCTCGACATTGCCGGCCAGCGCCGTGGAGCCGGCGCTGTGCACGCCGTAGCGCTCCATCGCCGCCTGCGCCGCCGCGCATACGGCGGGGTGGCGGGCCAGCGACAGGTATTCCTGCGACGAGAAGTTCAGCCCCGCATGGCGCTGGCCGTCCAGCATCGTCAGCTCCGCTGTCGCGCCCGGCCGGCCGCCCAGGCGCTTGGCGTAGGGAAATACGCCGTGCGTGACCCGCGTCTGCGCCCAGGCATGGAAGGCCTGCGCCTTGGCAGCGAGGTCGGTGCCAGGTCTTGTCAGGTAGTCGAACGACGAGCCCTGCAGCTCGGCGCCGTCGTTGGTGGTGGTGGCGGTGACCTCCGGCGTCGCGTCTGCGACCCGGTCCAGCAATTCGTCCATGTGAGCCCCCGAGAGAGAAAGTGATCTTGTGGGGGCGGACTGTGCGCAGCGGCGGTGCACTTGCCATCCGCAGAACTGTCGAGTCGGGTGCCTCAATTGAGGCCATCGCATGGATTGGGCATAGTGCGGCGCTTCCACTGACTTTGCCTTCAGGGTGCGCATGCGTTCGACGACTCTCCTCGTGGCCGGGCTGTTGGCCCTCGCCGCTGGCCTGGCGCAGGCGGCCGAGATCCGCCTCGGTTCCCTGTCGCTGGACTGGCCGGCCGGCTATGCCCTCAAGTCCACGCAGTCGCCTTTCGAGCTGGCCGGCCCGAGCGGCGCCAAGGTGCTGGTGACGGTGATGCGCCTTGGCCCGTCGGCCAGCAATGGCCCCGAGGCGAGGGCCAAGATGGAGGATTCCGTTGACCGCATGGTGACGGCGCAGGCGCAGCAGGCCGGCAAGGTCGTGCTGCCGCTGGGCCGGCAGGCGCTGCCGGACGGCACGCAGCTGCGCTTCATCGGCAGCGAGGTCAGCCGGCTGCTGCGCGGCAACGGCTATTTCCTGCAGTACGTGCTGCTGGCGCCCAGCGGCCAGCTCGCCCTGATGACGTTCGAGGGCAGTGGCGAGGCGCTGCGCGAGCATGAGGCCATGCAGGGCCTGTTCCAGACGGTGCAATGGAATACCGGCGAGGGCAGCACCGCCGAGCGGGCCACCTTCACTGACAAGTTCGCGGCGCTGCTGCGCGCGCGACTGACGGACACGGCCATCACCATCGCCGCCGAGCCGTTGACGCTGAAGGTGGGCGAGCTGCAGGTCAACCTGGACCGCGTGTTCGGCTTCTGCCGTGCCAATGTCCAGGCCTGCGACGATGAACAACGGCGTTTTGTTCAGGCCGTGGTTGACGTGAGCAACAAGGCCATGGCGCCGGTGACCAAGGAAGCCCTGCGGCTCACCGTGCGCCCCGCCGACTTCGGCCGCGCCGCCGCGCCGGCCGCCGCCGCCGCCAAGGCCGCGCCGCTGCGCCGCGCCTTCGTCGCCGGGCTGGTGGCCGTGCCGGTGCTGGACAGCGAGCGCAGCGCGCGGCTGCTGAACGAGAGCGACTGCGAGACGCTCGGCCTGTCGCCAGAGCAGGCCCACGAACTCGCGCTGGCCAACGTGCGCGCGACGTTGAAGCCGCTGGCCGATGTGGCCAAACCCGTCAAGCCCGGCGCCATCCGCACGCTGGGCGGCGACTTCTACGAGTCCAGCCGCGTGCTGTCGCCCAACGACTGGGCGCCGCTGGCCAAGGCCCAGGGCGGCGTGCTCATCGTCGCGCTGCCGGCCAAGGACGCCGTGCTCTACAGCGCCGACGACTCGCCGGCCGGGCTGGACGCGTTGCGCACCTACGCGCGTGACGTCGCCCGGCGCTCACCCGCTCAGCTGACCGACATCCTGCTGCGCTGGACGCCCATCGGTTGGCAGGCCGTGCCCTGACGCGTCAGTCGAGCGGCAGCACGCGGTCGCCTGTCTGTGGCACGCAGCCCTGCGCCAGCGGCTGGCCGTCCTCGCGCATCACCACGCCCTGCGGCCCATGGCAGAACTCGATGCGCCGCGCCGCCGGCCAGCGCTTCAGCGCAAACGCCTCGACGCTCGTCGGCAGGCTGGTCTGCACCGCGCCGGCATTGAGCTGCTCGACAGGGTGGTCGCTGAAATGCAGCCAGGGCACGAAGCGCCCGGCCAGCATCAGCCAGGGCGAGGCGTGCACCGGCTCGGGCGCATAGCCTTCGCGCTTGAGCCAGGTCTGGGCATCGGCACGGGTGGTCGTGCCGGCGGTGGACGCGGCGAGCAGCTCGGCCACCCACTGGTTGCAGTTCTGGAAATCGGTGCTGAAGGGGTAGGCGTTGGCGCTGTAGCGCGCGTGCAGCAGGCCCAGCGCGACGCCCTTGTCCCGCGCGGCGGCGGCCAGTGGCGCGGCGGCCTCGGGTGGCAGCAGCAGCAAGCTGACGTAGCCGACCTCGGCGTCGTCGCTGCCGGTCACGAAGCCGGCCAGGCCCTGGTCGAACAGGCGCGCCTGACCCTCGGCGCAGGCGTAGTAGAGCTGGCGCACGGCCCACGGTGTGTCCAGGCCGTCAGCCAACGCGACAGCGGCATGCGAATAGCGCAGGCCGAAGCGCGACAGGTCGGTGCCCGAGCGGGCGATCAGCGCCGCCTTGGCGCCCGAGGCGGCAAGCGTCTCGCGGATGACGGCGGCGAAGCGCAGCAGGCGGTCCTGCTGCGTGGCGGTGACGGTGACGGGGCGGTCGCAGCCCTGGGGCAGCGAGCCGGCCTGGGCTGCGCCGGCAGCGGCCAGCAGCGCCGCCGCCAGGGAGTGACGAATCAAGGCTTGACGACGCGCGCGGCCAGCTCCCGATGCCAGGCGTCTTCCAGCACCAGGAAGAAGGCCTGGCCCGTATCGGCATGCGCGAAGGCGGTGCCATAGGGCTGAGGCGTGGCCTGCACCGAGTCGCCCACGTTGACGGCGCGGGCGGCCAGGGCTTGCTGGGGCAGGGTCAGCTCGACGGTGTCGTTCGCGTTGGCGGCGCCGTCGCGGGCCAGCGTCAGCCGCAGCTTGCCGGCTTCGGCCTGGGCCACGTCGGTGACGCGGTAGCGGCCTTCGGCGCGCTTGTCGCCGCCGGCGCTGCTGCCGGACGAGGCCTTGAAGGAGTCGGACACGCTGCCCGAGGAGGCAGACCCGCCGGCGGCGGCCGACGAGGCGAAGGAGGTGGCCTGGGCGGCGCTGGCGGCGGCCAGGGTCAGGGCGGCAAGGAGGACGAGGCGCATCGGGGGGGGCTCGTGTTGGAGGGGAGGTCGTAACGATAGCGCGGATGGCCTGCCGCTCTTTCAACTCGACCCACGCTTGGGCGTGTCGGGCCGGGCGCGGCCCGTCCGGCTGTCGCCGATCAGATCTCCTTGCTGAGCTGAATCCAGGCGCGTGAACGCGCGGCGGTGTCGAGCAGTGGCGTCAGCTTGCCCAGGCGTTGCGCGATGTTCGCCTTCACGGCCCAGCCCTCGGGGTTGCTCCATTCGAGGCCGAGGCCGGCGCCGTACAAGCGGGCGCGGTTCGGCTGGCTGGCGTCCCAGGGCTTGCGGTTGACCGTGACCTGGGCGGCGTCCACGAAGGCCTGGACTTGCCAGGCCGCGCCCAGGCGCCGTCGCAGCTCGGCCGTGGCGGTGTAGCCGCTGTCGGCGCTGAGGCTGCCCATGTCGTAGGCGCGCACGTTGTAGGCGCCGCCCACGCTCATCTTCTGCGACGGGTCGAGGTTGTCCTGCGTCCATTGGCCCGCCACGTTGAGCAGCACCGAGGTGTTGGCGTCCAGCCCTTGCAGGCGGGCGAGGCTGAGGTTCAGTTTGTGGAAGCCGCCCCGGGTCCGGGTGGTCACGGCATCTGCCTGCTGCGCCACGGCGTTGTTGAAGCGGACCTGTCCGCCGGTGAGCGCGAGGCGCCAGAAGTTCAAGCCGTTCACGTCGCGGCTGTCGCCCGACAGGCTGGCGCTCAGGGTCTCGACGCGGCGGGCCGACTGGATGCCGGCACTGTCAACCTGGTCGCGCAGGTTCAGCCGCTCGGCCTGGACCTGGCCATGGAGGTTGAAGGTGCGGCTGCGGGCCAGGGGTTGCCGGGCGCGCAGGCTCCAGGTGTCGGCCGTGCCATGGCCACCGAGGGCCTTGAAGTCGCCGCCCAGCTTGTAGCGCAGCGTGGAATAGGACGCCCCCAGGCGGGTGCCCGAGCCGGTGACGACGGACTCGTAGTCGAGCATGCCGATGCGCATGTCCGACCCGGAGGTCAGCGCGAATAGGCTGAGCGCGTCGCCCAGGCCCAGCGGCGTGTTGATGGTGACGTTGGCGCCCAGCCGCGCCCGGCCGGTGACCGGGTTGCCCAGGTTGTCGGCCTGCACGCTGCCGCTCACGGCGGGCCGGGGTTGGACCGTGGCCACGAGATCGGAGGTGGCCACCTGTTCGCCGGGCTTGAGCACGGCGTTGACGGTCAGGCCGGAGATGTCGGAGATCAGCAGCAGCGCGTGCTCGATGCGCTCCTGCTCGACGGCGCCGCCGGCCTGCAGCGTGGCCAGCGTGGCTTGCAGCAGCGACGTGGCGGCACGGCTTTGGTTGTCGAGCACCACCTTGCCAAGGCGGGCCTCGACCACCTGGAGGGTGACGATGCCGTCCTTGATGGTTTGCGCGGGCACGATGGCCTGGGACACCAGGTAGCCCCGGGCCTGGTAGTGGGCGGTGATATGGCGCGCCAGGTCTTCGAGCTGCTGCAGCGTGAGGCTGCGGCCTTCCGCAGCGGCGACGAGTGCGTGCAGCGTGGCCGTGTCGACGAGCGTGTTGCCGATGATGCGCACCTGCCGCACCGCGAAGGGCTGGCTGGCCGGCAGGGATTCGGCGCTGCCTTGCTGAACCCGCAGGCCGGTGTTGGCCGGGGCCGGCATGGGCGGCTGGGCGGGCTTGAGCTGTTGCAGGAGATCGCCGGAGCCGGGAGGTGTGCCGGCGGGCGCGGCCGCCTGGGCGGTGCCGGGCAGCGCGAGCAGGGAGGCCAGCGCGGCCGCGAGAAGGGTTTGGGTCATGGTCGATCCGGTGAGGTCGGGCCGCGCGTGAGCGGCCGTTCCGGTGCTCTGTTCTGGTGCTGTTACTTGCCGGCGTCGCCGGGGGCGGGCCGCTTGAACTGGTTGACGTTGACACCGCCGTCGCTGATCTGCAGCGTCGAGAGCCCGTTCAAGGCGAGCGGCGCGCTGACGATCGTGCCGCCGGCTGCCGCAGCCGGGTTCCCGGCGCTGGCCCCACCGCTGCCGGCACCCGAGGCCGTTGGCGGGAGGAGGCTGCCCGGGTTGGCGCCAGGGGGCATTGCCGTCGAGCTCTGGGTCGTCGTGTAGACCGCCACGGCATTCACGACCGGGGACGGCAGAACGCCTGGCTGGACCACCAGCGCCGTCGCGTTGCCGGCCGCCTGCGTGAAGACGTAGTTCGCGGCGGCCAGGCCACCGCCCTGGACCGCGTAGGCGGCGGGAGCGCCGGTCTGGCCGGCGCTGCTGCTCCAGACCAGCGAGCCAGTGGTGGCGTTGGCCAGCGTGTCGCCGCCGACGAAGCCGGTGACCGTGCCGCTCAGGCTCGGGGTGCTGGTGCCGGCAATCATGCTGGCGGGGGCCGCCACATAGCTCAGCACGGCGGGTGCGATGCTCGCCGTGGCCGTGCTCGTGCTGACGGTGTAGTTGCGGCCACCGTTGCCGTCGTTGACGGTGTAGCCGCTGTTGACCGTGAGCGTGGTCGCGCTGGCCACGTCCTTGCTGTTGTAGACCTGGCTGATGCCGCTGATGCTGTCGCTGCCCTGCAGGCCGGTGACGGTGACCGCGCCGCTGGACGTGAGCGTGCCGTCGTAGGTCTTGCTGGCGCTGGAGGCGGCCAGCGTCAGCGCGGCGGGCGTGATGGCCAGCGTGCCGCTGGTGTAGCTGATGGCGTAGTTGCTGCTGCTCAGGCCTTGCGGCGTGAGGCTGTAGCTGCCGACGTTGCGCGCGCCCTGGGCGCTGCCGCCGTAGCCGAGTGCGCCGCCGAGCACCGCTGCGCTCTCGCCGTTGACGAAGCCGCTGTAGCTCACGCCGTTGCCGCCGCTGTAGCTGCTGGCGTTGTAGCTGGGGCTGGCATTCAGCGCCGTCACGGTCAGCGTGGCGGGTGTGATGCTGCCGGCTGCGCCCGCCGTGCTGACGGTGTAGTTGCCGCCGCCATTGCCGTCGTTGACGGTGTAGCCGCTGTTGACCGTGAGCGTGCTGGCTCCCACCACGTCCTTGCTGTTGTAGCTCTGGCTGGCGCCGCTGACGCTGTCGCTGCCTTGCAGACCCGTGACGGTGACCGCGCCGCTGGACGCGAGCGTGCCGTCGTAGGTCTTGCCGGCGCTGGCGGCGGCCAGCGTCAGCGCGGCGGGCGTGATGGCCAGCGTGCCGCTGGTGTAGCTGATGGCGTAGTTGCTGCTGCTCAGGCCTTGTGGCGTGAGGCTGTAGCTGCCGACGTTGCGCGCGCCCTGGGCGCTGCCGCCGTAGCCGAGCGTGCCACCCAGCACCGCTGCGCTCTCGCCGTTGACGAAGCCGCTGTAGCTCACGCCATTGCCGCCGCTGTAGCTGCTGGCGTTGTAGCTCGGGCTGGCATTCAGCGCCGTCACTGTCAGCGTGGCGGGCGTGATGCTGCCGGCTGCGCCCGCCGTGCTGACGGTGTAGTTGCCGCCGCCGTTGCCGTCGTTGACGGTGTAGCCGCTGTTGACGCTGAGGGTGCTCGCACCCGCCACGTCCTTGCTGTTGTAGGCCTGGCTGATGCCGCTGATGCTGTCGCTGCCCTGCAGGCCGGTGACGGTGACCGCGCCGCTGGACGCGAGCGTGCCGTCGTAGGTCTTGCTGGCGCTGGTGGCGGCCAGCGTCAGCGCGGCGGGCGTGATGGCCAGCGTACCGCTGGTGTAGCTGATGGCGTAGTTGCTGCTGCTCAGGCCCTGCGGCGTGAGGGCGTAGCTGCCGACGTTGCGCGCGCCTTGCGCGCTGCCGCCGTAGCCGAGCGTGCCGCCGAGCACGGCCGCCGTCTCGCCGTTCACGAAGCCGCTGTAGGCCACGCCATTGCCACCGCCGTAGGTGCTGGCGTTGTAGGCCTGGCTGGCGTTCTGGGCGGTGACGGATAGGGCTGCGGCGGTGATGCTGCCGGCTGCGCCCGTCGTGCTGACGGTGTAGTTGCCGCCGCCATTGCCGTCGTTGACGGTGTAGCCGCTGTTGACCGTGAGCGTGGTCGCGCTTGCCACGTCCTTGCTGTTGTAGGCCTGGCTGATGCCGCTGATGCTGTCGCTGCCCTGCAGGCCGGTGACGGTGACCGCGCCGCTGGACGCGAGCGTGCCGTCGTAGGTCTTGCTGGCGCTGGCGGCGGCCAGCGTCAGCGCAGCGGGCGTGATGGCCAGTGTGCCGCTGGTGTAGCTGATGGCGTAGTTGCTGCTGCTCAAGCCCTGCGGCGTGACGCTGTAGCTGCCGACGTTGCGCGCGCCCTGGGCACTGCCGGCGTAGCCGAGCGCGCCACCCAGCACGGCCGCCGTCTCGCCGTTGACGAAGCCGCTGTAGCTGATGCCGTTGCCGCCGCTGTAGCTGCTGGCGTTGTAGGCCCGGCTGGCACCCAGCGCGGTGACGGTGAGCGGCGCCCGGGTGACCGTCCAGGCGGTGGGCAGGCTGTAGGCGCTCAGCACGTACTGGCTGGCGCCCGAGCCGCTTAGGCTCAGGCCGCTGTCGTAGCTGAAGCTGTAGCTGCCGGCCCCGGTGCTGCTGCTCGGCAGGATGGGGCTGCCCACGTAGAGGGCCGTGCCCGTGACGGAGGCGTTGGTCAGCGAGTAGGGGCTGCCGCTCGCATCGACGAGGCTGTAGCTGAAGAGGGGCGCGCTGCCGTAGACGTTGGAGCCGGTGACGGGCGCGACATAGACCCGGATGGTCAGCACGCAGGTGATGAAGGCGCAGGGCACGGGCATGTCGTTGTTCCGGCCCGCCTCGTAGCCCCAGATGGGGGTGGTGTCGAAGTCCCAGCCGGGGTTGACGTTGCCGTTGGCGCCGGTCGCCGACGTGAGGTTGAGCTTGGCCCGCAGGGCGGCCAGGCTCATGCCGTGCGTGATGCCCGCCACGTCGGCGATGCCGGCATTCGAGCTGCCGCCCGTGCGCAATGAGCCGGCGCTGCCCAGGCCGGTCACCGCACCGTTGACGCCGGACAGGTAGAAGGTGTTGTTCACGAGGCCGGTGTCCAACCGGCCCAGGACCGCGCCGACATAGCTGCCGCCGGTCACGGCGCCGGTGGCGTAGCTGTTGGTGATCAAGGGGCCGCGGTTGCCGTCGGTTTGGCCGACCAGGCCGCCGACGTAGTCGGCATTGCCGGTGCCGCCGTCGCCGACATTGCCGGTGGCGTATGAATTCGTGATCGTGCGCAGGTTTCTGCCCGCCAGGCCGCCTTGGTAGTTGCCTTGGGAGCTGACGTTGCCGGTGGCATAACTGCTGTCCACCGTGGCGCCGATGTCGTTGCGGCCGATCAGGCCGCCCAGTTCGCCGCCGTTGGCGCTGGTGACAGCGCCCGTGGCATAGCTGCCGCTGATGTCTGCGCCGTTGTGCCCGACGAGGCCGCCAATCCTGCCGCCGGGCGCCGTGACATTGCCCGTGGCATAACTCTTCGACACCGTGCCGCCCATGTAGCCAACCAGGCCACCCACGGTGTCCAGAGAGCCGGTGACGTTGCCCGTGGCGTAGCTGTTGCTAACGGTGGAATCGGTGGAGGTGTTGGCGCTGCTCATGGCGCCGACCAGGCCGCCCACGACGTTGGTGCTGTTCACCGTCATCGCTGAGTAGCTGTTGTCGATCAAGCCCCCGCCCTCCATCGCGCCGAGCATGCCGCCGACATTGCCGCCGCCCGTGCTGGTCAAGCTGCCTGCGGTGAAGCTCTCGCTGACCGTGGTGCCGGCCAGCGCGCCGATCAGGCCACCCACCGAGCCCAGGCCGCCTCCCGAGGTGACCGTGCCGCTGGCGTAGGCGCGGTTGATCGTCGAGTTGGTGGCGTAGCCCACCAACTGGCCGATGTTGCCGGCGCCCGCCACGGTGGCGGCGCTCAGGCCGACATTCCTGACGCTGGCGCCGTTGAGCCGGCTGAACAAGCCCACTTCGGTGTTGCCCGCGCGGCTGATGGTCAGGCCGTCGATGCTGTGCCCCAGCCCATTGAAAGCGCCGGTGAAGCTGCCCGAGCCCAGGCCGATGGGGTTGAAGCCGGCGCCGGCGTTCCAGCCAGCGGTCGCCGTGGCGTCGATGTTGCTGCCCAGCACGTAGCGGCCGCTCAGATTGCCGTGGATGCCCTGCAGGTCCGTGCCCGTCGTGCTGCCGGCGCTGCCGAGGCTGTTGATGACGGTGTAGGTGTTGCCGCTGATGCTCAGCGTGCCCGCGCTGTTGAAGTTGACCTGGCCGGTGAAGGCGTTGCCCGTGCCGGCGTTGACGCTGCCGGCCGTGCCCAGGCCCATCTTGACGGCACCGCCCGCGACGGCGGCATCGCTGCCATTGGCCGTGGCCGGGTTCAGCGCGAGCGAGGCGCTGCCGGTGCCGGTCATCACGGCATTGACGACGATGTCCTTGGCGGCGGTGAGCGTCAGCAGGTTGGCGCCCCAGGACACCGTGTCGTTCACATAGATGTTGCCCGCGCCGCTGCTGCCGGCACCTGCGCTGGAAAGGATGGTGACATTGCCCGAACCCAGCGACGCGCTCAGCGTAGCGCCGGAGATGCTGCCGCCGCTGCCGATGGTGAAGTCGGTCGGGTCGATGAGCCAGCTGCCGTTCTGGCCCGTGCTGGACAGCGTGGTGACCTGGGCGTCGCTCGTCACCTTGACATGCGCCGCGCTGGTGTCGATGGCGCCGCCAGTGCCGCCCGCAGGCGCGGAGGCATCCAGCGTGCCGCCCACCTGCACCGTGCCGGCGGCCATGCCGCCCAGCAACACGATCTCGCCGCCGCGCTGGTCCACCGTGCGGGCACGCACGATGCCGGTGTTGTTCACCACGCTGGCGAGCAGATCGTCCTTGGCCCCCGCGCTCAGCAGCACCCGGCCGCCGTCGGCCTGCATCAACCCGCCGTTGCGCGCCAGCGCATTCAGCACGCCCGTGTCCACCTGCAGGCCCACCAGATCGCTACCCGCGAAGCTCAGCGTCACGGCGCTGCCCGCGCCCAGGGCCGCTGTGCCGTTGGGCGTGTTGATCGTGCCATCGTTGGCCACCGTGTTGCCGACCAGCGCCACATAGCGGCCCTCGATCTGCCCCTGGTTCACCACGCTGCCCTGGCCCGCGCCGCTTAGGCTGACCGAACTGCCATGGAGCTGCAGGGAATCCAGCGTCGAGGCCACGAGGCCGCCCACATTGACCTGCGCACCCTGGCCGAACAGGATGCCATTGGGGTTGATGAGGTAGACCTGACCATTGGCGTTCAGCCGACCGAGGATCTGGCTGCCGGCGGTGTCGAAGATGCGGTTCACCGCAATCGACGAGGCGCTGGGCTGGATGAACTGCACCGTCTCGTGGGCGCCGATATTGAAGCTGGCCCAGTTCAGCGACAGCGTCGCGGAGCCCTGGTTGATCGTCGTCGTGGCACCTTGCTGCGTGATGGCGCCGGAGCCGGAGGTCACCACCCCGGCCGTAGGCGCGGCAAAGGCCATCGATGGTGCCAGCGCCAGCAGGAGCGTTGCGGTCGCGAGCGCACGGCTGGAGCCGCTCTTGCCACCGGCCCGGGTCGCCTCGGCGGCTGCGACATAGGTGCCGGACTTGGCGTTCCAGATGGATTTGTAGACGCGGTTCAAGAGCATTCCCCAGGTTTGACCTATGGCAATGCTCAACAAGCCCCTCGCGCGCAGCCCACCTCAAACCAGGGCGCGCTGCATCGTGGGGGCTTGGTCAGCGTCGCCCTAACGAAACGAGTTTAGGGACGACAAGTCGCGTCTTCCCTCTGAAGAGGGTGCAGCAAATCACGCCCTTTCTATTTAAGTTGATCTGCCTTGCTCCGCCCGGCTGCGGCCCGGCACGACTTCCCGCCGCGTGGCGCGTGTCGAGAGTCAGCGCGCGCGCCGGTAGTGCATGGCGACCGCGCCGCAGCGCAGCGGCCTGGCCGAGACCAGCTCAAGTCGTCGCGTGCTGGGCAGCCCGCTCTCGTACAGGGTCGGGCCGTGGCCGGCGATCCTGGGGTGGACGAGCAACTGGTACTCGTCGATCAGGTCCAGCCGGTCCAGCTCGGCCGCGAGCTTGCCGCTACCGAGCAGCACGCCGTCCGGGGTCGCGTCCTTGAGCTGCTGCACGCCCGCGCGCAGATCGCCGGCGAGGTGGTGGCTGTGGGTCCACGGGAAGTCCTTTCGCGTCGAGGACACCACGTACTTCGGCTTGGCCTCCAGCTTGACCGCCCACTCGCGCAGCGCTGGCGGTGCATCCGTGTCACCGCTGGCGACCGCCGGCCAGTAGCTCTCCATCATTTCGTAGGTGACGCGGCCCCACAGCATCGCTCCGCTCTCGTCCATGAGACGCGTGAAGAAGGTGTGGGTCTCGTCGTCGGCAATGCCTTCCTGGTGGTCGACGCAGCCGTCCAGCGTGACGTTGATGCTGAAGGTCAGGAGTCCCATGGTGTGCTCCGTTCGAGAGGGGCGACGAGGCGCGCGTCTTTCTGCCTACGAGTCGATGGTGTTGGACACGAGACACTCACCCTCGAACTGCATGCCGATGTACAGCCACCTGTGTGGCTTGATGGTCTCGAAGCAGACTTCCCAGTAGCCCTTGTAGAGCGAGAGCGCTGCGACTCGAAACAGAGACTCCGGCGCAGCGTCGCTGGGCAAGGAGGAGTAGCAGCCAGCGATGTAGCGCAGGTCACTCTCGCAAGCGCGCCAGTACTGGGCAAGGTTCGACATGCGTTGAAGAACTTCGGCAAGCTTCGCGGGATCAGGCTCTATTGCAGAGCCAGAGAGTCCACCGTGATAGACCGGCGCAGAGTCGACGGTCTCCCACTCCTGTGTGGTCGCGTCGTACTTGAAGGAGCCAAGAACCGGGTGCTCAAACAGGGGCACCTCCGGTGGCTTCGATCTGAACAGTCGTGTGAGCAGGCCCATGGGAGGCGGCGAAGTTGTTGAAGGCGCGCGGACCGGGCGCCGTGATGGGGAATGTATGTTTCAAATCCCCGCCGTGCCCGCCCGCAACCCGGCCAGCCCGGCCAGCGCCTTCTCGGTGGTGGCTGTGCGTGGGTCGCTCAGCTGCTGACGAATGGCCAGCGCCTCCTCGAACTTGAGCTGCGCTTCGTCGAGGCTGCCTTGCTCGACCAAGCTGCGCCCCCAATGCTGCAGCACGAAGGCCTGCAGGCGCCGCCAGCCGCCCGCCCGTGACAGCGCCAGTGCCCGTGCGAACGCCGGGTTGGCGTCGTCGCGCCGGCCGTTGTACTGCAGTGCCGTGGCATAGGCGTTCCAGAACCAGCCGGACACCTCCGAGGCCGAGAACCGCTCGATGCGGCCCAACTGCGCCTCCAGCAAGGCCAGTGCCTCGGCCTCGCGGCGGGCCGTCGTCAGCAGGCCGGCCAGGTCGGCCGTGCAGTCGACCTGGGCCAGCTCGTTGCCGGCCTGCAGCGCTGAAGCCAGCATTGCCCTGTGCTCGGCGATGGCAGCCTCGTGTGCCACCGCGTCGGCGGCCGTGAAGCGCTGGAATTCCATGGGGCCTCAGCCGACCGGGGGCATCAAGCCGGCACGCGCACCTCAAGGCGCGCGCGCTCGATGGCGGCCAGCAGCGAATCCTCCGAGAAAGGCTTGCCCAGCAGCTGCGTCACGCCCACGGCGGCGGCGGCCTCGTGCTTGTCGTCGGAGGACGTGATCATCAGCACCGGCAGCGCGGCCGTGTCCGGCGCCGAGCGCACCTGGCGGGTCAGCTCGAAGCCGTCGATGCCGGGCATCTCGACGTCGGTGATCAGCACATGCGGCCGCTCGGCGGCGATCAGCGCCAGCGCCTGCTCGCCGCTTTCGGCCAGCGCGACGCGGTAGCTCTGCGCGGCCAGCAGGCGGCTGAGCTTGACGCGCACGATCTTGGAGTCGTCGGCGACGACGACCAGCGTTTCATCGGCGCGCAGCTCGCGTGTGGCGGCGGCGGCTGCGGCCCGGGCAGCGGCTTGTTCCGCTTCCTCTTCGGCGCGGCGAGTGGCCTCGGCTTCGGCAGCCAGACGCTCGCGCTCGGCCTGGGCCGCTGCGGCGGCCTCTGCCGCTGCTGCCGCTTCGCGCTCTGCCTGCTCGCGGGCCAGGCGGGCTTCGGTCTCTGCGCGCACGCGGGCTTCGGCGGCCAGGCGGGCGGCTTCGGCGGCCTCGCGTTCGGCACGCTCGGCCTCGGCTGCGAGGCGGGCCGCCTCTGCGGCTTCTGCGGCTCGTGCAGCTTCCGCAGCTTCGGCCGCCTCACGCGCGGCCTGTTCGCGGGCGGCGGCTTCGGCGGCCTCGCGGGCGCGGGCTTCCTCGGCGATGCGTGTGGCTTCGGCCTCCTCGGCGCGGCGTGCTGAGGCTGCTTCGGCGGCCTCACGCTCTGCCTGCTGTGCAGCTCGGTCGGCGTCGTGCCGTGCCTGGTCGCGCTGCTGGCGGGCGGCCTCGTCGCCGGCGATGCGGCGCGTGATGTCGCCGGCCTCGCGCTCGACATCGGCCTGGCGCAGCCCTTCGTCGACGAGGCGGCGCGCCTCGACCGCGCCGGCCTGCACGTCGTTCTCGCCGGGTGGCGGTGCGGTGGCCTGCTCACGCTCGGTGGCCAGGCGCTGCGCGCGCGCGGCGTGCGCGGCCTGCTCCAGCGCGACGCGCTCGGCCTCGCGGCGGGCGGCGGCGTCGCGGGCACGCTGCTGGCGACGCTGCCCCAGCCACAGCAGCAACACGACAACCACCGCGAGCGCGGCAGCGAGGGTCCAAGTCAACAGCTCATTCATCATTCGACAGGCCGCTAGCGCACAGGCGCCACATCATGGGGGCGAAGCATGGCAGATTAACGAAGGTCGGCGGGGCAGGCGGTCGTCATGGCCCCGCGTGCGGGAGTTTTGCTCGCCCGGCCGGCGGCGCTGCGTCGGCCTGCAGCTCGAAGGCCACGCGCGCCCAGCGGCCACGGCCGTCCAGCGCCGTCAGCGCATGGCGGCCGGGCTGGCTCAGTGTCAGCGTCTGTGTGCTGCCGGCGGCCTCGCTGCTGCCGGCGAGCTGGCCGTCCAGCAGCCAGTTGACGCCTTGCTGGGCGCCGATGGCCTGCAGTCTCAGCGTCACGTCGCGCCGCCCGGGCGCCGGGCGAAGCACGGTGCCGGGCTCCAGGCCGGCGATGCGCAGTGCCTGGGCCGGGGCACGCGGTGCGCAGCCGGGCGCCCAGGGCAGGCGCTCGGTGGGGTGCAGCAGGGCGGCGTCCAGGAAGGGGCCGAGCAGCGTGGGCCAGCGCACCGCCTCGGCCTTGATCGCCTCCGGTGCGCAGTCGGGGCGCACGCGCTGGCCGCCCTGCGTCCACACGGCCTGCACGAGGCTGGTGGGCTGCAGCCGGTCCGGCAGCGTGGGCGGCACGGCGCCGTCCAGCGTCCAGGCGGTGCGGCGCTGCAGGCAGTGCTCGGGCGGTGTGGCGGCCTCGGCCGTGCCCAGCGGCCAGCAGATGGCGACGGCGCCGACGCTGGCGGGCTGGTGGCGTGGGGCCAGTTGTTGCCTGGCCTCTGACGGGCCGAGCGCGGCGGCGATATCGCGCAGCAGCGGCGCCGACGTGTTGGCGCCGAAGTGGCCGGGGTTGGGCGTGCCGTCGGGCCGGCCGACCCAGACGCCGAAGGTGTAGCGGTCGGTCACGCCCAGTGCCCAGGCGTCGCGAAAGCCAAAGCTGGTGCCCGTCTTCCACGCCACGCGCTGGTTGCCCTCGCGGAAGGGGCTGCCGGGCCGGCCGCCGTTCTCCAGGATCTCGCGCACGATGAAGGCGGCGCCCTCGCTCATCAGCCGCGTGTCCTGCAGCGGCTCCTGCGGCGTCAGGCGCGGCTTGCCGGCCACGCCACTCCGGGCCAGCGCGGCGTAGGCGCCGACCAGCTCCTCCAGCGATGTGCTGCCGCCGCCCAGGATGAGGCTGAGGTTGGGCGCCGCGTTGGCCGGCAGCCGCAGCCTCAAGCCCGCGTGGCGCAGCCGGCCGGCAAAGCGCTCGGCGCCCAGGCGCTCCAGCAGGTCGACGGCGGGCACGTTGAGCGAGCGCTGCAAGGCCTCGCTCACGCTGACGGGCCCGGAGAAGTCCGCCTGGAAGTTGCCCGGCGCATAGCCGCCGAAGTTCTGCGGCGCGTCGATGAGCAGGCTCTCGGAGTGGATGAGGCCGTCGTCCAGCGCCAGCCCGTACAGGAAAGGCTTGAGCGTGGAGCCGGGCGAGCGGTGGGCGCGCACCATGTCGACATGGGCGCTGCGGCGGGCGTCGCTGAAGTCGGCCGAGCCGGCATAACCGCGCACTTCTAGGGTGCGGTTGTCGACGACGAGGGCGGCCATGGAGACGGCGTCGGGCAGCGTGTTGAGGCGGTCGGCCAGCAGTTGCTCCAGGCGGGCCTGCAGGCCGGCGTCGAGGGTGGTCTGGATGACGGCTTCGGAGCGTCCTGCGCGTTTTGCCTGCTGGCGCAGGCGCTCCGCTGCCAACGGCGCCAGCCAGCGGGCGCGCAGCGGCGGCGCGAAGACGCGCTCCAGCTTGGCGTCGGCGACATCGGCAGCCGTCCAGATGCCTAACGTCGCCATGCGCGTCAACACCTTGTCGCGCGCGGCCTGGGCGGCGGCCACGGCGCGGTCGGGCCGCAGCCGCGTGGGCGACTGCGGCAGCGCGACGAGCAGCGCGGCCTCGGCCTGCGACAGGTCCGCCGCGCTCTTGCCCAGATAGGCGCGGCTGGCCGTCTCCACGCCCTCCAGCGGGCCGCCCATGGGCGCGAGGTTGAGGTAGAGCGACAGGATCTCGCGCTTGCTGAAACGCAGCTCCAGCTGCAGCGCGCGGGTGATCTGGCGCAGCTTGGCCGGGATGCTTCTGCCCGCCGCCTTGTCGTCCACCAGCCGGGCGACCTGCATCGTCAACGTCGACCCGCCCGACACGATGCGCCCATGCCGCGCCCACTGCCAGGCGGCTCGTGCCAGCGCGGCGGGGTTGACGCCCGGGTGCCAGTGGAACCAGCGGTCCTCGTAGTGCAGCAAGGCTTCCAGATAGCGCGGTGACACCGCCTCGGGCGTCGTCGGCTGGCGCTGCGCGCCGTCGGCGCTGGCCCAGCTGCGCAGCGGCGTGCCGTCGGCGGCCAGCACCGTCAGCGTGGAGGAGGTAGCGGTGGGGTCGGGGAGGGGAAAGGCGAAGTCCAGCACCAGCGCGCTGGTCAGCAGCGCGGCCAGGGCCAGCTCGGCGAGGCGCCGGCGGGTCAGGCGCATGGATTGAGCTTTCGCGCTTGTCGCGATATTCTGGTCAACCTGACCAGAAATGGAACCCCTATGAGCCAAGCGAAATCAGAACGACCGGCCGGGCCGGGGCGCTGGGTGCTGCAGGACGCCAAGGCCCGTTTCAGCGAGCTGGTGCGGCGTGTCCACGCCGAGGGGCCGCAGCATGTCACGGTGCATGGCCGTGACGAGGTGGTCGTCATCACGCTGGAGGACTTTCGCCGTCTGAAGGGCGAACGCACGGGGAGGGACCTGATCGACGCCGTGCAGGCCTCGCCCTGGCGCGACATCGACCTCGAAGTGAGCCGCTCGCCCATGCCGGTGCGCGACGTGGAGCTGTGAGCGGCTATCTGCTGGACACCAACGTCATTTCCGAGCTGCGCAAGCCTCGCCCTGAGCCACGCGTGCTGGCGTTCGTCGCGGCGCAGTCGCTGGACAGCTTGCACATCAGCACGGTGACGTTGGCCGAGATCCGCTATGGCATCGAGCGCATGCCCGACGCCGGTCGCCGCGCCGAGCTGAGCGCATGGCTGACGCACAAGGTGAGGCCCATGTTCGAGCAGCGTGTGCTGCCGGTGTCCGAGGACGTGATGCTGGTCTGGCGGCTGCTGGTGGACGCGGGGCGCAAGGCCGGCCACACCTTCTCGCAGCCCGACCTGATCATTGCCGCCACCGCCGCGCACCATGGGCTCACGGTGGTGACGCGTGATGTTTCGGAGTTCGAGCACGCCAAGGTTCCCGTGCTCAATCCCTGGTGACGGCGCCAAGCAGAGGATGGGGCTAGCGGGGCGCCGACGCTGCCCGTGCCGCCCGCACCTGCTGCAGCTCCGCCGCCAGCCACTTGGCGCTCTCCACCGGCGCCTTGCCCGGGCAGCGCACCAGATACGCCTTGCCGCTCATGCTGCTGGCCGACGCGCCTTGTGCGATGAACTGCTCGGCGGTCTTCACCAGGCCCTTGCCTTCCAGGTAGTCCAGCTTTTTCAGCAGATGCGCCCGGGCGGCCGTGCCGGCATGCCAGCTGCCGTTGCGGTTGAACTCGCAGCCGGAGGAATGCAGTCGGGCCAGCAGCGCGTCGACCTCGGCACGCGCCGCGGGTGAGAGGGGCGCCGCAGATGCGGTGACGCCAAGGGCGAGCAGGAGTACACAGAGGACGCGCATGGCGCGGATGTTAGAGAAAGACGCCGTGGTGCTGACAAGCCCTAGGCACGATGGGCCGAAGCATCACTTGCAGGCGTCTAAAACGCCATCTTCGGGACGAATGCACGTGATCGGGCAGCGGGCGATGGGCGCGATAGCGCCGCTCCATGCCTGTAACTAGGCTGGCAGCCCGCCTGACGACGTCCCCACGCCGTTTCACCGTCGCATGTCCTTGCGCGCCCGGCAGGCGTTCACGCCTGCGGCCCCTTTTCCGCTCACAGGAGCACCGAGATGTTCGACCAATGGTCATTGAAGAAGAAGCTCACCGTCACCTTCGGTGTGATCCTCGTGTTTGCCGGCGCTCTGTTCACGCTCGCCGTCGTCAACGTCGCCAAGCTGCGCGAAACCACCGCCTGGAACACGCACACGTACAAGGTGCTGGCCGAGGGTCAGGGCATGCTGCTGAACATGGTGAACATCGAGACCGGCTTGCGCGGTTTCGTGGCCAGCGGCAATGAGAACTTCCTCGACCCGCTGAAGGCCGGTCGCAGCGATTTCAAGAAGCATTTCGACGCCGCCAAGTCACTGACCGCCGACAACGCCCAGCAGCAGGCCCGCCTGGCCAAGCTGATGGAGAACCACGAGCAGTTCAACGCCGTGGCCGAGCAGCTGATGAAGCTGCGCCGCGACGTGACGGGAGGCTCGGCCCAGGCCGACGAGATGCTGACCGAGTTCTCCGCCGGCCGCGACAAGGCGGCGATGGATGCCTTCCGCCAGGGGGTGGCCGAGTTCATGAAGGTCGAGTCCGATCTGCTGGGCGACCGCTCCGCGACGCTGGACGCCACCAGCACCGTCACCAGCCGCACGCTGATCATCGGCGGCCTGCTGATGTGCGCGCTGGCCGCCGCGCTGGGCGTGATGCTGACCCGCAGCGTCTTCAAGCAGCTGGGTGCCGAGCCTTTGGTGGCCCTGCGCTCGGTGGCTGCGGTGGCCGATGGCGACCTGGCCTCGCGCATCGAGGTGATGCCCGGCGACACCACCAGCCTGGTCGCCAAGCTCGAAGACATGCGTGCCAACCTGGCCCGCGTCGTTGCGGACGTGCGCAACAACTCGGAGACCGTGGCGACGGCCAGTTCGCAGATCGCCCAGGGCAACCAGGACCTGAGCCAGCGCACCGAAGAGCAGGCCAGCGCGCTGCAGCAGACCGCCGCGACCATGGACGAACTGGGCGCCACCGTGCGCAACAACGCCGACAACGCGCTGCAGGCCAACCAGCTCGCGAAGGGCGCCAGCAACGTCGCCAACGAGGGCGGCAAGGTGGTCAGCGATGTCGTCGACACGATGCGCTCGATCAACGACAGCAGCCGCAAGATCGCCGACATCATCGGCACCATCGACGGCATCGCCTTCCAGACCAACATCCTGGCGCTGAATGCGGCCGTCGAGGCTGCTCGCGCCGGCGAGCAAGGCCGGGGCTTTGCCGTGGTGGCGGGTGAGGTGCGCACGCTGGCCCAGCGCAGCGCTCAGGCCGCGCGCGAGATCAAGACGCTCATCGGCAGCAGCGTCGAGCAGGTCGACCAGGGCACGGCCCTGGTCGACAAGGCCGGCGTGACGATGACCAACATCGTCCAGGCCATTCAGCGCGTGACGGACATCGTGGCGGAGATCTCGTCGGCCAGCAGCGAGCAGAGCCGCGGCGTGAGCCAGGTCGGCCAGGCCGTCACACAGATGGACCAGGCCACGCAGCAGAACGCCGCGCTGGTGGAGGAAAGCGCTGCCGCCGCCGAAAGCCTGCGCACGCAGGCGCACGCGCTGGTGCAGGTGGTGTCGGTGTTCCGCGTGTAAGGGCCGGCCGGCATGAGCCGGCACAAGCACTCCGCCAGCCGCCAATTGCTCCTGCATTGGCGGCTGTTCCTTTTGCGCCAGTCGCGACCTGCTGCCGTAGTGTTGGCTGGCCCTGGTTGGGCGATCTCGCCCTTGCCGCGCATGGTCAGGTTTCACAATGGCCGCAAGGACGGGCCGCCTCATGACCGCACCGCAGCGCCACACGGGACTTCTGCACCGGCCGGGCATGAACAGCCGGCAGCTGCCGTTGCGTTGTGCCGGGGCTGCTGAGCTTCCTATCATTGAGACGACCCGGCGCACGGCGAGGCACAGGGACAAGGAAGCCATAGCGTGCCCAGAACATCCACCGGCACACTGCATCGTGCTGTTGTGTAGCGCGGTTCAAAGCTAGACCTGCCTGGGGAGGCACCCATGTTCAAGACGCTTCGTTCATCGCTGTACTTCATCGGCCTCATCGCCGGCAGCGCCGCGCTGGCCGTGCTGGCCTGCTCGCTGTGGAGCTTCAACGCGCTGGCGCGCAATGCCACGGCGGCGCAGACCTCATCGGCGGTGCTGGCCGACGCGATGCCGCCGCCGCTCTACCTGATCGAGACGCGGCTGCTGCTGTCGCAGGTGGCCGAAGGCTCGGTGCCTGTGGCCGCAGCGCAGGCGGCGCTGCAGCGGCTGGAGGACGAGAACCGGCGCCAGAGCGAGCACTGGGCGCAGCACGGCCCCGAGGCGCTGAAGCCGCTGCTGGCCGGTGACCTGGCGCGCACCAGCGAGCAGATCTTCTCGGCCGCCCACCGCGTGCTGGCGGCCGTCGCAGCGCGGGACGACGTGGCCGCACAGCAGGCCTTGGGCAGCGCGCAGCAGGCCTACGAGACGCATCGCCTGGCCGTCGACGCGACGGTGAACGTCAGCCGCGAGCTGGCGGGCGCGGCGATGGCCTCGTTCGAGCAAACGCGAAGCACCGGCGGCAAGACGCTGATGGCCATCGCCGCGCTTGCCATCGTCGGCGCCGCCATCGGCTACGCGCTGGCGCTGCGCTCCATCCTCGCGCCGGTGGGCGCATGCCTGGCGCTGGCGACCCGCGTGGCGGGCGGTGACCTGTCCGCCGCGCCGGCCTCGGCGCGCGACGACGAGCTGGGCACGCTGCAGAACGCGCTGCGCGCCATGACCGCCAAGCTGTCGGCCAGCCACAACCACCTCGTGCAGGCCAGGCAGGCGGCCGAGGAGGCTGCGCAGGCCAAGGCCGACTTCCTGGCCAACATGAGCCACGAGATCCGCACGCCGATGAACGCCATCCTCGGGCTGTCGCACATCGTGTTGCGCACCGACCTGAGCGGCCGCCAGCGCGACTACATCGAGAAGCTGCAGTCTTCGGCCAAGTCGCTGCTGCGCCTGCTCAACGACGTGCTGGACCTGTCCAAGGTCGAGGCCGGCAAGATGGAGCTGGAGGCCGCGCCCTTCGAGCTGGACCGCCTGCTCGACGAGGTCGCCACCGTGCTGAACGTGCAGGTGGCCGACAAGCCCGTGGAGATCATCATCGACCGCGACGAAGCCATCCCGCGCCTGCTGCGCGGCGACGCGCTGCGGCTCAGGCAGGTGCTGCTCAACCTGGGCAGCAACGCGGTCAAGTTCACTGCAAGCGGCGAGGTCTGCATCCGCGCCAGTGTGACGGCCGAGGGCAGCATCGCCTTCGCGGTGGAGGACACCGGCATCGGCATGACGGCGCAAGTGCGCGACAAGCTCTTCAGCGCCTTCACGCAGGCTGACTCGTCGATCAGCCGCAAGTACGGCGGCTCGGGCCTGGGCCTGGTCATCAGCCAGCGCATCGTGCAGCTGATGGGCGGCACGCTGCAGGCGCAGGGTGAGGAGGGCAAGGGCAGCCGCTTCAGCTTCACCGTCGCGCTGCCCGCCGACAGCCAGCAGGACCAGCCGCGCGCCCGGAAGATGCGCGATGCACGCGTGTCGCTGCGCGGCCAGAAGGCGCTGGTGGTGGACGACAACTTCACCGCCCGCCTGACGATGGCGGCGATGTTGCGCTCCTTCGGGCTGGACGTGCACGAGGCGGACTCCGGCCGCAAGGCGCTGGACATCGCGCAGGCCGTGCAGGCCGCCGGCGAGAAGTTCAAGGTCGCCGTCGTCGACTGGCGCATGCCGGACCTGGACGGCTTCCAGGTCATCGACGCACTGCGTGCCGCCGAGCCGCTGTCCGATGCCGTCTTCATCATGGTCTCGGCCTACGACCGCGAGACCGTCGAGGCGGCCATGGACGGGCATGCGCTGGACGGCCTGCTGCAGAAGCCGGTGACGCCCTCCACGCTGCTGGACGCGCTGCACGACGCCCTCATCCATGCGCAGCCCGGCGGCCCGCTTGAAGCCGGCGCCGGCGGCGAGCTGGCGCAGTTCGACGGCACGGTGCTGGTGGTGGAAGACAACGAGATCAACCAGCTCGTCGCCGCCGAGCTGCTGCGCGCGCACGGCGTGGAATGCATGGTGGCGGACGACGCCGAGCAGGCCTTGTTGCAGCTCGGCAAGCGCCAGTTCGACGCCATCTTCATGGACGTGCAGATGCCCGCCATGGACGGCCTGCAGGCCACGCGCCTGGTGCGCAAGCTGCCCGGCTACGTGACCGTGCCCATCATTGCGCTGACGGCCAACTCGCTGCCCGGCGAGCGGGAGAAGTGCATGGCGGCGGGGATGACGGACTACTTGGCCAAGCCGATTGAGCCGGAGATGCTGGAGGTTTGTTTGGGGAAGTGGTTGAAGAAGGCAAGGGTGATGGTGAGCTGACGCTTGTTTGTTCAAGTCGCTCTGTCGACGGCCGCGATGTCTCCGTCTTCTCACCGTTGAGCGTCACCACCGGGGACGCTCCGATACCCGTCGCCCCTCAGGGTTCAAGGCTTGCGCCGCTGGAGGCCGACCATGGAGGGCGCGGTGTGCACAAGGTCACAAACTTGATCAGGTTTTCAGCCGTAGGCGAGGGATAGAAGCTGGGCTGCGGCGCAGAGAATAAATCCAGATATCCCTGTGCCGGACCCGAGTAGGGGCCAAGGCAGGCATCGAGAAAATACAACTCCCCTTCGATCTGGACGCCACCTATATTGTGGCCCTGGAATGCCGGTGGTGGATTGAGTGGGTTTACTGGCCACCAGAAATTGACACAACTGCCCGGGCCCGGCATTGGCGTTTTGGTTTGCTGCGTATAGAACGGATATTGCCCTTGAACCAGGCCCAGCGGGCTGTCCTGCGCAATGAACTGGCAATCGATCGTCTGGTACATATAGCACTCGATGCCCAGCGCCGACAATGCACAAGCGACGAAATTTGCTTGGTCCACGCAATCCAATGTGGGGCCTAGACGAGAGCAAAGCTGCGTGTAGCTGTTCGACAGCAAGTCGGCAAGGGCAAAGTTGCCGCTGTCGCCATAATTGTGGAGCGCGTAGTAGGTGTATTTATATTGTCCATTGAAGCCGTTATAGCAAAGTGTGACGACGTTCTGGCAGGCCTGTGCCGCAGTGGCCGGCCATGTCACACCGCTGGCGCCGAACAGCGCGCGCAAAAACAATACCCAGACGCCCGTTGGCCAGCAATTGGCGGGTGATGCCAGCGGGTAATAGATTTCCACCGCACAAGCCGCCTCCGCGAGCGAGTTTTCTTTTGCGTCCAGCAGGCTGACATTCAAGATGTCGTTGACGTTGAATGCCACGCCGTCAAACTGCAGTTGCGGCGTGAAGACCAGATCGACGGAAGTGACGTGATTGGCACTCGCCGGTACGGGCTCGCTGGTGTAGTTGATCTGCGCATCCTGGCTCGCCTTTGCCATGACGCTGTAGCCGCCCTGCGTCAACACGTCGTTCATGATGACCATCGCAAACACGGACGTCTGCGCCGGCGTGATGAACATGGCGGGGTTCTGCACCGCCGGCGTCACGGTGCCACTGCTGCTCACCGAGGGCGCGCTGTACATCACAGTCGGCACCATGGTGACGCCGTCGGTGTCGATCAGCGGGTAAGCGCCCGAGATGGCGATGAGCGATTGAATCCGGTAGCCGATCGTGTAGTTGACGGTCAGCGGGCGACCTTGCGATGGGCAGGAATTGACATAGCTGATGCCGTCCACCACGGTCGTGAACGGGATCGCCAAGCCTGCCGATTGGGTGCTGTAGCCAGCTTCATTGCTGTGCGTCTTCGGGCACTGGAAGGTGAACGTGATCGGGTGGGTCGGGTCGCTGGCTCGGCAATAGGTGACCCACCCGTAAGTGCCACTGCTGTCATCCGTGGGCACCAGCAGCCCGGTGCCGGAGGCGCCAGGCGCGATGCTCGTTGGCATCTGCACCTGCCAGATGCCGCGGTCTGCGGGGTTCGTGCCACTCCAGCCGACGAGAGTGATCGTCTCGGCCAGTTGGTTGGTCACGACGACGGAGCAACTTCTCGTTTGGGCAGACATGGGGTGTCCCTCAGTTGATAACGGCCCACCTTAGGTGACATCACCCCGGTCGGCATCAGCAAGCGGAAGGAGCCTGCGCCTCGCGGGCGTTGTGCACCCCGAGTCCGCTCATGGCGTCCGTCTTTGCCCTCGCGTCACGCCGCAGCGGCGCACGCGCCGACGGCCGTGAGGGCGTGCCGCCACGGGCGACCGATGTTGCCGGCGATCATGGCGTGCAGCGCCTCGACCTGCTCTAGCAAATCCGGTTCTGAGAAGTAGCGTCGCATGACGTCACGCAGCCGCCCGATGACCTCCAGGGTGTCTTCACCCCCGAGCGTCGAGGGAATGGTCGAGTCGAGGTTGCGGATTGCGGCCGTGATCGCATCGGCGATGGCTTGCTGAGGCATCTGCTGCCAGGTCACCAGCAGGCGCGGCGTCACATGGAACTGATGGCGGATGCGCGCGCTGGACCGGCGGATGGTGCGCCACAGCTTGCCGCCCGACTCGGTCGTGCGCAAGGCGGCCTCGAGTTGGCCCGTCTGCGTCTCGCGGTATGGGACCACTTCCGCCTTGACGCCGGTGGCGACCTCGATGTTCAGCTCGGACATGACGTCTGCGATCGGCGAGGCGCAGCCATTGGGCGTGGAGGCGCCCCAGAGCAGCCCGACGACCCGCTGTTGCGCATCCACGACCGCCGACCCGGAATCGCCGGGTTCCGAGAAGTTCAGCGCCGGGTCGCTGGTGGCGATGTACTGCTGCCCCTGGAACTTCCAGCCATCGCTGCGGGTGCCCTGCAAGTAGAGGGAAGTGATGTTCCCTTGGCGCAGGCCCGTGGTCCTGCCGCGCTTGCGCACCGGGTAGGGCAGGTCGCTGAGCTGCACGTTGTAGACGCCGGCCACCTCGCCGATCTCGACAATCGAGGAGATGCCGCTGGCACCATGGGCATTGATGGAGCAGTAGGCGCCATCGACCTTGGTGGACAGGACCGACTTCACCGTGTCGCCGATCTGATCGCAGACCGGGTCCATCTTGGGCTGGGCCACCCGGTTGCCTTGGCCGCCCATCACGTGCTGGTTGGACAGGGCGCAGAGGTTCTGCGTCTGCAGGTCGCGGACGAGGCATCCGAGGGTCCCGTAGCTTCCGCCCACCTGGACCTGTATGCCCCCCTGCAACGGGCGGTACTTGCCGCTGTCCTCGTTGGGTTCCGGGGCCGAGTCTTCGATCACATCGACAGGGAAGCCGTCGACGGTCTTGGGAAGCACCTCGCCGGCGGGGAGGGCATGTTCCGGCCGCTTGTGGTCGAGGTGCACCAGGAGCGCAAGGGTCCTGGTCAGCGACCCGCCCGTGGATTTCAGCCCGATGCTGGTGGCGTGGATGCCTGGCATGTTCTCCACTTGCGCATGCAGCTTGGCGCGCGCGGCCTGCATCGCGTTCAACGTCTTGTCGTCCATGGTTCTACTCCCTGACTGGTCTCGGGTGAATGGCGGTCACCCATCGCAACGGCAACGAGTGCCGATCAGGGGATTCAATCCAGCAGGCGGGGCCCCCACAAGCTAGGCGTTCGCCTAAGCGGTGTTTGGGGACGGCTAAACGTGGATGGCCATTGGGCGAAAATCACCATGGTTCTTCGCTAGGCGCACGATGGTGGGCGGCTGATCAGCCGCCTTGCTGGCTGCGGCGTTCGGCGCGCTCTTCGCGCGCGGCGAGGAAGTCGACGAAGGCCACTACCCCGGCCGCGCGGTTCGGTGGCAGCTTCTTCAGCTGCGCGATCAGTCGGGCTTCGATCACTTCTTGTCGACCACCACGATCTCCCCTTCTGCCTTCCCCACCCCACGAATCTCCGCCCGATACATATCCTCCGCAAACGTCGCCGGCACCACGTACCGGCCCGGCGTCACCGCCCGCACCAGGTAGAACAGATCCAACTGCGACCCCAACCGTGCCGCAGCGACAAAGCGGTCGTCGCGGTACTCGGTGTGGACGATGCGCTCGTTCGCATTCGCCTGCGCCACGTTGACGCCCTCCACCGTGAACTCGCCCGCCTGCGGCCCTTGGCTCAAATTCAGGTTCTCGATCTCGAAGCCGGCCGGGATGCGGTCCACCACCAGGCCGTCCTTGATGGCCTGCGCCGCCTTCACGCGCAGGCGAACGATGAACATCTCGCCGGTCGTGAACTGCCGCGCCGTCACGGGCTTGCCGTCGGTCGTGAACATCGCGCGCTCGACCGAGATGCGTTCGCTGCTTGGCGCCAGCGGCTTGACCGGGTAGCCCTGGGCCGTGACGTCGAGATACAGCGGCGCCGTGCCGTCGTTCTTCAGCGTCAGGCCGGACTTGAGCTGGGCCAGCTCGAAGCTCTGCTGGCCGGTGCCAGTGCCCGCCCACGCGTCCGACTTGGTGCCCACGGCCAGCGTCGTCTTCCAGGCGTCGTCCTTGCCGGCGC
Organism: Pelomonas parva; assembly: GCF_043555835.1. Classification (NCBI taxonomy): domain Bacteria; kingdom Pseudomonadati; phylum Pseudomonadota; class Betaproteobacteria; order Burkholderiales; family Sphaerotilaceae; genus Roseateles; species Pelomonas parva. The sequence continues at coordinate 401,133 of NZ_JBIGHV010000003.1, read as the reverse complement.
CGTTGGTGGCGGCCTGCACGGCGAGGAAGAGGGCCAGGCGCTCCTGCGTGGAGTAGTAGTTGCGCTTGCCGAAGTCGTCGGCCAGGTCGAACAGCAGGTTCTCGCGCTTGTCGTGTTGCACCTTGTGGCGCAGCAGCAGCGCGTAGGCGAGGGCCCGGTCGCGGATGCGGGAGCCGTAGTCGCCCAGCCACTGACCCCAGATGCCGTCGTCAACCTGGTAGCCGTAGCCGCGCGCCATGGCGTCGTCCAGGGCGACCTTGGCGCGGGCCTCGTCGCCCATGGCCTTCAGCGCCAGCGACAGGTGCACCAGCGGCAGTGGCGACAGCGCGTTGGCGCGGTGCTGGTCGTGCAGCGTGCGCAGCGTGGCCAGGGGCGCCTTCTGCTCGCGGCCCAGCATGTAGCCGGCGTGCGCGGCCTCGGCGAAGCGCTGGTGGGCGATGCGCAGCAGCTCTGCGTCGCGGTAGTCGGCAATCGCGCCGGCAGGGTTGCGGCGCGGCTCCTTGGGCGGCGTGGTCTGCTGGCCGGGGCTGCGCTGGAATTGCTCGGTCAGGTTCTCCAGCGACTTCTTCAGCTGCCCTTCCGGCACCGCAAAGCCGGCGTCCCGGGCGTCCTGCAGGAAGCCGGTGACGTAGGCGCTCAGCCAGCCTTCATACGGGTTGCTGGCCGCCCACAGGCCGTAGCCGCCGCGCGCCTGCTGCATGCCGGCCAGGCGGGCGAAGGCGCCCTCCAGCCGCTTGGCGCGCTCCTCGCGGGGCACGGGCGTCATGCCCCAGCGCTTGGCCGCCTCGTCGTCGATGAAGACCAGCGGGTAGGCGCTGGACGTCGTCTGCTCCAGGCAGCCATACGGGTACATCAGCAGGCCCTTGACCTGCTCCTTGATGTCGATGGGCGGCGTGTTGCTGACGCTCAAGGCCAGCGTGGCAGAACCGCTCCAGTAGGCGTCCAGCAGCGCCTTGTCCACAACCTGCGTGGCGCCGGCCTCCAGCCGGATGCGCCGGCTCTCGCGCGTCAACGGCGTGACGGGCTGAACCTGCAGCGCGGCCTCGCGCACGAGGCTCAGCGTGCCGGCGCTGACGGTCAGCTTGATCGGCGCCAGGCCGTAGGCGTCCAGCGCCTCGGCCTGGAAGCGCAGGATCTGGCGCTGCTTGTCGGCGAGCTTGACCGACGACGCCTCGCCGGTGATGCGCACAGGCCCTGTCGCGCTCAAGGCCACCCGCACCTCCTGCGGTGACCCGCTGAGGTTGGTCACGTCCAGCGCGATGGTCGCCTTGTCGCCGGGCGCGATGAAGCGCGGCATGTTCAGTTCGGCCACCAGCGGCGCGGCGACGACAGTGTCCGCCTGCGTCGAGCCATAGCTGTCCGCACTCGACACGACCGCCATCAGCCGCAGCGTGCCGTTGAAGTCCGGCAGCTTGACGCTCACCGTCGCCTCGCCCTTGGCATCCAGCGCCACCGGGCCGCTGAACAAGTCCACCAGCAGCACCTTGCGCGGCATGCTTTGCGTGTCGCGTTTGCCGGCGTCGCCGCCGAAGCGCTGCTGCGCGACGTTGCCGTCCATCTTCTCGATGAGGCGGCCGTAGAGGTCGAGGATGTCCGCGCCGTAGCGGTGCTTGCCGAAGAAGAAGTCGGCCGGGTCGGGCGTCTTGAAGTTGGTGATGTTGAGAATGCCCACGTCCACGGCGGAGAGCGTGACGATGGCCTGCTTGCCCGCCAGCTGCGGCACCTTGATCTTGATGGGCAGCGCCACCGATGGCACCGTCTTGGCCGGCGCCTCCAGCACCACCTTCAGCTTGCGGTCCTCCCGATTCATCGGCAGGTGCACCAGGCCCAGCGCCCGGGCCGGCGTCACGCGGTCGCCCTGGCTGCCGGGGCGGAAGGCGGCGACGGTGACGTACAAGTCCTGCCGCTGCCAGCCGGCGTCGGCGCTGACGGGGATGTCGATGTCCGTGCCCGAGGCCTTCACGCCGACGCGCTTGCTCCACAGCACGCGGTCGCCCTCGACGGTGACGACGGCCTCGCCGTCATGCGGCGGCTTGATGGTCAGCTTGGCCGTGTCACCCGGTTTGAAGGGCGAGCCCTTGAGCTGCAGCTGCACGCGGTCGGGGCGGTTGCCGATGTCGTCGGCGTCCTGCGCGCCATAGCCGGCGTAGAAGCCGTAGCGCAGCGTCTGCTGCGTCTCCGGGTCTTCGATCTCCAGGCGGTAGCGGCCCCATTTCACCGGCAGGCTGACGGTGGTCTTGGCGGCCAGCTTCAGCGAGCGCGCCTCGACCAGTTCGTCCGTCGTGTTGAAGCCGGAATGCCAGCCGCGCCCGTCGTCATAACGCCAGTACCACTGGCGCTCCTCGTAGGTGAGCGTGAGCTTCAGGTCCTTGGCCGGCTTGAAGGCGCCGGCCGCGTCCACGCGCACCACCTCGAAGCCGGCCAGGCCGCCCTCGGGCGCCACGTTGCGGTCGAACAGCGGGCGCACGGCGACCAGCACGGGCGCCGGCCACCAGGTGCGCTCGATGCTGCGCACCACCGGCCGGCCGCCGCTTTCCAGCAGGCTGAAGGCGCCGCGCACGCGCATGGGCGAGCCGCGCTCCGACAGGTTGGCGGTCAGCGCGACTTCGGCCTTGCCTTCGGCGTCCAGCTCCTGCTCGGGCACGTCCTGGCGGGATTTGGCCTTGTCGTCGGCAAAGTCGCCAAAGAGGTAGCCGGGCAGCTTCTGCCCCAGCGGGTTGGTGACGCGCTCGGTGGAGACGGTCGCCTGCAGCCGGTTGCCGGCGGCGGGTGCGCCGTAGAGGTAGTCGCCCTGCACCTGCACGGGCAGGTTGACCTCGCCCGTGAGCGCCGCGTCGGGCGCGGTTAGCGTGAGCTTCATGCGCTCGGGCAGGAACTCCTCGACCTTGAAGGCCCATTGCGCGTCGGGCTGCTTGGCGGCGGGGTCGACACGGGCCTGGACTGTCCAGCCGCCCGTGGGCGCATCCGCCGGAAGCGTGATCGCCTGCTGGAAGTAGCCCTGACCCGCCTTGCCCGGCTGCACCAATGTCTCGACCAGCTTGCTGCCGTCCGGCTTCTTGACGGTGAGCGTCAGCGGCAGCAGCTTGGCCGGCACCCGGCCATCGGCGTCGCGCGACAGCACGGAGACGTTGAAGCTCTCGCCCGGCCGATACAGGTCGCGCCCCGCATAGACGAACAGCTTGTTGCTGCGCGACGGGTGGCCGGTGGCGTCGAACTCCGACAGGTCCAGTGCCGCATCGCGCAGCGACAGGATGGACATCTCGCTGCCCTTCTTCGCCAGCACCGCGCGGGCCTTGTCACTGCTGCCGGTGAACACCGCATGGCCGTCCCCGTCCGTCTGCGCCTGGGCCAGCGCCTTGCCGGCTTCGTCGACGAGGCTCAGCTCGATGCCGCTCTGCGCCTTGCCGCTCTTCAGCGAGGTCGTGAACACGTCGAGCTGGTTGGCGTGGCGGCGCAGGTGCAGGCCGATGTCGGTGACGTAGTAGTGCGTGACCTGGTAGTCCCAGCCGAAGCGGCCGGGCTGGCTCATCACGGCGATGTAGATGCCGGGCTCCTGCAGCGCCTTGATCTTCTCGACCGGCAGGAAGCTGACGTTGCGGCGGTTGGGCCGCTCATCCGTCTTGAAGCGGGTGATGAAGACGCTGTCGGTCATCGCGCGCAGCTCGTCCAGCGCCCAGCCGCCGACGGTGCCCTTCAGGCGGCGTTGGTTGTCGCCGTAACCGTCGTAGTAATACTCGCCGTCCTCGTTGTTGGCGTCGGAGTTCCCACGGTCGCGCCGGCCGCCCACCTGCTCCAGGAAGGCGGGCAGGGATTCGGGCTTCACGCGCAGGAACTGCACGTCCACCTCGGGCGTGTTGATGCTGACGACCGGCAGGCCGCCGTTCTGGCCGGCCGGCAGCACCAGGCCCTTGCTGGCGAAGTAGAAGCTCGGCGGCATGGCTTCGCTGGTGGCCTCGCAGGTCTGGGCGGCGGGGAGCTTGTTGCCCGAGTGCGAGGCCAGGCCCGCGTTCATCGTGATGCGGTAGGCGCGGTCCGGCGTGGCGAAGGGCAGGTAGAGCACGCGTGGGTTGTCGCCCAGCACCCACCGGGCGGCCAGCGGCTTGAAGCTCGCCGGGTCGGCGGGCGTGGCCTTGGACGAGGGATCGTTCGGGTCGGCCTTGGCGCCAGGCGTGCCCTCGGCCGCCGTCAGCAACGCGCTGAAATCCTGCCGGCGGTCCAGCGCCTGCGTGAACATGACGGCGATGGCCGGCGAGCCGTCCAGCAGCCGCGCCTTGCATTCGCTGAACGCAAAGGCCGCTTCCTCGGCGCCGATCTCGGCGCTGCTGGGCATGGCCGGCGTGCGATGAGTGGCCCACCAACCGGCGGCTGCCGCGCCCGCCACGACGACGGCCGCAATTGCGCCCTGAACAAGCCTGGATGCCATCCCGTTTCTCCGCTGAGTGCGCGGCGAGTGTAGGGAGGCTCAGTGGCGAAGTTGGGAGGAGAAATTCCCCAAGTTGGGGAGGCGCGGTGGCTGAATCAGCGCTGGGGCACCTGCATCGTCAGCGGCGCCTCCTGCAGATGGCCCACCGGCGCGTCCAGTGTCAGCACGAAGCCCAGCACCGACACAATCAGCGTGACGATGAAGCGAAGGCGGGGCGACTTGAACAACATGAGACCGATAGTGGGCCACGCCGCCGATCGGCGCGCCCCCTAACTCACCAGTGAATGCTGACGGCGTGTTGGCAGCAGTCAACATCCGGCGCCCTGCGTGCCGGGGCTCAGGCAGCCCGCTGCCTTTTTTCCCACAACGCCATCGCCTCCCCCACCAGCCCGCGCCTGAAGGCCAGCACGCAGACGATGAAGATCAGCCCGGTGACGAGGCTGACCGATTCGCCCAGACCGTTGAACCAGGCGATGCCGGTGGTGTCGGCCAGCAGCTTGCCGAAGTCGCCGATCTTGTTCTCCAGCGCAATGATGACGAGCGCGCCCACCATCGGGCCCACCAGCGTGCCCATGCCGCCCACCAGCGTCATCAGTATGACCAAGCCGGAGGTCGTCCAGATCGCGTCGGTTAGCGTCGCGAAGCCCAGCACCAGCGTCTTGGTGGCGCCGGCCAGGCCCGCCAAGCCGGCGGACAGCACGAAGGCCAGCAGCTTGAAATGAGCGGTGTCGTAGCCCAGGGAGGTGGCGCGCGCCTCGTTCTCGCGGATGGAGGTCAGCACCTGGCCGAAGGGCGAGTGGACGATGCGGTAGATCAGCCAGAAAGCGGCAATGAAGATGCCCAGCACGACGTAGTACAGCGTCATGTCCTGGGTCAGGTCAAGGCCGAGGAAGCTGCCGCGCGGCACCGACTGCAGGCCGTCCTCGCCGCCGGTGAACGGGGCCTGCAGGAAGACGAAGTACAGCATCTGCGACAGCGCCAGCGTGATCATCGAGAAGTAGATGCCCGAGCGGCGGATGGCCAGCAGCCCGAAGACCAGGCCGACACCGGCTGCGGCGCCCGCGCCCACCAGCAGGCCCATGGGCGCCGGCAGCCCCCAGACCTTCAGCGCATGCCCGCAGGTGTAGGCCGCCGTGCCGAGGAAGGCCGCATGGCCGAAGGACAGCAGGCCGGTGAAGCCCACCAGCAGGTTGAAGGCGCAGGCGAAGAGGGCGTAGCACAGCACCTTCATGACGAAGATGGGATAGACGCCCAGCGCCGGCAGCAGCGCGATGCCGCCGAACAGGGCCACATACCCGAGCAGCTTCTTGTTCATCACTTCTCTTTTCCGAACAAGCCGGCGGGGCGCACGAGCAGCACGATGGCCATGACGACAAAGACAACGGTGTTGGACGCCTCGGGGTAAAAGACCTTGGTCAGCCCCTCGACGATGCCCAGGCCCAGGCCGGTGACGATGGAGCCCAGGATGGAGCCCATGCCGCCGATGACGACGACGGCGAACACCACGATGATGAGGTTGGAGCCCATCAGCGCCGACACCTGCAGGATTGGCGCGGCCAGCACGCCGGCAAATGCCGCCAGCGCCACGCCGCCGGCATAGGTCAGCGTCACCATCAGCGGCACGTTGATGCCGAAGGCCTGCACGAGCTTGGGGTTCTCGGTGCCGGCGCGCAGCTTGGCGCCCAGCGAGGTCTTCTCGATCAGCGCCCACACGGCCAGGCAGACGGTGATGGACGCGACGACCACCCAGGCCCGGTAGTTGGGCAGGATCATGAAGCCGAGGTTGGTGGCGCCCTGCAACTGCTCGGGCACCGAATAGGGCTGGCCCGACACGCCGTAGAAGCTGCGGAACACGCCCTCGATGACCAGTGTGATGCCGAAGGTCAACAGCAGGCCGTAGAGGTGGTCCAGCTTGTAGAGCCACTGCAACATCGTCCGTTCGATGACGATGCCCAACAGCCCGACGAGCAGGGGCGCCAGTCCCAGCATGACCCAGTAGTTCAGCCCCAGCAGGTCCATGCCCATCCACGCCAGGAAGGCGCCCATCATGTACAGCGCCCCGTGGGCGAAGTTGATGATGTTGAGCATGCCGAAGATGACCGCCAGGCCCAGCGACAGCATCGCGTAGAACGAGCCGTTCACCAGGCCGAGCAGCAGCTGCCCCAGCAGGGCGGGCAGCGGGATACCGAACAACTCTGTCATGTCGGGTCTGGCTTCAGATCACTTCTTCACCAGCGGGCACTTCGAGTCGGCGAGCTTGGTGTACGCCTCGTTGGCGGGAATCTTCTGCACGACCTTGTAGTAGTCCCAGGGCTCGATGGACTCCTTGGCCGACTTCACCTGCATCAGGTACATGTCGTAGCGGTGGCGGCCGTCGGGGCCGATCTCGCCGTTCCTGGCGAAGAAGTCGTTGACCTTGGTGGCCTTCATCCGGGCGATGACCTTGTCAGCGTCGTCGGTCTTGCCGGCGTCGACGGCCTTCAGATAGTGCGTCACGGCCGAGTAGTCCGCCGCCTGCAGCATGGACGGCATGCGCTTCATCTTGGCGAAGAAGGCGCGCGCCCAGGCTCGCGACTCGGGGCTCTGGTTCCAGTACCAGCCGTCGGTCAAGTACATGCCCTCGGTGGCCTTCAGGCCCAGCGAGTGCACGTCGTTGATGAACATCAGAAGGCCGGCCAGCTTCATCGTCTTGGTGACGCCGAATTCGTTGGCCGCCTTGATCGAGTTGATCGTGTCGCCACCCGCATTGGCCAGGCCGAGGATCTGCGCGCCGGAGCCCTGCGCCTGCAGCAGGAAGCTGGAGAAGTCGCTCGCCGACAGCGGGTGCTTGACGCTGCCGACGACCTTGCCGCCGGCCTTCTGCACGACGGCCGTCGTGTCGGCCTGCAGGCTGGCGCCGAAGGCGTAGTCGGCGGTCAGGAAGTACCAGTTCTTGCCGCCGCTCTTGACGACCGCGTTGCCGGTGCCGTTGGCCAGCGCGACCGTGTCGTAGGCGTAGTGCACGGTGTAGGGCGTGCAGTCTTCGTTGGTCAGGCGGGCGGATGCGGCGCCGATGGAGATGAAGAGGCGCTTCTTCTCGGCGGCGACCTTGGCCATGGCCAGGTTGGCGCCGGAGTTGGTGCCGCCGATCAGCAGGTCCAGCCCCTGCGTGTCCATCCACTCGCGGGCCTTGCTGGCGGCCACGTCGGCCTTGTTCTGGTGGTCGGCAAAGATCAGCTCGACCTTCTTGCCGGCCGCCATGCCCTTCATGTCGGCGATGGCCATCTTGATGGCCTCCACGCCGCCCTGGCCGTCGATGTCGGCATACAGGCCGGACATGTCCGTGATGATGCCGATCTTGATGGTGTCGCCCGAGATCTGGGCCTGTGCATTCATGGACACGGCGAGGCCGTAAGTGGCGAGGGTGGCGGCGATGAGAGTCTTCTTCATGGTTGTCTCCGGTGTGAGTCTTGTGGGTTCAAACGCTGAGCAGCTCGTCCATGCGGGCCTGATGGGCCGGCAGGTCGGCTGCGGGGAAAGACAGCACCACTTCGCCGTGCTCGATGACGATGAAGTGGTCCGCCAGGGGTGCGGCGAAGCGGAAGTTCTGCTCCACCATGACGATGGTGAAGCCCTGGCTCTTGAGCGTGCGGATCATGCGGGCCAGGGCCTGGACGATGACGGGCGCGAGGCCTTCGGAGATCTCGTCCAGCAAGAGGATGTCGGCGCCGGTGCGCAGGATGCGCGCGACGGCCAGCATCTGCTGCTCGCCGCCCGAGAGGCGCGTGCCGGGGCTGTTCTTGCGCTCGGCGAGGTTGGGGAACATGGCGTAGATGTCTGCCTCGCTCATGACCTTGCCGCGCTTGGATTTGAGCGGGGGCGGCAGGCGCAGGTTCTCTTCGGCGGTGAGGCTGGCGAAGATGCCGCGCTCTTCGGGGCAGTAGCCGATGCCTAACTGGGCGATGCGGTGGGTGGCGAGGTGGATGGTCTCTTCGCCGTGGATCTTGATGGAGCCTTTGCGTGCGCCTGTCAGGCCGAGGATGGCGCGGAGCGTGGTCGTGCGGCCGGCGCCGTTGCGGCCTAACAGCGTGACGACTTGACCGGGCTGCACGGACAGGTTGATGCCGTGGAGGATGTGGCTTTCGCCGTACCAGGCGTGGAGGTCTTGGATTTCGAGTGCGGGCGTGGCCATTGGTATCAGCTCGCTCGGTACTTCAGGTTGGTGGCGAGTGTGGTGCCGGGAGTCCCGCCCGGCCGCCGGGACGGACTCCCGGCACCGTGGCGCCAAGCCGGAGCAACGAAAAGCATGCTCAATGCGCCCCCACCAACTCAGTCGCCTCAGTGCCCATGTAGGCCTCAAGAACAGCCGGATGCCGAGACACCGTCCCGTAATCCCCCTCCGCCAAAACCGCCCCGCGCGCCAACACCGTGATCCGATCCGCGATGCTCGCCACGACCTTCATGTTGTGCTCCACCATCAACACCGTCCGCCCCTCCGCCACGCGCTTGATCAACGCCGTCACGCGGTCCACGTCCTCGTGCCCCATGCCTTGCGTCGGCTCATCCAGCAACATCAGCTGCGGCTCCATGGCCATCGTCGTGGCGATCTCCAGCGCACGCTTGCGGCCGTAGGGCAGGTCCGCCGCCTTCAGCGACGCCATGTCGCGCAAATCCACCAGCTCCAGCAACGACAACACCTTGGCATCCAGCGTCTTCAACCCGGTCAAGCCACGCCAGAAATGGAAGCTCGTGCCCGTGAACCGCTGCAAGCCGATGCGCACGTTCTCCAACACCGTCAGATGCGGGAACACGGCCGAGATCTGAAACGACCGGATGACCCCCCGCCGCGCAATCTGCGCCGAGGTCTCGCCCGTGATGTCGACCCCCGCGAAGACGATGCGCCCGCGCGTCGGCGTGAGGAACTTGGTGAGCAGGTTGAAGCAGGTCGTCTTGCCCGCGCCGTTCGGGCCCAGCAGCGCGTGGATGTGGCCGCGCTGCACCTGCAGGTTCACCGAGTCCACGGCGGTGAAGCCCTTGAACTCCTTGGTCAGGTCCTGCGTTTCGAGAATGAATTCGCTCATGGACTTCCGGCAGTTGGCTGAGCGACTCTAGGGCCTCAGGCATGACGCCGGCTTACGGGCATTCACGGGGTTCATCAGCGGGCAAACGAGGCGCCTAACCCTGGGGGCTGCTGTGCTTTGAGGCCGCCGATATGCTCCGCCGCTGCTTTGCCACACCCCCGGAGACCCACGATGACCCTGCGCCTGCTTCCCGCCGCTCTCGCCACGGCGCTTGCCCTGGCTTGCACTGCCACCGCCTTCGCCGCCGGCCCGCAACTCAAGGGCCAGGCCCCGGGCTGGTACCGCCTGCAACTGGGTGACTTCGAGATCACCGCGCTGTCCGACGGCGTGCTGCACCTGCCCGTCGACAAGCTGCTGCAGCAGCCACCCGCCAACACGCTGCGCGCGCTGCAGAACGCCTACCTCGGCGTGCCGCTGGAGACCTCGGTCAACGCCTACCTCGTCAACACCGGGCCTAAGCTCGTGCTGGTGGACACCGGCACCGCCGGCCTGTTCGGCCCGACCGCCGGCAGCGTGCTGGCCAACCTCAAGGCCTCGGGCTACACGCCGGAGCAGGTCGACGAGATCGTCATCACCCACATGCACGGCGACCACATCGGTGGGGCCTCGGCCACGGCCTTCCCGAACGCGACGCTGCGCGTCGACAAGCGCGACAGCGACCACTGGCTGGCACCCGAGCAGCAGGCCAAGGGCGGCGCGGGTGCCCAGGCCATCGCGGCGCTGGTCAAGGGCTTTGCGGACGCGGGCCGCTTCAAGCCCTTCGAGGGCAGCGCCGCCGGCCTTGAGATCGTCCCCGGCGTGAAGGCCGTGCCCGCTTATGGCCACACGCCCGGCCACAGCAACTACGTGGCCGAGAGCAAGGGCCAGAAGATGATGTTCTGGGGCGACCTGATGCACGTCGCCGCCGTGCAGTTCCCCGAGCCGGGCGTGACCATCCAGTTCGACTCCGACCCCAAGGCCGCCGCCCCCGCCCGCGAGAGGGCCTACGCGGCGGCCGCCAAGGACGGCTACTACGTGGCCGTGACGCACGTGTCCTTCCCCGGCATCGGCCGGCTGCGGGCGGACGGCAAGGGCTATGACTGGCTGCCGGTGAATTACTCCGCGAATCGCTGATCGCGGGCGGGCAGCGGCGCTCACAATCGCCGGCCCGCCACCTTTCATGGATTCCGACGCGATGAAGTTTCCGCTGCCCATCCTGCTGCTGTCCCTGGTTGCTGCACTGCCGCTGTCGGCCCAGGCCGGCCCCAAGGCCGAGGCACTCGCCGCCTGCCTGGGCGACAGCACCACCGGCAAGGACCGCAAGGACTTGGCGCGCTGGATCTTCATTGCCATGGCCTCGCATCCCGAGAACAAGGACCTATCCAACGTGACCCAGCCGGCCCGCGACGGCGCCGACGAGGCGGCGGCCAGGCTCTTCACGGCGCTGCTGGCCGAGCGCTGCACGGTGCAGGCCCGCGAGGCCATCCAGGCGGAAGGCCAGGCCGGCATGGTGACCGCCTTCCAGACACTGGGCGCGCTGGCCATGCAGGAGCTGATGTCCAACCCCGAGGTCGCCGCAGCCGTCGGTGGCTTTGAGCGCCGCATCGACCGCGCCAAGATGGACGCGGCGCTGGGCGGCAAGTAAGGGGCGAGCGCCACAGCTTGGCATGGGGGCGGTCGCGCAGGCGCGCAGCACCGCGTCACCCGTGCCCTGGTCGTGGTCCCTGGCAGGTGGTGGCGGGTCCCGCATGGCCCGGCGTCACCGGCGCGCGCGCATCATGCGGCCGATGGTCGCCAGGTTGATCGCCGCGATGACGATCTCCAGTGCCGTGCCGCCGATGGAGCCGACGATGACGTTGTTGGCGATCCACAGCCCCGTGCCGCACAGCATCAGCAGCCGCATCGGCACGCCCTCCAGCGTGAACAGCGCGATGGTGCCCAGGCACGACGCCGTCAGCGGCAGCCAGTCGCTGGGCTTCTCGGCAATGGCCAAGCCGAAGCCCACATTGGCCGCGATCACCACCACCGCCACCCACTTCGAGCGGGTGCGCAGCGACAGCAGCGAGCGAGCCATGGAGATCGCCGAACTCGCCACCGCCGTCGGGTTGCCCAGCAGCGTGAAGTGCACGACATAGGCGAGGCATTCGCCCGTCATGAACCACTTGAAGCGGCGGTCGTTGGTTTGCAGGAAACAGGCGACGCCCAGCACGAAGGCGGCGTAGCCAAAGAGTTGGGCGGGGGAGAACCAGTCGGGCATCGGCCGGATTGTCCGGGCCGTGCAGAGCCTCAGCCGCTCAAGTGCTCATCAGCTCCCCGACCGGCTTCAGTTCCTCCACCCGGTCGCACACCGCCTTCACGCTGGCCAGGATGGGCACGCCCAGCAGCAGCCCCCACAGGCCCCACAGCCAGCCGAAGGCCAGCACGCCGACGAACACGGTGACGGCGTTCATGCGGCTGGTGCGGCTGCTCAGCCAGGGCATCAGCAGGTTGCCCGACAGGATGTGCAGGCCCAGCGAGATGCCCGTCACCAGCAGCACCATGTCGACGCTGCCGAACTGCACGAAGGCCATCAGGCCGCAGGCGAACAGCAGCGCGATGGCGCCGACGTAGGGGATGAAGTTCAGCACGAAGGCCACCACGCCCCAGACGGCGGCATGGTCCATCCCCACGGCCAGGAAGGCCAGCCAGGTGGCCACGCCCACCACGACGCTGGTGATGACCTGCACCAGCAGATAGCGCTGCACCTGCGTGCCGATCTCGTCCAGCGTCTGCACCGTCAGCCGCCGCTCGGCGAACGTGGGGCCGGCCAGGTGCACGAGCTTGCGCCGGAAGTGGTTGCCCGAGGCCAGCAGGAAGAAGGCGATGAACACCACGACCGTGGCCTGGCCCAGCGAGGCCAGCAGGCCCATGGTGCCGGTCCAGAGGTAGTCGTGCAGGTTGAAATGAGGCCGCTCGATGACCACCCGCGTGGCGCCGCGCGGCACGGTGGTCGCCGCCGGCCCGCCCGCCGTGGCCGCCTGCTCCAGCTGCGTGGCGGCCTTCTGCACCTGGGCCAGCGGGCTGTTGCTGCCGGGGCGGTTCGCCGCCATGGCGGCGCGCACCTTCGCGGTCGCTGCCGGCAGCGCGTCCAGCAGCTCGGTGGCGTCGTCGCTCAGCGAATACGCCGTCCAGCCGAAACCGCCCACCAGGCTCATCAGCAACACCGCAGCACCCAGCGCGCGCGGCAGCCGCAGCCGCTCCAGGCGGTCCACCAGCGGCCCCAGGGCGTGGCTCAGCATCAGGCCGAGCAGCACCGGCACGATGACGGCGCTGGCCCAGCGCATCGTGTACAGCACCGCCAACAGGGCCAGCACCACCAGCGCCAGGCTGCGCACCTGCAGCGGCACGTGCAGGCGGGGCGCCTCGGCCGGCGGCGGGCCGGCCACCGTGTCGGTGGGCGGGGGCGGGGCTTTGACGGGCGTGATGTCCATCTGAAAAGCGTAACGCTCTGCGAGTGCGTCGCCGCGGGTCGCAGCGCGCTCGCGGCGCTTGCCGACAGGTCGGCGGTGTGTTGTCCGACAAGGGCGCGAGCGCAGCGTCGCCGCGCCAAGCCGGCTTCGTCCCACTGCGCGGCCACGCCGGGATTTCATACTGGTGCTTCAACAGCCGGGGACAGTCGCGATGCGCTTCGAGGACTACTACGAGCTCCTGGACGTCGCTGCCGACGCAGATGCCGCAGCCATCAAGCAGGCCTACCGCCGGCAGGCCCGCCTGCTGCACCCGGACATCAACACCGCCACCGACGCGCATGCCGCGATGGCCCGGATCAACGAGGCCTACGAAGCGCTGTCGGACCCGCAGCGCCGCGTGGCCTATGACGGCGTGCGGCGTCGCCAGCGCGCGCTGCAGGCGGCCACCAAGCCGGTGGACGGCGGCACGGCGCGCGAGGTGCCCAGCGACTGGCAGCAGGGCTTCCAGTACGACGGCGCGCCCACCGCCGGGCGCAGCGGCGAGGGCTTCAGCGACTTCTTCACCAGCATGTTCGGCCGCGCCGCCAAGCCCGAGCCCGCCGATGTGAAACCTGCGCGCGGCGCCGATGAGCATGTGAAGCTGGCGATTGCCGCTGCCGAAGCGGAGGCCGGTGCGGTGCGCTCGGTCACCGTGCGCACGCTGGCGCCGGACACCCAGGGCCACCGCGCCGTCGTCACCCGCACCGTGCAGGTCCGCATTCCCAAGGGCGTGCGCGCCGGCCAGCACATCCGCGTGGCCGGTCAGGGCGCGGCGGGCCAGGGCGGCGCGCCGGCCGGGGACCTCTACCTGGAGATCCAGTTCAAGGACAGCCCGCAGCCGCAGCGGCGCGACGTGCACGAGGCGCTGCCGCTCGCGCCCTGGGAGGCCGCGCTGGGCGGCGACGTGACGGCCGGCACGCCCGCCGGGCCGGTGAGCGTGACCGTGCCGCCGGACACGCCGCACGGCAAGCGCCTGCGCCTGAAGGGGCGCGGCCTGGCGGGCGAGCCGGCCGGCGACATGGTGCTGGAGGTCGCGGTGATGCTGCCGCCGTCCACGCTGCCCGGCGCCCGCGCGGTCTACGAAACCATGGCCGCCGCGCTGGGCCGCGAGTTCCAGCCTCGTGCCGAGGGTGCAGCGTGAGCGACGACCCGGTGCTGGTGGGCGTCGTCATCGACGAGCAGACGCTGACGCTGGACGAGCTCGCCTGCGCGTGCGGGGTCGACGCGCAGTGGCTGAGCCAGCGGCTGGACGCCGGCCTGCTTGGCTGCTGCGGCGAAGGCAAGGAGGACCGCCGCTTCGCCAGCCTGCACCTGAGCCGCGCCCGCCGGCTGCTGGCCATCGAGCGGGACTTCGACGCCAACCCGGAGCTGGCGGCCTTGGTGGTGGACCTGCTGGAGGAGATTTACAGGTTGCGCGCCGGTCGATAGCGGCGGTGCAGCGGGTCATCAAGCCTCGCGGAAAGTGATCCGCCTCAACGGGGTGTCTGCTCCGGCCTGGTCGGCGCCGCCGGCTTCACCAGCCGCGTGATCTCACCGCCGCATGCGCTGAAGTTCTTGGCGTACTCCTCGGGGCTGTCGAACCGCACCTGGGCTTGCATCAGGCGGTCGAGTTCCAGCTTTGCGTAGGCCAGGATGGCGGCGCTATTGCTGCCCGTGCTCCAGGGATAGGTCAGCTCGCGGAATTGGCGCGCGATGTCGCGGTGAATGCGCACATGCGTCTGCTCGTGGTTCATCACCCGCGCATAGGCACAACTGCCTGGCGGGAACTCGCTGGCCACGCGCAGCACCGGTTTGATGTAGTCAAGCCGCACCACGACGCCTTGGCACATGGTCTGCGGCGTCACGGCCAGCTTGGTCTCGACAACGACGTGGCCGAGTTGCGTACCGCTGTGGCTGACGCCCGCGCCGATCTTCGTCAGTTCGGCGGCCGGCTTGGTGGTGTCGACTTCCGGGTCGGCGAACCAGGCCGCAGTGAAGCGCACTGCCTTGTCGCAGGGCGGCAGGTCGGCGGCCCGCGCGTGGAAGCAGGCGCTGGCCAGCATCAGCGCGAGCATGCTTTTCATCGTCACCTGCGGGTTATCGGCAGGGGCGTGCTCGCCTTGAAGCGGTGACCGCTGTCGGGGTGAACCAGCCCGCCAAGAAGTCTGGCCGCCGTTCACCGCGCCAACGCGCCGCGAATGTCTGGTGCCCGGAGGGGCGAACGGGTGCTCTCGACTCAACGCGCAACCACCACAGGGACCGATGAGGCGCCGTCAAGCTGACGATCAACGACGGGTTATGCCGCACTTGGCGCGGGCGGAGCGTAGACGACTTTGAACCGTTCACACGCGATCGCCATGCTGGAGCTGAAGTTCCTCCCTGAGCGTTCACATTCCCTGGTGAAGTAGGCGAGGTGGGCCTCTCGCCAGTAGGCGAGCGACCCATCGCCTTCGCCCTCTGTGGCGGCGAACTCTGCGCAGACCTGATCAAACGCCATGACATCGACTTGCATGGTTTCGATGATGCAAAGTGCTCGTCCCTTTGAATCCATGACAACGCTGAGATCACCTCGCTTGGGAATGGCTTTCCCTGACGATTCATACGACCAGACAGAACCTGCTGTGGCTCGCTTGACACCTGCGAGCACCAGTTGCCCAAGTTCGTCCGCCATGGCGTCGGAATCTCCGAAGCTGAAGGCCTCGTAGAAGCGGGCTTCATCGATGCCACCTTGTGCAGTCGAGTATGCAGACCAGATGTATTGCGCATTTTCTGGAATCGCCACGGCGTATCTCCTGTGTGGCAAAACGTTTGAATTCAGCGGACCAGCCAGCGTAGCTGGCGCAGGGCCGCTGTAATTAAAGGTTATGGCTCATGAACTTCGCACCGAAGCAGCCCAGTCTTCTTCACCGTGCACTTCTTAATACCTTTTGGAAGCGACCTAATGAAGCCTACTCTAGTAAGGTGATAGTCGCACATAACATAGAGAGGCTTTGCGTTTGGTGGCGCCTTTAAAAAACTCCAAATCTGCTCCTTTGCCATTTCGTCATCTGGCTTCAGTCGCACCATGTCATTTGGATGGCCGTCATATATTGAAATCCCGGAAACATACGCATGCGATGGACCCGGATCAAATCCAGCCCAACCATTTTCGCGTCCAGCGAGTTTTTGTGTCGTAAGGATTTTCTCTGGACATGCGACGTCAAATGCAGCCGCCGACAGAGGCGCCATCGCACAGACAAAAACCATCATCACGCCACGGAGCATTTTTGAGCCATAACGTCGAAGTTCAGCGGGCGGCGAAGCCGTCCGCTGCAATGCCAGGTTAGACCGCATTCTTTGGCAACCCCGACTCTTCGTCCATGGTCGCAAAGTAGCCGAACTCCGGAGGTCTAGCCTTTAACGACTTAGCGCGCTCACGCTCAGCCGAAAGGAAAAACAGCATCCAAGTGGCCGCTTCAAGAAACTGAGCTTGCAAACTTGGCTGCCCTGTACTTGCGACCCACTTTGGACTGCGCTCAAAGAGCCCGTGCGACTTTGATAGGGCTAGCACTCTGTCGCGCGCGCTCGCGTCTTCAAATTTGAATCCCTGCGGTTTATGGGCCACATCGTTCCGGATACGTCGAATCAGGTGCAAGTCGCGGCAAAACTTGTCGCTTACAAGGCCGAAGCGATACGCGGCATCGATCTTTGCACTGAACGCGCCGGCCAAGAGGCGCGGTTGCCCCGTCAAGGATCGTGTCAGTCGATGAGGCATTGGGGACAAGAAATCCAGCCAGCAATTCGCGTAGTGCTTCTTCCAGCATCGCGGCCGAGATCAATACGATGCCGCGAGGTGATTCAGACTTCAGTTCCGTCTGAAGCCGTAGCACTGCCTCGAAATCTGGACTTGGCTCGTACGGTGATGTCATTGGTTTGCGGTTTAACGAATGAAAGGGACTTCCCCGTCCCGAACTAGCCGCGTTGCGGCAACCGGCAACCAAGTGCCACGATGGGAAGTGCGATCTCTCATCAACTCTTTCGGAAAGGGAAGTCCATGACGATTCTGACCGTAGGTATTGACCTCGCCAAGAACGTTTTTGCGGTGCACGGCGTCAATGAGGCCGGCAAGGCCGAGCTGGTTCGGCCGGCCGTGCCGCGCGACAAGCTCCATGAGCTCATCGCCAGCCTGCCGCCCTGCGTCGTCGGCATGGAGGCCTGCTCTGGCGCCCACCACTGGGCGCGGCTGTTCCAGGCCTCAGGCCACACCGTGCGTCTGATCGCGCCGAAGTTCGTCGCGCCCTACCGCCTGACGGGCAAGCGCGGCAAGAACGATGCGGCCGACGCCGCCGCGATCTGCGAGGCCATCCAGCGCCCGCACATGCGCTTCGTGCCGCTCAAGAACCTCGAACAGCAGTCGCGCCTGATGGTGCACCGCACCCGCCAGGGGTTCGTCGAGCAGCGCACCGCCACGCTCAACCGCATCCGCGGCCTGCTCAGCGAGTTCGGCATCGTGCTGCCGCTCAAGGCCGCCACAGTGCGCCGCCGGGCCTGCGAATGCCTGGAAGACCTGCCGGGCTACGCCAACACCGTCATCGGCGACCTGCTCAGCGAGGTCACCCGGCTGGACGAGTGCATTGCGCAGTACGACGCGCACATCCAGGCCATGGCCAAGGACGACGAGCGAGCCAAGCGGCTGATGCAGCTCGGCGGTGTGGGTCCCACCACCGCCACCTGCCTGCTGGCCATGATTGGCAATGGGCACGACTTCGATTGCGGGCGCCAGTTCGCAGCCTGGCTGGGCCTGGCGCCGGGGCAGTACAGCTCGGGTGGCAAGACCCGGCTCGGCCGCATCACCAAGGCCGGTGACGCCTACCTGCGCAGCCTGCTGGTGCTGGGTGCCAAGGCGTTGCTGGCGGCGGCCAAGAAGAAGGACGATCCGATCAGCCGCTGGGCCGTGGCGCTGGCCGAGCGGCGAGGCTATTGGCGTGCGGTGGTGGCGATTGCGGCCAAGAACGCGCGCATGGCCTGGGCCGTGTTGCGGCGCGACGAGGCGTTTGCGTTGCCTGCCTGAGGCGGCATCTATTCCACCCATTGACCCGAAGGAACACAGAACCACCGCCGTGTGACGGCAAGCGTTGATGACAACAGGTTTGGACCTGCGCGGGGCGTGACCGATGAGCTCAAGGGCTGCGCAAGACTTGCCGGCTAACGAATGGGTCCCCCGCGTGCGTCCTTCATCAGGGTCCGCGGCAAACAAGCGCCGCATCAATGACCGTTTGTAGTTTGGCCAGTCCGCACCTTGTTGTTCTCGCCAGCGCTCGCCGCGCCCACGGTTGAAGTCTTGAATGGAAAAGCAGAAGAAAGAGTGGCCCGCAAGGCGGGCCATCCGGGATTCGTTTGGCTTGAATTACTGGGGAAGCCCTTGTAGTTGGAATTCACCGGACTTGCGCGGCTTTATGCGCAAGGTCCGGTGGAATGATGGGATGGGCATCGGGCTACCATTTTGGGAAGCGAAGTTTTCCAAATCGAGCGCGGGGAAATGCGTAGTCCGGTGCGAAATCGCTATACCAAAGCACCTGCTTGCGACAGTGCTCCACAAAATCCTCGTCGTTCCAGAGCACCTTCATTTCAGCTTTGGTTAAGCGACAGGATGCATCTTCATCATGCATGTCAGCAAAAACTCGGCCCGTATATGGATTTAGCTTTGGCCACTCATTCGTCTTTCGATGAAGGTGTCCGTGGGGCACTGACGGGTAACAGTCCCGATCTCCAACCGTGAACATCCACTTATTGAACGCGAGGAACCGCGGCCATCGGTCGCTCGGATCTTCGTCTGGGGCGTTACCTGAACCGGAATCTCCTTGGCCCTGTGCGCCACCGTTTTCGCGTCTTTCGTCATTTTCACGCGGACGTTTCGGCTCTTCATGCTGGCCAGTTCGGGGATCGGGCTTGCCATCTCCGTTCGTAGATAGCCAATACGCTATTTCAAGACGCTCTTCGTACTCCGCAATGCCGATAAGGCCAAGTTGATAGCTAAGGTCCGACAGTAGGACGATGTAATGATGCATGGGAGTCCTATTGAGATGCCCAACTACTAGTTTATCCGGCACATCTTGCTTCATAACTCCACCGGCTGCTGCTTAACCAAGTCCACTTGATTCGCGCCAAGACCATGTGCAGCATAGGAAATTCGTCCGGCAGACCGAGCGGGGTGTCATTAAATTGATGTGGAAAGCGGCGTTCGTCGGCGCGACTCTGCCAGCCGTGCGAACCCGGCGCAACGGTGGAATTTCCCTCACGGCTGTGGCAACCCAACCTGTCCCGAGCGGCCATGTTTGCCTTCGCAAACCAGCTGGGCGCTGATGACTGCTCCTGGCCGGTAGCGCTTGCCGTCCTGCCCGCGATGGACATATCGCTTGCGACACAAGGGTTTGACCGTCTCGGACGGCTACCCTTGCGCAACTGCAATCGTCGGCGACGCCGCCCGCAGCTGAAAGACTGTCGGCACTCGTGATCGGATTGAATGCAGGCCGGGCAGACCAGGCCCGCAAGCATGTTTCACAGGGAGAGAACTGCAATGAGCGCGATCGGCAATGTGTTGTGGCTGCTGTTGGGTGGGTTCTTCATGGGCCTGGGCTGGTGGCTGGCCGGGCTGGTCGCCTTTGTCACCATCGTCGGCATTCCCTGGGGCAAGGCCTGCTTTGTCATTGGCCAGTTCGCGTTCCTGCCCTTTGGCAAGGAGGCGATCAGCCGCCAGGCCTTGACCGGTCAGGAAGACATCGGCACCGGCGGCCTGGGTCTGCTCGGCAACATCGTCTGGTTCATCTTTGCGGGGCTCTGGTTGGCGCTCGGCCATGTGGGGTCGGCGCTGGTCTGCTTCATCACGATCATCGGCATTCCCTTCGGCATCCAGCATCTGAAGCTGGCCGGCCTGGCCTTGGCCCCGATCGGCCAGACCATCGTGACGAAGGAAGTGGCGCAGGCGGCTCGGCAGCAGTCGGCTGAGGCCGTGGTCGCCGGTCTGCGTTCTGGCCGGTAAGCACAGCCTCCTAGCCGCGCCGGGCGAGGGCTAACACTGCGTCGCACGCCATCGCCAGCGCATCCACATCCGCTCTGCACAACGACGCCACCTCGGCGCAGCGCCTTTGCAGTGTGCGGTCTTGGGTCAAGCGGTCCAGGTCCCGCGCGACGGTGGCCGGCGCGTAATCCGCCGGCCGCCGCCGCTGCCCGACGCCGAGCCGCTGCACATGGTGCGCGTTGTCGAACTGGTCATACGCCATCGGCCGCACGAGCTGCGGCACGCCGGCGCGCAGGGCCTGGCTCGTGGTGCCGATGCCGCCGTGGTGGACGAACGCCGCCAGGCGCGGCAGCAGCTGGCTGAAGGGCGCGTAGGGCACATGCAGCACCCCGGGCGGCAACGTCGCCGGCAACTGCGCGCCCACCTTCGTGATCAGCAGTCCGCGCCGGCCGCTGAGCGCGCACGCGGCGGCGGACGCCGCGAAGAAGCCGTGCGACGTCGCGTTGGCCGTGCCCGACGTGAAGCCGACAGGCGGCTCGCCCGCCGCGAGGAAGGCCTCCAGCGCCGCCGGCAGCGGGTGCGCCTCGCCGTTGTCGTACAGCGGAAATCCCGTGCAGACCAGACCGGCGGGCCAGTCGACCTGCGGTGGGGCGAGCCAGGGCGGGAACATGCCCAGCGTGGCGTCGGCCTGGTGCAGCCAGGCGCCGAACATGCGGTCCACGGGGCCGAGGCCGAGCTGGCGGCGGTAGTCGTTGAACGGCTTCGTGAACAAGCGGTCCAGCACCAGGCGGTCGATCAGCCACCACGCGGCGCGCTGCAGGCCGGCGGGCAGCTTGTCGAGCGTGCCGTTCGGGCCCAGGCGGGGCGGCTGCTGGACCGACCGCAGCACCGCCGGCGCCAGGTGCACCGTGGCGGTCGGCACGCCCAGTGCGTCCTTCAGCAGCCGGGTCGCGAAGGCCAGCGTGCTGCCCACGGCCAGCGTCTGCCCGGGCACGACCTCGGCGCGCATCGCCTCGAAGGCGCGCGGCAGGCCGGCGGCGAAGGCTTCGCCGATCAGCGCCATGCCGCGCCGTGGGTCGGTCACGCGCGGGTCGCGCAGCAGCGCGTCGGTCTCGGCCACGCTCGCCACCGCCGTGAACGGCAGCCCGGCGGCATGGCCCGCATAGCTCTCGCTGGCGAACAAGTGCACCTGATGGCCGCGCTGCTGCAGCGCCAGGCCCAGCGCCACGAAGGGCAGCGTGTCGCCGAGGCTGCCCGCGGCGCCGATCAGGATCTTCACGAGCGCGCCGTTGAGAACCGGCAGCCGGCAGATGTCATGCAGCCGGCTTCGCTGCTTCCGCCTCAGCGGCAATCACCTCGCGTGGCTTCTCCGGCCACGCACCACCCGCACTGAACGCGGCCCAGGCCCACGTCACCCACCTCAGCAGCGACGCCGCCAGCCACAGCGCCCAGCCCAGCATCAGCGCGCGGTACAGCCACACCGGCGCGCTGACGACCCAGGCACTGGCCGTGTGCTCGGTGAAGCGGTCGGACACCCAGCTCAGCAGATGGCTGCTCGACCCCGGCCCGGCGACGAGCAGGTTGGGGTAGCCCAGCAGGCCGGTGCGCAGCACGTCCAGCAGTGCGCCGATGGCGAAGCAGGTCCACAGCACCAGCAACAGTTGCACAACGATGCGCAGCCAGCGCCGGCCGCCCACGGGCCAGCGACGCCGCGCCTCCAGTGCGCCGAACCAGCCTGCCAGCAGGCCGAGAGCCCACAGCGACACCGGCGCCACGCCCAGCGCGAGGACCAGCCACGCCGGCCGGCCCATCACGCCCGGCAGCCCACGCGGCGCAAACCAGGCCAGCACCAGCACGACGACCAGCATGCCCCAGATCAGCACGGCCGGGCCGATCAGCGGGCCGCCGACGGCCAGCACGATGCGGTCTTCGGGCACTTCGAGTTGCAGTGCATCGTTGACGCCGGGCAGCCCCAGCGCCAGGCCCTCGTGGCGCCACAGCGCGCCCATGCCCTGGGGCTCGCGCCAGCGGATGTCCACGCTCTGCGCGCCCGGCGTCAGCGGCAGGCTGAGCACGCCATCGCGCAGCTGCAGCGCCAGCTTCTGGCCGTTGATCTGCACGCTCAACAGTTCGGCGCCGGCCGGCAGCTTGAGCGTGTGCGGGCCGCCGAGGCTGGCCCGCAGCTTCATCTCCAGGTGCACGGCGGTGCTGCGCTCGCCGGGTTCCAGCGCCGTCTTCACGCTGTCCAGCGTCAGCGTCTGGCCGGCCACGCCGGCGGGCTTCTTCACGGCCAGCTTCAGCGTCTCGCCGGGCCAGGGCCGCCATTCGGGCAGCCATTGGCCGTCCTGCTGCAGCGCCGTCGCGGCCAGGCCGCTGGCATCGACATGCCATTGCGGCGACGCGGCCAGCGTCCAGCGCTCGACCTGGTTGGGCTCCTTGCCGGCCACCAGCGTCAGCGCCTCGGCGGGCGGCAGGCTGCTGGCCACTTCCACGGCCTCGTCGCCGCCGAGCTGCAGGCTGGCGACGCCATCGGCGACGGTGACGCCCGCGTCACTCACCGCCTCGCCGGGCAGCAGCGCCCAGCGCACGCGCAGTGGCGCGCGGCTGGGGGCGATGCGCTCGATGCGCGTCACCACCTGCCAGCGCAGGCCCAGCTCCAGGCGACGGTCCACGCGCACCAGCGGCGCCAGCGCGTCGCGCTGCGTGCCGGCGTCCTCGGTGCGGCTGCTGCCGGCCGTGGCTTCGCGGCTCAGCGAGATGGCACCGGTGCTCTGGCCGCGCGGGTCCAGGCCGGCCAGCGTCCAGCCCTTCAGCTCGGTCTGCAGCACACGTGGCGGCAGCGGCAGCGCAATGTCCAGGCCGCTGGCGTTGCCCACGTCGGCGGCCAGCACCAACTGGTGCACGCCGGCCGGCACGGCGGCCCACAGGCGTCCTTCGTCATCGCGGCGCGTGGCGGCGGGCTGGCCATCGAGCGTGATGCTGCCCGGCTGCCAGCCCGTGCCCTGGCCGGGCAGCGGCACGGCGACGAGCGCCTGTGCGTGGATCTCGGCGCGCAGCTGGACCGATGAACCCGAGGCGCTGACGAGCAGGCGGGCCAGGTCCGCGCAGTGGGGCAGGCAGTCGGGCGGCGCAGCGAGCTTGTCGCGCAGGGCCTTGAGCTGTTCCTCGCTGGGCGCAGGGATCTGGGCTTCGCTCGGTTGGGGCGTCAGGGAAAGCGCCATCAGCAGGGCCGCAGCGGCGCTCGCCGCCGGGCGGGGCATGCGGGGCAGGCGCAGCTTCCAGCCGGCCACGGCCGCCAGTGCCGACGCAAGCAAGGCCAGGCCCGCGAGCTTGAGCAGCGCTGTCGCCCACGGCGGCAGCAGCCACAGGTTGAGCGTCTGCTCGGGCGTGACGGGGCCGCTCCAGGACAGGTGGTGGGCGCTCCAGCGCCAGGTCGGCAGGCCGGGGCCGGTCTGCACGCGGGCGCCGGGGTCCACGCGGGCGAGGTCATTGCGGACGTAGGGGCTCTTGGCCACTCGGCTTCCCGCCACGGTGACGGACTCCAGCGTGTGGTCCGCGTCTTCGCGTCGCTGCTTCATTGCTTCATGGGGCGCTGGCGGTGCCATTGCCGGCGCCGCGCGTTCTTCGATCACACTGATTTCGCGCGCCATGCCTGTGTCCGTGATGCTGTGACGCTCCAGGCTCGGATAGATGGCTTGCCGGATCTCATCCACCGCGAACGGCAGCAGCACGAGAACGAGCAGGCCGACCACCACCAACCGGCTGCGCGCAAAGATGCGCTGCCCGCGCCCCGCCGGCATCACCCGCGCCAGCGCCGTCAGCGCCAGCAGCCCGAACCACAGCACGGCAGGCGGACTGCCCGGCGTGTGCCAGGTCAGCGCCAACGCCACGCCCAGCAGCACGCCCACGCGCCAGCCCAGCAGCCGGAAGGCGGCCAGCGCGGCCAGCAGCACGAAGAAGAAGTCCCACAGCGTCCACATGGCCACCCAGGCGCCGTCTGCGTGGCTCGGGCCTTGGGCGTGCAGCAGGCGCCAGCCGGGCGGCAGCTGCAGCGTGGCGCTGAGCTGGTCCACGCTCGTGCTCCAGCCGCTGGCGGGCAAGGCGCCGTCGCGCGGCCAGCGGCTGTCTGCTTCGATGGCGGCGTTGCTGTCGCGCACCTCAAAGCCGGCTGGACCTTCGGCGGCAAGGCGGGTGATGGGCTGGTCGGCGCCGGCCAGCGCCGCGCGGCCGAGCTGGCCGGGTGCTGCCATCACGAGGCGCGAGCTGGCCGACAGCTGGCCCTTGAACGCGTCGCTCGCCGTCAGACCGCGGCCGTCGAAGTCCAGCCACAGCCGGCGCGTCAGCGTCAGCGCATCCGGTGCCGGCTTGGCATTGCCGCGCTGCAGCTCGGTCAGCTTCAGCGTCTCGCCGGGCTTCAAGCGAAAAGCCGGCAGCGCGCGCCAGGCCTCGGGCATCTCGACCTGGCGCGGGTCCACGCTGGTCGCGCCTTCGGGGCGGATCAGCCGCAGCCCGGGCTGGGCCTGGACCACCCAGACCTCCTCGTCTGCCGCGCCCTCGGGCAGCGTCAGCGCCTGCACCGGCGCATTCAGCCGCGCGCGCAGCTCGATGCGCCAGGCCCCGGGCCGCGCCTGCACGATGAGGCGGCCGTCTTCGGCCAGGCGCGCGGGCAGCGGGCTGTCCAGCTGCATGGCGCGCAGGCCCGGCAGCAGCGCGGCGGGCAGCTCGACGGCGCGCGAGCGGCCGGCCACGCGCAGCTCGAAGGCGGTGGTGACGGTCAGCGGCAGGTCGTCGTCGACGAGGCGCACGGTCTGCACGGTGACGCTGTCGCTGGCCTCGGCCGGGCTGGCCACGGCGCGCAGCCACAGCCGCCCTTCGCCGTCAGGCGCGCGCGCCTGCGTGGCGCCGTCGCTGGTCACGACGATGGCGCCCAGGCCGCCCGGCACGGCCAGGTTCTGCGGCATCTGCGTCCAGGTGATGCGCCCTTCGACGACATGCATCCCCGGCGCCAGCCACACGGCCGGCTGGCCGTCGGCCTCGGTGACGGGGAGCGGCCTGCCGCCGACCTTCACGTCCTGCGGCCAGGCGCCGGCCTCGCCGGGCAGCGCCACGCGGGCGGCGGCGCCGAAGACGTGCACGTCCAGCCGGAACGTCGCCTCGCGCGCGCCGGCGCTGAGCTGCAGCCGCCCGGGCCAGACGCAGTGCGAGGCCTCGCCCTCGGCCTGCGCCGGGCAGCCCAGCGGCGGCTGGCCTTGCTGGGCCCAGGGCAGCCAGTCGCGCAGCGCGGCTGGCAACTCGGCGGGGGTCAGCGGTGCGGCATGGGCCGTCAATGCGGCCAGGCCCAGGCTGGCGGCAAGGTGGCGGAGTTTCATGACGAGCATCGGCGGGGTCTCCCTTTTCGGGCGCCGATGGTCGCAGACTCAAACGCGATTCACCATGGTGGCTAGCCTGCGTGATGCGCGTGGCAAGGCGGCTTGGCGCTGTCCTGTGGCTGGGGCATCATCCGCCCATGAATCGCGAAGCCGTCCTGACCTTGTTGCTGGAGCAGCTGCCGCTGCTGCGCGAGCGTTTCGGCGTGCGGCATCTGCGTCTGTTTGGCAGCGTCGCCCGTGGCACGGCGCGGCAAGGCAGTGACGTGGACCTGCTGGTGGATTTCGGCGGCCCGGCCACGCCTGAGGCCTTGTTCGGTGCGCAGTTCTACCTGGAGGACCTGCTGGGGTGCGCGGTCGATCTGGTCACGGAACGCGCCCTGCGGCCGCAATTCAGACCCTATGTCGAACGTGACGCCGTCGCCATTGCCTGAGCGCGACTGGCGCCTTTTCGTGCACGACATGGTCGAGTTCTGCGACCAGGTTCTGCTGTACACCCATGGCCACGATCTGGCGAGCCTGAGCGCCGACCGCATGCAGTTTGACGCCACCATGCGCAACCTTGAACTGATCGGCGAGGCCGCCACGCATGTGCCCGCTGAAGTGCGGGAGTGCGCGCCGGACATTCCCTGGCGGCTGATCGTCGGGCTGCGCAACCGGTTGATCCACGCCTATTTGTCGATTGAGCCGGAGACGGTCTGGTTGGTCATCACGCAGCATGTCTCGCCTCTGCGCCAGCGCCAGCGCCTGGCCGAGCTGGCTGCTGACGAACACAAGGCCTGAGCTGCCGCCACCTGGACAGCCGCTCCGATGGCGCATCAGCGCGGCTGCCAGCTCAGCGACATGGCCCAGCCGCGCGGCGCCGCCGGCTCGAAGAAGCGCCGGTTGGCATCGTTGACGATGACGCTGGCCGCCGTCGCGCGGTTCAGCAGGTTGTCAGCGCGCAGCCGCCAGCGCCAGTCGGGCGCCAACTGGCCGCCGATGTTGAAGCCCCACAAGCCGCCGCCCGCTGCCGAAGCGGTACCGGCGTCATCGGCCGGCAGTCGCGCGCGGGCCTGCAGGCTCAGCCCCGCATCAAGACCTGACCCCTGCCAGCGCAGCTCGGCGCTGGCGTGGGTGGCGGGCACGCCGGGCAGCGGCTGGCCGGTGGCGAGCACGCGGGTGGACAGGCGCGTGGCGGCCAGGTCCAGCTGCCAGTCGCGCGCCAGCGGGAGTTGTGCTGCCGCCTCCAGCCCGCTGCGGCGGGTCTGCGCGGCGTTGGTGAACACGGTGCGGCCGCCGCTGCTGGCCAGCACGCTGATCTCGTCGCGCGTCTCGGCGTGGAAGGCGGTCAGCGCCAGGCGGCGGGCGCCCACGCGCTGCTCCCAGCCCAGCTCCACCTGCTTGCTGCGCTGCGCGCGCAGCTCGGTGTTGAAGCCGCTGCCGGCGCTGCGGTAAGCCAGTTCCGTCAACGTGGGCGACTCGGCCGCCCGGCCCAGCGCCAGGCGCAAGACCTGGCCCTCCGTGGGTCGCCACGCGACACCCACGACCGGCTGCACGCCGCTGAAGGTCCTTGCGCCGCTGTCGTCGCCGTTGGACAGATAGCGGTCCTCGCTGTCGAAGCGCAAGTTGCTGGCGCGCAGGCCGGCCAGCAGCTCCCAGGCCGGCGTGGGCGTCCAGCGCCACTGCGCATAGGGCTCGCTGCTGCGGGCGCGGTTGGTCTCGTCGCGCTTGAGGGCGCCAGTGACGCCGGCATTGCTGAGGTAGCCGCGCCGTGCATCGCGCTGGGTCTCGGCGGCCCAGCCCAAGGTCAGTTCATGGTCGGGGGCTAATGCCCAGTTCAGGCGGGCATCGACACCGCCAAAGCGCCGGCGCAGCTCGATGACGC
This sequence comes from Pelomonas parva, assembly GCF_043555835.1. NCBI lineage: Bacteria > Pseudomonadati > Pseudomonadota > Betaproteobacteria > Burkholderiales > Sphaerotilaceae > Roseateles > Pelomonas parva. The sequence continues at coordinate 373,974 of NZ_JBIGHV010000003.1, read as the reverse complement.
CTCCCGGGTGGGTGGGCGTGCTCTGCACGTTCAGCGGGATGGACTGCCATTGGTCCACCGCGCGATGGCCCAGCCAGCCGGCGACTTGCACACGCAGGTGTTCGTCCACGTCGCGCTGCCAGCGCAGGCCCAGTTGCTGCTGCTCGGCCGTCTTGCGGGTGTTGAAGGCCGTGGCCTGCGGCGCCGTCTGGCGCGGGTCGTAGGCGAACTGCTCGGCCGTCAGGCCCAGCGGGTCGTCGGCGGGCTGGCTCTGCACCTGCAGCACGGCCATGAACTGCTGCCCGGGCGTGCGCAGCTGCCAGCGTGCCTGCGCCAGGCGGCGCTCGCTGGCACTGTGCGCACGCCAGCCGTCACGCTGCGTGACCTGCGCCGCCAGGCTCAAGGCCTGACCCTCGGCGGGCAGGCGGTCCAGGCTGACGCTGGCCTGGCGCAGGCCGAAGGCGCCCAGCGTCAGCGCGGCCTGCGTGCGGTCCTCGGTCGGCCAGCGGCTTTGCAGCGCGATGACGCCGCCGCTGGCGCTGCCGTACAGCGCCGAGAACGGGCCGCGCAGCACTTCCAGCGAGGCGGCGTCGGCGATCAGCCAGTGGCCCAGCTGGCCCTGGCCGTCGGGCGTGCTGGCCGGGATGCCGTCGGCCACCAGCCGCAGGCCGCGCACGCCGAAGCTGGCGCGCGCGCCGTAGCCGCGGCTGGACAACTGCAGGTCTTGCGCGTCGTTGCCGCGGTTGGCGGCGTAGATGCCGGGCAGGCGCGCCAGTGTTCTTGCCAGCGCCTGGGCGGGGTCTTGCGCCTCGGCGTCGCGGGTCAGCGTGGCGGCGTCGATGCGCTCCACGGCCAGCGTGGGGGCGGTGGCGCGGCCGTGCAGCACGACGGTGTCGAGCTGCTGCGCGGGCGCGCCGGCCAGCGCCAGCGCGGCGAGCAGGCTCAAGGCTTGACCCGCACGATGCGGCCTGCGCCCTCCAGCACCAGATACAGCAGCCCATCCGGCCCTTCCCTCACATCCCGCATCCGCCCTGCCTCCGGGAACAGCTTCTCCTGCTCCGTCACCCGGTCGTCAGCCCCCAGCTTCACACGCTCCAGGTGGCCGAACTTCAGCGAGCCGAGGAAGAAGCTGCCCTGCCAGACCGGGCCGTACTTGGCGCTCTTGAGCTTGACCAGCCCCGCCGGCGCGATCGACGGCACCCATTTCACGATGGGCTGCTCCATGCCCGCCTTCGCGGCGATGCCGTCGCCGATGCGGCCGCCGCCGTAGTTCTCGCCATAGGTGATGACGGGCCAGCCATAGTTGAGCTTGGGCTGCACCAGGTTCAGCTCGTCGCCGCCTTGTGGGCCATGCTCCTGCTCCCACAGGCGGCCCTTCTCGTCCAGCGTCAGGCCCTGGGAATTGCGGTGGCCGTAGCTCCAGATCTCGGGCAGGGCGCCGGGCGTCTTCACGAAGGGGTTGTCGGCCGGCGCGCTGCCGTCCTTGCCGATGCGCACGATCTTGCCGATGTGGTTGTCCAGCGTCTGCGCGCTCTGCATGCCCTTGCCGCGCTCGCCCAGGCTCAGGAAGAGCTTGCCGTCCGGCGCCTCGACGATGCGGCAGCCGAAGTGCAGCCGGCTGTCCATCTTGGGTTGCTGGCTGAAGAGGACCTTCACGTCGGTCAGGCGCTTGAGGTCGGCGCTGAGCTTGGCGCTGGCCAGCGCGGTGCCGTTGGTCTTCTTGTCGGCGCTGGGCTCGGCGTAGCAGAGGTAGATGGTGCGGTTGCTGGCGAAATCGCTGTCGAGCTGCACGTCCAGCAGGCCGCCCTGGCCGACGGCGTCCACGGCCGGCACGCCCTGGATGGGCGCGCTGGGCTTGCCGCCGGCCTTGGCGGTGCGCAGCGTGCCGCCACGCTCGGTGACGAGGAATTCGCCGCCGGGCAGGAAGGCCACCGCCCAGGGGGTCTTGAGGCCGTCGACGACGGTTTCGAGGCTGGGGGACTGGGCCTGGGCAGAGGTGCCCGCAACGGCGAGGACGAGGGTGGGCAGCAGGGTGCGCGCGGTCATGGCAGGTGGGGATTGGCTCAGGGGGCAGACATCATCGCAGCGCCTTCAAGGCGTCGCGCCAGTGAGGGATTGCGATGCCCTGCACACGCTGGTTGCCCGGCACGGCGCTGATCAGCAGCGGCGTCAGCCAGGCGGGCTGGAAGGTCGCCCGACTAGGACTCCATCGGCCAGAGCACGCCGTTCTTCTCGATCCAGGATTTGCTATTTCAGCTTTGCAGACTGAAATCGTAAAGAGCGGCGGCAGGCTTGCGTTCAGCGGCGCGGCATGTTGGTGTTGGCTAGCATCCAGCCCCACAACAACAGGGAGGCGACGGATGGTTTTGCGTTGCATGGAATGGTTGGCGGCCTTGCTTGCCTGTTGCGTGGCCTTGCCAAGCTGGGCCATGACGCCGGCGCCCGACGTCGTCGTTGCCCGCGCCGATGCGGATGCCAGCGGCGGCTGGCCGGTGGCGCTGTGGGTCATCGGTGCCGGGCGCAGCCACTTCATCGTCCGTGCGCCGCGTGAGCAACTGGGCCGGCTGGCGTGGCGGCGGGCGGATGCGCGGGCATTGATGGCGCTGGAGCGATTTGGCGCGCCCACGCTGACCCGGTCGCTTGACAGCCATCCCTGCCCGACCGGGCTGAACTGGGGCTACATCGTGCAGGAGTACCCGGCTCTCGACGATCCGGGCGAGAGCGGCTCACTCGCCCAGGCCGACTGTGGTGGGCGCAGTTGTGGCGGTGCGGCATGGCGCGTCGACCTGCCGGCACGGGACGGCCAAACGCTGCCAGTGGCCAGGATGCTGCCGGGTCTGGCTGCCACGCGCCCGGAGTGGCTGGTGCTCTACATCGTCAGCCCGCTGCAGAGCCTGCCCTTGAAAGGTGTCCCGCAGTTGCACCTGGCCGATGCGCTGCGGGGGCCGCGCAGCATGGCGCAGTGGAGCCAGCTCCGCCTGCCCGCCGACGCGGCAGCGCGGTTTCCCGCCATCCACACGGCGCTGCTGGAGCGGGCGGCTGAGGATCAGGGATTGGCGCAGGCATCGGTGTTGATGCGCGCCGACATGTTGTCCGGCGGCAGGCGGGCAGGGCGCTTGCACGATTGGGAGGCCGACGAGGCGCAGCGTCGCGCCCTGGGTTTGGACGGCAAGGCCTTGAGCGGCCACGCGATCGTGCGCTTGCTGCTGCGGCTGGCGCCGGGCGACCGGCCAGCCGTGCTGGAACCACACGGCGCACCGTGGCAGGCGGCGGCCGAGTACTCCGAAAAGCTGAAGGCCTTGGTGCCTTGGCCCGAGACGCCGGCGTCCTGCCGCAGCCGGTTGTCGGCGATGAACTGCGAGGCCGCCTGTGAGCGCAAGGTGGCGTCCATGGCTCAGGCGCCGAGCGGCGGCTTCTATGCCGACCCGGCCCTCGACACGATGGCGCCGGCCCAGCGCCTGCCCGCCTGCCTGCAGTCCTGCCTCAGCCAAAAAGGCGCGGCGGAGGTGTCACTGCAACAGCGCTTCGACGCCATCGCCGAGCGCCAGCAGCAGGCCTGGCGCTGGGTCGAGCAGATGACGGGGCGGCCGGCGGCCGAGTGGCACGCGCGCTGACGCGCCTGGCTCAGGCGCTGCTCCACAGCTCCGCCACCAGCGCCAGCCCCGCGCTGAACAAGTCCACGCCCAGCACGCCCGCCGCCGGTCCGGTGATCGTCGTGCCGGCGGCTTGCCGCTGTGCGCGCGACTGCTCCCGGGCGATGGCGACGAGGGCATCGCCCACGTCCGTCGGGCTGCCCCAGCCCTGACGCGACGGCGCGTGCGCGTAGTTCTGCAAGGCCTTTTCGACGGCCTGCGGGTCCAGCAGCGACAAGGCCGAGCGGCAGTGCGAGCACGCGTCTTCTTTGCGCAGGTCCACCGGCGCGCCGCAGTTGCTGCAGTTGATGACGCCCACCTTGGCGGCAATATCGGCGATCTCGGGCCGGGTCAGCTGCCGCACGAAGCCCTTCTCGATCATGAACGACGAGAAGCTGCTGAAGCGGCCATGCCGGCTGGCGCAGCGGTGCGTGATGTAGCGGCCGCTGCGCACGATGTCGAAGCCTTGCGCAAGCGGGCCGCTGCACTGCGGGCAGTTCAGCCGCTCGGCCAGCGGCTGGTGCCGCGCATCGCGGTGCTGGTGCATGGCCTTGAACATCGTCACGATGGCCTCGGGCGCCAGCTTCAGGTTCTCCATGTGGTCGAACCACAGGCCCTGGCAGCCGAAGCAGAAGTCGATCTCCACCTCGCCGCTGTACTGGCCCGGCAGCACGTGCACCTCCATGGCGTCGTGGCAGGAAGGGCAGGGTCTGGAGTCGGGCATCTGCATCGTGAAATGTTAGACCGCGGTTCCGGCGAGGCAGGCGGCCCCGGCTGGCCGATTGGGCCACTGGGCGTCTTTCGTAGCATCATTCAGCCATGAACCGCGACACGCTTCTGAAGCTGCTGACCGAACACAAGCCTGTGCTGGCGGAGCGCTTCGGTGTGCGTCGGCTGGCGTTGTTTGGCAGCATGGCACGCGGGACGGCGCGGGCCGACAGCGACGTGGATGTGCTTGTGGCCTTCGACGGCCCCGCGACGTCCAAGCGATTCTTCGGCGTGCAGTTCTATCTGGAAGACATGCTTCACCGCCCAGTCGACCTGGTCACCGAAACGGCCTTGCGGGAGCGCCTGCGGCCCTTCGTCGAGCGCGACGCCATCCATGTCTGAGCGCGACACTCGCCTCTACATCGAGGACATGCTTGAGTTTTGCGGCAAGGCGCTGGCTTATTCCAGCGCCCTGACCGAGGCAACGCTGACCGCTGAGGCGATGCGCTACGACGCCATCCTGCGCAACCTGGAACTCATTGGCGAAGCGGCCACCCATGTGCCCGAGGCGCTTCGTGCCATGGCACCGGACGTGCCTTGGCGGCAAATCGTGGCCACGCGCAATCGTGTCGCTCATGCCTACCTGGGCATCTCTGCCGACACGGTCTGGAGCATCCTGCACGACGACTTGCCCGCGCTGGATCTGGCGCTGCGCGCATTGCTGACGCGGATGAACGAGGGGCCGCCCGCCACTGGGCGTTGATCAGCCCTCCATCCGCTGCTGGAACACCAGCCCCGCGTGCTCCCGCAGCGCGTGGAACTTGATGCGCGGCCAGTTCTCCTGCATCGCGCGCAGCTCGCCGGCGTACTCCAGCAGCACCGTGGGCGCATTGACGGCGTCCCACGCCACGCGGTGCGCGTTGTGGTCGATGAAGCGGCGCAGCTCCTTCTCGCCGCTGCCCAGCTGGCCGTCCAGGTCGTCGCACGTCACCCAGCGCGCCACGTTGTAGCGGGCCGGCATCACGCGGGCCTTGCAGCCGTATTCATGCTCCAGCCGGTGCGCCACCACCTCGAACTGCAGCTGGCCCACGGCGCCCAGCAGCAGCATGCTGCCGGCCTCGGGGCGGAACACCTGGATGGCGCCCTCCTCACCCAGCTGGCGCAGGCCCTCGCGCAGCTGCTTGGTGCGCAGCGGGTCGGCCACCTCGACAGAGCGGAACATCTCCGGCGCGAAGAACGGCAGGCCGGTGTACTGCAGCGCCTCGCCCTCGGTGATGGTGTCGCCCAGCTGCAGCACGCCGTGGTTGGGGATGCCGATGATGTCGCCGGCGAAGGCCTCGTCCAGCAGCTCGCGCTTCTGGCTCATGAAGGTCACGACGCTGTTGGGCCGTAGGCTCTTGCCCGAGCGCACCACCTTCAGGTTCATGCCGCGCTCGAAACGGCCCGAGGCCACGCGCACGAAGGCGATGCGGTCGCGGTGCGCCGGGTCCATGTTGGCCTGGATCTTGAACACGACGCCGGTGAACTTGGGTTCCTCGGGCTTGACGGTGCGTTGCATGGCCTGGCGCACGTCGGGCGGCGGGGCCAGCTCGACGAGGGCGTCCAGCACCTCCTGCACGCCGAAGTTGTTGACGGCCGAGCCGAAGAACATCGGCGTCTGCTTGCCGGTCAGGAACTCGTCGCGGTCGAAGGCCGGTGCGGCGTCGGTCACCAGCTCGATCTCGCCCTGGGCCTGCTCGTACTGCATGCCGAAGCGCTCGGCATAGGCGGGGTTGTCCAGGCCTTCCAGCACTTCCTCGGTGCCGGCCGCGCGGTCCTCGCCGGGAGCGAACACGCGCATGCGCTGCAGGCGCAGGTCCATGACGCCGTGGAAGGCCTTGCCCATGCCCACCGGCCAGGTGAAGGGCACGACCGTCATGCCCAGCTCGCGCTCGATCTCGTCCATCAGCGCCAGCGGGTCCTGCACCTCGCGGTCCATCTTGTTGACGAAGGTCAGGATGGGTGTGTTGCGGGCGCGGCAGACCTGCAGCAGGCGGCGCGTCTGCGGCTCCACGCCGTTGGCCGCGTCGATGACCATCAGCGCCGCGTCCACGGCGGTCAGCACGCGGTAGGTGTCTTCCGAGAAGTCCTGGTGGCCCGGCGTGTCCAGCAGGTTGATGACGCAGTCGCGGTACTCCATCTGCATGACCGACGAGGCCACCGAGATGCCGCGCTGCTTCTCGATCTCCATCCAGTCCGACGTCGCATGCCGCGTGGCCTTGCGTGCCTTCACCGAGCCGGCGATCTGGATCGCGCCGGAGAACAGCAGCAGCTTCTCGGTCAGCGTGGTCTTGCCGGCGTCGGGGTGGCTGATGATGGCGAAGGTGCGACGGCGGCGGACCTCGGTCTCGATGCGGCTGGCGGTGGGTTCGGACATGGGCGGGACCTGGGGGCTAACCCGCGATTATCCGTGGCGCCGCGGGCCCGACCATCCCGCGCTGGCAGCGCGGCTCACTGCGCGCCCGACGAACCGCTCCAGCCGTAGATCGTCACGCGGCACAGGCCGTCGTGGCCGTTCGGTTCCTCGCTTTCAATCGAGAACGTGCCGTTCTTGCCGACCCAGGTCTGCGCACCGGCGCGCGCGTCGGCGCAGCTCTTGCCCAGGAACATGCGCGTGACGCGCGTCGGCGCGGTGTTCTGTGGCGGCTTGGGCGCGGGCGTGGCAGCGGGCAGGTCCGGTGCCCTGGGTTTTTCGGTGATCGTCAGGGAACCGCCGGAGCTCGCGGCCTGCTGACGCGCCGCCTGGCGTTCGCGTTCGGCGGCCACATCGCGCCGCAGTTGCTCGTCGCGCCGGCGCTGCGTCTCTGCGCGTTCGGCGGCCTGTGCATCGGCGCGCGCCTGCTCGGACTGCTGGCGCTGCGCGGCCAGGCGCGCGGCCTCCTGGTCCTGGCGCTGGTTGGCCTGGTTGATCAACTGCACCTGGCGCTGCCGCTCCGCACGCTGCGCCGCGTCGGCCTGCTCGCGCTGGCGTTCGGCCTGCTGCGCCTGCTGGGCCTGCACCTGATTGACGGTGTTGTTCAGCCGTCCGAGAGATTGGGCCAGCGCGCGTTCGCTGGCCGCCCTTGAGGCATTGAATTGCGCGGCGCGCCGCGCCCGGTCCGCCTCGTCGGCGGCGTCGGCCCTCGCATCCTCCTGCGCCTGGCGGGCTGCCGCCGCTTCGTTGATGCGGCGCTGCAGTTCGGCTTGTCGCGCCTGCTCCTGCCGCTGCAGCTCGGCCTGGCGCGCGTCTTCGGCTGCGCGGAGCTTGCTGTTCTGCACGCTGCGGCGCAGCCGGGCGAGATCCTGCTCGCTCAGCTGGCGTGGCGCCTCGACGGCCGGTGCCGACGCAGCCTCGGGCGTGGTCGTCTGCGCGGCAGCGGACAGCGGCAGGGACAACAGCGCCAGCAGGGCGCCTGAGAAAAGGGGCAGTTCCTTGCGCATCGTTCAGAACCCGGTTGCGGTGGTCTTGTCGCAGCTCGCCTTGAGGAACTTCATCGCGTACTCGACGCGGTCCGCCATCTCCTGGTCCTTGATCTTGAAGAAGAGGTGGGCGTTGAACCGGCTGTCCTGCGTGCTCGCGGCGATCCAGCCGGTGCTGCGGCTGATGACGGCCTTGCCCCAGGCGACGTAATAGGGACCGGCGTACTTGACGTTGGGATCCTCGAACCTGGTGGTGACGGTCTCGCGATAGGGCAGCGTGTCGTAGCCGAAGAAGGTCTCCTTCACCGCGCTGGCGTCGCTGACGTGCTCACGGTCGGGCTTCTCCTTTGTGGAGGTCTCCAGCCGGGTGGTGCAGGGGTCCACATTCGCCTGCGGGTCCAGGCCTTCCGCCTTCTTGACGTCCAGCATCTGCGAGAGATTGAATGCGGTGGGGCTCGTGCTCACGCCACCATAGGGCCCGTCGTTCTGCGGCACGCCGTTCTTCAGCCAGCGGCGGACGAAGGTCTGGGTGCCCTGCACCGTCATGGCGTTGGTGGTCTTGTCCAGCGCCTGCACGAACAGCGCGCCGTCGCCGGCCAGCATGCCCAGGAACTGCTGGGCGCCGGCCGCTGTTTGCTGCTGGGCGGAGGCGGGGAGGAGGGCGGCGGCCAGCGCGCAGGCGCAGGCGCAGGGCAGGAGTCGGGGCCGCATCGGAGGGCTCGGTGGAAGCTGTGGGGAAGGTTCAGAAACCGGTGGCGGCGGCCTTGTCGCAGCTCGCCTTCAGGAACTTCATCGCGTACTCGACGCGGTCGGCCAACTCGGGGTCCTTGACCCTGTCTCCGGGGAAGACGAGCTCGGTGTTGAACTTCGCGCCCGGCGCACGCGCGGTGACGCGCCCATTGGCGGCGCGGGTGATCACCGCCCGGCCCCAGGCGAGGTGGTGGGGGCCGGCGTACTTGACGGCCGGGTCTTCGTATTCATCCGTGATCGTCGTCTGGTACCAGAGCCGCTCAATGCTGAAGAAGGTCTCTTTCGTCAACCAGTGGCTGTCGCTGGACGTGCTCCCCAGCTTCTCGGTGGTGGTGGTGTCGACGCGGGTCGTGCAGGCATCGGCGTTGGCGTTCTCGTCCATGCCCTCCAGCTTGCGGACGACCAACAGCCATTTCAGCGGCGCCGTGACCGGCGCGCTGGCGTCGTCGTGAGGGCCCGGCCGGCTGTTGTCCACGACGCCCTTGTCCTGCCAGCGATGGGTGGTCTTGCGCGTGCCCTTGACCCACATCGGTGAGCCGTTCTTGTCGGGCAAGCTGACGTTGAGATGGCCATCCTTGGCCAGCAGCGCCAGGAAGCGCTGCGCGCCCTCGGCGGTCTGCTGCGGCTGCGCGGCAGCGGCTGAAACGAAGCCTGTCATCGCGCAAGCCAGCGCGAACGGCGTGATCCGGTTGAACATGGATTCCCTCTTCAAGAAACTGGGAGGTCGACCGGCTGCCGTCGTCCGTCGGCGGCATCTCGCGACCCGATGCGCGTGCTCGGCGCGCATCCCCCGAATTTTGCTGACGGAGCGGCGCCCTCCGGCTGCGGTGGTCAGCGCAAGCCGGCCACTAGCGCGAACTTGTTCGCGCCCGCAGTGTTGGCCTGCACCATGGCGCCAGTCACGCTGACGACTACATGCTGCGGAAACGCCCGCGGTGCGCGCGACTCACGGGCAGCGGCTGGGCCAGCCCGCGCAGGTGTACCCACAGCTCGCCGTCGTCGCGCCGCTCGATGCGCTCGATGGCCCGCGCGTTGACGACCGAGCCGCGGTGGATTTGCCAGAAGAGCTGCGGGTCTAGCTGATGCATCAGCTCGCCCAGCGACGTGCGCAGCAGCAACTGCTCGCCACCCTGGCTCAGTGCCCGCGTGTGGCGCAGCTCCGAGCGCAGCGCGGCGAGCTGGTCCACCTCCAGCAGCTTCATCGTGTTGCCGGTCCAGGCCTGCAGGAAGCGCAGCTTCTCGGCGGCCGCCGGGCCCTGCTGTTGCAGCCGCTGCACGGTGGCAGCCAGGCGCGCTGGCGTCAGCGGCTTGCGCAGATAGTCCACGGCGCCATGTTCGAAGGCGTCCAGCGCATGCTCGGGGTGGGCCGTGACGAACACCAGCCGCGTGCCGGCCGGTGCCAGGCTGGCCAGCGACAGCCCGTCGATGCCCGGCATGCGGATGTCCAGGAAGGCGATGTCCGGCCGCAGCTCGTCCAGCAGCCTGCGTGCCTCGGTGCCGCTCTTCGCGCGGGCCACGATGGCGAGATCGGGCCAGGCCTCGGTGAGCAGCTGGTGCAGCTCGTCCAGCAGCTGCGGTTCGTCGTCGGCGATGAGGGCGGTGGTCATGGCAGAGGCAGTGTCAGCGTCGCCTCGGTGAGACCGGCGGCGTTGGTGGCGAGGGTCAGCGTTGCGTCGTCGCCGTGCAGTGCGCGCAGGCGCTGGCGCAGGTTGGCCAGCGCCACGCCGTGGCCCGCTTGCCCGGCAGGTTCGGCGCCGGGTTGCAGCGGGCAGCCGCCGTTGCTGACACTCAGCCGCAGCCCTGCGCCGTCGCGACGCGCCTGCAGCAACACCTCGCCGCCGGCCTCGCTGGGCTCGATGCCGTGCTGGATGGCGTTCTCCACCAGCGGCTGCAGCATCAGCGGGGGCAGCGGCAGGTCCAGCAGCGCGTCGTCGACATCGAGCCGCCAGCGCAGCCGCTCGCCCAGGCGCAGCGCCATGATGGCCAGGTAGTGCTCGACGATCTGGCACTCCTGGCCTAGCGTGGACTCGGCCTGGCGCGCCCGTGTCAGCGCGATGTCGAACAGGCTGCTGACGGCGTCCAGCAGCGGCAGCGACTGGTCCGAGCCCTGGCGGATGAAGCTTCGCAGCGTGGCCAGCGTGTTGAACAGGAAGTGGGGCTCGATCTGCGCCTGCAGCATCTGCAACTCGGCGCGCAGCCGGGCACGGTCCTGCTCCACGCGGCGCAGCGCGCGCAGGCGGCGCAGGCCTTGCAGCAGCGGCAGGCCCAGCATGACGGCCCCGAAGCCCAGGTGCAGCCACGCGCGTGTGAGGCGGTCGGCTGCAGTCATGGCCTGGGTCGCCAGCGCCTGCTCGGCGGCCCAGCCCACCGTGGCGCCCAGCAGCAGCGCGATCAACAGCAGTTCGAGGGCCGTGCGGCGACGGCGGGCGAGCAGGCCGCAGAGCCCGTCGGTCGTGGCATGGCCCAGCAGCAGGCCCACGGTCAGCGGCACTGCCTGCGGCCAGCGCTGCAGGCTCAGCGCCAGCGCCAGCAGGGCCAGCGCGCCCACCAGCAGGCGGCGGGGTCGGTGCCAGCCCACGCCCTCCTCCCGCAGGGCCTGGGCCAGTTCATGGCCCAGTGTCAGCTCGGTGTGGCTCAAGGCGGCGTCAGGTGGTTGGGCCGGGTCGGCAGCACCTGGATCGGCCCCTTGCCGGTGGTGGGCGTGGCCGCCGGCACCACCTCCAGGTTGAAGGCGGTGGCCTGCAGCTGGCCGCCGCCTTCGAGCAGGAAGCCGAAGCTCAGCGTCGTCGCGTCGGCCGGGATGTCCAGCACCACCTGCGCCGGCTGCCAGCCGAAGCTGCCGCGCAGCGGCCGGTCGTTCATGTTGTCGAAGGCGGTGCCGGGGCGCTGGCCGCTGTCGGCGCGCATCCACAGGCCGCCCCAGGCGGCGAGCTGGTCGCCGCGCACCTGGGCGGTCAGCTGCACGCGCTTGCCGGCGTAGTCGCCGCTGCCGATCTGCTGCATCAGCGTGGAAAAGCCCTCGGTACCCGGTTTGCAGTCGAGGCTGAAGACCCGGGGGCTGGGCGCGCCACTGGCCGGCACGACCTGACCCTCGCAGGTCTTGGCCGGGCCGGTCTGCAGCCAGCCGTTGGGCAGGCCGGCCGGCTTGGCCAGCGCGGTGGCGAGCACGCCGACCCCGATGGCGGCAACGATGGCAGAGGCTTTCATCAGTCAATCTCCCGTGACGAGCCAGGATCGGCCCGCACGCAGACTAGATTTGCGAGGCCAGGCTTGCTGCGCGACGGGGCGAACGGCTTCGGCGCGCGCAGCAAGGGTCGCAAACCCGACATCAGTGAAGACGCTCAGGGCGCGCGCAGCAGCGGCAGCGCGTCCAGCCGCCGCTCGATGTCGGCCAGCATGCGGCGGTAGGCCGGCGCGTCCACGCCGCCGTAGGTGGCGAGGAACTCCCTGCGGCCGAGGAATTCCGGCAGGTCGGCCACATCGGGCATGAAGTCGCTCTCACGCGCGCCGCGCGCCAGGCGGTCTTGCAGCGCCCGTGGGTCGCGCCGGGCCAGCAGGCCCAGCCGCGTACCGGCGCGGTCGGCGGCGATGTCGTTGAAGCTGAAGCCGCTACCACTGCGCAGGTCCGCCACTTCCTTGTAAACGCCGATGGCGTCGGCCAGCGGGCCGCCGCCTTCCAGTGCCACCACGGCGGAGATCAGGAAGTGCTGGGCGAAGTCGTCGCGGCCGGCCAGCGTCACCGTCACCCGCTGCGGCTGAGGGGCGGCCTGGATGGCAGGCACCAGGTCGGACAGCCGCCGGCCGGTGGCCTGCAGCGCCAGCGTCAACAGCGCCGCACGGTTTTCCGCCAGCGCATCTCCACCGACGCTGCGCTGGCTGGCGAGCGTGAACAGCGGCGGCAGCAGGCGCTCCAGCGGCAGGCCCGCGCCGCCACCCGCCGAGGCGTGCGCCTGCAGCGCGCCGGCCAGGGCCTGGGCATAGGCGGTCAGGCGCGCTTGCTCAGACGGCGGCAGCAGCGTGCCGAGCACGCGCTGCAGGCCGTGGTCGCCCCACTCATAGACCACCTCCAGCCGTGCCGGCATCAGGCGCACGCGCCGCACCATGTCCAGTGCCAGCGCGCCCTCGGGGGTGGCGTGCAGGCGCTCGACCAGTCGCGGCAGCAGCCACTTGGCCAGCCAGGCTGGCAATGGCAGCCGCCCCAGCTGCAGGTCGTCGAGGGTGGGCAGCCCGGGGGTCTCGTGCAGCGTCGCGCTGATGTTCAGCCAGGCCGTGACGGGGCTGCGCGGCACCGGCAGGCTGGCCTGCAGCCGCGCGCTACCGCCGCTCAACAGCAACTGCGCCGAAGCGCCCGGTGTACCCGGCGCCAGGCGGCGCACCAGCTGGTCCAGCATGAGGTTGGCTTCACGTTCGGTCGCCACCATCGTGCGCAGCGGGCCCGGTGCCGGCCGGCGCGGGTCGTTGCGCTGCAGGAAGCTGCGCGCCCGGGCGACGTCCACCGCCGACACCTCGGCCGGCCCCGGCCAGCGTGGCGAGCCCTGGACCGCCAGCGCCAGGGCCACCACGCTGGCGACCACCAGGGCCAGCGCCGCCCAGGCGCAGGTCTTCAGCGTCAGCCGCAACGCGGCGCGCAGGCGAGCGGGCGCGCTCACTCCTCCAGCAGGCTACGCAGCATCCACGCGGTCTGTTGGCTGCGCCGACAGCCCGCAGGCGCTGCGCGCCGGTCCGCTTCGCGTCCCATGGCTACTCCTCCAGCAAGCTACGGAGCATCCACGCGGTCTGTTCATGCACCGTGATGCGCTGCGTCAGCAGGTCGGCGCTGGGCTCGTCGCTGGCCTTCTCGACGGCCGGAAAGATGGCTCGCGCGGTGCGCGCAACGGCCTCGTGGCCTTCCTTCAGGATGCGCACCATCTCCAGAGCCTTGGGCGGTGTGGCGGGCGCGTCGGGCAGGCCGCTGAGCTTGGCGAACTGGGCGTAGCTGCCGGGCGCCGGGTGGCCCAGCGAGCGGATGCGTTCGGCGATCGGGTCCACCGCCGTCCACAGCTCGGTGTACTGGGCCATGAACATCGCGTGCAGGCTGTTGAACATCGGCCCGGTGACGTTCCAGTGGAAGTTGTGCGTGGTCAGGTACAGCGTGTAGGTCTCGGCCAGCAGCTTGGACAGGCCGGCGACGATGGCCGCGCGGTCCTTGTCGCTGATGCCGATGCTGATGGCGGGGGCGGCGGGTTTCTTGGCCATGGGGGGGCTCCAAAAATGAGTTGGGGCGAGCCTAACCTAGACGCCCAGCCGATCGAACTCGCTCTCCACCTGCGCCAGCCACACGCGCAGGCGCTGGCGCTCCAGCAGGCCCAGCTTGGCGCCTTCGCTGCCGGGCGCGGTGCGGGCCGACCAGAAGCTCGCGTTCGCCGCGTCGATCTTGCGCAGCACCGCGTCCTGCAGATGCTTGAGCGGCATCGTGCGCGCGCCAAGTTCTTGCGCGCGGGCCAGCTGGCCGGAGCGCTCCAGCTGCGAGAAGTCGTCGCCGCGCAACTGGTTGAGCACCAGCACGTAGTTCAGCCGGCTGCCGAAGCGGTCCAGCAGGCGGGTCAGCAGGTCCACCGAGTCGCGGCCGCTGTCCATCACGTGCCAGTAGTTCACGGCCAGGCCGGACTCGGCGGCCACGTCCAGCACGCCGGACTCGTCCATCCAGCGGGCCAGCGGGTCGTGCGTCTGCGCGGCCAGGTCCACCAGCACGCGCCGGCCGGGGTCGGCCACGGCACTCTCGACGATCGCGTCCAGCGCCTCGAAGCTGTCCACCAGCGCAGCCGACGCGTAGCCGGCATAAAAGCGCAGCAGCGCGCCGTGCGAGCGGTCGGTGTCGAAGCCGGTGAACGGGATGTTCCGGTCGATCATGTACTGCGCCAGCAGGCGCGACACGAGCGACTTGCCGACGCCGCCCTTTTCACCGCCGACGAAATGGATGGCGCCGTTGAAGAGGTCGGAAGCTTGACTCATGGCATGGGGCGCCTGCGGCGCGTTCGTTGCGAAGTTCCGTGCATTGTGCAGCGCAGCATGACGACCAGATGTTGGCTATTGCGACAAGCGCGCCACACCTTCCAGCTCGCAGGCATAGATGGCATTGCGCAGCGCCGCGATGGCCTCGTAGCGCGTGAAGCTGCGTCGCCAGGCGAGCACGACGCGGCGCGTGGGCACCGGGTCGCTGAAGGGCACGAAGCGCAGGTGGGGTGACGGGTCGCTCTTGACCGACAGCCAGGGCACGACGGTCACGCCCATTCCCGAGGCGACCATGTGCTTGATGGTCTCCAGCGACGAGCCCTCGAAGCTGCGGCGTATGCCCTCGGCGTCGCTGGAGAAGCGCGCGTACTCGGGGCAGACCTCCAGCACATGGTCGCGGAAGCAGTGCCCCGTGCCCAGCAGCAGCATGGTCTCGCGCTTGAGTTCCTCGGCCGAGATGGTCTCGCGCGTGGCCAGCGGGTGGGCGGCGGGCAGCGCGACGACGAAGGGCTCGTCGTAGAGGGCCGCCGTCGCCAGGCCGGTGTCGGGGAAGGGCTCGGCCATGATGGCGCAGTCCAGCTCGCCGGTGCGCAGCATCTCCAGCAGCTTCACGGTGAAGTTCTCCTGCAGCATCAGCGGCATCTGCGGGTACTGGGCGATGGTGTGCTTGACCAGCTCGGGCAGCAGGTAGGGGCCGATGGTGTAGATGATGCCCAGGCGGAGTGCGCCGGCCAGCGGGTCCTTGCCGCGCTTGGCGATCTCCTTGATGGCGCCGGCCTGGTCCAGAACCGTCTGCGCCTGGCGCACGATCTCGTCGCCCAGCAGCGTCACGCTGACCTCGCTGCCGCCGCGCTCGAAGATCTTCAGGTCCAGCTCTTCTTCCAGCTTCTTGATGGCGACGGACAGCGTCGGCTGCGACACGAAGCAGGCCTCGGCCGCGCGGCCGAAGTGGCGCTCGCGGGCGACGGCGACGATGTAGCGCAACTCGGTCAGGGTCATGGCGGGCAGGAACTTCTAGGCAAGGAGGCGAACGCTACACTGCCGCCGCCCCACAAGGGTTCCAAGGGTTTACACCGGGGTATCTCATGACTGATCGCAAGCCCATGACCTTGCCGCGCCTGGCGCAGATGCATGCCAGCGGCGAGAAGATCGCCATGCTGACCTGCTACGACGCGGCCTTCGCGAGCCTGCTGGACGAGGCGGGCGTCGACATCCTGCTGATCGGCGATTCCCTGGGCAATGTGCTGCAGGGCCGCGGCTCGACGGCGCCGGTGAGCCTGGAGGACATGGTGTATCACACGTTCTGCGTGTCGCGCGGTCACAAGTGGGCCTGGATCGTGGCCGACCTGCCCTTCGACAGCTATCACGTCAGCAAGGAAGAGGCCTGGAAGAGTGCCGCCGCGCTGGTCAAGGCCGGCGCCCACATGGTGAAGCTGGAGGGCGGCGGCTGGACGGCCGAGACCGTGCGCTTCATCAGCGAGCGCGGCATCCCGGTCTGCGCGCACCTGGGCTTCACGCCGCAGACGGTGAATGCGTTGGGCGGCTTCAAGGTGCAGGGCCGTGACGAGGCGGGCGCGGCGCGCATGAAGCGTGAGTCGATGGAACTCGTCGACGCGGGCGCCGCCATGCTGCTCTACGAAATGGTGCCGGCCGCGCTGGCCGCCGAGATCACCGCCGCATCGCCCGTGCCCGTCATCGGCATCGGCGCGGGCGTGGGCACCTCGGGCCAGGTGCTGGTGCTGCACGACATGCTCAACATCACGCCGGGCCGCAAGCCGCGCTTCGTCAAGGACTTCATGGCCGGCAAGGACTCGGTGCTGGCGGCGGTGAAGGGGTATGTGGACGAGGTGAAGGCGGGGACATTCCCGGTGAACGAGGTTCACGGCTTCTAGAGCATGCAAGTCATCCACACGATCAGCGAACTGCGCGACGCGCTGGCCATCCACCGCCAGCGCGGCTTCGTGCCCACCATGGGCAACCTGCACGACGGTCACCTGCAGCTGGTGAGGCAGGCGCGCGAGCTGGTCGGCCCGGCGGGTGCGGTCGTCGCCAGCATCTTCGTCAACCGGCTGCAGTTCGCGCCGCACGAGGACTTCGACACCTACCCGCGCACGCTGGCCCGCGACTGCGAGCTGCTGGAAGGCGCCGGCTGCGACATCGTCTTCGCGCCGTCCGAGAAAGCGCTGTACCCGGAACCGCAGGGCTACAAGGTGCTGCCGCCGCCCGAGCTGGCCGACATCCTGGAAGGCCACTTCCGCCCCGGCTTCTTCACCGGCGTCTGCACCGTCGTGCACAAGCTGTTCAACATCGTGCAGCCGACGCTGGCCGTGTTCGGCAAGAAGGACTATCAGCAGCTGATGGTGTTGCGCCGCATGACGGCGCAGATGGCGCTGCCCATCGAAATCGTTGGCAGCGAGACACGTCGCAGCAACGAAGGCCTGGCACTGTCCTCACGTAACGGCTACCTCAGCGATGCCGAGAAGGCCGAGGCGCTGCGGCTGTCGCGCACGCTGAAAGCCCTGATTGCCCGCTGGCAGGCCGGTGATCGCGAACTCGCGGTTATGGAAGCCGACGCCATGCAATCGCTGCGCGACGCCGGCTGGTTGCCGGATTACGTCACACTTCGGGTCCGCCACGACCTCAGTGGCGCTGTGGAGGGCCAGCCGCTCGTCGCGCTGGCCGCCGCCAAACTGGGTACCACCCGCTTGATTGACAACCTTGAAGTCTGAGATGAGCACGAACCGAATTCCTCGCCGCGCACTGCTGGCACTCGCAACCTCCCTGGCCCTGACCGCCTGCGGTGGCGGCGGTGGTGGTGACGGCGGCAGCAGCACGCCCACCCCCACGCCCCCGGCGCCCGTCGTGCTGACGGTCACGCACAAGGTGCGCCTCACCACCAACCAGGGCGTCATTGAACTGGGCCTGGACCGCACCCACGCGCCCCTGTCGGTGGACAACTTCCTGAAGTACGTCAACGACGGCTATTACAACGGCACGGTGTTCCACCGCGTCATCAGCAACTTCGTCATCCAGGGCGGTGGCGTGGCCCGCAACGGCGCCGGCGCGCTGCAGGAGAAGACGCCCACCTACGGCCCCATCGCGCTGGAGAGCATGAACGGCCTGTCCAACGTGCGCGGCACGCTCGCGATGGCCCGCACCAACGTGGCCGACAGCGCGACCAGCCAGTTCTATATCAACGTGGTCGACAACACGAGCCTGAACTACCAGAACTCGGCCAACCCGGGCTATGCCGTCTTCGGCACGGTGACGCTGGGCCTGGATGTGGTGGACAAGATCAAGGCGGTGTCCACGAATGCCTCGGACGTGCCGCTGGTCGACGTGACGGTCACCGAAGCCAAGGTGATTCCGCTCTGAGCTGCGGGCGGATTTCGGTAACCACTTGATTCAGCCTGTCGGCGGTGTTAGCCGCCGGCCCGTTGGGCAGGCCCAGCCACTCCACGGGTCCTGCCATGCTGCGCCGCCTTGCCGCCCTGCTGTTCACTCTGAGCCTGGTCGCCTGCGGCGGCGGCGGGCATCACGACCATGACGGTGGCGGCAGTGGCGGCACGCCCTACCCGCAGCCCAACCCCACGCCCAACGCACCCACGCTGTCCTGCAGCCCGGCCGGCCTCGCCGCGTCGGCGGCCTCCACCTGGGGCACGGTCTGCATGCTGACCAGCAGTGGCGAGATCGTTGTCGAGCTGTACGACAGCTACTCGCCGCAGACCGTCGCCAACTTCTACAAGTACGTCGCGGCCGGCTTCTACACGAAGACGCTGATCCACCGCGTCGACCGCGACTTCGTTGTGCAGGGCGGCGGCTATACCAGCGGCATGGTGACCAAGACCCAGCTGTACGCGCCCATCAAGCTGGAAAGCAACAACGGCCTGTCCAACCTGCGCGGCACCATCGCCATGGCCCGCCGCAGCGATGCCGACTCGGCGACGAGTCAGTTCTTCTTCAACGTGGTGGACAACACCAGCCTGGACTATCAGAGCGCCGCCAACCCCGGCTATGCCGTCTTCGGCCGCATCATCTCGGGCCTGGCCACGCTGGACGCGATCAACGTCGTGCCGACCTACACCTACAGCCAGACGGACATCCAGCCGCGCACGGAGGTGCTGGTGTATTGGGCGCAACGCCTCAAGTGAGCTGGGTCCAAGGGTTCAGCAGCGTCAGCCCGCAGTCCTCGAAGTCCTCGACATTGCGCGTGACGAGGCCGGCGCGCTGGGCCAGGGCGATGGCCGCGATCTGCGCGTCGAACTGCGAGATGGGCCGCCCCGCCTGCCGCCGGCCGGACACCACGCCGGCGTAGATGCGTGCCGCATCGCTGTCGAAGGGCAGCACGCGGCGCGCGAAGTCCTCGTCGAACATGGCGTGCAACTGCTGCTCCAGTTGAGCGCGGCGGCGGCCACCGGGCAGCAGCGAGGCACCGAACAGCATCTCGGCCTGCGTGACGGCGCTGACGAACAGGGCCTCTGCATGCTGGGCCGCGAACCAGGCGGTCACATTCGCGTCCGGGCTGGCTCGCAGCAGTTCCGACAGCACGTTGGTGTCCAGCAGCAGCTTCATGGCCGGCGCTTCTTCGTGGCCTTTGTGGCGGGGGCATCGAGTTCAGGCGGTGCCCTGACAGCCTCGCGGGGCGCCAGCGGCAGATCGAACCCTCCCAGCGGCGAGAAGCGGGCCCGGATGCGCTGGCCCAGATCGACAGCCGGCGTCGGCTTGTCGGCCAGCGCCTCGCGCAGGATCTGCCGCGCCTCTTCCTCCATGGAGCGGTTGAGGTGGGCGGCACGGATGCGCAGGCGCTGCTTCAGGCTCTCGTCCAGGTCTCGGATCGTCAGGCTGGCCATGAATGCCTCCGTTTGCAATCAATGATTGCATTGTAGGCATTGACGCCTGAGGCCATTGGCCTTCGTGGGTCGCCACTCATCCGCGCAGCTCGCCGCTCGTCATCCTGCCTCTGCCGGCAGCGGGCGGCCTGGGCAATATGCCGTTCATCGCAACCTTGATGGAGTTCGCCATGTCCCGCAGCACCCGTTCCTGGGCCGGCCTGTTCGGCGCCGCAGTCGGCATCCTGACGGCTCTGTACGTCAGCAACAGCCAGGCCGCGCCGGTCGAGTTCCGCGACCTGCGCGTCGAGGTCGTCGGCGAGGGCCGGCCGGTGCTGATGATCCCGGGCCTGAACAGCGCCGCCAGTACCTGGACGGAGACCTGCGCCGCACTGCAGCCCGGCGTGCAATGCCACATCGTGCAGCTGCCCGGCTTTGCCGGTGCGCCGGCGGTGGCGACCGACAACTTCCTGAACGGCATGCGCGACCGCCTGCTGGCCTACCTGGACGATCGCAAGCTCGACAAGCCTGTCGTCATGGGCCACAGCTTGGGCGGCGTGCTGGCGCTGCAGATGGCGGCCGAGAAGCCGGGCCGCATCGAGCGCCTGGTCATCGTCGACAGCCTGCCCTTCCTGGCCGGCCTGCGCGGCATGACGCCCGAGGCCGCGCGCGGCATGGCGGCCGGCATGCGGCAGCAGATGCTGGCCGGGACGAAGGAGCAGTGGGAGGCGGGCACCCGCCAGGGCGCGGCCGGCATGAGCCGCAGCCCGGCCAACGTCGAGCGCGTCGTCGCCTGGGGCCTGGCCAGTGACCGCGCGACGACGGCGCAAGCCATGTCGGAGCTGTGGGGCGAGGACCTGCGCCCGCTGCTGCCGCGCATTACCACGCCAACGTTGGTGCTCGGCGCCTGGGCCGCCTACGAGCCGATGGGCGCGACGCTGGACAGCACGCGCGGCATCTTCGAGGCGCAGTACGCCGGGCTGAAGGGCGCCAAGGTGAGCATGAGCCAGCGCGGCCACCACTTCCTCATGTGGGACGATGCCGACTGGCTGGTGGGCGAGGTCAGGGGCTTCCTGGCTGCCGGCAGATAACAGGAGCTTCAAGGGCATGAACACACGCCGGCGTAGCGCGATCCAGGCGCTGCTGTGGGGTGGCTATGTCGCCATCTCGCTCGTCATGATGGCGAGCTTCCAGCCGCTCAGCGGCGCCCTGGTGTTCGTCATGGTCTGCGTGGGTCTCGGTCTGTGGGCCTGCAGCGAGGCCCTGCGGGCGCTGACGCTGCGCTGCGGCTGGCTCGACGGCGCGCCCCGCGCGTTGCTGCTGCGCCTGCTGCTGCTGACGCCGCTGTTCTCCGTGCTGTTGCAGGCGGTCATCTTCGTTATCAGCCGGGGCGGCGCTGCGCTGGGGCTGCTGCACTTCCCGCCGCAGATGCCGCAGGGCTGGCTGGTGCTGCTGAGCTACGCCGTCAACTGCAGCATCCTGCTCTGGCTGTGGCTGGCCGTCTGGGTCGGCGTGACCATGGTCAGCCGCTGGCGCTTGGGCGAGATCGCCAAATGGAAGGCCGAGACCGCCGCACGCGAGCTGGAGCTGCAGGTGCTGCGCGCCCAGATCAACCCGCACTTCCTGTTCAATGCGCTGAACAACCTGCGCGCCCTCATCAACGAAGACCCGACCCGCGCCCGCGAGATGCTGAGCCGCCTGTCCAACACGCTGCGCCACACGCTGCAGCACAGCGCCAAGGAGCGCGTGCCGCTGGCCGACGAACTCGCCGTCGTGCGCGACTATGTGGCGCTGGAGCAGCTGCACCACGAGGAGCGGCTGCGCGTGGACTGGCAGGTCGACCCCGCCACGGCCGGTGCCAGCGTGCCGCCGATGCTGCTGCAGCTGCTGGTGGAGAACGCGATCAAGCACGGCATCGCGTGCACGGCGGGCGGTGGCGTGGTCGACATCCGCATCGCGCGGGCCGGCGATAAGCTGCAGATCGCCGTCGACAACCCGGGCCAGTGGAAGCCCGAGCCCGGTGCGCCGGACAGCACCGGCGTCGGCCTCGTGCACCTTCGCGAGCGCCTGGCGCGGGCGGGCGGCACCGGGGCCGGCTGTCGCATTGACGCCGCCGACGGCCGCGTCAACGTCACCGTGGAGCTGGCCGCATGAGGATCTACATCGTCGAGGACTCGCGTCTGGCCCGCCAGGAGCTGCGCACGCTGCTGGCGGCCATCCCCGATGCCGACATCGTCGGTGAAGCCGCCGAGCTGGCACCGGCGCGCGAGGCCATCGACACGCTGCAGCCCGAGCTGCTGCTGTTGGACGTGGAGCTGCCCGGGGCGACCGGCTTTGACCTGCTGGACCAGATCGAGCATGTGCCGCTGGTCGTTTTCACGACCGCCTACGACCAGCACGCGCTGGCCGCCTTCGAGCGCAACGCGCTGGACTACCTGCTCAAGCCCATCGACGCCGACCGGCTGGCCGCCGCGCTGGCCAAGGCCCGCGAGCGGCTGCGGCCCGCGCCGGTGGCCGCATCGGCAGCGGCACTCAAGGGCGCGGACGACATGGTCTTTCTGCGTGACGGCGAGCGCTGCTGGTTCGTGCGCCTGGGCGACATCGCCGGCTTCGAGGCCTGCGGCAACTACGCCCAGGCCTGGTTCGACGGCCAGCGCCCGCTGCTGGCGCGCACGCTCACCAGCCTGGAGGAGCGGCTGGACCCGCAGCTGTTCTTCCGCACCAGCCGCAGCCACCTCATCAACCTGCGCTGGATCCAGGGCATCGCCCCCTGGAGCAACGACGGCTACCGCGTGACGCTGAAGGACGGCCACCAGGTCGAGGTGTCGCGGCGGCAGGCCAAGCTGCTGCGCGAGAAGCTGGAGCTATGACCCCATGAACTCGCCAAACACACCCATCCGCCGCATCGCCATCACCACCGGCGGCGGCGACGCGCCCGGGCTGAACGCGGTGACCTGCGCCGTGACGCTGGCGGCATTGCGGCAGGGCTGGGCCTGCGTCGGCATCCGCGACGGCTATGACGGCCTGCTGCGCCCGGAGCGCTATCCGGCGGGCGGCCTGCTGCCGTTGACGCGCGAGCGCGTCGAAGGCATCGCCGCGCTCGGCGGCACGCTGCTCGGCTCCACCAACAAGGGCGACCCCTTTGCCTTCCCGGCCACGCAGGACGATGGTCGCGTGGTGCTCGTCGACCGCTCGCAGGACCTGCTGGATGCGCTCGCCCGCGAGGGCATCGACGCGCTGGTGGCCGTGGGCGGCGATGGCTCGCTGGCCATCGCGCACCGGCTGGCCCAACGTGGGCTGAAGGTGGTGGGCGTGCCCAAGACCATCGACAACGACCTGGACCGCACCGTCACCACCTTCGGCTTCGACACTGCCGTCGGTTTTGCCACCGACTGCATCGACCGGCTGCACACCACGGCGGCCAGCCACCACCGCGTGCTGGTGGTGGAGGTCATGGGGCGCTATGCCGGCTGGATCGCGCTGCATGCGGGCCTGGCCGGCGGGGCGCATGCCATCCTGCTGCCGGAGCTGCCCTTCGACCTCGCACCCGTGGCCGAGATGATCCGCCAGCGTGACGCGCGCGGCCTGGCCTACTCCATCGTCGTGGTGGCCGAGGGCGCGTTTGCGCGCGACGGCGTGCGCGCGCTGCAAGGGCCTGCCGAGGCCGGCCATGCCGAGCGCCTGGGCGGCATGGGCGAACAGGTCGCGCAGGCACTGGCGCGGCTGACGGGCAAGGACGCGCGCTGCGTGGTGCTGGGCCACCTGCTGCGCGGCGGCAGCCCCACGGCCTTCGACCGCGTCGCCGCGTTGCGCTTCGGCGCCGCCGCCGTGCGGGCGCTGGTCGGCGGGCAGAGCGGCGTCATGGTGGCGCTGGACGGCAGCGACGTGCGCACCGTGCCGCTGGCCGAGGTGGCGGGCCGCATGAAGGCCGTGCCGCTGGACGGCGACACGCTGGCCACCGCGCGCGACCTCGGCGTCTGTCTGGGCGCCTGACCGCAGCCGCCCGGCACCGCGCGTCAGCCACTGCCGCAGCCTGTGCCCGCCAGGCTGCGGCTCGTCGCGTCGCGCGTGACGCCGCCGGGACAGTTGCCTACGCTGCGGGCGTTTTCACTTTCCAACCCGGATATCTCATGACGCGCATCGCCTCCTTCTCCTTCGCCCTGACCGCCGCCTTGGTGCTGAGCGCCTGCGTCTTCGCGCCGCCCGTCGGTTCCATCCCGGCCGACTCGAATGCCATCACCAAGATGAGCGAACAAGCCCTGGCCACCTGCGGCGCGGGCAACGTCAAGGAAGTGAACGCGAAGAGCTTCAGCTGCAAATAGGCAGCTGCCTCAGGCTTTGAGGAATTCCGCCTTCGTCCCCAGCCATCGCGCCACCTGCCGGCGCGCGGCCTCTGGATGCTCGTCCAGCAGCTGCGGTGCCAGCGCGCGCGCGGCGACGAGCAGCGGTGCGTCTTCCTGCAGGTCCGCAAACCGCAGCAGCTCGGCGCCGCTCTGGCGTGAGCCCATGAATTCGCCGGGCCCGCGGATGTCCAGGTCGCGCCGAGCGATCTCGAAGCCGTCGGTCGTCTCGGCCATGGCCTTGAGCCGCGCCTTGCCGGTGTCCGACAGCGGCGGGCTGTAGATCAGCACGCAGACGCTGGCCTTGCTGCCGCGCCCCACGCGGCCGCGCAGCTGGTGCAGCTGCGCCAGGCCAAAGCGCTCGGCATGCTCGATGACCATCAGGCTGGCATTGGGCACGTCCACGCCGACCTCGATGACGGTCGTGGCCACCAGCACACTCGTCGCGCCGCTGGAGAACTGCGCCATCACCGCCGCCTTGTCGGCGGGCGACATGCGCCCGTGCAGCAGGCCCACGCTCGTGCCGGCCAGCGTCTCGCTCAGCTCGGCGTGCGTCTCGGTGGCGTTGCGCAGGTCCACCGCCTCGCTCTCCTCCACCAGCGGGCAGACCCAGTAGACCTGGGCGCCGTCCGCCACCGCCATGCGGATCTTGTCGACCACGTCGTGGCGCTTGGCCTCGGTGAACACCTTGGTGACGATGGGGCTGCGGCCGGGCGGCAACTCGTCGATGGTGGAGACATCCAGGTCGGCGAAATAGGTCATCGCCAGCGTGCGCGGGATGGGCGTGGCGCTCATCATCAGCATGTGCGGCTCCAGGTCCATGGCTTTCAGCTTGTTCCTCAGCGCCAGCCGCTGCGCGACGCCGAAGCGATGCTGCTCGTCGATGACGGCCAGGCCCAGCTTCGCGAACTTCACCTTGTCCTCGATGACGGCATGCGTGCCGACGATGAGCTGGGCCTCGCCGGACGCGGCGGCATCGAGCATCTTCTGCCGCGTCTTGCCCTTGACGCTGCCGGTGAGCCACGCCACCTTCAGCCCCAGCGGCTCCAGCCAGCCAATCAGCTTTCGGAAGTGCTGCTCGGCCAGGATCTCCGTCGGCGCCATCAGCGCGCACTGCCAGCCGGCGTCGATGGCGACGGCGGCGGCCAGCGCGGCCACCACCGTCTTGCCCGAGCCGACGTCGCCCTGCAGCAGCCGGTGCATGGGCTGGGGCCGTGCCAGGTCTTGCGCGATCTCCTCCGCCACGCGCTGCTGCGCGGCGGTCAGCTGGAAGGGCAGCGCCGCCAGCAGCTTTTCATGCAGGCCGCCCGGCTGGCCGCGCAGCGCGGGCGCCACCAGCAGCGCCCGCTCGCGCTGCGCCTGCAGCTGCGACAGCTGCTGGGCCAGCAGCTCCTCGAACTTGAGCCGGTGCCAGGCCGGGTGGTGGTGCTCGTGCAGCGCCTCCTGCGACGCGCTGGGCGGCGGGTGGTGCAGGTAGTTCAGCGCATCCTTCAGGCTGGGCAGCCCGCGCGGCACGACGCCGGCCGGCAGGATCTCGCGCAGGTCGGCCCGCGCCAGCCCCGAAGCGACGGCCTTGCGCAGATAGGCTTGCGGCAGCTGGGCGGACGCCGGGTAGACAGGGGTCAGGCTTTGCGCCAGCGGCGTGTCCTCGTCCACCACCTTGACGACCGGGTGCACCATCTCGCGGCCGAAGAAGCCGATGCGCGCCTCGCCGCGGATGCGCAGCCGGGTCGCAGCCGACATCTGCTTCTGCTGCGCCGGGTAGAAGTTCAGGAAGCGCAGCAGCAGCGTGCCGGACTCGTCCTTCACCCGCACCAGCAGCTGGCGGCGCGAGCGCATCTCCACCTGGCAGTCGATGACGACGCCCTCCACCTGCGCCGGCTCGTTGTCGCGCAGCGCGGCGATGGGCGTGATGCGCGTCTCGTCCTCATAACGCAGCGGCAGGTGCAAGGCCAGGTCGATGTCGCGCAGCAGGCCCAGTTTCTCCATCGCCTTCTGGGGCGCGGATTTGGGCTTGTCCTGGGGCAGCGGCGCGGTCATGGCCGGCATTCTGTCTGCACGGCACCCGGTGTCGCCGGCAAGGCCGCATGGCCAGCGCCGTCTGCAGCGCCGCTAGCGGAAGTACCGCAG
Organism: Pelomonas parva; assembly: GCF_043555835.1. NCBI lineage: Bacteria > Pseudomonadati > Pseudomonadota > Betaproteobacteria > Burkholderiales > Sphaerotilaceae > Roseateles > Pelomonas parva. The sequence continues at coordinate 348,177 of NZ_JBIGHV010000003.1, read as the reverse complement.
CCGCAGCCGCTCGTAACGCCCATCGCGCCTGAGCCGCTCAAGCGCCGCCTGCAGGCTCTGTACCAGCGCCGGGTCGGCGTCGGGCCGCAGGCCGTAGAAGTAGCTGCGCGCCGCGTCCTGCTCCATGACGGCGCGCAGCGTGTCGTAGGGCAGCTGCAGCTGGCGCAGGTTCCACGCGGCGGCCCAGTCCAGCAGGGTGATGTACTCCATGCGACCGGCCAGCAGCTTGCGCATGTTGGTGGCGTCGTCCAGCCCCTGCTCCAGCTCGATGCCCGGGCGCAGGCCGGCGGCCTGCAGGTTGCGGTCGGCGGCCGAGTCGCGCACCACGCCGATGCGTGCGCCGCCCAGCTCGTCGAGGTGCTGCAGCTGCAGGTCGCTGCGGCTGGCCAGCCTGTAGATGAGGATGCGGCGCCGGGCGATGGGCCCCACCCACTGGAACTGCGCCTCGCGCTCGGGCGTTCGTGTCAGCGAGAACAGCACGCTGTTGGCGCTGGCCTCGGCCATCTGCACGGCTCGCGCCCAGGGCAGCACCTGCAGCTCCAGGTTCAGCCCGGCTTGTGCCGCCATCAGGCGCAGCAGCTCCACGCTGAAGCCCTGCGGGCCCTGGTCGTCCTGGTAGTTCAGCGGCGGCAGGTTCTCCGTGATCCCCAGCAAGGTGCTCGGAGGTCGTGACGCTTGTGCCGGCGCCCTCGTGCTGGCGAGCAGGGCTGGCAAGGCGAGACAGGCGCGGCGCTTCACGGAGCTGGGGGTGGCAATGTTGGGGGGCAGGCGGCGACTGCGTATCCCACCATTGCTGCGTGAACCTTCCCTGACAACACCCACCCTGTCTGCCGCCGGATCGTGCAATACCGCACGACCGGTGTCGGCACTCCGGCCCTGCGGTCGCCGGCGACGAAGAACTGCCTGGTCAGCGGCCGGCTTCGGCGCCGGCCTGGCAGTCGACGCAGCGCAGCGCCTGTGGCAGGCGTTGCAGGCGGTCGAAGGGGATGACGGCGCTGCAGTCGACACAACGACCATATCCGGGTGTCTTCAGGCGCAGCAACGCGTCGTCAATCGCCTGCAGCTCGGCCAGCAGAAGCGAGTCGCGGGCCTGGTCCAGCTCGCGCTCGGGCTCGTGCTCCTGCGGGTCGTCCTCCAGCAGCGTGGCAGCGTGCGCAAGGCGGTCGCTGCCGCCGCGCTGGGCCTGCAGCGCGGCCAGCGCCTTCTGACGCGCGAGCTGCAACTCGCTTTCAAGCAGCGCATGTTGTCCGGGTGTCAAGGCTGTGCTCATGGAACCTCCTGGTACCCATGCTTGCATCGGCCGCGCGGTGCCGCCTTGCGCTGCGTCAAGCGGGCGATGGGAGAATCCCGCTCCCTTTGGCACGGGTCCGTCCGGCCCTCAAACCCCATGCGCCCTGATGCAAGCGCCTACACGGTCGCCGACTTCGATTTCGACCTGCCGCCCGAGCTGATTGCCCAGCATCCGGCCGCCGAACGCAGCGCCTCGCGGCTGCTCGACGCCACCGGCGCGGAGCCCGTGGACCGCGTGTTCCGCGAGCTGCCCGATCTGCTCGCGCCCGGTGACCTGCTGGTCTTCAACAACACGCGCGTCATCAAGGCGCGGTTGTTTGGCGTCAAGGCGACCGGCGGCTCGGTGGAGGCCTTGGTCGAGCGCGTGCTGCCCGGCACGCAGGAAGTCTGGATGCACTTGCGCGCCAGCAAGTCCCCCAAGCCCGGCAGCCGTGTGCGCTTTGCCGACGCCTTCGACGCTGAGGTGCTGGGCCGCTGCGGGCCCGACAACGGGCTCTTCCACCTGCGCTTTGCCGGCGACCCCTTCGCGCTGCTGGAGGCCCACGGCCATGTGCCGCTGCCGCCCTACATCGCCCATGCGGACGACGCGGAGGACGAGCGCCGCTACCAGACCGTCTTCGCCAAGGAGCCCGGTGCTGTCGCCGCGCCGACCGCCGCGCTGCACTTCGACGAGGCGCTGCTGGCCCGACTGACGGAGCGCGGTGTGAGCCAGGCGCATGTGACGCTGCACGTCGGCGCCGGCACCTTCCAGCCGGTGCGCGTCGACACGCTGGCGGAGCACAAGATGCACAGCGAGTGGTTCGAGGTGCCGCAGTCGACGGTGGCGGCAATAGCCGCCTGCAAAGCCCGTGGCGGCCGCGTCGTCGCCGTCGGTACGACGACGCTGCGCGCGCTGGAGTCCGCCGCCCGGGGTGGCGAGCTGCTGGCCGGCGCCCGCGAGACGGACATCTTCATCACGCCGGGCTTCGAGTTCCGCGTCGTTGACCGCCTCGTCACCAACTTCCACCTGCCCAAGAGCACGCTGATGATGCTGGTCAGCGCGCTGGCCGGGCATGCACAGGTGATGGCGCTGTACCGCCACGCCATTCGCGAGCGCTACCGCTTCTTCAGCTACGGCGACGCGATGCTGCTCTCGCGGGCCCAGGCGATTCGCCCCTGAGCGGCCTCATCCACGGCGGCCGTGAAGGCGGCCCGTCCCGTGACGGCCAGCGACCAGCGCATATGCACGCGCGTCTCGTGCCGCACGTCCACGAGTGCCGCCCCGTGCTGCTCCGCCAGCCGCCGCAACCGCCCCTCCAGCTCGTAGGGCAGCTCGCAGCCCAGTTCCACCTGGGCCACGCGCGCTATCTTGTCGGCCGTCAGCAGCGCCTGCGCGATGCAGTCGGTGTAGGCCCGCACCAGGCCGCCGGCGCCGAGCTTGACGCCGCCCCAGTAGCGCACGGCCGTGGCCAGCACGCCGTCCAGGCCCTGGTGGCGCAGCACGTCCAGCATGGGCCGGCCGGCCGTGCCGCCGGGTTCGCCGTCATCGTTGGCGGCGGAGTGGCCGCCGGCCAGCAGCGCCCAGCAGACATGGGCGGCGCCGGGGTGCTGCTCGCGCAGCTGTGCCACGCGGGCCAGCGCCGCCGTGCGGTCGGTGCAGGGCTCCACGCAGCCGAGGAAGCGGCTCTTCTTGATGACGAGTTCATGCTGCGCTGCGGCGCTCAGGGTCATGGCCATGCGCAAATTGTCCGTGGCCGGTGCCGTCACTCACCCGTGTACGCAGAAGCCCGGGCGCCCTTGTCGCCGAGGTGGCGACGCATGATGTCGTGCACGGTGCCATCGGCCAGCATGGCCTGCAGCGCGCGGCGCAGGCGCTGCCGGTCTGCTTCGGGCATGGCGTGCGCCATGGCCAGCGACATGACGCTGCGCTCGTTCGGCGTCACGTCCACCGGCACGGGGTTGTCCGGGTGATCGGAACCGTCGATGGCAAAGGCGTAGCTGCTGGGCAGGGACAGCAGCGCGTCCGCCCGCCCGGCACGCAGCATGCGACTGGCGGTCTCGAAGTCGGCGGTCTCGACCAGGCGGCCCTGGCCGCGCAGGCGCTGCAGCCAGGGGTCCAGCGCCGGGCCGTGCACATAGCCGCGCACATGCACCAGCCGCAGCGCCGGGTCGGCTTCGAAAGCCGCGAGGCTCTGCACACGCCCTGCCAGCCCACGCCGCACCAGCAGCTGGAACCTGCCCTGGGCGTAGGGCAGCAGCTCGGCGATCTCGCGCCGCTCAGGGCTGGACAGTGCGGACAGCGTCAGCTGCACGGTGCCGCGCCGCATCTCCTGCCAGATGCGCACCCGCGACTCGACCACCTGGTTCAGCTGGCAGCCCGAGCGGCGGGCCAGCTCGTCGAACATGTCCTTGTCGATGCCGGCCGGCCCGGTCCGGGGATCGTCGTAATAGAAACGGGCGTAGCGGTAGAGCGCCGCCGTGTGCGGGCCGCAGGCCTGTGCCGAGGCCATCGTGGCGGCCAGCAGCATGAGCATCAGCGCGCTGTTCATGGCTGGATAGTGGGGTGCGGCGGCCCGTTCCGTCCACCCCGGAAAAGCCCCCCTGCGACAATCCCGGCCCCATGCTGAAGTTCAACCTCCTCAAGACCGAAGGCCGCGCCCGTCGCGGCACGCTGACGCTCAACCACGGCGTCGTGCAGACGCCCATCTTCATGCCCGTGGGCACCTACGGCACGGTCAAGGGCGTCACGCCGCGTTCGCTGGAGGAGATGGGCGCGCAGATCATCCTCGGCAACACCTTCCACCTGTGGATGCGGCCGGGCCTGGACGTGGTGACGCAGTTCGGTGGCCTGCACCGCTTCGAGAGCTGGAGCAAGCCCATCCTGACGGACTCGGGCGGCTTCCAGGTCTGGAGCCTGGGCGCCATGCGCAAGATCAGCGAGGAGGGCGTCAAGTTCGCCTCGCCCGTCAATGGCGACAAGCTCTTCCTGACCCCCGAGGTCAGCATGCAGATCCAGACGGTGCTCAACAGCGACATCGTCATGCAGTTCGACGAATGCACGCCCTACGAGAGCAAGGGCGTGCTGACGACAGAGCGCGAGGCGAGAACGTCCATGGAGCTGAGCCTGCGCTGGGCCAAGCGCTGCATCACCGAGTTCGGCCGGCTGGAGAACCCCAACGCGCTGTTCGGCATCGTCCAGGGCGGCATGTTCACGAACTTGCGCGACGCTTCGCTGGCGGGTCTCGCCGAGCTGGACCTGCCGGGCTATGCCATCGGCGGCCTGTCGGTGGGCGAGCCCAAGGCCGAGATGCAGCGCATCCTGGGCCACATCGGCCACCAGCTGCCCGCGGACAAGCCGCGCTACCTCATGGGCGTCGGCACGCCGGAGGATCTGGTGGAAGGTGTGTCCCAGGGCATCGACATGTTCGACTGCGTCATGCCGACCCGCAATGCGCGCAACGGCCATCTGTTCACGCGCTTCGGCGACCTGCGGCTGCGCAATGCCCGTTACAAGAATGACGAAAAGCCCGTGGATGAAACCTGCGCTTGCGAATGCTGCAAGGGCTTCAGCCGCGCCTACCTGCACCACCTGGACCGCTGCGGCGAGATGCTTGGCCCCATGCTGACCAGCGTGCACAACCTGCATTACTACCTGAACCTGATGCGGGAAATGCGGGACGCGCTGGACGCGGGCGGCTTCGAGGCCTGGCGGGCGCAGTTCCACGCCGATCGCGCGCGCGGAATCTAGGGAGGGCCCGCCCTCCCACGAGCTAGGGGGGCGGCGCCACTTTGGACGGGTCGAGTCCCCCGTTTGCAGGTCAAGAAACGTAAATCCGTCACGAGTGGCAGCCCAGAATCGCGCCGGCCTTCTCCGGATCGGGTGCGCTTGCTGCCGCCTGTAACTGCCTGAAACAGCGGGGTTGGCGAACCAACTCCCGAAGGTTTCAGACATGTCGATCAAGTCCCTGCGCGCCCGTGCGGCGGCCGCCCTGCGCCGCGCTTCCAAGACTGCCTCCGCCCGCGTCGAGGCGAGCCGCACCGAGCCCTGGAAGATCGAAACGCTGGAGCCCAAGCTGCTGCTGTCGGCGGATGCGCTGCCCGCCGTGCACCTGATGGCCAGCCAGAGCGAGGCGGCGGCGCCGAAGGTCTACGGCTTCGAGCGCGGCGAGGGCGCGGCCTGGGTGGATGCGCGCGCCGCCGGTGACGATGCCAGCGGCCTGCTGCAACTGGGCGCCGGCATCGCGCCGGCCGACGTGGCGCTGCGCCGCGTTGTGGACGACGCCACCGGCCAGGCCGATGCGCTGGAGCTGGCGCTGCGCGGTACGGCCGACCGTGTGCAGATCCGCGGCTTCTTCAGCGCCGCCAACCCGGTGCAGACCGTCGCCTTTGCCGACGGCACGCGTTGGAGCGCCGACGAGCTGCCCGAGCTGATCGAGACCGGCCCGCAGCGCCAGGCGCTGGCGGTGGGCGTGGCCCAGGCCAATGCCGTCATCAGCAACGGCCCGGGCAACAACCTCTACCTGTTCGGCCGCGGCGACGGCGCGACGACGGTGCAGTCCTACTCGGACCCCAACCTCGGCAAGGTCAACACGCTGCAGTTCAAGCCCGGCGTGCTGCCCGCCGACATCAGCGTCGCCCGCGCGACGGACGACCAGGCCGGCGGCAATGTCGCGCTGGCGCTGACCATCATCGGCAGCAACGACGTCATTTCATTCAACGGCTTCCTGTACGGCGGCACGCCGGCCAACGAGTTCAACGGCCTGCAGAAGGTGACCTTCGAAGACGGCACGGCCTGGGACGTGTCGCATCTGCTCTTCCTGCTGGGCATGGGCACGGCGGGCAATGACAGCCTCGCCGGTGGCACGGGCGCCGACCTGCTGAACGGCGCGGCCGGCAACGACAGCCTGAGCGGCGCCGGCGGCAACGACAGCCTCTACGGCGGGGCCGGCAACGACACGCTGGACGGCAGCAGCGGCGACGACGTCCTCGAAGGCGGCACGGGTGACGACACCCTCAACGCCGGCGCCGGCAGCAACGTCTTCCTGTTCGGCCGTGGCGATGGCTCGGACCGCCTCTACTACAACCACAGCGGTGGTCAGGCGCGCATCAACACGCTGCAGTTCAAGGCCGGCGTCGCGCCCGCCGACGTGGTGATTCGGCAGGCCTACGACAACTACTTTGGCGGCAACCGCGCGCTGGAGCTGGGCATTGCCGGCACCGCCGACAAGGTCACCGTCAACGCCTTTTTCTACAACGACGACCCGGCCAGCGCCTACGCCGGCATCCAGCGCGTGCGCTTTGCCGACGGCACCGAGTGGACGGCCAACCAGATCGTCACGATGCTGCTGGCCGGCACGCCGGGCGACGACAACCTGCGCGGCACCAGCGCGGCCGACAGCATTGACGGTGGTGCGGGCAACGACACGCTGAATGGCGCCGGTGGCGACGACATCGTCTCGGGCGGCAGCGGCAATGACAGCCTCACCGGCGAGGCCGGCGCGGACCAGCTCTTCGGCGGCGAGGGCAACGACACGCTGGACGGCGGCGAAGGCAACGACACGCTGGACGGCGGCGCGGGCAACGACACGCTGAACGCCGGTGCCGGCAGCAACAGCTTCCTGTTCGGCCTGGGCGACGGCCAGGACCGGCTGTACTACAACCACAGCGGCGGCCAGGCGCGCACCAACGTCATCGTCTTCAAGGCCGGCATCGCGCCGGGCGACATCGTCCCGCGCCAGGCCTATGACAACTACTTCGGCGGCAACCGCGCGCTGGAGCTGAGCATCGCTGGCACTGCCGACAAGGTCACCGTCAACGGCTTCTTCTACAACGACGACCCGGCCAGCGCCTACAACGGCATCCAGCGCGTGCGCTTTGCCGACGGCACCGAGTGGGATGCCGCCGCCATCGTCAGCATGCTGTTTGCCGGCACGGACGGCAACGACGACCTGCGCGGCACCAGTGGCGCGGACGTGATGAACGGCGGCGCCGGCAATGACGCGCTGAACGGCGCCGGCGGTGCCGATGTCATCTCCGGCGGGCCGGGCAACGACAGCCTGACCGGCGAGGCCGGCGCGGACCTGCTGCAGGGTGACGCGGGCGATGACAGCTTCGATGGCGGCGACGGCGACGACACGCTGGACGGCGGCGCCGGCAACGACAGCTTCAACGCCGGCCATGGCAGCAACACCTTCCTGTTCGGCCGGGGCGATGGCCAGGACCGGCTGTACTACAACCACAACGGCGGCCAGGCGCGCATCAACACGCTGCAGTTCAAGGCCGGCGTGCTGCCGGGCGACGTGATCGTCAGGCAGGCCTACGACAACTACTTCGGCGGCAACAACAACGCGCTGGAGCTGGGCATCGCCGGCACGACCGACAAGGTCACCGTCAACGGCTTCTTCTACGGCGACAACCCGGCCAACGCCTACAACGGGTTGCAGCGGGTGCGCTTCGACGACGGCACCGAGTGGGACATCCCCGCCATGCTGGCGCGGCTGTACGCCGGCACCGACGGCGACGACGTCTGGCGCGGCACCAATGCCGCCGAGACCTTCAGCGGCGGCCTGGGCAACGACAGCATCTCGGGCGCGGGCGGCAACGACCTGCTCGACGGCGGTGCCGGCAACGACAGCCTCGCGGGCGAGGAGGGCGACGACACGCTGACCGGCGGCACCGGCAACGACAGCCTCAGCGGCGGCATCGGCGCCGACCTGCTGCAAGGCGGCGACGGCGACGACAGCTTGGATGGCGGCGACGGCGACGACACGCTGGACGGCGGCGCCGGCAACGACAGCTTCAACGCCGGCCACGGCAGCAACACCTTCCTGTTCGGCCGCGGTGATGGCCAGGACCGGCTGTACTACAACCACAACGGCGGCCAGGCCCGCATCAACACGCTGCAGTTCAAGGCCGGCGTGCTGCCGGCCGACGTGATCGTCAGGCAGGCCTACGACAACTACTTCGGCGGCAACAACAACGCGCTGGAGCTGAGCATCGCCGGCACGACCGACAAGGTCACCGTCAACGGCTTCTTCTACAGCGACAACCCGGCCAACGCCTACAACGGCTTGCAGCGCGTGCGCTTCGACGACGGCACGGAGTGGGACATCGCGGCGCTGGTGGCGATCACCCAGACCTTCACCGACGGCGACGACAACGTGCGCGGCACGACGGCCGAAGAGGTCCTCAACGGCGGCCTGGGCAACGACACCATCGCCGGCGCGGCCGGCAACGACACCATCGACGGCGGCCCCGGTAACGACAGCCTCTCCGGCGACGATGGCGACGACACCGTCACCGGCGGCACGGGCAACGACAGCCTCAGTGGCGGCAACGGCGTCGACCTGCTGCAGGGCGGCGACGGCAATGATTCCGTCAGCGGCGGCGCAGGCAACGACCAGATCCAGGGCGGCATCGGCGACGACAGCCTGGACGGCGGCGACGGCGACGACTTCATGGAAGGCGGGTCGGGCAATGACACCCTCAATGCCGGCGCCGGCAGCAACACCTTGCTGTTCGGTCGCGGCGACGGCCAGGACCGGCTGTACTACAACCACAACGGCGGCCAGGCGCGCGTCAACACGCTGCAGTTCAAGGCCGGCGTGGCGCCGACCGATGTCGTCCTCAAGCAGGTCTACGACAACTACTTCGGCGGCAACAACAACGCGCTGGAGCTGAGCATCGCCGGCACGACCGACAAGGTCACCGTCAACGGCTTCTTCTACAGCGACAACCCCGCCAACGCCTACAACGGCCTGCAGCGAGTGCGCTTCGACGACGGCACCGAATGGGACATCGCCTACCTCGTCGCAACGCTGCTGGCCGGCACGCCGGCTGACGACAACGTCGCCGGCACCAGTGCGGCCAACGAGATGCACGGCGGCGCCGGCAACGACACGCTGGCCGGCCGTGGCGGCAACGACGTGCTTCATGGCGACGAGGGCAACGACGCGCTCTACGGCGAGGACGGCGTCGACACGCTGATCGGCGGCGCCGGCAACGACTACCTCGACGGCGGCACGGGCAACAACGTCTACGTCTTCGGCCGCGGTGACGGCCAGGACAATATCGCCGGCCGCTACGACACGGCGGCGGGCAAGCTCAACACGGTGCAGTTCCGCGCCGACGTGCTGCCCGGCGACGTGACGGTGCGCCGTGTCTACGAGAGCCAGAGCAGCGGCGTCAACGGCCTGGAGCTGGCCATCGTCGGCAGCAACGACCGCATCACTGCCAACTACTTCTTCCACGGCGACGACCCGGGCAACGTCTACAACTCGCTGCAACAGGCCACCTTTGCCGACGGCACGGTCTGGAACATCGCCCGCCTGCTGGAGCTGATGAGCGCCGGCAGCGAGGCCAACGACAACCTGCGTGGCACCACCGGCGCCGACGTGCTGACCGGCGGACGCGGCGACGACCTGCTCACCGGCAACGACGGCAACGACCGCCTGCTGGGCGGCGAGGGCAATGACGCGCTCTACGGCGGCTACGGCAACGACACGCTGGACGGTGGCGCCGGCAACGACTGGCTGGACGGCAGCTACGGCAACAACACCTACCTGTTCGGTCGTGGTGACGGGCAGGACACCATCGCCCACTACTACGACGCCACCGCTGGCAAGCTCAACACGGTGCAGCTCAAGGCCGGCGTGGCCCCGAGTGACCTGCTGGTGCGCCGCACGGGCAGCGAGTCCATCGAGCTGCTGATCCGCGACACACAAGACCGGCTGACGATCAACCTGTTCTTCCAGGGCGACAACCCGGCCAGCGTCTACAACCCCGTCCAGCAGATCCGCTTCGACGACGGCACGACCTGGAACATCGGCGCCATCCTGGCCGCGCTGGGTGCCGGCACGGCGGGCGACGACGCGCTGCGCGGCACCACCGGCGGCGACACGCTGACCGGCGGGCGCGGCAACGACAGCCTCGAAGGCCTGGACGGCAACGACACGCTGGTGGGCGGTGAAGGCAACGACGGCCTGTACGGCGGCTACGGCAACGACACGCTGGACGGTGGCGCGGGCAACGACTGGCTGGACGGCAGCTACGGCAACAACACCTACCTGTTCGGTCGCGGTGACGGGCAGGACACCATCGCCCACTACTACGACGCCACCGCCGGCAAGCTCAACACGGTGCAGCTCAAGGCCGGCGTGGCCCCGAGTGACCTGCTGGTGCGGCGCACGGGCAGCGAGTCCATCGAGCTGCTGATCCTCGGCACGCAAGACCGGCTGACGATCAACCTGTTCTTCCAGGGCGACAACCCCGGCAGCGTCTACAACCCCGTCCAGCAGATCCGTTTCGACGACGGCACGACCTGGAACATTGGCGCCATCCTGGCCGCGCTGGGTGCCGGCACGGCGGGCGACGACGCGCTGCGCGGCACCACCGGCGGCGACACGCTGACCGGCGGGCGCGGCAACGACAGCCTCGAAGGCCTGGACGGCAACGACACGCTGGTGGGCGGTGAAGGCAACGACGGCCTGTACGGCGGCTACGGCAACGACACGCTGGACGGTGGCGTGGGCAACGACCACCTGGACGGCAGCTACGGCAACAACACCTACCTGTTCGGTCGTGGTGACGGGCAGGACACCATCGCCCACTACTACGACGCCACCGCTGGCAAGCTCAACACGGTGCAGCTCAAGGCCGGCGTGGCCCCGAGTGACCTGCTGGTGCGCCGCACGGGCAGCGAGTCCATCGAGCTGCTGATCCGCGACACACAAGACCGGCTGACGATCAACCTGTTCTTCCAGGGCGACAACCCGGCCAGCGTCTACAACCCCGTCCAGCAGATCCGCTTCGACGACGGCACGACCTGGAACATCGGCGCCATCCTGGCCGCGCTGGGTGCCGGCACGGCGGGCGACGACGCGCTGCGCGGCACCACCGGCGGCGACACGCTGACCGGCGGGCGCGGCAACGACAGCCTCGAAGGCCTGGACGGCAACGACACGCTCGTCGGCGGCGAGGGCAACGACGGCCTGTACGGCGGCTACGGCAACGACACGCTGGACGGTGGCGCGGGCAACGACCACCTGGACGGCAGCTACGGCAACAACACCTATTTGTTCGGTCGTGGTGACGGGCTGGATCTCATCGCATCGGTGTACGACTCGGCCGCTGGCAAGCTCAGCACGGTGCAGTTCCGCGCCGGCATCACGCCTGACGATGTCGTGCTCCGCCGCGTGACGGGCACTCAGGGCGGTGCCAACGAGTCGCTGGAGATCACGCTGGTCGGCAGCGACGACCGTCTGATCGTCAACTACTTTTATCAAGGCGGCAGCAGCACCAGCGTCTACAACCCCGTCCAGCAGCTGCGCTTCGACGACGGCACGGCCTGGGATCTGGCCGCCATCACGGCTCGCCTGCAAACGGCGCCCGCCACGACCGTCATCAACGGCACGAACCTGGTCGACACGCTGACCGGCACGGCCGCCGATGAGACCCTCAACGGCCTGGCCGGCAACGACACGCTGGCCGGTGGCGGCGGCACCGACTTCCTGGCCGGCGGCACGGGCAACAACACCTACCTGTTCAACCGCGGTGACGGTGTCGACACCATCCTCTACAGCGGCGACACCAACGGCAGCCGGCTCAATGTCGTGCGCTTGGGGCCCGGCATCCTGCCGACCGACCTGGTGCTCAAGCGCCTCATCGACGGCCAGACCAACCGCTACAGCGCGCTGCAGATCAGCATCCAGGGCACAGCCGACAAGCTGGTCATCAACTACTTCCTGGAGAGCGACAACCCCGCCAACCCCTGGAACCCGGTCCAGCAACTGCAGTTCGACGACGGCACCATCTGGACGGCCAGCCAGATCTTTGCGCATCTGAACCTGCCAACAAGCGGCGACGACGCGCTGACCGGCTCCACCGGCGGCGAGACGCTGGAAAGCGGCGACGGCAACGACAGCTTGAGCGCACGCGGCGGCAACGACACGCTGCGCGGCGGCGCAGGCGACGATCTGCTCTATGGCGAGGCCGGCAACGACACGCTGGAAGGCGGCACCGGCAACGACTACCTCAGCGTCGGCGCCGGCAACAACACCATCACGCTCAGCCTGGGCGACGGCGTCGACACGCTGGCCTACACCGACTACGACACCAGCAAGACCAACACGCTGCTGTTCAGCGCCGGCATCACACCGGCCGACGTCAAGCTGCGGCGCGTGCTGGAAGAAGGCGCGCGGGCCTACCGCGCGCTCGAAGTCGCCTACGGCAACGGCGGCGACCGCCTCATCGTCAACGCCTTCTTCGAGAACGAGGACCCCAACCGCGGCTACAACCCGCTGCAGCGCATCCAGTTCGCTGACGGCACCGTCTGGAGCATCACCGACATCCAGGCCATGGTGCTGGCCAGCACGGCCGCAAGCGACACGATCAACGGCACGGCCTGGGCTGAGACCATCGCCGGCGGCGAGGGCAACGACACCCTCAGCGGCGGCTCGGGCAACGACACCCTGAACGGCGGCGGCGGTGACGACCTGCTCTACGGCGGCGCCGGCAACGACACGCTGGACGGCGGCACCGGCAACGACTACTTCAACGTCGGCGCCGGCAGCAACACCCTCACGCTGGGCCTGGGCGACGGCGTCGACACGCTGGCCTACACCGACTACGACACCGGCAAGACCAACACCCTGCTGTTCAAGCCCGGCATCGCGCCCAGCGACGTGAAGCTGAGCCGCGTGCTGGAAGAAGGCGCCCGCGCCTACCGCGCGCTGGAGGTGGCCTACGGTGCAGGTGGCGACAAGCTCGTCGTCAATGCCTTCTTCGAGAACGACGACCCCAACCGCGGCTACAACCCGCTGCAGCGCTTCGAGTTCGCCGACGGCACGGTCTGGACCCTGGTCGACATCGTTGCCCGCGTGAACGCCGGCAGCGATGGCGCTGACTATCTGACCGGCACGGTCGCCGGCGAGACGCTGGACGGCGGCCCGGGCGGCGACAGCCTCTCGGGGCGTGGCGGCAATGACACGCTCAAGGGTGGCACCGGCCATGACGTGCTGTCCGGCGAAGCCGGCAACGACACGCTGGAAGGCGGCGAGGGCGACGACCTGCTCTACGGCGGCGGTGACGCCGACACGCTCGACGGCGGCGCCGGCAATGACTACTTCAGCTTCGGCAACGGCAGCAACACGCTGACGCTGGGCCTGGGCGACGGCGTCGACACGCTGGCCTACACCGACTACGACACCAGCAAGACCAACACGCTGCTGTTCAAGGCCGGCATTGCGCCCAGCGATGTGAAGCTCAGCCGCGTGCTGGAAGAGGGCGCCCGCGCCTACCGCGCGCTGGAGGTGGCCTACGGCACGGGCGGTGACAAGCTCATCGTCAACGCCTTCTTCGAGAGCGACGACCCCAACCGCGGCTACAACCCGCTGCAGCGCATCGAGTTCGCCGACGGCACGGTCTGGGCCCTGGCCGACATCGTCGCGCGCGCGCTGGCCGGCACGCCGGGCCACGACAGCATCACCGGCACCGATTGGTCCGAGACGCTGGACGGCGGCGCCGGCAACGACAGCATCAGCGCCGGCGCGGGCAACGACAGCCTCAACGGTGGTGAGGGCGACGACAGCCTCACCGGCGAAGCCGGCAACGACGCCTTCGACGGCGGCACGGGCAACGACACCCTCAACCCCGGCGCCGGCAACAACACCTACCTCTTCGGTCGCGGTGACGGCCAGGACACGCTGATCGAGAGTGCGCACAGCACCACCAAGGTCAACACGCTGCAGTTCAAGCCGGGCATCGCCCCGGCGGATGTCATCGTGCGCCGCGTCTTCGACTACCGCACGGCCCAGTACACGGCCATCAGCATCGGCCTGGCCAACAGCGACGACAAGCTGACCGTCTCCTACTTCTTCTACGGCAACGACCCGAAGAACGGCTACAACCCGCTGCAGCAGGTGAAGTTCGACGACGGCACGACCTGGGACTTGAACGCCCTCGTCGCCGAGGTCGACAAGGCCGTGGGCATGGACCTCGTCGTTCGAGACGTGAGCGTCGTGCCGGCCGCAGGCGCCAGCCAGTTCCTGTCCGGCGGCAACGTCGTCGTCACGTGGACGACCCTCAACCAGGGCCCCACCGCCACCATCGGCGACTTCGCCGACCGCGTCACGCTGCGCAGCGCCGGCGGCGACGTGCTGGCCGAGTTCCTCGTGCCTTACGTCGAGGCGATTTCGGGCGCGCTCGCGTCCGGCGCCAGCATCACGCGCACCGCCACGCTCAAGCTGCCCGACGGCCCCACCGGCGCCGGCAGCCTGCTGGCCGTCATCGAGAGCGACTTCGGCAACACGCAGAAGGAAGGCGGCGTCACCGAGACCAACAACCGCGGCCAGGTCGCCTTCACCAGCACGCTGGCCGAGTACGTCAACTACGTCAACCTCGCCGCCAGCAACCTCAGCATCACGCCGGCCGGCGACTGGCAGAACGGCGACACGGTCACCGTCGGCTGGACGACCACCAACGCCGGCACCATCCCGCCGGGCCGCAACTGGACCGAGCGCGTCGAGGTGCTGAACCAGACCACCGGCGTCGTCATTGCCAGCCTGACACGCACCGGCACGCCGGCTGAAGCGGCCCCCGGCGTCAGCGTCGACCGCACGGCCGCGTTCACCTGGCCCGGCGGCGCCAACGCGGCCGGCGCGATCCGCCTGCGCGTCACGGTCGACGCCGGCAACGAGATCGCCGAGTTCAACAGCACCGGCACGCTGGAGAACGACAACCAGCTGCAGGCCAACGTCAACGTCGGCAGCGACCTGATCGCCCGCAACCTCAGCCTGGACTCAGGCACACCCACGTCCGGCGATGTGCTGACGCTGCGCTGGGAAGACGTCAACCAGGGCAACGTCGCCACCAACCTGAGCCACCAGGACCGCGTCGTCATCCGCCAGCGCAATGCCGACGGCAGCGCCGGGCCGGTGCTGGTGGACACCCTTGTCAGCTTCACCGGCGCCGCCGCGCTGCCGATGGCTGCGGGCGAGGTGCGCCAGCGCAGCTACGGCTTCGCGCTGCCGCAAGGCCTGCGTGGCGCCGGCACCTTCGACGTGACCGTCAGCGTCGACCGCAGCAGCACCGGCCAGGGCATCCTTTTCGAGGCCAATGCCGACGGCACGGCCGAGACCAACAACGACGCGGCCTGGAGCTTCACGGCCGTGCTGCGCACCTATGCCGACCTCGCCGTGACCGTGGTCGACGTGCCGCCCAGCGCCAGCTCGGGCACGGACATCAGCGTCGGCTGGACCGTCAAGAACAACGGCGCGGCGGACGCGACTTCTGCCACCGGCTGGGTCGACCGCATCGTGCTGAGCCGCGATGCCGTTGTCGGCAATGGCGACGACGTGGTGCTGGCTGAGATCCCGCGCGGCACCAGCCTCGCAGCGGGCGACGAGTACAGCCAGACGGCCACGGTCCGCATCCCCTCGCGCATCGACGGCGCCTACCGCATCGCCGTCATCAGCGACGCGACCGCCAAGGTCACCGAGCCCGACACGCGCGCCGACAACGCCAAGCTCTCGGCCGCCATCACCATCACCCAGACCTACGCCGACCTGGTGCCGACGCTGACCGTCGTGCCGGCCGAAGTCTTTGCGGGCCGCAGCGCGCGCGTGGAGTGGTCCGTCCGCAATTCGGGCACCGTCGGCACCGACGTGAACCGCTGGGTCGATCAGGTCTACCTGAGCAGCACGCCCAGCCTGACGGCGCAGTCCACGCTGCTCGGCTCCGTCACCCGCGTGGGCACGCTGGCCAAGGACGACAGCTACGCCGCCGCCCTGGACTTCACCGTGCCGCGCGACGCCGCCGGCCAGCGCTACTTCATCGTCAAGACGGACGCCTTCACAGCCGTCTATGAACTGGGCCGCACCGACAACAACGTCGTCGTCGCCACCGACGCGACCTTGGTCAAGGCCGAGCCCAAGCCCAATCTGCTGATCGAGGGCGTCAGTGCGCCCGCCAACTGGCGGGTCGGCCAGACCGTGCAGCTCAGCTACACGGTGCGCAATGCCGGCAACGACGCCATCAGCGGCTTCTTCGGCGAAGAGATCCGCCTCGTCGACACGCTGGGCCTGGCGCCCACGCAGGTGCTTACCAGCACCTGGGCCTTTCAGACGCTGGCCGCCGGCGGCACGGGCGTGCAAAACCAGACCCTGGCCGTGCCCGCCATCCCGCCGGGCAACTGGCGCCTGGAGATCGCTGCCGACAAGGGCAACTACGTCGCCGAGTCCAACGAGGCCGACAACATCGCCACGAGCGCCGTCGCCGTCATCGCACCCGACCTCGTCGTCGGCAGCCTCACCACCACCGGCCTGCTGCAGGGCGGCGAGGCCGTCACGCTGAACTGGGTCACGCGCAACGCCGGCAGCGCGCCGGCCGTGAACATCCGCGACAAGGTCTACCTGTCCAAGGATGGGCTGATCGATGCCGCCGACACGCTGCTGGGCGAGCGCCTCGTCGACAGCCTGGCCGCCGGTGCGTCCAGCGATGGCAGCCTGGGCTTCACGCTGCCGGTCGACCTGTCGGGCTCCTGGCGCCTGATCGTCGTCACCGACACCGACAAGGCCAACAACGAGGCCACGAACGAGGGCAACAACCAGGACGGCCTGGCCATCAACGTGGCCATGGACGCCTATGCCGACCTGGCCGTGCTGAGCGTCGGTGCGCCCACGCAGGTCATCGACGACCCGGCCAGCATCACGGTGGAGTGGACCGTCAAGAACGAAGGCCCCGGCGCCGGCCGCGCGACCAACTGGACCGACCGCGTCATCTACAGCACCAATGCCGTGCTGGGCGACGGCGACGACATCGTGCTGGGCAACGTCGAGCGCAATGGCGCGCTGGCCGCAGGCGCCAGCTACAACGGCAGCCTGAACTACGCCTTCGGCCCGGCCTTCAGCCGCCACGGCACGATCTTCGTGAAGTCGGATGCCACGGGCGCCGTCTGGGAAAACGGCAGCGAGACCAACAACACCCAGGACGCCGGCCACGCCACCGATGTGATGCCCATCGCCTACGCGGACATGCGCGTCGAGTCGGTCGGCACGACCGGCACTGCCTACAGCGGCCGTGACCTCACCGTGCAGTGGACCGTCGCCAACCGCGGCATCGGCATCACCAACACGACGAGCTGGAACGACAGCGTCTGGCTGAGCCGCAATGCCGACGGCAGCGGCCAGACCTTCAACCTCGGCAGCGCCGGCCACCTCGGCCAGATGGCCGTGGGCGACACCTACAACCGCAGCATCAACGTGCGCCTGCCCGAGGGCATCTCCGGCGACTGGTTCCTGAACGTCTCGACCAGCGGCCCCTACGAGTTCATCTACACGAACAACAACGTGGGCCGCTCGCTGGCCGTGCCGGTCACGCTGAGCGATTCGCCCGACCTCGTCGTCGAGACGCTGGACGCCCCGGCCACCGCGCAGGAAGGCGCCCTCGTCGACGTCAGCTGGACCGTGCTCAACCAAGGCATTGCCCGCGCCGCCGGCCAGTGGCAGGACACCGTGCTGCTGCTGGCGCCCAACGGCTCCACCGTCGTGCTGGGCAACTACGTCTATGACCGCGGCCTGGACGCCGGCCTGCGCTACACGCGCACCGAGCAGGTCCGCCTGCCGGGCAAGATCGAGGGCGGCTACCGCCTGCGCGTCGTCACCAACAGCCTGGTCGGCAGCGGCGGAAGCCCGCAGGTCTACGAATTCGGCGACGCCCGCAACAACAACACGACGACAGACACCGATGCCATTGTCGTCAGCCTGAACGACCGGCCCGACCTGCGCGTCACCGACATCGAGCTGCCCGCCAGCGTGACGGCCGGCACCAGCCTGGGCCTGAAGTTCACGGTCGGCAACTTCGGCCCCGAGGCCACCTCGGGCCAGTGGCAGGACTACGTCTACCTGTCGCTGGACGGCATCGTCAGCGCCGACGACGTGCTGCTGGCGCGTGTCGACAGCGGCTCGGCGCTGAGCCCGGGCGGCGAGCCCTACACGACCACCGTCAACGGCGTCGACATCCCCATCCGCTACCGCGGCGATGTCTACATCATCGTCGCGGCCGACGGCGGCAACCGTGTCGACGAGTACCCCAGCGACGGCAACAACACGCGCGCCGAGCGCATCCACATCGACCCCATCCCGTTCGCCGACCTCGTCACCAGCGATGTCGTCGCGCCCGACCAGGCCGTGCACGGTTCCACCATCGAGGTGCGCTACAAGGTCACCAACAAGGGCTCGGCCACCACGCGTGGCGACGCCGCGACCACCAACAGCTGGACCGACACCATCTGGCTGACCGTCGACAAGACCCGCCCCAACCCGGGCAAGGGCGACATCAAGATCGGCCAGGTCACGCACACCGGCCACCTCGCCATCGGCGAGGACTATCTCGGCCTGGTCAACGTTCAGATCCCCGACAACATCCAGTCGGCGCGCTACTACGTCACCGTCTGGAGCGACACCTACGACGCGATGCTGGAGGACACGCTCTCCAGCAACATCAACCCGGACGATCCGACCCAGATCGACAACAACAACTACAAGTCGCGCGACGCGGACGGCATCGGCCCGATGAAGGTGCTGGGCATCACGCCGCCCGACCTGCAGGTCACCAGCGTCATCGCGCCGACGACCGCCGCCGCCGCCGGCAGCTACAGCTTCAGCTACACGGTGCAGAACCGTGGTGACGCCTTCGACGGCGGCTGGACCGACAAGGTCTGGCTGATGGACAACCCCGATCCGACCCAGGCCAAGGTCTACTGGCTGCTCGGCGAGTTCAAGCAGCAGCGCGGCCTGGGCAATGGCGAGTCGTACAGCGTCAGCCAGACCGTCAACCTGGGCCCCTCGGTCAGCGGCGCCTACCTGGTCGTGCAGACCGATGCCAACTACGGCTACACCGGCCGCAACGAGGTGGGCGAGGTCGCGGAGGACAACAACGTCAACCGCGCCGCGTCCAACGTGACCAACGCGCCGGCCGACCTGCGCGTCACCAACGTCACGACGCTGCCCACCAACTATTCCGGCGAGGACACGACGGTCACCTGGACCGTGCAGAACGTCGGCGCGGCCGTCTGGAGCGGCACCAAGGGCTGGCTGGACCACATCTGGGTCAGCCCGGACCCGACCTTCATCCCTAACCGCGCCACGCAGATCGGCTCGGTCGTGCACAGCAACACGACGACGCTGGGCGCCGGCGAGAGCTACACCGCCAGCGCCGTCGTCAAGCTGCCGCCGGGCACCGACGGCGTCTACTACATCTACGTGATGGCGGACGGCAAGCACTCGGCCGACTCGCTCGCGCCCGACATGGGCCGTGGCGAAAGCGCCGACCCGCGCAGCCAGTCGCAGGACGAAATCCTCGCGCCGCCCACGCCGCACAGCGACTACAACGTCTACACGCGTGACCGCCTCTACGCGACCTCGGTCTTCGAGGGCGCGCGCCGCGACAACAACCTCGGCCGCGGCACGCTTGACATCATCTACCGCGAGCCCGACCTGCAGATCGACTCGATCACGGTCAACAACCCCAACCCGGGTTCGGGCGACACCATCACGGCGACCTGGACGGTCACCAACCGCGGCACGCGCGACACCCGCGTGCCGGGCTGGTTCGACGGCGTCTACCTGTCGCGCGACGCGACGCTGGACCCGAGCGACTACCCGCTGGTCGACCGTGGCAGCGAAGCCGAAATCCTGCTGCGCGCCCGCCAGGTCTACCTGACCGATGCGTTAGGCAAGCCGCGTTTCCTGAAGCCCGGCGAGAGCTACACGCAGACCGCCACGTTCGCGATCCCGACCTCCATCAGCGGTGACTTCAAGCTCATCGTCAAGGCCGACACCGGCGTCTTCAAGGACTTCTACAACGAGGTACCCAGCACCGTCCGCGCCGGCCTGAACGTCATCCGCGAGAGCGGCGCCAACGGCGTGCTGGAGTTCAAGGACGAGGCCAACAACGTCGCGCAGATCGCGCTGCCGATCACGCTGGCTGCACCGCCCGACCTGCAGGTCACCAGCGTCACCGCGCCCGATGAAGTCATCGCCGGCCAGAACTTCACCGTCGCCTACAAGGTCGAGAACCTCGGCGGCAAGACGCCGGTCGACCAGGGCACGTGGTACGACATGGTCTACCTGTCCAAGGACCGCTTCCTGGACCTGAACAAGGATCGCTACCTCGGCTATGTGCAGCATGGCGGCGGCCTCGCGGCCGGCGGCAGCTACACCGGCAGCCTGACCTACACCGCGCCGCGCGACCTGGAAGGGCCTTACTACGTCTTCGTCGTCACGGACCCGGCCCGCATCTGGGGCAGTGGCGAGACCGGCCGGGTGCTGGAGTTCGGCAAGGACGACAACAACAACGCGGCGGCCGTGCAGCCCATGCGCATCGAAACGCCGCCGCCGGCAGACTTGGTCGTCACCAACGTCATCGTGCCGCCGAGCGCCAAGGTGGGCGACGAGGTGGAGATCGTCTTCACGATCCAGAACACCTCCATCAATCCGGCCTATGGCCGCTGGACCGATGCGCTCTACCTGTCGGCCGACAACGCCTGGGACCTGAGCGACATCCTGCTCGGCAAGGTCGCCCATGTCGGCGACCTCGGCGAGAACGGCACCTACACCGCCAAGCTGACGGCCAAGCTGCCGGCGCTCAAGGACGGCGGCTGGCGTGTCATCGTGCGGCCGGACCTCTACAACGAGGTCTTCGAAGGCCGCATCACCTACACCGACACCGGCCTGAATCTGCCGCCCGGCGAGGCCAACAACCGCAGCGCCTCGGGCGCGACGCTGAACGTCACCGTGCCGGTGCTGACCGTGGCGCAGACGCTGTCCACGACGCTGAGCACCGGCCAGACGCAGGTCTACAAGGTCAGCGTCGGCGCCGGCGAGACGCTGCGCGTGCTGCTCGACTCGACCGCCGCCTCCGGCGCCAACGAGGTCTATGTGCGCTGGAACGACGTGCCCACCGGCAGCGCCTTCGACGTGGCCTACAGCAACCCGGTCTCGCCCGACCAGACGCTGGTCGTGCCCACCACCAAGGCCGGCGACTACTACATCTTCGTGCGCGCCCGCCAGGGCAGCAATGCCACGCCGGTGACGCTGCGCGCCGACCTGCTGCCGCTGTCCATCACCAAGGTCACGCCCGACCAGGGCGGCGTCGGCAACGACGACCACCGCTGGGTGACCATGGACATTGAAGGTGCCCGCTTCGCGGCGGGCGCCCTGGTCAAGCTGGCACGCCCGGGAGAGTTCGAGATCGAACCCGAGCGCTGGCAAGTCCTGGACGCCACCCGCATCCGCGCCGTCTTCGACTTGCGCCATGTGCCGCTGGGCCTGTACGACGTCATCGTCACCAACCCCGACGGCTCGCGCGTCGTCGAGCCCTACCGCTACCTCGTCGAACGCATGATCGAGGTGGACGCGGCCATCGGCGTCGGCGGCCCGCGCAACATCGAGCCGGGCGACTCGGCCACCTACAGCGTCAGCCTGCAGAGCCTGACCAACGTCGACACGCCTTATGTGCGCTTCGACGTGGGCGCCACCGACATGGGCAACAGCAAGTACGTGCTGGAAGGCCTGAACCTGCCCTTCGTCGTGTTCGGCGCCAACGTGGGCGGCATGCCCGATGGCGCCATCGCCGCCGGCGACGGCAACAACCAGCAGTACGGCACCACGCCCACCACCGGCGTGCGCGCCGACGTGCCCTGGGCCGCGCTGGACGGCATGACCAACACGAACGGCTGGAACCTGGCGCCGGGCTATGCCTTCGACCTCGCGGCCAACGGCTTTGCTGGTGCCACCTTCAAGGTCCAGACCTACCCGGGCCTGCAGGAGTGGATCAACTACGACTTCGAAGGCCTGCGCGACAAGCTCTACGCCATTCGCCCGGACTGGAAGGCCTCAGGCATCCTCGATGAAGGCGTTAGCGGCCTGAACAAGATCTCCCCGGGGCTGACCGCCAAGTTCCTGTCCACTGACCCCGAGGTGCACATCACCAAGGAAGAGGCGCTGGCCATGGCCTTCCGCTTCGACACGCTGGCCAGCGTGACGACGCTGACCCGCGCCGAGTTCATCGCCGACCAGACCCGGCATGCGCAGGCGCTGCGCGCCGCCATCCTGGCCGACACCACGGCGCCCAACACGCTGGCCGTGCTGGCGGCAGACGAGGCGCAGTGGGTCAAGGGCTGGCTGGGCGCGCTGGAAGCTGCCGGCCTGCTGCGTGCCGAGGGCACCGCCCCGGCCATCCGCAGCGACGAGCTGGTGCTGAGCCTGAACGCCACGCTGGCCACCGGCATCCTGATGGCCAAGGCCGGCGAGAGCTACCGCACGCAGGCCGACCTGCTCGGCTTCTTCGCCAAGGTGCAAGAGTGGTACGGCGACACGGCCAAATACGCCGGTGACCGCAATGCCGCGCATGCGCCTGTCGACTACGAGGAAATCCGTCAGTCCGACGAGGTCGTCGTGGAGGTGCCCGTGCCCGTCGCCCCCAACCCGGCCGACTACGACCAGGGCGCTTCGCAGTCCACGCACTTCATCAGCTTCGACGTCTTCGCCGGCAACCGCGCCGAGCTGGAGTACCTGCGCCACATCGGCGTGCTGGATGCCGAGTTCCGCCCCGTCGGCCCGCAGGCGCTCAACCTCACCAGCTACCTGCAGCAGGCCGCGCAGGCGCAGGCCAATGCCGGCGCCGCCATCAGCGTGCGCGGCCCGCAGGCGCTGCCGGCGGCCAACGGTTCGACCTACATCCCGACCGACTACGCGCTGCCCTACACGCTGTCGTTCAACAACGCCACCAGCGCGGCCGTGGGAGAAATCCGTCTCGTCACGGCCATCGACCCCGACCTCGACGCGCGCAGCCTGCGCCTGGGCGACCTGAAGATCGGCGACATCAACATCCATGTGCCCGCCGGCCAGGCCGTCTTCCAGGGCGACTTCGACTTCACCGGCGCGCCGGGCAAGGGCTATGTGCTGCGCGTCAGCGCCGGCATCGACGCCGAGGCCGGTGTGGCCACCTGGCTGCTGCAGGCCATCGACCCCGACACCGGCGAGGTGCTGCGCGACCCGGCCCGCGGCCTGCTGCCGCCGGATGCGAACGGCAAGGCCACCGGCGGCTTTGTCTCGTACACCATCCGCGCCAGCGACACGGCGCAGAGCGGCGCCAACATCAGCGCCGCCGCCCGCGTGTTCTTCGACGCCACGCCGCCCATCGTCAGCTCGGCCATCAGCCACACGCTGGACGCCGACGCGCCTGTGACGACGCTGACCGTCGCCAGCAACGGCAACAACGCCAGCGGCCAACCCACGTTCAAGCTGAACTGGAAGTCCGTCGACGACGCGGCCGGCGTCAAGCACGTGACCGTCTACGTCGCCGAGGACGGCGGCGACTTCAAGATCTGGCAGAAGCAGGTGGCCGGTGCCGAGAGCACGGCCATCTTCACCGGCCAGGCCGGCAAGGCCTATGAGTTCCTGGCCGTCGCCACCGACAACGCCGGCAACCGCGAGGCCGCCAGCATCTCCAACGCCGTGCTGCCCGACGACGGCAGCCGCACCGAGGCCCAGCAAGGCCTGGGCGTCACCGACACGCTGGACCAGACCGACGAGCTGCCGGCCGCAGCGCCCGACCGCAACTACAGCCCCAGCGACCTGTTCGCGCAGGCCGCGCAGCGGCTGCCCGGCTTCGTCATCACGCCCGCGCTGGGCGGCCTGGGTGCCGACCTGCAGTCGGTGCTCGCACCGCTGCAGCTGCGCGGCTTCGCCAGCGGCTTTGGCGCCAGCCAGGGCGCCATCGGCGCGCTCGCCATGGTCGAGCTGGCCGACGGCTCGGTGCTGGCCAGTGCCGGCGCCGAGCGCAACCAGGTCTTCCGCTTCGCCAAGGAAGGCGGCCGCTCCGTGCAGCCGCTGTTCACGACGCAGGCGGCCATCCTCGACATGGCGCTGGACACCGTCGGCAACCTGTGGGTCATGACCGGCTCCGAGCTGATGATGATCGACGCCGGCAGCGGCGCCGTCATCAGCCGCACCCGCGCCCCGGCCGGCGAGCCGCTGACGCATGCGCTGGCCATCCAGCCCGGCACCGGCCTCATCTATGTAGCCAGTGGCAACGGCGTCGAGATCTTCGACCCCTCAGCCCAGGCGGCGAACGCCTGGAAGCACTTCAGCAACACCCGCGTCGGCGACCTCGCCTTCGGGCCCGATAACCGCCTGTGGGCCGTGCGCTGGACCGGCAGCGACGTGCGCGGCGCGCTGCCCGAGGCGACGACCGACATCGTCAGCTTCCCGATGACCGGCCGCACCGTGGGCCGCGCCGAGCTGGAATACCGCCTGCCCGGGCTGGTCGACAGCATCACGTTCGGCAAGGCCGGCACGGGCCTGGCCGGCCTGCTGCTGGCCAGCAGCAACACGGCGCAGCGCCCGGTCGCCGCCAATGGCAGCACGGCCGTCGCCCACACCAGCGCGGTCTGGGCCGTCGAGCTGTCGAGCCGCCGCAGCCTCAAGCTCGCCGAGGGCGGCACGCGCGGCGAAAGCATCGTCGCCACCGCCGACGGCCGCGTGCTGGTTGCGCAGACGAACCGCATCGACGAACTCGCGCCCATCAAGGCGCCCAAGGTCGTCTCCGCCAGCGTCGCCGACGGCGCCCTCGTGCCGCTGCCGCTGACGCAACTGGCCATCAGCTTCGACCAGGCCATGTGGACCGGCGCCAACGGTGCCGACACCACCAGTCCGTCCTCGGTGCTGAACCCCAAGAACTACAGCCTCATCGCGACGGGCGCCAACAGCAATCTGATCCTGACGCCCGAGAGCGTGCGCTGGGATGCGGCGAGCAAGAGCGTCATCCTGACGCTGCCCAACCTGCCGGCAGGCGGCTGGCGTGTCGAGGTCGTCAACACGGTGCGCAGTAGCGCCCAGGTCACCTTGGGCGAGGCCTGGGGCCTGGTGTTCACGGCCGTCACCGACATCTCCAACCTCGTGCGGCTGGAGTTCGCCGACACCCGCGCCGACCGCCTGACCGGCGCGATCAGCTACGACGTCAACATCACCAACATCGGCGTGGACGACCTCAAGGGCCCGCTGCTGCTGCTGCTGGACCCGGGCCGCTACTTCGGCGACAGCATCACCGGCGCGGCGCAGGGCGATGGCGCGCAGGCCGAGCTGTGGGTGCTGGACCTGACGGCCGCGCTGCAGGGCCAGCCGCTGAAGACCGGCGAGACGCTGGCCAACCGCACGGTCACCGTGCGGCCGGCGTCCAGCTTCGGCACCACGCCGGGCTCGGGCCAGATCGTCAAGGTCAACCTGGGCCATGGCGTCTACGCACTGCCCTACGACAACACGCCGCCGGTGCTGGGCCAGGCCAAGGCCGATGGCAGCCTGGACCTGGCCACCGTCGCCCTGCCCGCCGCCACCGCCGGCACGGCCTGGACGGCCAACCTGGGCGCCGTCGATACGGATGGCCGCCTGTTCTTCTGGGAGCTGGTCAGCGCGCCCGCCGGCATGATGATCACGCAGGACGCGCTGGTCGAGAGCAGCGCCAGCGGCTACGGCAACAAGGCCACGCTGCACTGGACACCCCAGGCCACCGACCGCACCGACAACCAGATCCTGATGCGCGTCATCGACAGCCGCGGCGGCGTTGCGCTGCGCCGCTTCACGCTCGACGTGGCCGGCGCCAACCATGTGCCGGTGGTCGATGCGGTGCAGAACCTGACGCTGGAAGAGGGCGACAGCCTGCAGCTGCCGCTGCTGGCCAGCGACGAGGACGGCGACACCGTCACGCTGCTCGTGCGCAACCTGCCCGCCGGCGCCTTCTTCGACGCCGCCACCGGCATCCTGAGCTGGACGCCGGGCTATGACCAGGCCGGTGTCTACAAGGACATCACCGTCGTCGCCAGCGATGGCAAGCACGAGGTGCAGCGCCGCTTCAACCTGACCGTCAAGCAAGGCTACCCGGCACCCGTCTTCCCGGTGCTGGACACGCAGGTGCTGCGCGAAGGCGACCGCTTCGGCCTGCAGTTGCCTGGCGCCGCGCCGGGCGGCCTGCAGCAGGCCGACGGCAGCAGCGTCACGCTGAAGTGGAGCGCCGAGCTGCTCCCCGGCGGCGCCACGCTGGACGCTGACACGGGCTGGCTGTCGTGGACCCCGGGCTATGCCCAGGCCGGCCTGTTGACGCTGCCGGTCACGCTGATCGCCACCTTCACGGCCGCCGACGGCAGCAAGTCCGTCACGGCCGTGCGTCGCGAGCTCAAGTTCGACGTGCGCAACGCCAATGGCGCGCCGGTGTTCGACCCGGTCGAGACCTGGGCGGTGCTGGAAGGCCAGCCGCTGCGCATCAGCGTGTTCGCCTTCGACCCAGACAACCCGACCTTCGAGCCCAAGGTCCGCCTGACCCCCGGCGGCGAAGCCAGCGGCCCCGCCGGCAGCACCGCCAGCGTCAGCTACGCCGTCACTGGCCTGCCGACCGGCGCGACGTTCGACGCCGACACGCTGGAACTGATCTGGACGCCGGGCTATGCCCAGGCGGGCACCTACTACGTGACGGTCAAGGCCACCGACGACGGCAATGGCACCGGCACCCCGTTGACCAGCGAGATCACGCTGCCCATCGTCGTCAGCAACGCCAACCGCGCGCCCGAGATCCGCGATGTCACCAACGCCTTCGTCGACCGCGGCGCGGTGCTGGAGATTCCGCTGGAGGCGACGGACGCCGACGGCAACGCGCTGACGCTGACCGTGCAAGGCCTGCCCAGCTTCGCCACCTACACGCAGACGCTGAACAGCGCCGGCCGACTGACCGGCGTCATCCGCTTCGCGCCCGGCGCCGGCCATCGCGGCGACTACACGCTGACGGTCGTCGCGCAAGACAACGGCGACGGCGACGTGAACCAGGTGCTGGCCACGGCGAAGAGCTTTGTCGTCACGGTCAAGAGCCTGAGTGAAGCGCCCGTCATCACGCTGCCCAGCCAGGTCGTCGCCGTGGCCGGCACCGAGCTGCGCGTGCCCATCCTGGTCTCGGACATGGACCAGGACGCGCTGACCTACGCCGCCACCAACCTGCCCGCCGGCGCGCGCATCGAGAGCGACCCGCGCTACGGCCACGCCATGCTGGTGTGGACCCCGGCCGCCGGGCTGACGGGCAACTTCGACATCAGCCTGGCGGTCACCGACTCGGGCTTGCCCCCGGCCGACGCCGGCTATGTCGTCGACCCGCTGAACCCGCCCGTGCCCAGCACGTCCGTCAAGGACTTGCGCATCGTCGTGCGCGCGGCCAACGCCACGCCCACACTGTTCGCCGTCGCCGCCACCGGTGGCACCGTGCAGGGCGACCCGCTCGCCGGCACGCGCACCGTTATCAAGGTCGACGAAGGCTCGCCGCTGGCCATCGATCTGTCCGGCCTGGACGCCGACCTCGACCTGCTGCACTGGACGGCCCAGGGCCTTCCCGCCGGCATGCAGCTGGTGCCCAGCGCCGGCAGCGGCGGCCAGACCCGCCTGCAACTGCGCTGGACGCCCGGCCTCTTCGCCGCCCAGAGTGACAACCAGAACGGCGCCGCGCCCGGCCGCTATCTGCTCACGCTGACCGCCAGCGACGGCGCCGCCAGCTTCACGCGCGAGGTGGAGATCGTCGTCGCCAACGTGAACCAGGCGCCGGTGCTGATCCCGATGCCGCTGCAGCTGGTGCCCGAAGGCCAGACGCTGTCGTTCACGATGCGCACGACCGATGGCGACAACGAGGCCACGCAGCTGGCGCTGATCTACGACACCGACATGCCCAGCGGCGTGTTCTTCGACGCGTCCACCGGCTACTTCGAGTGGACGCCCGGCTCGGACATCGTCAACAACGCGACCGACGACACGCGGGCCTACACCTTCAACTTCAGCGCGACAGACGGGCAGGCCACCGTCACGCGCACGGTGCAGGTGCGCGTCTTCGACGTGAACCAGTCACCGCAGATCACCACCGCCAGCCGAGCGCTGCTGGTGGGCCAGAGCTTCTCGCTGCCCGTCGTCAAGGGCTCAGCAGCCCCGGCCGGCGCGCTGCGCCTGTTCGACGCCGACGGCGCGGCCCAGACCGCCGCGCTGGCCGTCAGCTTCACCGGCCTGCCCGAGGGCGCGGCCTATGACGCCGCCACCGGCCGCCTGAACTGGACGCCCGGCCCCGGCCAGGTGGGCGACTTCACCGTGCTGGCCACCGTCAGCGATGGCCGGAACTCGACCACCAACAGCTTCGTGCTGCGCGTCGTGGCGGACGCCAGCGCCAACGCGCCCAAGCTGCTGGTCAACCTGACCCCCAGCACGCCTGTGCTGCCCGGCCAGGTTGTGCTCGCCACCGTGCGCGCCGACGCCTTCAGCCCCATCGCCAGCATCTCCGTGCAGGCGCGCGGCGCCGGCATTGGCCAGGCCGACTGGGTGCCAGTCATGCTGGACGGCCTCGGCCGCGTGCGCATCACGCCCAGCCAACCCGGACTCATCGAGCTGCGAGTGACCGCCGTCGATGCCGACGGCTTCTCGGCCACGACGACGCAGACGGTGCGCGTGCGTGACCCGCTGGACACGACCGCGCCGACGCTGGCCTTCACCGGCGCGCTCGACACCGGCGGCCTCGCCCCCGCCGTCATCGGCGCCACCACCACGCTGACCGCCCGCGTGGCTGACCTGCAGTTGATGGGTTATGTGCTCGAAGCCGCACCCGCCAATGGCGACCGCCTGGATGAGTCCGCCTGGCGCACGCTGGCGTCGGCCGACTTCAGCGCCGTTGCCGTCAACGGCAACCTGACGCTGGCCACGCTCGACCCCTCGCGTTGGGCGAACGGCGTCTATCAGCTGCGCCTGCGCGGCTGGGACCTGGCCGGCCGGACGACCGAGATCACGACGCGCATCCTCGTCGACTCGACTGCCAAGCAGCTGGTGCAGGCCCGGGCCACCGACGCGGTCTTCCGCCTCGGCAACCACGACCTGGCGCTGACCCGCCACCTCGACGCCAACGGCGGCAGCGGCGACCTCGGCAACTGGACGCTGCCGCTGCTGGACACGCGCCTCAGCCACGACCAGGCCGGCAGCGATGCCCTCGGCGCGGCCGCCGCCTGGACGCTGGGCGCGCGCGTCTGGCTGCAGGTGCCCACCAGCCTGTCCGCCGCCAACGCGGCCAACGAGTACCTGAGCTTCACGCTGGGCACGACCGCCACGCCGCTGTCCAGCGACCCGACCTCGCCGCTGGTGCAGCGCCCGGTCTTCACGGGCAGCACGGCCGGCTGGAGCCTGTCGGTCGTCAACGCCGACCCGACCATCCCGGTCGCGCTGCTGCCCCAGGGCCAGCGCCTGCTGGACCGCGTCACGGGCCTGCCCTGGCAGCCCACCGCCTACCTGCTGACCGGCCCCGACGGCACCAGCTACCGGCTCGACGCGCGCGGCCAGATGCAGAGCGTGCGCTTTGCCGACGGCCAGCAATGGCTGGTGTCCGACGCGGGCGTGGCCCTGGTCGGCAGCAGCGACCCGAACGCCCGCCTCGTCTTCGAGCGCGACAGCCAGGGCCGCATCGAGCGCGTCGTCGGCCGCCAGACGGCCACGGCCGACGCGGCCATCGTCTACCGCTACGACAGCACCGGCCGCCTCGCGCTGGCGCGCAGCCTGTACGGCGATGGCAACCTGAACTTGAGCGTCGGCTACCACCCCGATGGCAGCGTCATCAGCGAGCCCATCACCGCCCAGTTCGGCACGGCGGCGGGCTGGCTCGCCAGCGTCGCCACGCCCAACAACAGCTGGAGTGGCAGCTTGAGCACCGGCACGCCCGCGCGCTTCAGCTTCGTCGTGCGCGACAGCGAACTCGCCAGCACCGTCAAGGCGCCGGGCGCCGCCGGCGCCATCATCTACGCGATCGAAACCGCGGCCGGCACCAGCCTGGCCATCGAAGGCGCCACCGTGCTCGGCCAGGTGGCCAATGGCGGCAAGACCGTCACGCTCGTGCGCGTGACCGAGGCCGGCCTGAAGCTGCTGACGCTGACCGGCAACGGTGCAGCCAGCATCAAGGTCAGCATCGCCGGTGACCTGAACCGCGACGGCCGCATCGACGGCACGGACTCGACCGCGTTTGCCGCGTCCGGTGTCGACCTGAACGGCGACGGCACGGCCAACGACACCGATCGCCAGGTGCTGTACGCCAACTACGGCTGGCGTGCCAACCTCGCGCCGGTCAGCGTCGTCAGCGCCACGCCGGTGCTGGCCCACACCGACCTGAACAAGTGGCTGACGCTCGACAACGTGGCGCTGGACCGCGAGGGCGACAGCGTCTTCTGGCGCGTCATCGGCGCAACCCATGGCAGCGCGCAATTGGCGGCCGATGGCCGCACGCTGCTGTTCAAGCCCGAGGCCGGTTATGCCGGCGCGGCCGCAGTCACCATCGAGGCTGACGACGGCTGGGGTACCAGCGGGCCCATCGTGCTGCAGTTCAACGTCAGCGGCGCGGCGCTGCTGGCGATCAACATTCAAGATGTCGGCCCGCTGCGCTCGGGCGAGAGCCGCGTGCTGCGCGCCTTCGGCGACTTCGCCGACGAGAAGGGCGTGGCGCTGACGGGCAACTACCTCCAGTGGACGGTGGAGAACTGGCAGGCCGGCGCCGCCAAGGTGGTCGTCACCCCCGGTGACACGCTGCTCAAGGGCGAGACCGACGGTTGGGGCTATGTGCGTGCCAGCCACGGCGCGCTGCAGGGTGTGCGCAGTTTCGAGGTGGGTGGGCCGAGCGAAGCCACCATTAAGCTGGCCCTCGGCGGGCTGGACGTCTACCCGGGCTCCGTCTCCCTGGTCGCGCCTGGGGCCGACGGCAACGGCGCCGGCCTGCGGCAGATCAAGCTGACCGAGGTGGTCGGCAGCACGGATGTGGCGGGCTCCTACTACACCAGCTACTTTGTGGCCGACGGCAGCGTGGTGGAAGTCAGCCTGGATGGCGTCATCCGCGCCAAGAACGCCGGCACCACCAAGGTCTATGCCATCTACAAGTCGGGTCAGGTCGAGCTGACAGTGCATGTGGCGGCGCCGACCGTGGTGACGGCACAGCAGCCGAGCATCCAGGTGGACGCCAGTGGTGCGCTGCTGCAGACCCAGGCGGGTGTGCAGGTCGCCATTGCCGCCGGCGCCTTCGACACGCCGCGCCAGGTCACCTTGACCGATCTCGACCTGGCCCACCTGCCCATCGAAGCGCCGCGCTTCGAGGGCTTTGAACTCCTCTCGGGCTTCCACCTGGACATCGGCACCGCCAAGAGCGCGCAGCCCATCCAGCTCGCCACGGCCGGCCTGGGTCTGGACCCGGCGAAGTACGAGGTGTTGATCCTGCGCCGCGGCACGATCACGTTGGAAGACGGGTCCGTGAAGGAGACCTGGTGGGTGGTCGACAACGGCCACATCGGCGCCGACGGTACCGCCCGCACGGCCAGCCCGCCTTACCCGGGCGTCACCAGCTCCGGCGACTACCTGGTGGGCGCGCGGCGCATTGACAAGGACCCGAAGACGGGCGCCTCGGCGACCCGCATCGTGTCCCTGGACGCGAACTACCAGTACATCTACTTCAACGCCATCAACACAGCCATGATGGTGGCGGCCGGCGGCAACCTGGTCGCCTCCGGCACCGCCATCGCGTTGATGGGCATGCTGCCCACGGCGGTGTTCGGCGTCTACACCTTCACGACCACGGCGCAGTACGTGCAGACCGGCACCGCGACCGTGAAGGGTGATGAGCTGGAGATCAGCGTCACGCCCATCCCGCCCATCGCCGCCAACGACCCGGTGTTGACCGGCATCACCAAGGTCAATGCGACGACCTTCAAGCTCACCGGAGACAACTTCAAGCTCGACGAGGGCGTCACGCGCCTGCGCGTCTGGATCAAACCCGTCGGCAGCGGTCTGGCGGACCGCAACTCGGCACCCGACCGCGGCCTGCTGTGGGACACGCTGACGGTCAGCGGTGTCACCAAGACCTCGGCCGAGGTCAGGGTGCCGGAGGGCGTCGCGCTGGGCCTGCACGAGATCTGGGTGGAGCGCGTCATCGATGCCGTCAACCCGGATGGCACGGCCGGCGACGGCTATGGCTTCATGTCGGGCAACCCGAGCTACCCCATTGAGCTGAAACCGCAGGAGGAGCTGGGCGTCGTGCTGGATCGCCAGCATGTGCAGTTCACCAACGGCATCATGACCAGCGGCCCCGGCACCGACGGACCGCTGAAGATCCTTCAGGACGTCATCGACCTGCCGGGCTATCTGACCGGACTGAAGACCGACGCGCTGATCTACGGCACCGACAACCGGGTCGTCTACGTGGCGGGCGCGGGCAAGATCTACATGATCGACATGCTCAGCCACAAGCTGGTCTACACGCTGGAGATGCCCGGGTCCACCGCCAACATCTCGTCGCTGGCCGTATCGGGCGACTGGATGTACATGGCCGAGGGCGCGAGCTACGGCAGCAGCAGCCCGGCGCGGCTGATGCGCGTCAACATCAACAGCAAGGACCCGAAGTTCCTGAAGGAGATCCAGCAGCTGCACCTGCCGGGCAGCATCTCCACCGGCCCGAGCGGCTTTGTCGACCTGGCGGTCAGCGGCGGCCGCTACCTGGCCGTGACGGCGCCCAAGACACGGGCGACCCGCATCGGCTTTGCCACGCAAGAGAAGGGCGACGTCTTCGTCATCGATCTGGTGATGATGGACAAGGCCTGGGAGAAGCAGGTCAAGGACAGCGAGGGTGCCGACCGCACGCTGCGTGTGCAGGACGTCGACGTCAAGATCATCGACTTCAACACCTCCGGCAAGCCGCGCACGGGCCAGGTGCCCTACTACGTCAGCGCCGGCTCGGAGGCCGGGCAGTTCGTCGTGAGCACGCCAGGGGCCTACAACCAGGGCTTCGCCGCCTTCACGGCCAAGCGGGACGATGATGGTGCCTGGAGCGATGCCAAGGTCGGTGCGCCATGGCTCAAGCCGTCGCAGTCCAACTGGTGGGACGGCACCAAGTTCCGCCAGAACATCCAGCACGCGTCGGGCGTCGTCGTCTCCGCCGACGGCAAGTACGCCTTCGTCGCCGACTACGAGCTGATCTTCGACGAGCCGGGCTTCATGGACGGCGCGCTGGTCTACAAGCAGGTCGGCGGCAAGATCGGCATCATCAAGGACCCGTTCACCAACCCGGTCTTCCTGGGCGCCACCACGCCCATCGAGGGCGCGAGCCTGGACAACGTGTCGCTGTCGGCCGATGGCAGCACGCTGCTCGTGACGGCCATGGTCGAGGAGTACGGCGGGCCGGGCGACGGCTACTACAGCCGCTTCTTCTCGACGGTGTTCCAGTTCAACGCCGCAGGGTTGATCGCGGCGGCCGAGGCCGGCACCGGCGACCTGCGAAAGCCCATCGATCTCGACAACGCCAGCCTGCTGCCGCGTCGCTACGACGATCTGCCCAAGTCCTGGGCGGTGGCGACGTTGGCCGCCAACGGCGACCTGGAGCTGATCAGCCCCAAGGTGGATGCCGACGCGCGCCCGGTCTTCGAACTCAAGTCCAGCCAGAACATCGTCGAGCTGAACATCTACCTCAGCAGCTTCGGGCCGGGTGAAGGGCTCTTCCCCAACGACACGCCGAAGTTGCCGGAATGGCATGCGGGCGACCATGACGCCACCGGCGCCGAGCACGACGAGCGAATCCTCACGCTCCGTGATGTTGGCGATGGCACCGTCTACCGCGCGGGCCAGCTCATCACGGTGCGGGACTTTGTCGACGAGGAAGACCTGGCCAAGTTCAAGCTCACCGCCGGCCAGCGCTACTGGTGGGCGGCCGAGGCCAAGCTGGCTGACGGCACCATCCTGACCGCTTCCCAGCCGTTCACGGTCAAGAAGGCCTACCTGGACGCCGACTTCGGCGGCTCATCCGTGACCATCCTCACTCACGGTTATCAGCCCCCCTTGGTCTCTGGCTCGGATGGTCTGAGCTCATCCATTCCCAACGCGGTGTTTGGCAAGACCAAGGCAGAAACCACCGGCGCCGCCGAACTCGCCCGCACCATCGCGAAGGACCAGGAAGGCTACGCGTTCAAGTACGACAGGTTCAGCGGCCGCTGGGTCGGCCTGGACGGCGACACGGGGACCAGCCTGACCGCAGCGCTGAACATGGGCAAGCCGGTCGCCCTCGTGCCGGACTGGGTGCTCGAGTCGGGCTGGAGCGACTCCGGTTTCGCGGAAGCTGCCGCCGATGCGGTGTACGCGTCCTTGCTCACGGCCGATCGCGCGGCGGGCGGCAAGCTGCTGTCGGGCAATCTGCATCTCATCGGGCACAGCCGCGGCACCGTCTTCAATTCGGAGCTGGCACAGCGCATCGTCTGGGGCGTCGACAAGTACAAGCTGGCGGCGCCTGCCGATCTGCAGATGACGACGCTGGACCCGCATGATTTCAACCAGCCCTCGTTGATCCAGAGTTCGACGGTGTCCAACCTGATGGTCAGCCTGGATCGCGGCGACCCCACCAAGCTGGTCACCAATTTCCTGGGTGCGCTGGGGCTCGGCGGCGTGGATGCGCTGCTGGAAAAACTGGGCATGGGCGGCCTGTTGGCCGAGATAGGCGCTGTCAAAGACGGCGGCATGCTGGACGACTTCATGAAGGTCGTCCGCGATACGCTGGTCGGCGCGCTCGGAGAAGCTGTCGACCAGGCCGTTGATATCGCCGAAATATTCCAGCTTGACGCAGAGAAGCTGGGCCTCAAGAAGATCGACTTTGCCGAGTTTTATGACCCCGATGTCATGGCCTGGGAGGGCATCAGCTACGCCGACAATTACTACCAGATCGTTGCCAAGGAAACGGCAGCGCCAGGTACCACGGTCACGCCCAATGGACGCTCATTGACGGGCGCTCAGGCCGCTTACAAGGATGCCGGTTTCGACTTTGAAATCGACCTCACCGGCCTCAAGGGCTTCACGGTGGACGACTTCCTGCCGTTGGTTGGCTCCAAGGCGCAGACCCATTCCCGCCCGCACGCCTGGTATGCCGGCACCCTGTCTTCGACGTTGAGCTACTTCAGCCCGTCGATGACCAAGGGCGAAGACGAATTCCCGGATCGTGATTGGATCGTGCGGCGTCGTGCAGACAGCGCCTTTGAGAAGGTGGCCGGGCTCGGCCATCGCCCCGCACCCTATGACGACAATGAATCGGCTTGGTACATCCAGCGCCTGAGCGAGCTTCTCGGGCGTCAGGTGGATGGGGAGGACATCAACGAACTGGCAGACGAGGCGGCGGCAGAGGACGAGCCCGGCAATACCTGGGAGGGCGTTGGCGCCGGCTTCTACTTCTCCAAGCTCGGTGGCGGTGCTGATGACCGCCTAGTGCTGGGCGAGGCGCAGCGGGTCGAGGCTTCCGTCGACAACACCGAGTTCGGTAAATCGGTCCTCGCGGTTCCGACCGTGTTCAACGGCGACTTCCAGGCCAGTGTTCGCCCCTACTTCGGCCGCTTCATCACCAGCTATCAGCTGCCGGGCTGGGGCCTGCACAACGGCCAGAGCCTGACCGGCAGCGACGCGATACAGGCGCGACAGCTGGAGTTCCTCGGCTTCAAGCCCAACTGGGAATCGCAGCTGGAAGCCAAGGATGTGGAGGACTTCAAAGCCACTTTCGAGAAATACGAGTCCGTGTTCGGCGAGCAGTTCGGCATGCGCCATCTGGAAGAAGCCGTCTGGATCTCGAATGTTGCCGACTACCTGCGGGACAAGCTGATCGAAGTGGTGGTCAAGCTGGCGATCAAACGCTTTCCGCCTGCGGGCATCGTGTTGAGCATCCCGGGGCTGACGGAGCTTTTGGAGGTCAAACTTCAACAGGGCTTCGATTTTGTGATTTCGAAGTTCCTGCTCGGCTACAAGCAGCAGATCGGCGACTTCGGCCAGAACCTGCAGAAGGTCGCGGATTGGGGCTTCCGTCTCGACGCGGGGGTCCCCACGCTCACGCACAACCGCACCGTGGTGCCGCAGTCGGTGCAACAGGTCAGCTTCAGCCTCAGCAGCGGCGCGGTGCAGCCTGGCAGCGACAGCGACCCGGTGTTGCTGGTCAAGCTGCTGGTGGACGACCCTGCGACGGGCCAGCCGACGGAACACCTGCTGCCGCAGCAGATCCGCATCCGCGATCTGCCCAAGGACGCGCCCACCGCACTGAAGATCATCGGCATCCCGGCAGGCATCCTGGCTTCGGCGGCCGAGTCGGTTCGACTCCAGTTCGAGTTGGTCAACTACCGGCTCGGCACCTCCGAGAAGATTCCGCTGGTCACGGGCGACCGTGTCGTCATCGACAACATCCGCTTCGGCAGCACGCTGAGCCTGCGCGACTCCAGCGGCGGTGCGGACGACCAGATGATCTTCATGCGCGACAACCCCGCCAGCTCGCCCAGCACCGCTGCCGAGCGCCTGGAGTGGATGCCGGCCGGCCTGTTCTTCCGCGCCAACGAGCATCGTGTCGACCTGAAGAACGACAGCGACGGCGACGTGAGATTCAGCGCCTACGCGCTGCCGAACGAGTTCCTGGGCTTCGGTCTTGGCGCCGGCGCAAGCCCGGCGGACACCACCAGTGGCGAGCGCCTGCTGCTGTCGAACCAGGCCCTGGCCAAGGGTGGGTCGGCTGCCATGACGGTGACCGCTCAACTGACGGAAGCCGCCCGCAAGCGCTTTGCCGACACCTACGACGCCGTGCTGCTGTCGGGCACGGTGCGTTTCGACGCCGAGCAGCAAACCGCCAGCGGCTATGTGGCGGCGGGGTCCACCAGCGTCCAGTCGGTCTACTTCAGCGAACTCGGTGATCTGAGCGCCGTCGACGGCGTGCTGAACGCCCCAGCCCTCCAGGCGGGCCAGTGGCGCAACATCCGCATCTACAACCCCAACGAGTTCGAGGTGCTCGTCGAGGGCGACGGGCGATGGACGGCCCAGCAAGAGGGTGCCAGCACGGTGCTGACGCTGCTCACCACGCCGCAGGATCGCGGCGTGATCCGCGCCAACGTGGTGTTCAAGCTCGCCGGTCAGGTCTACGGCCGCGCCGCTGTTCAGGCCGAGGTCATGGCGACTCAGCAACTGAGCGTCGATCTCGTCGCGCTGCAGAACCAGATCGCCCAGGCGATGGCGATCGCGCATGCGGACGCAGCCACCAGTGCCGGCTTCAGCGGCAATCAGCTGGCGATCTACAACCTGCTGGCGGGGGGCGACGTCAAGCTGGCGCTACCCGCCGACCTGAGCGCCGCTGACCTCGCGCTGATCAGCGAGGGCCTCAAGTCGGGCCTGGGCGGCGGCGACGGCAGCGGCCTGTTCGACCAGTTCAAGACGCCCGGTTTCGTGGACATCCGCTACGGCAGTGCCACCGGCCTGGACGACAAGACCGCGGCCCGCACCACGGCCGTGAGCTTCGTTTCCGAGTTGCTGGGCAATGGCACCGAAGCCGGTCAGGCGGGCGTGGACCTGCCCAGCCATCAGATGAACCTGTTGCTGACCAAGGCCGACGGCAGCGTGCGCGACGACGTTGGCAGCCGCGCCAAGCAGTACGCGCTCAGCCGCCTGCTCAACCAGGAGCAGGCCGGTTCGGCCTACGGCGCCACGGCGCAGGTGTCCGTGCCCGCGGCGCTCCGTCAGGCCGTCGCGTGGGCCGGCACCATCGCTGACCGCAGCGCGCGCATGGTCACGCTGGGCCGCTACTTCGGCTGGTTGGTCGGCCATGAGTTTGCGCACAACCTGGGCTTGCCCGACGAGTACAAGCTCGACGGCCTGGGCAACCGCATCCCGCTCACCTCGACTGCCAGCTTCATGGGCGTGCCGGGCAGCCAGGCGCGCAGTGCGGAGCAGAACCAGGCCTTGCTGCTCGCCCTGCACAGCGGAGACGGGCGCTTCGACGCCGCGAGCGTGGACAAGCTGATTCGCTACCTGCGCGACCTGTCGGCCGGCACGGCGTTCTCGGGCGCGCCGCCGGTGGCCGGCGGTGATTCGGCGGGCGCAAGCTTCGCCCTTCAGGCCAACGCCTCTTCGGAAGCGTCTCCTGCGGTCAGCCCGACGACGACGGCGCCCAGCTTCGTCGCCGGCCTGCCCGTCCACGCCACGCTGAGCGGCGGCGCGCTGCAGGACGCCACCGGCTGGAGCACGCGCGGCCATGTCGTCATCCAGGACGGCAAGGCCGTGCTGGGCGAATCCGCCTCGCGCCAGGCGCAGCTGTCGCAGGTCTTCACGCTCGGCGCCAACGACAAGCTGCTCAGCTTCACGGTCGAATCGCCGCAGCTGCTCGCCAACGCGGCCGGCCCGTTCGACGCCTTCGAGGTGGCCTTGCTCGACGCCACCACCGGGCTGCCCGTCGCCGGCAGCATCGGCCTGAACGGCTCCGACGCGCTGCTCAACCTGCAGACCAACGGCCGCGAGCGCCTGGCCACCACGGTGCGCAAGCAGCTCAACGCCGACGGCAGCGCGACCTACTTCGTCGCGCTGGCGCCGGAGCTGGCGGGCAAGGCCGTGCTGCTGAGCTTCGACCTGCTCGGCTTTGCCGCGCAGACCAGCACGATGACCGTGCGCGACATCAAGCTCATCGGCGACCCGCAGGCCGTCGGCGACGCCGTCGCGCTGGACGAGGACGGCGCCGCCAGCGGCAACGTGCTCACCAACGACCTGGTCTTCGGCGCCACCAACGTCACCATCGAGCAGGTCGACGGCCCGGCCCACGGCACGCTGACGTTGCTGGCCAACGGCCAGTTCAGCTACCAGCCTGCGGCCAACTACAACGGCAGCGACAGCTTCAGCTACCGCTTCGTCATCGATGGCCAGGCCAGCAACACGGCCACCGTGGCGCTCACCGTGCGGCCCGTCAACGACGCGCCCACGCTGACCGGCCGCAGCCTCACGGCCCAGGCTGGCCAGACCGTCGCCATCAATCCGTTGAGCACGGCGTTCGACATCGACGGCGACACGCTGACCGCCGCCGTCGTCGACGGCCCGGCGCATGGCGTGTTGACCGTGCTGGCCGACGGCAGCTTCAGCTACAAGGCCGTCAGCGGCTTCGCCGGGCCGGACAGCTTCAGCTACCGCGTCAGCGACGGCCAGGCGGAGTCCAACCTCGTCACCGTGACCATCACCGTCAGCAACGACGGCACGCCCAACGTGGCGCCCACCGCCGCCGACGGCCAGGCCACGGGCAACGAGGACGAGGCACTCGCGCTGACCTGGGCGCACTTCGCGGTCGTCGACCCCGACAGCCGGCCCGACCTGTTGCAGGTCGAGATCACGGCGCTGCCGGTCGACGGTTTGCTGCAACGCCTGCTGGCCGACGGCAGCTGGGCCGCGGTCGCCATCGGCGAGCGCTTCAGCCAGGCGGGACTCGCGGCACGCGGACTGCGCTTCGTGCCGGCAACCAACGCCTCGGGTGGCGCGGGCTACTTCGGCTCGGGTGAGGGCAACGGCCAGGCGCACTACGACCACATCGGCTTCAAGGCCTTCGACGGCGAGCTGTACAGCCCGGCCGCCCGCCTCGTCGTCGACATCGCGGCGGTTGCCGATGCGCCCACGCTCACCATCACCGGCGGCAACACCGCCACCGGCCTGGAGGACGCGGCCCTGGCCCTGCACGCCATCGTCGCGGGCCTGGTCGACAACGACGGCTCCGAGACGCTCATGCTGACGCTGACGGGTCTTGCGGACGGCTTCACGCTGTCCGACGGCACGCGCAGCTTCACCCCCTCGGCCACGCAACGCGTCGTCAACCTCGCTGGCTGGCAGCTCGACGCACTCGTGCTGACGCCGCCGCGCGACTTCAACGGCAGCGTGGTTCTGCAACTGCAGGCCACGGCCATCGAGGGCGCGACGGGTGAGTACGCAACGACGACGCAACTGCTGACCGCGCAGTTCGTCGCCGTGGCGGATGCGCCCGGCTTGACGCTGAGCCCGCGCGACGTGGCGGTCAGCCGGGAGTTGGTGGCGACGAGTTGGGAGACGCCGGCCAATGCAGGCACGACGGCGACCGTCGTCGGCGGGCCGACGCTGGAAGGCTGGACGGTGCGCACGCCCACCACCGGCAAGGCTGGTTCGTTCGAGATCTGGTCGGCCAACGACCGAATGCCCAACCTGGGCGGCAACCTCGTGCTGGTGCAACCGATGGCCGGCAACGGCGGCCAATGGCTCTCACTGCGCAACGGCCGCAGCAGCCTCGCGTACCAGACCGTGGCCATCGAGCGGTCGGTCGATACCTTTGACGGTGCGATCTACACGCTGAGCCTGGACTACGCCGGTGGTCTGGGTTTTGCGATTGCCAACACGCAGATCGGCATCTACGTCGACGGCGTCAAGGTCGGTAGCTACGCCGGCACCAGCACGGCCACGGCGTTGAAATGGGAAGCGCTGAGCTTCAAGTTCGGCGGCAACGGTCAGACCCGCCGCATTGCCATCGTGCTTGAAGGCGGGGACAGCATCGCCAGCG
The DNA here is from genome assembly GCF_043555835.1 of Pelomonas parva. Lineage (NCBI taxonomy): Bacteria > Pseudomonadati > Pseudomonadota > Betaproteobacteria > Burkholderiales > Sphaerotilaceae > Roseateles > Pelomonas parva. The sequence continues at coordinate 307,488 of NZ_JBIGHV010000003.1, read as the reverse complement.
GCTCGGCAGTGCCGCAGCGCAGCGCCAATATCGACGACATCCATCTCGTCGAGACGCTGCCCGTCGGCGTTGCTCGCGTCTATGGCCTGGCTGATACGGCGATCGCATTGCCCAAGGTCAGCGCCGTGCTGACCGATGCGTTCGGCGGCGAGCGCCTCGGTCTCAGTCTGCTCGGCCTGCCTGCAGGCGCGGTGCTGAGCGACGGTGTGCGCAGCGCCACCGGTGGCTCGGTGATCGATCTGAGCGGTTGGGACCTCGCCTACCTGAGTGCCAAGCCGCCGGTCGGCTTCACCGGCGACTTCAGCCTCACCCTGCAGGCCGTCAGCGTGGAGACCAGCAATGGCGCCAGCGCCAGCGTCAGTCAGACCTTTGTTGTTCATGTGCTGCCGGGCTCGCCCGTCGCCACGCCTGTGGGTGTCAACCCCTTCGTCGTGACGGCGGTAGGCACGCAGACGGTGCAAACACAGGCCGGTAGTCAGGCGGTCACCTCGGCGACGGCTGCTGAATTGCTCGCCGATGCGCGTGGCCAGCTGGGCGGGGCAGCCGAGCCGGCGCCTCTGCCCAAGACAGCTGCCGAGATCGCCCAGGCCGAGGCCGACCGGGCCCGAGCATTGAGTGACGCTTGGCTCAAAGAGCTTGAGGAGCGCGCCAAGGCCCAGTGGCAACAACTGGTGGGCGGCAAGTAACCATGAAAACGCTCCTTCATCCGCCCCATGCTCCAGGGATGGTTGGCAGCACCCGCCATCCCTACCATCCAGGCAAGCGCAAGCCCCACGTCTCAGTCCTTTCGAGTCTCCACATGTCTCTACAAAATTCCTTTCGCCCTTGGTATGCCGCTGCGGCACTGACACTGGGCCTGTTCTGCGGTGCTGCTCAAGCTGGCCTTGTGACGGGCCAGATAGGCGTCGACGACGGCCTCGGCCCGGGCATTGCGAGTGGGGACGAGATCTTCGCCAGCGATTTCACGGACGGCACAGGCCTGGGTGAATGGCATGAAGGCGGCTTCATCGGGCAACTGAGCCGCAGCTGGTCGGGCAGCCTGACGGGCGCGCAACTGCAGGTGTTCGCTGGCGGCTGGGGGGCCTACGGGCCTGCCGAGGTCCTGCTGAACGGCGCGGTCGTCGGTCAACTCACGGTCGCAGACTTCGACATCCTGGGTGCCAACTACGCATTCCTGGACAGCATCAACCTGGGTGTCGGCAGCGGCGTGCTGAATGGCCTCAACGACATCGAGATTCGCGTCGCCACTTCGAGTGACCCTGACGCCCCGCTGGACACAGGCGTGGTCGGTTTCGTCAGGCTGGTTCTGCGGACGGATGACGGCACGCCCGGCAACACCGTTCCCGAACCCGGCAGCATCGCGCTTGCCGGCGTGGCCCTTGCCGGCGTGCTGCTGACGCGCCGCCGTCGTCGCGACTGACGCCATCGCGCACACTCACGCGCCGGCCATTTCGGTCGGCGCGTTTCGTTTGGGCTATCCCTCTTGATCCGACCTCTCCTGTTGTTGTCGCTCGCGCTGCCCGCCGCAGCCCAGACCCTGCCCGAACTGGCCGCCCGCGCGCTCGACGCCGACCCCGCCGTGCGCGCCACCGCCGCCTCGCTGCGCGCGGCCGACCAGCGCCTGTTCCAGGCCAAGGCCGCCTTCGGGCCGACGGCCAACGTCACGGTGACGAGCAACAAGAGCCGCTACGCCGAGCCGCCGACCTACAACGCGCGCGGCCTGCGCTCCGACCAGTATGTGTTGCAGGTCGCGCAGCCGCTGTGGCGCGGCGCGCTTTACCCGGCCGTGCAGGCCGCGCGCAGCCAGTTCGAGCAGGCCGAGAACGCGCTGGCGCAATCGCGGCTGGAGGCCCAGCAGCGCCTGGCCGAAGCGGTGCTGGAGGTCTTCAAGGCGCGCGACGTGCTGGCCCATGCCACCGCGCTGCGCGAGGCCTACACCGAGCAGTTCGCGGCGGCAAAGCGCGCCTTCCAGGTCGGCCGCGCGGCCGCGCCCGAGGTGCGCGAGGCCGAGGCGCGTGTCGACAACGCCATCGCCCAGGCGCTGGCGGCCGAGGCCGAGCTGGACCTGCGCCAGCAGGTGCTGGCCGAGATCGCCAATGGCCCGACGCCGGCGCTGCTGCTGCGTGCCGTCGCACCCGACGCGCTGCCCTCGCTGCGGGCCGACGGTGTGCTGGACTGGCTCTCACGGGCCGAGGTCGACAGCCCTTCGCTGCGCCAGGCCCGGCTCGCCGTGGAGGCCGCCGAGGCCGAGACGCGCAAGGCCTCGCTGGCCCATGCGCCGTCGGTGGACGTGAACGCCAGCTACACCCACTCCAACGACAACGGCACGGTGACCAGCATCTTCCCGCGCACCGGCAACACCACGGCCGTCGGCGTGACGCTGACCATTCCCATCTTCGCCAGCGGCGCCACGCAGTCCAAGGTCGTCGAGGCGCTGGCGCTGCGCGACAAGGCCGCCGGCGAGTTGGACCTGGCGCGCCGCACGCTGGTCATCGGCGTGCGCCAGGCCTTCGTGGCCACGCTGTCGGCGCTGTCGCAGGCCAAGGCGCTGGGCACGGCCGAGCGTTCGCAGGCCTTGTCGGTACGTGCCAACCAGCGAGGCTTCGAGGTGGGCATCAAGACCAATGCTGATGTACTGGAGGCCCAGGGCAAGCTCTTCGAGGCACGACGCGATCTCTCTCGCGCGCGGCACGACGCCTGGGCGAGTTACTTCAAGCTGCGCGCGCTGTCCGGCGCGCTGAGCGACGCCGACTGGCAGGCGCTGGACGCGCAGCTCGTGGCGCATCAGCCGAACGAAATGGGTCGAGCCCGCGACCGGAGTGGCTCATGAGTGACCACGAGGCGGTGCTGCCGCCGCCCTCCGCTACGCCGCAGGCCGCCGAGCTGGCACCGGCGCTGGCCATGTGGCTGCAGCGCTTGCATGCTGCTGGCCTGGGCTGCCAGGGCGTGGCGCTGCATGCGGCGGACGCGGCCTGGCGCGCGCCGTTCGAGCGCGCGGACGTGGCCGAAGCCTGGGCGGAAGCCCGCGCCCGTGTCACGCGCGACAGCCCCGTCGCGCTGGGCCGCGTGACCACGGCAGAGCTTCTCGTTGCCACGCACTTGATGCTGCCCAGCGGCCAGCCCGGCATCGTCGGCGCGTTGCTGAGCCCGCCGCACAACGACCGCAGCCTGCAACTGCTGCTGCTGTCGCTGGGCTGGCTGCAGCTGACGCTCAGCGCGGCCAGCCTGGCGCACAACCAGCGCGCCGCCGAGCTGCTGGAGCTGATGGGCCATGTCGCGTCGCAGAAGGACGCGCGCGGCGGTGCACAGGACTGGGTCAACCGCACGGCCGCCTGGGCGCGGCGCGAGCTGCCGCCGACAGGCGACCTGCGCCTGGCGCTGTTCGAGGTGCGCCACGAGCGCGCGCGCTGGTGGGTGGCCGCCGATGTCGCCTACGCCGAGACCGGCAGCCCGGCCGTGCAGGCGGCCACGGAGATCGCCCAGCGCGCTTTCGTCGAAGGCCGCGAGCTGACCGACCCCGAAGCCTGGGCGCTGCCGCTGCTGGACCAGGGCGAGGTCGTCGCCGTGCTGGTGGCGCAGGGGCAGGCCACGCCCGCCGCCCAGCAGGTGCTGCGCACGAGTGCGGCGTTAGCGGAGCCGCTGCTGCGCCACTGGCGCACGGCCGAACTGCCCCTGCCCATCCAGACCTGGCGCGCGCTGCGCCGCGTCGGCGGCCGCCTGCGTGGCCCCGGCCACTGGGCCTGGAAGTCCGGCGCCGCGGCGGTCGTGCTCGTGCTGGCCGTGCTGTTGCTCATCCCCGTGGACGACCGCGTCACGGCCCACACGGTCATCGAAGGCCGCACGCGCCAGCTCGTCACCGCGCCGTTCGAGGGCTTCATCGCCGAGGCCCTGGTGCGGCCGGGCGACCGCGTGCGCCAGGGCCAGGTCTTGCTGCGTCTGGACGACCGCGAGCTGAAGCTGGAGCAGGCCCGGCTGCGCGGCGACCGCGACCAGGCCGCCGCCAAGCTGCGCCAGGCCATGGCCGAGCGCGAGGCCGCGAGCGTGGCGATGGCCAGCGCCGAGCTGCAGGGCGCCGAGGGCCAGCTGGCGCTGGTGGAAGCCAAGCTGGCGCGGGCGCAGCTCGTCGCGCCCATCGCCGGCCTCGTCGTCAGCGGCGACTGGGTGCAGCAGGTCGGCGCGCCGACCGAGCTGGGCAAGGAGATGTTCGAGATCGCCTCCGAGGGCTACCGCGTCGTGCTGCATGTGCCCGAGCACGACATCGCCCGCGTGCGCACCGGCCAGCGCGGCGTGCTGCGCCTGGCGGGGCAGCCACAGGACGGCCACGACTTCGAGCTGAGCCGCGTGACGGCCACGGCCAGCGTGCAGGACGGCACCAATGGCTTCCGCGCCGAGGCGGCGTGGGTGGGCGAGACGCCGCCGCTGAGCCCGGGCATGCAGGGCGTGTCCAAGGTCGTCGTCGGCACGTCCAACCTGGTGACGATCTGGACGCGCGAGTCGGTCGCGTGGCTTCGTTTGAAGCTCTGGCAATACTGGATCTGAAGCCATGCAGGCGCTGCTTTCGGAGCACTGGCATGCGCTACGGCACCTGAGGCCAAGGCTTCGTGACGGCGTCGAGCCCCTGCACCGCCGCCTGCGTGGTCGCTCCTGGGTGCTGCTGTCCGACCCCGTCAGCCAGCGCTTCCACCGCATGACGCCCGAGGTCTGGCGCGTGCTGTCGCTGTGCGACGGCCGCCGCACGCTGGATCAGGTCTGGGACGCCGCCTGCGCCGCCGCCAGCGACGATGGCGCCAGCATCTCGCAGCATGAGCTGGTGCAGCTGGTGTCGTCTCTGCACTCCAACGACCTGCTGCAGAGCCAGGTCTCGCCCGACGCCGGCGAGGTGTTCGAGCGCTTCCAGCGCCAGCGCAAGGCCAAGTTCAAGCAGAACTGGCTCAACCCGATGAGCCTGCGCCTGCCGCTCTTTCACCCGGATGCGTGGTTCGACAAGCAGACGGCCCTGGCGCGCCTGCTGTTCAGCCTGCCGGTGGCGCTGCTGTGGCTGGCGCTCGTCGTGCCGGCCGCCGTGCTGGGCGCCCAGCACTGGCAGGCGCTGACCGAGAACCTGTCGGACCGCGTGCTGTCGGCCAGCAACCTGCTGCTGCTGTGGTTCGTCTACCCGGCCGTGAAGGCGGTGCACGAATGGGCGCACGGCCTGGCGGTGAAGGCGCGTGGCGGCACGGTGCGCGAGATCGGCCTGCTCTTCATCATCTTCACGCCCGTGCCCTATGTGGACGCGACCTCGTCCTACCGCTTCCCGTCCAAGTGGGCGCGCGCGCAGGTGGCGGCGGCGGGCATCCTGGCCGAGCTGGCTCTGGGGGCAGTGGCCGTCTACGTGTGGCTGGCGGCCGAGCCGGGGCTCGTGACGGCGATTGCGTACAACGTCATCCTGATCGCCGGTGTGTCCACGCTGCTCGTCAACGGCAACCCGCTGATGCGCTACGACGGCTACTACATCGCCACCGACCTGCTGGAGCTGCCCAACCTCGCGCAGCGCGCGCAGAACTACTGGGTCTATCTGAGCGACCGCTTCCTGTTTGGCGCCAAGGACGCGGAGCCGCCGCTGGCGTCGCAGGGTGAGCGCTGGATCCTGTTCCTCTACGGCGCCATCGCGCCGGTCTACCGCCTGCTCATCACGGTCGGCCTGATTTGGTTCGTCGCCAGCGAGTACCTGCTGATCGGCGCCATCATGGCCGTCATGGCGGGTTGGCAGGCGCTGGTGATGCCGGTCTGGAAAGCATGGAAGCATCTGGACGAAGGCGGCTCGCTGGCGCGCCGGCGCGACCTGGCCAAGCGGCGTACGCTGTTGTTGATCATCGGTGTGCTGGGCTTCCTGGGCCTGGTGCCGCTGCCGTTCTATTCGGTGCACCAGGGCGTGGTCTGGTTGCCCGACGAGGCGCTGGTGCGTGCCGAGGCGCCGGGGCAGATCAGCGCCGTGCAGGCTGCGGCGGGCAGCGTGGTGGCGCGCGCTGCGCCCATCCTGAAGATCGACAACCTGCCGCTGCAGGCCGAGCTGACGCAGGCCGCCGCCGCGCTCGCGCAGACCGAGGCCAACCTGCGCCGCGCCGAGGTGGCTGAGCCGGCCCGGGCCATCCCGCTGCGCAGCGAACTGGCCGCGCGGCAGTCGCGCTACGACGAGGCGCTCGCCCGCGTCACCGCGCTGGACGTGGTGGCCGCCACGGCGGGCCGCTGGTTGCCTGACGCGCCCACCGAGCTGACCGGCCGCGCGGTCAAGCGCGGCGAGCTGCTGGGCTACCTCGTCGCCGGCCCCACCGACCGCGTGCGCGTGGCCGTCACGCAGGAGGATGCGGACATGGTCAAGCACCGCGTGCAGTCCGTGCAGGTGCGGCTGATGCAGACGCCGCACGCGATGCTTGACGCCCGCGTGCGCCGCGAGGTGCCGGGCGGCGGCTTCGAGCTGGTGTCCGCCGCGCTGGGTTCGTCGGGTGGCGGCGAGATCGGCGTGGACCCGGCCAAGGAGGGCGGCAGGCACAGCCTGCGCCGCGTGTTCGATCTTGAATTGCAGTTGGACGATCCCTCGCCCAGCGCGGTGTTCGGCGACAAGGTCTGGGTGCGCTTCGACCTGGGCGCCACGCCGCTGGCGGCGCAGTGGCTGCTGCGGCTGCGGCAGGCTTTCCTCGCGAGGCTGAATGTCTAGCCTGGCCGCCGACCTGCGCTGGCTGCGCGCGCTCGCCGGCCCCGAGTTCCGCCGCGCCGACACGCTGCGCGACGAGCGCGGTGCCGAGGGCGACCAGAAGCTGGAGCGCTGGCTGCGCGATGCGGCCGGCTGGCTGCCGGTGCAGAGCGAATCCGCCCGCAGCATCGCCGCGCTGAACGCCGCCATCACCGCACTGCCGCTGCGCGACACCAGCGACGAGGCTCTGACGCAGCAACTGAGCGGGGCCATGACCGCCCTGCGTGCTGATGCCAACGACGCCGCCGCTCTCGCCCGTGCCCTCGGCGCCGTCGGCGAAGCCGCACGCCGCAAGCTGGGCCTGTGGCCCCACCCCGTGCAGTTCGCGGGCGCGCGCCTGCTCATCACCGGCCGCCTGGCCGAGATGCGCACCGGCGAGGGCAAGACGCTGGTGGCCGCGCTGGCCGCCACCGTGATGGCAGCCAGCGGCGCGCGCGTGCACGTCGTCAGCACCAACGACTACCTGGCCGAGCGCGACAGCGAGGAGATGCGGCCGCTGTTCGAGCTGTTTGGTCTGACGGGCAGCTTCGTCAAGGGCGGCATGGAGCCCCACGAGCGCCGCGCCGCCTACCGCCATGCCGTCTGCTACGTCAGCGGCAAGGAGCTGGTGTTCGATTACCTGAAGGACCGCCTCGCCGGCCACGGCCTGCTGCCCGGCCGCGTCGCGGGTGTGCGCGGCTTCGTTCGTGGCGATGCGCCCGAGCCGCTGATCCCGGCCCTGCACTTCGCCATCGTCGACGAGGCCGACAGCGTGCTCATCGATGAGGCGCGCACGCCGATGATCCTGTCGCAGGAGGCCGAGGGCATCCACGAGCCCGTGCTGCTGGCCTGGGCGATAGGCGCCGCGCGTGGTTTGCAGGAAGGCGAGCACTTCGCGCTGAAGCGCGCTAACCGCGAGGTCGAGCTGAAGCCCGGCACGCTGGACGCCTGCCCACCGCTGCCCGGCGGCATCCGCCCCGTCTGGCGCGCCCGGCCCTGGCGCGAGCAGCTGCTGCGTCAGGCGCTGACGGCGCTGCACTTCTACGAGCGCGATCAGCACTACATCCTGGCCCCCGGCGAGAAGCCGGAGGAGGGCCTGAAGGTGCAGATCGTCGACGAGAGCACCGGCCGCGTGATGGCCGACCGCAGCTGGGAGCAGGGCCTGCACCAGCTCATCGAAGCCAAGGAGGGCGTCAAGCTCACCGCCGGCCGCGACACGCTGGCGCGCATGACCTTCCAGCGCTTCTTCCGTCGCTACTACCTGCTGGCGGGGCTGACCGGCACCGCCGCCGAGGCCGCGCGCGAGCTGTGGGCGACCTACCGTCTGCGCGTGCGCCGCCTGCCGACGAACAAGCCCATCGCTCGCCGTGAGCTGCCGGCCGCGTGTTTTGCAAACGCCTCAACCAAGTGGCAGGCCGTGGCCGACGACGCCATCGCGGCGGCCGCGCGCGGCCAGGCCGTGCTGGTGGGCACGCGCAGCGTCGAGGCCAGCGAGGCCGTCGCGGCCGTGTTCGCCGAACGCGGCGTCGATGTCGTCGTGCTGAACGCGCGCCAGGACGCCGAGGAAGCTGCCGTCGTGGCCGCCGCCGGCATCTCCGGCCGCATCACGGTGGCCACCAACATGGCCGGCCGCGGCACCGACATCAAGCCCGACCCGGCCGCACTCGCTGCCGGTGGCCTGCATGTCATCCTGACGGAATACCACGAGTCCCCGCGCGTGGACCGCCAGCTCTTCGGCCGCAGTGGCCGCCAGGGGCAGCCGGGCAGCGTGCGCGCGCTGGTGGCGGCGGACGACCCGCTCTTCAAGACCCTGCCGGCGCCTTTGCGCGCAGCGCTTGCACAGGGTCAGGGCTTGCCGCTGGCCGTGCGCATCGCGCAGGCCGCCGCCGAGCGCCGCGCCTGGCAGATGAGAAAACAGACCCTCCGCCAGGACCGCGAGTTACACCGCATCATTGGCATTGCAGGCACAACGACATGAAACCGACCCTCCTCCTCGCCCTGCTCAGCCTGCCTGCCTTGCCCACATGGGCGCAGGACTACGACTGCATGATCGAACCCGCCCAGACGGTGGAGATCCGCAGCCCCGTCGTCGGCATCCTGGAGCGCGTGCACGCCCGCCGTGGCGACGCCATCCGCCAGGGCCAGGTGCTGGTCAGCATCGAGAGCAGCGTCGAGTCCAGCGCGGCGGAGTCGGCACGCGCGCGCGCCGACGCGCAAGGTCAGACGGAGCTGTCGCGCGCCAGGGTCGGCGCACTGCGCGAGAAGGCGCGTCGGCTGCAGGACTTGCTCGCCGAGGAATTCGTTTCCGCCCAGGCCGTCGAAGACGCGCAGGCCGAACTCAAGCTCGCCGAGGCCGAGCTGAAGACGGCCACCGAGAACAACCAGATCGCCCGCCTGGACCACCGCCAGGCCGTGGACCAGCTGCGCCGCCGCCAGATCCTCGCGCCCTTCAGCGGCGTCGTGGTGGACCAGTACCTCTACCCCGGCGCGCTGATGGACAGCAGCGACACCAAGAAGCCCGTGCTGAAGATCGCGCAGACCCACCCGCTGAAGGTGCAGGCGCTGCTGCCGGTCAAGGCGTTCACGCGGGTCAAGCCGGGGCAGATGGTCAGCGTCACGCCCGAGGCGCCGTTCGCCGACAAGCCCATCCAGGCCAAGGTGCGCACGGTGGACCGGGTGCTGGACGCGGCGGCCGGCACGTTTGGCATCGTGGCGGAGATCGACAACGCGAAGGGTGAGCTGCCGGCGGGGCTGCGCTGCAAGGTCAAGCTCTGAGCGTCATGCTCAAGCTCCTGCTGGCTCCGCTGCGCTGGACGGTTCGGTTCGTCTTCGCGCTGCTTATCCTCTTCGAGGAATGGGGCTGGGAGCCGCTGCGGCGCGTCTTTTCGCTGCTGGCCAGGCTGCCGGTCATCCGGCAGTTCGAGGCCCTGCTCAAGCGCCTGCCGCCGCGCTGGGCACTGGTCGTGCTGTTGCTGCCCAGCCTGCTGATCCTGCCCATCAAGCTGCTGGCGGTGTGGCTGGTGGCCGAGGGCCGCGTAACGCTGGGAATCGCCGTCATCGTTGCCGCCAAGCTGATCGGCACGGCGCTGCTGGCCTGGCTGTTCCAGCTCATCCAGCCGGCGCTGATGCAGCTGCCCTGGTTCGCGCGAGTCTATGAGCGCTGGACGTACTGGAAGGCGGAGCTGCTGGCCTGGGTGCGGGCGAGCGCCGTGTGGCGGTCGGCCCGGGCGATCAAGCTGCGGGTGAAGCGGTTGTTCAGGCGGGGGCGAGAGGTGCCGCCCTCGGCTTGAAGCCGCAGGCTCGATACTGAAAAACATGAATGTCAGCCGTGCCTACTACGCATCGACTCTCGACGATTTCCTGCGCGCATCGGCAGACAGCGTACTGGGTGAGTTGGCGCGGAACTCTGGTTTCTCGATTGAACTGAGTCAACGCAACGCCTGGGTTCGACAGACCGAGATCCTCAAGCTTCAGCTCGAAGAATGGGGGCGAGCAGGACACATTTTTCTTGAGTTCGTCGTTCCCCGGATGGGGCGCCGCATCGATGTGCTGGTACTCATCCGCAACACAGTGCTGGTCATCGAGTTCAAGGTGGGCGAGTCGAACTTCACGCGTGCCGCGCTCGATCAGGTCTGGGACTACGCACTTGATCTGAAGAACTTCCACGAACCAAGTCATGGGGTCACGATTGCTCCGCTACTCGTTGCAACGGAGGCCACCGCAGGATTCAGCGCAGTGGCGACAAGCCATCACAACGACGGGGTTCTGTTGCCCATCAGGACTGACCCCGCCTCATTGAGCTTGTGCATCCAGCAAGTGCTCGCTTTGAGTGAAGGGTCTGGCATCGACCCCGACAGCTGGGTGCGCGGGCGCTACAAGCCAACGCCCACGATTGTGGAAGCCGCCTCGGCCTTGTATGGGCAGCATTCGGTCGCAGACCTGTCTCGCAGTGATGCGGGTGCCAAGAACTTGTCGGTCACCTCTGCCGTCGTCGACCAGATCATCGAATCAGCACGACGGCAACGACGCAAGGCCATCTGTTTCGTGACTGGCGTGCCCGGCGCGGGAAAGACCTTGGTGGGTCTTGACGTCGCGACCAAGCACATGGACGCAAGCAGCGAGCTGCACAGCGTTTACCTCTCTGGAAACGGGCCGCTGGTCAAGATCCTCTGCGAGGCCTTGGCCCGTGACGAAGTGGCTCGGGCTCGGTCGAAGAACATGCGTCTGCGGAAAGGCGAGGCCTGCAAGGCGGTGGAGGCGTTCATTCAGAACGTTCACCACTTTCGGGACGCCTACCTCGTTGACGACCGTGCGCCCATCGACCACGTGGTGATCTTCGATGAAGCGCAGCGCGCGTGGACGCTGGAACAGACCAGCAAGTTCATGGCGCAGAAGAAGGGACGCCCCAACTTCAACCGATCCGAGCCCGAGTTCCTCATTTCGTGCATGGACCGGCACGAAGACTGGGCCGTGGTGATCTGCCTCGTCGGTGGCGGACAGGAGATCAACACGGGCGAGGCTGGCATCAGCGAATGGTTGGCGGCCGTTGAGCGGCATTACCCCTCGTGGCAGGTTCACGTGTCGCCGCATCTGACGGACAGCGAGTACGCGGCCACCGATGCGATTGCGTCGCTGCAGCAGCGCGCCCATGTCGTTTTCAATGAAGGCCTGCATCTGGCCGTCTCCATGCGCTCGTTCAGAGCCGAACACGTATCCAGCTTTGTGAAGCATTTGCTGGACCGCGACAAGGCCCAGGCGTCCGCTGCACTACAAGCCGTTCAACAGCGCTATCCGATCGTCGTCACGCGCGATCTGGGTGCAGCCAAGCAATGGCTCAAGTCCCAAGCGCGCGGGACGGAGCGCTATGGGATCGTCGTCTCATCGCAAGCCGAGCGGTTGAAGCCTCATGCGATCGACGTGCGTTCACCGATGGACCCGGTGCACTGGTTCTTGGACGAGAAGGACGATGTGCGTTCTTCCTACTACCTCGAAGACGTGGCGACGGAGTTCCACGTCCAAGGCCTTGAACTCGATTGGGCTTGCGTGGTCTGGGATGCAGACCTGCGGATCAGCGACGACGGCTGGCGACATCACCAGTTTGTCGGCAACAGGTGGCAGAACATCCACAAGCCGGAACGGCAGCTCTACCTGAAGAATGCCTACCGGGTGCTACTCACTCGCGCGCGGCAAGGCATGGTCATCGTTGTTCCGCGGGGTGATCCAGAAGATCCGACACGCGACGCGGCGTTTTATGACCCGATGTTTCTCTACCTGCGCGAGATCGGCGTGCCGACTCTTTAGGGGCCGCTCGCTTCAGGTCAGGCGCGCACGAGCGGCGCCACTTTGGGCCTGAACTGCAGCCGCTGTTTGCGCTGCCCGTCGATCTCCGCACGGATCTGTTCCAACTCGGCCTGGCGCTCATCCCGATAGAACAGGTTGTACGCCTCGAACGGCACCATGCGCCCGTCCGGCCGCGCGATGTGGATGCAGCTCTTCTTCAGCGCGCGGATGTCCAGCGATTGCGCGTCCATGAACTGCACGATGAGCACACGAAAGACGTCGCGGTAGCTGAGCTGGGGTGCATCAATCTTGGGCAGGCAGCACAGCAGCTCGGACAGGCAGTTGGACTGGCTCTCCGGCGAGTGGTTGGTGGAGAACAGCTTGAAGACCGAGGCCTTCAGTGCCGGGTCGCCCTCGAAGACGATGGTGCTGCGGTCGCCGCTGAGTAGCGTGGCTGCGTCGAGATAGCGCGTCAGTGGCACCAGCCCGTTCGGGCCGCGCAGCGCATAGGCCATGGCCAGCGTGTCCGGGTTGCAGGGCACGGGCAGCACATCGGCCAGTGTGAAGATGCCGCTCTGCTCGGCGATGCGGCGGCGCAGTTCGCTCACCGTCAGGCGATGCTTCGCCGCGTCATAGGCCTCGACACGCCCGGCGTTCTGGATGGGCTGCAGCGTCACGCCGCGCACGCAGGCAAAACTCTGGCCGTGGCGGATCACGTCGCCGATCTCGTCGTCGTTGATGCCGCGCTTGACGGTCATCACCAGCGTCGTCGAGATGCCCAGCGCATCCAGCCGCTTCAGCGCAGCCTCGTGCGGGCCGCGCAGGTCGGCGCCGCGCAGGTCCATCAGCGCTTCGCGTCGCAGCGAGTCGAACTGCAGGTAGACCTCCAGCCCCGGCGCATAACTCGCCAATCGCTCGGTAAAGGCCGCGTCTTGTGCAATGCGCAGGCCATTCGTGTTGACCATCAGGTGCTTGATGGGCCGCGCCTTGGCGGCGTCGAGGATGTCGAAAAACTGCGGATGCAGCGTCGGCTCGCCGCCGGAGATCTGCACCACGTCGGCCTCGCCCTCGGCGGCGACGACGGCGTCCAGCATGGCGATGACTTCGTCCATCGAGCGGTGCGACAGCCGCTCGGGCCCCGAGCCCGCGTAGCAGGTCGGGCAGCGCAGGTTGCAGTGGTCGCTGACCTCGATGAGGGACAGGCAGCTGTGTTGCATGTGGTCGGGGCACAGGCCGCAGTCGTAGGGGCAGCCGTATTTCATGGGCGTGGCGAAGCGCTGCGGCATCTCGGGCGGTTTGACGAAGACTTCGCGGCATTGCCGGTAGTAGCTCGCGTCGTCGCTGACGAGCACGCGCTCGGTGCCGTGGGCAGGGCACCACTTGTCCATGTAAACCATCTCGTCCTTGATGACGATCTTGGCCTCCACCGGGCGCAGGCAGGTCGTGCAGACGGACTGCGTCGTGTCGTAGAACAAATACGGGCGGACTTTGCGGGTCATGAGGGCGTGCGCGCAGCGCGCAGCGTGAGGGGCAGGTAGATGGCCAGCGCGACGAGACAGGTCCACTGGATGCCCGACAGGCCCAGCGGATACGCGACCGGCACGGGCTTGAGGAACTCAATGGCAAAGCGCCACAGCAGGTAGGCGCTCAGGAACAGCTTGAAGGCCAGGCCTGGCGTGGGCAGGCGGGCGCGGTGCAGCGCCAGGCCCAGCGGCAGCACGACGGCGATCTCGTAGAGCTGGGTCGGGTGGCGCGGGATGCCGTCGCCAAAGTCCATGCCCCATGGGGCAGCAGTCGGCAGACCGTAGGTGTCGTCATGCAGGCCGGCGAGGAAGCAGCCGACGCGGCCGATGGCGAGGCCCACCGCGATGGGCAGCACCATCGCATCGCCGGTGCTGCGCGTCTGGCCGGTGAGCTTCTTGGCGATCTCCACGCCGATGAGCCCACCGAGCAGGCCGCCGACGATGCTCTGGCCGGGGAACATCAGCGCGCGGCTTTGCCACATGGCCAGCACCACATCCGGCCGCTCGATGAGGAAGACCAGCTTGTTGCCGAGGGCCGCGCCGACCAGCAGGCCCACCAGCACGCCGAAGTTGCCCGGCGCCAGCGCGCCGCCGCGGTGCTGTTGTCGCAGGCAACGGCGCCACAGCGCCGCGCCGAGGCCCATGCCGGCGTAGGCGAAGGCGGTGTGCGCCCAGGCGGCGGTGGTGGCGCTGGCGATCACTCGCGCCACCACTTCCATAGCTTCCGCCCGCACCACCAGGCCACCCCGCAGCCGATCAACAGACTGGGCACGGAGATTTCGAGGAAGGCACCGGGGCCCATCCGGAGCCCAACGCCTGGCACCGGCGTGGTGAAGAAGCCGGTCCAGTCGCCTGATGACAGCCAACGGAATATGCCGGGCAGCGACATGACGGTGAAAGTGGCGCCGCACAAACCCGCCAGGCCGAAGCCCAGCGTGGCGAAGATCAGCACCCAGATCAGCAGTGCCCGAGCAATCGCAGAGCCGGTTTCGTTGCTCATGCCCGCCAATCAGTCCGAGCCGCGCAGTCGCTTGCGCAGGGCGTGCACGCACCACCACGTCAGGCCGCCGCCAATCAGCAGGCTGGGGATGGAGATGACGAGGAAGGCGCCTGCGTAGTTCTCGGCGCGCCCGGAGAACATGTCGGGCAAGGCCATCGCCGTGAAGGCCGCGCCGCAAAGCCCCGCAAGACCGAAGCCCAGCGTGGCGATGACGAGCAGGCCGGTGATCAGGGCCCGGCCCAGCCAGCCCTCGGTGTCGTCGCTCATGAGGCCTCCTCGCCCACGGGCGGTTTGCGCAGCAGTTGCCGGATCTTTTCCACGCAGATCCTGACCATGAAAAGGCCGCCCATCAGGCAGGGCACGGAGAGCAGCAGGAGCGCGATCGTGCCGGCGCCGCCGGGCTGGAACATGGCTGGCACCGTCCATGCGGTGAAGTAGCCGCCACACAGCCCGACCGCGCCGAAGCCCAGCACGCCCACGGTCAGGGCCAGCAACGCCAAGCCGCGCTCGATCTGGTCGAGCCGGCTGCTCACGATGAAGCGGATAGCAGTGCGGAGACGCGGCCCTTCAGCTCTTCCGGTGACACTGTGGCAGGCGCCATCGCCTCACCCACCGTCAAGCTGACCCGGCTCCAGAACCCTCGCCGCAGCGGCTTGCTCATCGCCTTGCCGCCCTCGACGCGCGAGAAGAAGCTGCCCCACAGATTGCCCAGCGCCATCGGGATGACGGGCACGTGGGGCAGGCCGTCGATGAGCTTCATGACGCCGCCCTTGAACGGCTGCAGCGTGCCGTCGCGCGTGATGCCGCCTTCCGGGAAGATGCAGACCAGCTCGCCATCCGCCAGCACGGCTCGGGCGGCTGTGAAGGCGGCTTCATACGTGGCGGGGTCGGCCTTGGCCGGCGCGATGGGGATGGCCTTGGCCAGCTTGAACATCCAGCCCAGCACCGGCGTCTTGAAGATCTGCGCATCCATCAGGAAGCGGATCGGGCGTGGGCTGGCGGCCATCAGCAGCACGGCGTCGACGAAGGACACATGGTTACACACCAGCACAGCCGGGCCGGTCGTCGGGATGCGGTCGTCGTTGACGATCTTGAAGCGGTAGACGATGCGCGTCAGCACGAAGGCCGTAAAGCGCAGCAGGTACTCCGGCACGATGAGGAAGATGTAGAACGCGACGACCGCGTTGGCGATGCCCACCGCCAGGAAAATCTGCGGGATGGTCAGCCCGGCGCTCAGCATTGCGCCTGCAATGACGGAGCTGGCGATCATGAAGATCGCGTTCAGGATGTTGTTGGCCGCAATGATGCGCGCCCGGTGCGTAGGTTGGGCGCGCAGCTGGATCAGCGCGTACATCGGCACGCTGTACAGGCCGGCGAACAGCGCCAGCAGCGTCAGGTCGGCCAGCACGCGCCAGTGCGCCGGCTGTGCCAGGAAAGCGCTCACCGTGTACGGCTCGCTGGCCGGCAGGCCGCTGGCGGCGAAGTACAGGTCAATGGCGAACACGCTCATGCCGATGGCGCCCAGCGGCACGAGGCCGATCTCGACCTGGCGCTTGCTCAGCATCTCGCACAGCAACGAGCCGATGCCGATGCCGATGGAAAACACGGCCAGCAAGAGCGAGGC
Source organism: Pelomonas parva (assembly GCF_043555835.1). Lineage (NCBI taxonomy): Bacteria > Pseudomonadati > Pseudomonadota > Betaproteobacteria > Burkholderiales > Sphaerotilaceae > Roseateles > Pelomonas parva. The sequence continues at coordinate 291,352 of NZ_JBIGHV010000003.1, read as the reverse complement.
GACCTGCGCATTGCCGTGCAGCACCTCCTTGGCGAAGGCCGGGAAGTTGCTGAGGAACACAGCGCCGAAGAACCACATCCACGAGATGCCCAGCAGCGAGCGGAACACGGCCAGGCCCTCGTGCGCGAGCTTGAGGTTGCGCCAGGTCTCGGTGAAAGGGTTCCAGTTGATGACGAGGTCAGGGTCGGTCGACGGGCTGGGCGGCAGCGCCTGCGCGGTGATGCGGCCGAGCACGGCCAGCGCGATGCAGGCCCAGGCCACGTGATGCGGGCCGACGACCGGCGTGTCGACGAGGATGCCGCCCGCCAGCTGGCCCAGCAGGATGGCCACGAAGGTGCCCATCTCCACCATGCCGTTGCCGCCGGTCAGCTCGCGCTCGTTGAGGTGCTGCGGCATGTAGGCGTACTTGACCGGGCCGAACAGCGTGGAGTGCAGGCCCATCAGGAAGACGCAGGCCAAGAGAGTCGGCACGTGGGCGGCATAGAAGCCCCAGGCGGCGATCACCATGATGGCGATCTCCAGGCTCTTCACCAGCTGCATCAGCCGCGCCTTGTCGTGCTTGTCGGCCAGCTGGCCGCTGGTGGCCGAGAACAGCACATACGGCAGGATGAACAGCGCGCCGATGACCAGGCCCGCCATGCTGGGCGGCAGCCACTCCAGCTGCAGCTGGTAGGTCACCATCAGCGTGAACGCGAACTTGAAGACGTTGTCGTTGGCGGCGCCGAGGAACTGCGTCCAGAAGAAGGGCGCGAAGCGGCGCTGGCCCAGCAGGGCGAACTGGTTGGGATGCTCTGTGCTCATTGCTGGACGAGTTGGGGTGGTTGGGACAGTCCGGCGCGCGGCAGCCAGGCAAACATCGAGTCGACGGTGACGGTGTCGATGTGCCGCGTCATGCGGCGCGCGGTCGGATGATCGTCGAAGGCGATGTTGGCCTGCGTCAGGCGGCCGCCCAGCCGCTCCAGCGCGGACAGGCGCAGGTCCGTCGGCTGGTAGCCCTGGGCCTTGAGCCAGGCCTGCGCGTCACGCCGGCTGTGGATGCCGGGCGCGGCGGCGCTGGCCAGCATCTCCAGCACCCACTGGTTGCTCTGCTGGTAGGTCGTCGCGAACGGGTAGGCCACCATGCTGTAGCGGCGCTCGTTCAGGCGAGCGACCCGTGTGTTGTCGGCCAGGATGGGCAGCAGCGCCTGCTGCAGCTCCGGCTTGAGCACGACGAAGGCGGCGTCATAGCGGTGCGGGCGGTCCAGAAAGAACTCGCCCAGGCCTTGCCGGTACAGCGCCGCGTGGTCGGTGCCGCAGTTGTTGAGCTTGTGCATGACGCGCCAGACATTCCCGTCGCGGTAGGCAAAGCCCAGGTGCGACCACTGCAGGCCGTACTTGCTCAGGTCCTGCCCCGCGCGCGCCAGGATGGCGACCTGGGCGCCGCTGGCGTCGAGCTGCGTGGCTGTGGCCTGGGCGAGGTTCAGGCCTTGCTCGACCTGGCGCGTTGTCTGCGGCTTCTCCTCGCAGGGCCGGCCGGCGTGGGCGGTGGCGGCCGCCGCGAGCAGCAGCAGCGCGGCGACGAACCTCACCGGCTCACCTGCTCGTTGTGCAGCAGCGCCTTGCCGACCTCGTTCGGGATGAAGGCGATGACCTTGCCGGCGGTAGACAGCACGACGCCGGTGCCGATGACGGACACGGCCACTGTCGCGCCGGTGGACACCACCAGCCCCTCGGCCAGCTTGCCCGAGGTGCGCAGGCTGATGCGCGCGCCGTCGGACGCGCGCTCCAGCACCCAGACGGTGGCGCCGCCGACCACCTCGACGCTGACGACCACCAGCGCCGTGCCGGCCGAAAGCAGGGCCGCTGGCACCACGCTGAGCGCCGCGCCGGTGGCGCTGACGGCCACGACGGACAGGGCCACCGGGGCGACGGAAATGGCGCTCAGCTCGGACTGGGCGTGGGCGTGGCTGGCAAGGGCCAGCGACAGCGTGAGGGCGGCGAGCAGGGGTTTCATGAGGGTCTTTCCGTTCATTGCGTTTCGGTGTTGTCGGTCATCGCGTCGCGGCGGCCTTGGAGACGGGCTTCGAGCAGGTCGGCCTCGTGGGCGTCGCGCAGCATCTTGGCCAGCGTGAACACGTTTGAAATGAGGTACAGCCAGCAGACGCCCAGGTAGGCCTTCCACACGGGCTGTATCTCCATGCGCCACAGGCCCCAGCCCGTCAGGCTCATCGCCAGCACGAAGCCGGCCCAGACGACGACGCGCCACATCGGCGTGTCGACCTGGCGGCCCTGGTTGTCGCGGATGAACTTGGCCAGCGCGAAGGCGGTGGACAGGCAGAACACATAGCCCATCACCATGAAGGCGCGGTCCAGGTCCTGCCCCGGCAGCCAGGCCAAGCCCGAGCCGCACAGCAGCACGCTGATGCCGAACGAGACCCAGACCTGCAGGCGCCAGGCACTGGTGTCGCGGCGGACGGTCAACGGTGAGGACATCGAAAAACTCCCTGTGGTTTGGAATGGGCGCGATCTTGCGTGAAGCCGCACCAGCCGACCTCGGGAATAGTTCCGAGGCGCACGGCAAGCGCCGGCCGGTAGCGTTTTATGCAACCAAATGCTGCCGGGTTGCAAAAATTGACGGCGACAGGCGCATGCCACGCCACCGGACGAGGCGCTTGAGGGCCAGGTCGAACAGCAGCGGGTTGTGCTCGCGCAGCGTCTCCAGCGCGGGCGCATTGGCCGCGTCCAGCAGGCCGGCGTTGACCAGAACCGACAGGCGCAGCGCGGCCGGGATGCCGGGCAGCGGGTAGTCCGAGCCGTGCAGCAGGCGCGGGTGCCAGTCCTGCCGCGTCAGCAGCGTGCGGGCGACCTCGGGCTCGCGGTTGGTCTGCAGCGTGACGGAGATGTCGCCCAGCAGCCGGCCGCCCCAGTCCTCATCCATCAGCCGGGCGAACAGCGAGAAGGCGCTGGCGTCGCGCGGGCGCTTCTGGTCCAGGTCCAGCGCGCTGCCCAGCGACGCGCAGTGGGCGATGACGACGCGCACGCCCCGCTCGAGAGCAGCGCGCACATGCAGCGGGTTGCCCAGCTCGTCGCGGCCGGCGCCGGGCACGGCGCGCTCCTCGCCGCAGTGCACGATGACGGGCAGGCGCGTGGCGGCCAGGCGGTCGTAGAAGGGCCGCAGACGTGGGTCGCGCAGGTCGATGTTCATGGCCGATGGCAACCACTTCAGCGCGACGGCGCCGTTGGCAATCGCCGAGTCCAGCCGCGTCAGCGCATCCGGTCGGTAGGGGTGGATGGACGCTACCCAGGCGAACCGCTGCGGTGTCTCGGCAGCAATGCGTGCGGCATAGGCGTCGGGCACGTGGAAGGTGGTGTGCGCCGCATGCGACCGGCCCGCGTCGTCGCAGGCGTGGTCGAAGGCGAACAGCATCCAGCGGGCGCCGGGCGGGAACTCGTCGGCCAGCGCATGCAGCCGCGCGACATAGGCGCGGTCCACGCTGGGCGCGTCGGCCGGCACGCAGGCCGCGTTCAGGATGAAGCGCTTGCGCAGCACCTCCATCGGGTGCCACCACTGGCTGAGCTGCGCATTGACGGTGCAGCCGGAGCCGGAGTCGCCGGTCCCCAGCAGATGGGTGTGGACATCCCACAGCTGAGTCGGGTCCAGACCGTCGAACGTGCGCTCGACCAGCGGCCGCAGCGCGTCGGGAATGCCGCTGCGGCAGGGGTTGAGCAGGCTGGCGCGGGCTGGCGCGGCGAGCGAGGTGAAAAGACCGGCAGCGGCGCCGCAGCACAGCAGGTGACGTCGGGAGAGCATGGTGTGAAACAGGCGGGGTTGGCGTGGGGCGCGACTGTCGTGGTGCGCCGCGACGCTGCCGCGCCTTTTGTCGCAGCGTGCCGGCCGCCGCGCCCGTCGGTGCCGCCATGCGCTACCGTTCGCGCCCATGTCGAGCACCCAATCCCTCGTCGCACTCATCAAGGGCGAACTGAAGAGCCAGGGCCTGAGCTATGCCGAGCTGGCCCAGGCGCTTGCGCTGTCGGAGTCCAGCGTCAAGCGCATGCTGGCGCCGGGCGGCGAGATGCCGCTGTCACGCGTGGACGAGATCTGCCGCGTGCTGAAGCTGGACTTCGCCGAGCTGGCCGCCCGCCTGGCCCGCGAATCGCCCACGCAGCGCGTGCTGAGCCTGGAGCAGGAGAAGGCCGTCGTCGCCGACCCCAAGCTGCTGCTGGTGGCCATCTGCTGCCTGAGCCTGTGGGCGCTGGAGGACGTGCTGGCACGCTACCGGCTCAGCGAGGCCGATGCCGTCGCCGCGCTGGTCAAGCTGGACCGGCTGGGCGTCATCGAGCTGCGGCCGGGCAACCGCTACAAGCTCAAGGTCGCCAAGACGCTGCGCTGGCGGCCGCAGGGGCCGGTGATGACCTTCTTCCGCGAGCGGGTGATGGCCGACTTCTTCGCTGGCGGCTTCGACGGCGAGGGCGAGCTGTTGACGCTCGTGCACGGCGAATTCGGCGCCGGCCATGCGCGCGAGCTGGCCGAGCGGCTGCAGCGCACGGCCGACGACTTTGCGCGCCAGCACTTGCTCGACCAGAAGCTGCCTTCCGCCGACAAGCGGCCCTACAGCGTCGTCATCGGGCTGCGGTCGTGGGTGTTCGAGGCGTTCCGTGACTTGGAGAGACCAGGTTTAGGCCTCACCAGAACTCCCAACGCCCGGTCCAGATAACCCAGATGCCTAATAGCCCGTTCGTCACCGCGTGGGCGATGACGGCCGTCCACAGCTTGCCCGTCTGGCGGTACAGCAGCGCATAGGCCAGGCCCGCCACGATGGCGGCCAGCCACAGCGTGTGCGCCAGCGTGAAGACGAAGGTGGACAGCACGACGGCCTTGATGCCGACCGTGCGCGGGTCGACGCGCTCGAAGCCCGGGTGCTGCACCCAGCGCATCAGGAAGGAGCGCCAAAACAACTCCTCCATGACCGGCACCACCAGCGCGGCGCCGGCCAGGCGCAGCAGCACCAGTGGCCAGATCAGCTCGCCGGCGGCGTCCAGCGGCACGAAGGTGGCGGTGGCGGTGCCCAGCTGCATCCATGGCGCGTCCAGCTGCACCCAGATGGCGAACACGACGATGCCCACGGCGATGGCCCAACCGGTCTCACGCGCATCGGGCAGGTTCTGCCGCACCAGCTCGCCGTAGCCGCGCCAGTACCAGGCCAGCAGGCCGGCGACGATGACGGCCTGGCCGCCGTAGATCCAGCGGGCGTCTAGCCCCAAGTCGGCGGGCAGGTAGCCGCGCAGCGCCAGCAGCGCCATGAAGACGAAGAAGGGAATGCAGCGGGCAAGCGCGGCGGGGCTGAGCGAAGGGGCGGCGGCAGGCATGTCGGCGCGCAGCTTAGCCCGGCGCCGTGACAGGCCGCCGCAGACGCCCTCCTTCGTATCAGGGGGGCGGTGCTTCAGCCCAGCTCGGCCAGCCTGGCCCGGGTCTGCAGCAGCGGCGCCGGCACCTTGGCGCCCAGCTGCGCGAACAGCGCGTCGTGCAGTGCCATCTCGGCCTGCCATTCGGCGGCGTCTATGCCGGTGACGGAGTCGAACTGCGCTGGTGTGAAGTCCAGGCCGTCCCAGTTCAGGTCGCCATAGCCGGGCGTCACGCCGAACACGTGCTCCTGGCCGCCGCCCGTGCCGTCCAGCCGGTCCAGCATCCACTTCAGCGCGCGCATGTTCTCGCCGTAGCCGGGCCAGACGAACTTGCCATCGGCGCCTTTGCGGAACCAGTTGACGCAGTAGATCTTGGGCAGTTCGGCGCCCGAGAGCTGCAATCGGGTGCCCAGGTCCAGCCAGTGCTGGAAGTAGTCGGCCATGTTGTAGCCCATGAAGGGCAGCATCGCGAACGGGTCGCGGCGCACGACGCCCTGCTGGCCGGCGGCGGCGGCCGTGGTCTCGCTGCCCATGGTGGCGGCCATGTAGACGCCCTCGGTCCAGTCGCGCGCCTCGGTCACCAGCGGCACGGTCGTGGAGCGGCGGCCGCCGAAGATGAAGGCGTCGATGGCGACGCCGGCGGGGTTGTCCCAGTTCTCATCGAGCGCCGGGTTGTTGGTGGCGGCGACGGTGAAGCGCGCATTCGGGTGGGCCGCCTTGGCGCCGGTGGCCTTGGCGATCTCGGGCGTCCAGTCCTTGCCCTGCCAGTCGATGCAGTGGGCCGGCGGCGTGTCCGTCATGCCTTCCCACCAGACGTCGCCGTCGTCCGTCAGCGCCACGTTCGTGAAGATCACGTCGGCTGCCAAGCTGGCCATGCAGTTGGGGTTGGTGTGCGAGTTGGTGCCCGGCGCCACGCCGAAGTAACCGGCCTCGGGGTTGATGGCGTAGAGCCGGCCGTCGGCGCCCGGCTTGATCCAGGCGATGTCGTCGCCGATGGTGGTGATCTTCCAGCCGTCGAAGGCGGCGGGCGGGATCAGCATTGCGAAGTTGGTCTTGCCGCAGGCGCTGGGGAAGGCCGCGGCGATGTGGCGCTTCTGGCCCGTGGGGCTTTCCACACCCAGCACCAGCATGTGCTCGGCCAGCCAGCCCTGGTCACGGCCCATCGTGGAGGCGATGCGCAGCGCAAAGCACTTCTTGCCCAGCAGCGCGTTGCCGCCGTAGCCCGAGCCATAGCTCCAGATTTCGCGCGTCTCGGGGTAGTGGACGATGTACTTCGTCTTGTTGCAGGGCCAGCTCACATCGGCCTGGCCGTCCGCCAGCGGCGCGCCGACCGTGTGCACGCAGGGCACGAAGTCGCCATCCGTGCCCAGCAGGTCGATGACGGCGCGGCCCATGCGCGTCATCGTGCGCATGTTGACGGCCACGTAGGGGCTGTCGCTCAGCTCCACGCCGATGTGGGCGATCGGGCTGCCCAGCGGGCCCATGCTGAAGGGCACGACGTAGAGCGTGCGGCCACGCATGCAGCCCTTGAAGAGGGCCTGGTCGCCGGTCTGCAGCAGCTCGCGCATGGCGGCCGGGGCCATCCAGTTGTTGGTGGGGCCAGCGTCCTGCTGCCGCTCACTGCAGATGAAGGTGCGGTCCTCCACACGGGCGACGTCGCTGGGGTCGGAGTTGGCCAGGTAGCTGCCGGGGCGCAGGGCCGGGTTGAGCTTCTTGAAGGTGCCGGCGGCGACGAGCTGGTCGCACAGGCGCTGGTATTCGGCGGCGCTGCCGTCGCACCAGTGGATGTTGGCCGCCTCGGTCAGCGCGGCCATCTCGGCGACCCAGGCGATCAACCGGGCGTTCTTGACGTAACTTGGGAGATTCAGGCGCAGGCCCTGCATCGCGGGTTGGTTCATGGGGAAGCTCCAATCATGGGGATGTGTTTGGGGCAACCCCGGAGCTGGCCCAAGCACACCGGGCCTGGGCCGGCGGCATGGAAACCAATGTAATCACGCCGTAACTGACGATCCTCCTGGCGTCATGCAAAACAGGAATAATCCCATGCTGTCATGGGAGAGAAGATCACGCCAGTCGTGAAGTGGGCCTCGGATTTGCACGAAGCACCCCTGAAACCGGGTGTTCTCTCCCGTGCCCTTGGGCAGCCGGCAAATCTGTCAGCACGTGCTACATCGCTCAGGCCCGACTGGGCGATGTGCCGGGTCGCCAGCGGCAGGCCAGCCGCCAGAGCGGGCGCCGCAGGCGCGGGCCAGGCGGCCCGGAGTTGCTGAACCAGAGTTGGCTGGTGAACCTGAAGGGGAGTCTCATGGCGGTACAGGGCAGCTGTCACACCCGGTGCAACCGGCAAACCGCGTTCCCACGCCCCGGTCAACGGCTCTCAGCCGCTCAGTCGTTCACTTCATGCGGGGCATGGGCCGCGTCTGCACGCGGGGCCACACGCCTTCGCCCATGGCCAGCGACAGGGTCTCGCCCCAGGTGTCCGGGCAGCGGTCCACGGCCACATCGGCGATGAGCAGCTCGGCCAGTGCCTCCTTGACCGACGCGCCCTGGCCGCCGGGCTGGTCGGGCGGCAGGCCCGCGACAAAGGGCCGCTGGCCGTACCAGAACTTCACCCAGCGGTGGATGTTCAGCGTCGTGCGGCTGCGGCTGGTGTCGCGCAGGCTGTACTCGCACTTCAGCGTGGCGGGCTTGCTTTCCAGGCCGGGTAGCGCCACCTCGATCGGCCGCGCGCCGTAGCCTGTGCCCGGTCGCAGCACTTGCAGCGGGATGGGGCGGGGCTCGCCGAAGGTGACATCGTGCCGGATCGACTTGATCTCGCCCGGCTCCGATTCATCGACCAGCGATTGCAGCCGCAGCTCATAGCGCCGCGGCTGGTTGGCCGCTATCCAGCGCGGCGCGGTGTTGTTGGTGGTGGTGCTGGCGTGGCTGATGGCTGGCATGCGGCCTGCAGGTGCCCGTGGGGCCACCACGGCCGTGGTCGGTCGCCTGGCCACGGTCTCGCAGCCTTGCAGCAACGGCAAGCCGGCGATTGCCAGGCAGAGACCGATCGCGGGGAGCTGAAGGGTGGGGCGCTGTGTCATCGGTGTCATGGTTGCTGAAAACGGGTTGAAGTCAGGGCGAGCCGGCATCAGTCGCAGCGCGAGTAGGTACCCTGGCGTGCGTTCTGGCGGAGGCATCGCGACTGCGCGTCACCCTGGCGCTGGGCCTCGGCGGCGGCCTGCCGTTCCGCTTCCAGCCTTTCTGCCAGGCCGGGAATCCAGGGCAGCACGTGCTTCAGCACGTCCTGGTGGGTGCGCACGTACATCAGGCGCCGGTAGAGCGCCTCCGCCGCCTCCAGGTCCTTGGGGCCGGACTTCGGCAGGTAGAGGTTGAACAGCATCCAGGCGGCGGGCCCTGGGCTCTCGGAGTAGCCCTCGATGTCGCCGAAGATCGCCTTGTACAGCCACGTCATGGCCTTGCTCCTGCTCGCCGGGCTGCCCTTGTCGGCCAGGTAGAAGTTGGCCAGGTGCATGGCGGCCGAGCCGTAGCCCCAGTTGGCGGCGCGCTCCAGGTAGGCGATGCCTTGCGCCTTGTCCCGCTTCACGCCCTGGCCGGACAGCAGCATCAGCCCATAGGCCTCCAGCGCATAGGGCGCGACTGCCTTGTCCCTGTTGCCATCGGCCACCGCCTTGATCAGGCAGGTGGCGACGGCCGTGCCGTCCGGCTTCCAGGCCCCGAGTTGTTGCTGCGCGCCCGACAGGTGCGCGAGCACCAGTTCCTTCATGACCTCCACGCGCTCCTGCATCGAGATGTTGAAGCCCTGGTAGCGGTCCAGCTGGTCTGCCTGCTCGGGCGTGAGCTTCTCGGCGGCCCGCGCTGCCATCTCGGCCTCGCAGTAGTTGGTCTTCAGTGCCAGCGCCGGGCTGCCGAGCAGCAGCGGCAGGACGAGCGCGGTCAGCGCGCGCAGGCTGCGGTTTGTGGAGGTGGATGTTTGCACTTCGTGTTCCTGGTCGAGGGGCGGCCTGGCGGTGTTTCCGCCAGGCCGCACTCGGGGAGACGAAGGCCGCGCCCAGTTGTCAGGCGGCCGATGTGTCAGCCATGCCAGCGCCGCGTCGCGCGCCGTACCACTTCGGGCAGCAGGTGGGTCTCGGCCTCCACGCGGCGCAGCCAGGCCGCGTCGTTGCCCACGCCGGCGATCTCGCGGCGCAGGTATTGCAGCGCGGGCTCAGCCTTCAGGTCGGAGGCGTGACTGTCCAGCCGCGACAGCACGGTGAACAAGTCGTCGCGCAGCACGCGGTGCTCGCCGGTCTCGGGGTCCACGAAGGTGCCGTCCAGCCCGAAGCGGCAGGCCTGGAAGCGGTTGAAGGTGTAGGGCAGGTAGTCGTCCTCGCTGAGCTTGAACGGCTTCTCGATGGTGATCCAGCGTGCCAGGCACTGGATGAAGCCGGCGATGGCGGCCGCCTTCTCGATGGTCAGCGGCGTGTCCAGCACGCGGACCTCGATGGTGCCGAACTCGGGCTTGGGGCGGATGTCCCAGTAGAAGTCCTTCATGCCCGCGACGACGCCGGTGCGCGTCATCTTGTCGAAGTACACGCCGAAGTCGTCCCAGCTCTGCACGAAGGGCGCGCGGCCCGACAGCGGGAAGGCGAACACCGAGTTCAGCCGTGCCGAGTCGAAGCCGGTGTCCTCGCCTTGCACGAACGGCGATGACGCGGCCAGTGCGATCAGGTGCGGGATGAAGCGGCTCATGCCGTGCAGCAGCACGAGGGCCTCGTCCGCGCTCGGGCAGCCGATGTGCACGTGCTGGCCGAAGATGGTGAACTGCTTGGACAGGTAGCCGTACAGCGACGACAGCTCGTGGAAGCGCGGCGTCTCGAAGATGCGCTGGCGCTTCCAGTGCTGAAAGGGGTGCGTGCCGCCGCCGCACAGGCTCACGTCCAGCTGCTCGGCGCAGCTGACCAGCGCGTCGCGGATCTGGCCCAGCTCCGACAGCGCCTGGCCGTAGCCCGAACAGATGCCGGTCGACAGCTCGATCATGCTGCTGGTGATCTCGGGCGTGATGGCGCCGGGCAGGCTGTGCTTCTTCACCAGCCGCAGCAGGTCGCCCGAGACGGGCGCGAGGTCGTAGTCGTCGCTGTTGACGATCTGCAGTTCCAGCTCGACGCCCAGCGTCAGCGGTTGCGATTTGGAGAATGCGCCCAGGCTCATTCTTGGGACTCCTTCTTGCGCGCGGCGCGCTTGGGCGCTGGCGGCAGCTCGCCAGCCAGGCGCAGCGCGAACTGCACGGCGATAGGGCCGATCAGCTCCAGCACCGCGATGCTGGCCAGGATGATGGGCACGGCACCGGCGGCCAGCGTCGGCTCGGCGCGCATCAGCTCGCTGAGCATGACCAGCGCCGTGGCCGACAGCGGCGTCATCGTGATCGACAGGGCCAGGCCTTGCCGCCAGCTGGACTTGGCCGCCGGCGCCAGCAGGACGATGGCCGCCGCCTTGGCGACGAAGCGTGCCACCAGCAGGGCCAGCGCCGCGAAGCCGCCGGCCACGAGGATCTGTGGCGACCAGGCCGAGCCGACGATGACGAACAGCATCAGCACCAGCGCCCCGCCCGACGTGCCGAAGTGGCGCGGCCACACCCAGGGCCGCTCGCTGGTGTTGCGCAGCAGCAGGCCGGCCAGCAGCGGCATCAGCAGCGTGGACACGCCGATGGAACGCGCCGCGACGATGGCGAAGGCCACCATGCCGAACAGCAGCAGCGCCGCGCTCTCGTTGCGCAGGTCCAGCCGCCGCGCCGTCAGGTAGGCGCCGCCGGCCAGCAGCGCCGCCACGCCCAGCGTCGTCAGCAGCGACACGGCCAGGCCGGCCAGCGCCTGCGGCAGGCTGCCGCCATCGTCGGCGGCCCACCAGGTGCGCATCAACGTCAGCGCGATGACGGCGTACAGCGTGTTCAGCGCCGTCAGCACCGTGGCCCGCTGCGTGACCTGACCCTCCGCGCCCAGCTCCAGCGCGACACGGCCCGATACGGCGGCCGGCGCCGGCATGGCCAGGATGGCGCAGGCGATGGCCGTCTGCCAGCCGACGTCGAACAGCCGCAGCACGGCGGCCACGGCGACGGCGCTCAGCAGCGCCTCGGCCAGGCTGGTGGCCAGCAGGCCGGGGTTGCGGCGCAGCCAGCGCAGGTTGACGCGGCTGCCGATCTCGAACAGCAACAGGCCCAGCGCCAGGTCCGTCACCGTCTGCGCGGCGCCCGACAGCGGCATGGACACGCCGTGGCCGAACGCGGCCGCGAGGCAGCCCGCCAGCGTGTAGCCCACCACGCGCGGCAGCCGCGTCGTGGCGGCGATGAACTCGCCCGCCAGCGCGCCGGCCAGCAACACGCCGACGATGAACATCAATTCGCTGGACGGTGTGACGGCCAGACCCGCCCACACCCTGGCGCCACTGTCGAGTGCATTCATGCGCTCTCCCTTTCCTAGATATCTCCGGGAGCGTAACCGCTGGTATCCACCCACCCTGTAGGCGAACACGCCGTGAGCCGCGCCTGCCGTCCTGGACAATCCTGCCATGCGACTCCTCAGCGTCAACACCGCCCGCATCGAGCACTTCGTCGCCACCAACGGCGAGCGTCTGGACTCGGCCATCCGCAAGCGCGCCCGCGCGGGTCGCGTCAACGTCGGCCCGCTGGGCCTGGACGGCGACGAGCAGGCCGACCCCAGCGTCCATGGCGGCCTCAGCAAGGCCGTCTATGCCTACCCCCAGGAGCACTACGCCTTCTGGGCGACCGTGCGCGGCCAGGCCAAGGTCGAGGGCGATCTGCAGCCGGGTGATCTCGGCGAGAACCTCACCATCACGGGCCTGCTGGAGAACCGGGCCTTCATCGGCGACGTGTTGCGCTTCCCGGGCTGCGAGCTGGTTGTCTCCGAGCCGCGCCAGCCCTGCTTCAAGCTGGCCGCCCACCTGGGTTTCAAGCACGCCGTGAAGATGATGGCGCAGAGCGGCTACTGCGGCTTCTACCTGGCCGTGAAGCGCGAGGGCACGCTGGCGACGGGCGAGCCGTTCGAGCTGATCCCGGGGCCGCGCGAGGTCGGCATCGCCGAGCTGTTCAAGGCCAAGATGAAGAAGCAGGCATGACGCGGCGCCGCGAATTGCTGGCTGCGGCCGGGCTGCTGCCTCTTTTTACTTCGGCCGCCCACGCCGGCCCGACGCTCAAGGTCGGCCCGCGCCAGGCCGTCAAGTCGCTGGCCGCGGCCGCGCACCAGGCCAAGGACGGCACGTTGATCGAGGTCGATGCCGGCGACTACATCGCCGACGTGGCCACCTGGCACGCGCACGACCTGACCCTGCGCGCCGTCGGCGGCCGCGTGCGCCTGATCGCGGCCGGCGCGCATGCCCAGGGCAAGGGCTTGTTCGTCACGCGCGGCCAGCGCATGCGCATCGAGGGCTTCGACTTCACCGGCTGCACGGTGCCCGACCGCAACGGCGCCGGCATCCGCCTGGAGGCCGGCTCGCTGACGCTGGTGGACTGCGGCTTCCGTGACAACGAGAACGGCTTGCTGACGTCAAGCGGCGAGGCCATCACGCTGGACATCGTCGACTGCGACTTTGGCGCCATCCCGCTGCGCCGCGGTGCCACGCACAACCTCTACGTCGGCGCCATCGCCCGCCTGTCGGTGACCGGCAGCTACTTCCACCACGGCCTGCTGGGCCATCTGCTGAAGAGCCGCGCCGCCGTCAACCACATCCTCTACAACCGCCTGAGCGACGAGATCGGCGGCCGTGCGAGCTACGAGCTGGAGTTCCCGAATGGCGGCGTCGCCGTCGTCATGGGCAACCTCATCATGCAAAGCTCGACGACGGACAACCCGCACGTCATCTCCTTCGGCGTCGAGGGCGCGAAGTGGCCCAGGCAGGCGCTCTACCTGGTGCACAACACGCTGGTGGACCAGCGGGCGGGCGGCGGCATCTGGCTGCGCGTGGCGCCGCGCCACGCCGAGGTCATGCTGGCCAACAACCTGCTCGTCGGCACGCCGCAACTGGCCGCCGACGGCCATTGGACGCGGCGCGCCAACTTCTCGGCCGACTGGGACGAGTTCGTGCGCGCCGCCCGCGAGGACTTCCGCCTCAAGCCCGCTTCATCGCTGCGCGGCAAGGCGCAGGACATGGGCGAGGCCGAAGGCATCAAGCTCAGCCCGGCGCGCGAGTACCGGCACCCGCACACCACGGTCGCGCTGGGTGGGGCGGCGCGGCACCCCGGCGCGTTCCAGGCCTGAAGCGACCTACCAGCTCACGCCCAGGAAGGCGCCGACACGCCGGCCGTTCGGGTCGTTGACCACCTCGATGCCGCCGGACAGCACGAAGTCGTCCTGCACCAGCTTGCCGGTGATCTTCCTGGACACCGTCTCGCCGTCCTTCCTGTACTCGATGAAGACCTCCGCGTTCTTGCTGACGAACTGCAGGGCCGTGGCCAGGTTGGTGGTGGACTTGCTGCCGGTCTTGGAGTTGATGTATTCGAAATCCCAGCGCAGCGAGGCGCCGCTGTCGAAGGTCGCCTGCAGCCGCCCGCCCACGGTGATCTGCTGGGCCGTGTTGCTCTTGCTCTTGCCCACCTTGAGCACCAGCGCGCCCTGGCCGCCATCCCATTCGAATGTGGACTCGACCTCGATGGTGCTCGCCTTCAGGCTGCCGTCGCTCGCGTTGTCGATGCGGAACACCAGCTTCCAACCCTTCTTGATCTCCAGGCTGCCGGCGAACTGCAGGCGCTTGGCGCCGAAGCTGTTGGACTGATAGAACAGCTCCAGGTGGTTGCGGCGCGGGTCCACCTTCAGCTGGCCCGGCAGGTTCAGTGGCTTGCCCGGGATCTCCAGGCCTGCGCCCTTGGGCACGAAGTGCAGGCGGATCTCGTCCTTCTTGCCCGTGGGCTCCCAGGCACCGGCCAGCACGAAGGCGTTGGGCACGCCTGACGGGAAGCTTTTGTCCGGGAACTCGAAGCGAAAGCGCGATTGCGTGTCGGCCAGGTAGCCGTCGATCTCGGATTCCTTGCCGTTGATGGCGACGACGAGGTTGCCGTTGGCAGCGTTGAGGCCGAACTTGCAGGTGAGCTGGAACCAGAAGTCGCCGTCACCGTCCGGGTCGACGAACAGCACGTTGTTGCGCAGCTGCAGGCGCGGCAGGCCGTCCGTGCTGGCGGCGAAGGCCATCAGCACCGTGCCGCCCTGGGCGATGGTCAACTGGTTGTTGCCGTTGAAGGCCCAGTCCACCGCGATCTTGATGGCATCGCCACCCTCGGCCGGCTTGACGCTGAGGGCGTTGTCGGCGGTCGTCCACTTGCCGAACTCGTGCCCGTCGGGCTTGGTCACGACGCCGTCGGTGTCAAAGTGGCACTGGATGCCGTTGATGGGGAGCGAGAAGGTCTGCATGGCTGTCTCCGGGTGGCTGAATGAAGGGTTGAGGCGCTAGAGCGTGTGGCGGCTGGTGATGGAGAGCAGCCACTGGCCGGAGCGCAGGCGGGCGTCGTCTTCGCCCACGGGCCGCGCCCAGTCCAGGCGCAGCGTCACGCTGGCGTCGGCCAGGTAGCGCAGGCCCAGGCCGGCACCGGCCTTGGTGCCTGCATGCTGCGACGGCGAGCCGCGCAGGCCGCCGATGTCGACGAACAGCGCCAGCGCCACCTGACGGCGCAGCAGGGCGCCCAGTGCGGCATCGACACGGTCCGCGCCCGGTGGCGGCAGCCAGAGCTCGTTTTGCAGCGCCCACGTGCGGCGGGCCACCGCCAGGTCCGCCGCATAGCCGCGCACCGACTGCTCGCCGCCGAAGGTCGGCCACTCCGCCTGCGGTGCAGGGCCGCGCACCGCCGTGGCGTTGGCGCGCAGGTCCCAGCGCCAGAACGGGCCGACGAAGCGCTGCCAGGCCAGCGACGCTTGCGCGCGCCCGTAGCGGCCATGGCCGGCACCCGCGCGGCCGGCCTGCACCTGCAGCTCCGCGTCCAGCGCCGAAGGCCGCGCCGTTGCGTGCAGGCTGTGCGAGAACACCAGACCCAGGCCGGCCGAGCGCAGCGTCACCCCCGCCGTGCCGGTCGGTGCGCCGGCTTCGGGCCTGATCGTCTTGCGGCCGGCGGTCAGCAGCAGCTGCGCGAAGGAGTTCTCAACGTCCCGCCACAGGTCCACCGTCGCGCTCAAGTCCAGGCCGGTGTGGCGTTCGTCCTGTTCGCCGCTGCTGCGCGGCTGCCCGGGCTCGAACTCGGTGTAGCTGCGCACCGAGGCTTGCACGCGGCGCGCCACGCCGTTGTCGAACCACAGGAAGTCGCGGCTGTACTGCAGGTCGGCCGAGGCCTTGCCCTGGAACGCCGCCGACAGGCTGAGCGTGTCGTCGGGCGACAGGCCGGCGCGGGCGAGCGTGCTCAGCAGCCGCAGCGGGTGGGCGCCGTCGTACTGCGCGCCCACGGCCAGCTCGTGGCGCGGCGGCTCCCTGCGGCCGTTGTCCTGGGCGGCCCTGGGCGGCGGCGCAGCCACGGCGGCGATGTCGGCCACGGCGCCGGCCTCGGGAGCCGACCCACCCGCGCAGTCGGTCAGCCCGAGCGCGCCGACCGGCATGCCCGCGCTGGCGCTGCCGGACTTCGTGACGACCAGGCTGACCGACTTGCGCCGGTGCTCTGCGCGCAGAATCGGCGAGGCGAGCTGCAGCCGGTAGCCCACGTCGGCCAGCCGGCGCATGCGCTCGGCCAGCGCGCGCTGGGTCAGGTAGGTCGACGAGAACTGCGTCGGGAATGCCGGGTCCACGAAGCTCAGCATCAGCGGCTGCGTGCCCGGGCCGGGCTTGCCCCCGGGCAGGCGGCGCGCGATGCACATGCGCGTGGCCAGCGCGTCGCGCAGCGAACCCCAGTCCGGCGTGGGCAGCAGCAGGTACAGCACGCGGCGCACCAGCGGGCCGTCCAGGTCGGGGTCGGCGTGGACGATGAGGTAGTCGAGCTGCGGGTCGGGGCTGAGCAGCACCCGCCCGCCGACCACCTCGACGGACCCGGGTTCATTGCGGTAGCGCGTCGGCTCCACGGCGATGCCGGCCTGGTCGTTGGGCTCCATCTGCGGCAGGTTGGCAGCCTGGCCCTTGCTGGCCATGGCCTGCGTGGCGTAATGCTGCAGCGCCACGCCGCGCGCCTGCATGTAGTCCTGCGCCCGCCCCACCACGGCCTGGCGCGACCAGAGCTGGCAGTGCAGCGGGTCCAGCAGGTCCTCGCGCAGCGCTTGCAGACGCGACGCCCATGCCGCCAAGTTCACCGTCAGCGCCAGCTTGGACTTGCCCGTGCCGTCCTCCCGGGCCTGGAAGGGCGGGGCGATGTCGAAGATGACGGCGCCGCGTTCAAGCGCCTGGTGGTCTTCCGTCTGCAGCGTGCCGTAGAGGTCGGGGATGGGCCGCGCCGGCTCGTCCAGCCAGTCGCTGGCACTGGCCATAGTCGCGTAGACATCGGCGTACAGGCCTCGCTCGAACGTGACCCGCACGGGCAGCGGGTCGTTGCGGTGCGCCTCCAGCCAGCGGGTGAACACCTGCTGCGCCTGGGTCCAGGGGCCCGAGAAGGTGTTGGCTTCGGCGGTCGCCGGGTCCGACTTCGCCAGGCGGCCCAGCGCCAGGCGCAGCGCGGGCAGGTCGGTGCGCGGCTGGTTGTCGGCATCCGTCGCGTTGAACGGGTCGAGCGCCAGCTGCTCCAGCACCGGGCCGCGGCGCTGCAAGGTCTTGTCGATGGCGGCGATCAGCCCGGCCTTGAGCGCGTCATCGGACAGCTGGCAGGCCCGGTACACGGCGGCATGGTCGCCCAGCGCCAGGCGGGTGCTGGCCGGGTCCAGCGCGAGGTGACCGCCACGCAGCATCAGCGTGGCATGCAGCCGGGGCGGCGGCGACTGGGCGAGCGCCGCCGCCGGGCCGAGCAGCGCCGCTGCCAGCCCCACGGCGGCGAGCCAACTGCCAAGTCCACCCGCCATCGCGCCCTCCTTGTGGGGCGGCCAATGTCGCACGACGAGCCCGCCGGCGTTTCCCCAGGATTAGGGAACGCGGCTGGCGGGGGGTCAGGCGCGCAACAGTTCCGCTGCGGCGGGGTAGTCCGTGTAGCCCTCGGCGCCACCGCCGTAGAACGTCTCCTTCTGCGGCGCGGCCCAGGGCAGGTCGTCACGCAGGCGCTCCACCAGGTCGGGGTTGGCGATGAAGGGCCTGCCGATGGCCACTGCATCCACCCGCCCGCTGGCCACGGCGTCCAGCGCCATGGCCCGGTCGAAGCCGTTGTTGGCGATGTAGGGGCCGGCGAACCGGCGGCGCAGCTCGGCGTAGTCGAACGGCGCGTTGTCGCGCGGGCCGCCGGTGGCGCCTTCGACGACCTCCAGGAAGGCCAGTTTCAGGGGTGCGAGCTGGTCGACGACATGGTTGAAGAGGGCTTGCGGGTCGCTGTCCTGGCCAATGTCGTTGGCCGGCGTGACCGGGCTGATGCGCAGCGACGTGCGACCGGCGCCGATGGCATGCGCCACCGCCGTCATCACCTCGATGAGCAAGCGCGCGCGGTTCTCGATGGAGCCGCCGTATTCATCCGTGCGGTCGTTGGTGCTGTCGCGCAGGAACTGCTCCAGCAGGTAGCCGTTGGCGGCGTGCACCTCGACGCCGTCGAAGCCGGCCGCAATCGCGTTCTTCGCCGCCTGCGCGTAGTCGGCGATCAGCTGCGGCAGCTCGTCGGTGCGCAGCGCGCGCGGCACGTCGGTCGGCACCAGTTCGCCATGGGCCGCATAGGTCCGGGTCTTGGCGGCGCGGGCCGTGGACGACACCGGCGGCTGGCCGCCCGGCTGCAGGCTGTTCACCGAGATGCGGCCCACATGCCACAGCTGCACGACGATCTTGCCGCCGTCCGCGTGCACGGCGTCGGTCACCTGCTTCCAGGCGGCGATCTGCTCTGGGCTGTGGATGCCGGGTGTGTCGAAGTAGCCTTGGCCGTCGGGGCGGATCTGCGTCGCCTCCGTGATGATCAGGCCGGCGCTGGCGCGCTGCCGGTAGTACTCGACGTGCAGCGCATGCGGCGTCTGGTTAGGCGCGCGGTTGCGCGTGAGTGGCGCCATGACGACGCGGTTGGCGAGGGGGATGTCGCCGAAGCGGACGGGGTCGAAAAGGGTAGGCATGACGAGCGAGATGGGGATGGAAACGATGGCCGCAAGGCTAGCCGCGCCACCGCTTTCCCCGGCTGAGCGCGGTTGATGGGGCTGTGTTAGCGAGCCGCATAAGACAATTGGCCCCATGCTCGCCTACCGCCACGCCTTCCATGCCGGCAACCATGCCGACGTCCTCAAGCACCTGGTGCTGACCCGCGTGCTGCGCTACATGGGTGAGAAGGACAAGCCCTACACCCTCATCGACACCCACGCCGGCGCCGGCGGTTACTCGGTCGAGGGCCGCTATGCGCAGAAGAACGCCGAGTACGGCACGGGCGTCTCGCGGCTCTTCGACGCCAAGGGCCTGCCCGAGCCGCTGGCCGACTACATGAGCCTGGTGCGCGCCTTCAACCCCGATGGACAGCTGCGCCAGTACCCCGGTTCGCCCGCCATCGCCAACATGCTGATGCGCGAGACCGACCGGCTGCGCGCCTATGAGCTGCACTCGACGGACCACCGCATCCTCGTCAGCTACCTGGAGGGCCGCGCCAACACCCAGGTCAGCGACCGCGACGGCTTCACGGCCATCAAGGCGGAGCTGCCCTCGCCCACGCGCCGCGCGGCGCTGCTGATGGACCCGTCCTACGAGATCAAGACCGACTACGCCAAGGTGCTGGCCGCGCTGCGCGAGGCGCTGGAGCGTGCGGCCGACACGGTCGTCATGATCTGGTACCCGCAGCTGCAGCTGCTGGAGTCCAGCCAGCTCGCCCAGCGCCTGAAAGGCAGCGCCGACGCGACCGCCAAGAAGGGCTGGCTGCACGTGCGCCTGACCGTGGCCGAGCCCGCCGACCGCCCGGACGGCAAGGGCCTGGGCATGCTGGGCAGCGGCATGTTCATCGCCAACCCGCCGTTCACGCTGCACGACGAACTGGCCGAGTGCCTGCCGCTGCTGGTGGAGAAGCTGGGCCAGTACGACGGTGCGAACTTCGTGCTGGAGCAGAAGGCGGCCTGAAGGCCACAATCCCCCGCCATGAGCACCACCCAAGACCTGACCGACGCCGAGTTCGCCGAACTCGACGAACTCCTGGCATCCACGCCCGAGCCGCTGCAGCCACTGGACGCGTCCATGCTGGACGGCTACCTGTGCGGCGTCATCGTGCAGCCCCGCCTCATCGACACGGACGAGTGGCTGCCCAACATCTTCGACTACGACGGCGGCCTGCTGCCCGACAGCGTCGACGCCGCCTGGCTGGACCGCCTGACCCAGCTCGTCGAGCGCCGGCACGCCGCGCTGATGAAGGGCCTGGCCGAGGACGGCTGGTTCGACCCGGTCGTGCTGGATGTCGACGAAGATGCACAACCCGACCCGCTGCCCGAGGACGCGACCGACGAGGAGCGCTCGGCGCGCGCCAGCTACGACGCGCTGGGCCCGCTGTCGCATGCGCTGATGCCCTGGGTGGCCGGCTTCCAGCATGCGGTGCTGTGCTTCCCCGAGCTGGCCGACATGCCCAACGACGACGTCGCCGCCGCGCTGGCCCGCCTGTACCGTCACCTGCCGGCCGAGACCGACGAGGAGAAGGAAGTCGTCGCCACGCTGAACCGCGAGTACCCGCTGAAGGACCTGGACGACGCCATCGAGGAGATGGTGGCGGCGGTGGCCGATCTGGCCGACCTGACCGAGGCCGAGCGCTACCGCGTCGAGACCATCCGGCGCGACACGCCCAAGGTCGGGCGCAATGACCCATGCCCTTGCGGGTCGGGGCGGAAGTACAAGGTTTGCCACGGTTCCAATTGATGTGAGAACCAACCCCGTAGGGCGGGTCATGACCCGCCGTTTGGTTGCGGAATCAGGACGCGCGTGTCGGGTTGTCGCCATCGAATGGTGGGTCGCGATCCGCCCTACGCCTGTCCGCCACTGACATGAGGTTGCAGCTGCTCTCCGATCTGCACCTGGAGACGGAGTCCTACCTGCCAGTGCCCGCCCCAGGCGCCGAGCTGCTGATCCTGGCCGGCGACATCGACACCACCTGGCGCAGCTTCGAGCTGTTCCGCGGCTGGCCGGTGCCGGTGCTGTTCGTGCCGGGCAACCACGAGTTCGACAAGCGCGACGTGGACGAGGTGCGCGAGGCGCTGCGCGCGCACGTGAAGGACATCGGCCTGCGCATGCTGGACGACGAGTCCATCGTGCTGAGCGACGCGCAAGGCCGGCGCGTGCGCTTTGTCGGCTGCACGCGCTGGTGCGACTTCGACGCCTTCGGCCCGTCGGGCCGCGACCGCGCGATGCGGGCCGGCAGCTACTTCCAGAAGGTCATGCAGTCCACGCGGCACGGCGAGGTCTTCGGCGTGGACGCCGTGCGCGCGCTGGCGCTGGAGAGCCGCGCCTGGCTGGCCGATGAACTCAAGCGCACCGGCGACTGGGATGCCACGGTGGCCATCACCCATTTCGCCCCCAGCCTGAAGAGCGCCGACCCGCGCTATGGCCGCCAGCCGGGGACGGCCAGCTTCTGCAACGACGACGAAGCGCTGCTGCCCTTCGCGCAGCTGTGGCTGCACGGCCACTTGCACTGCCGGCAGGACTACCGGCTGGGTGACACGCGTGTCGTCAGCAACGCGCGCGGCCATTTTCGCAAGGGCGAGGCCGATGGCTTCGACGGTCAGCGCGTCGTCGAGGTCTTTCCCGCCTGAGGGCGGCCTGCGGCGCTCCGTCTGGGGTGCCGGGTCTTGCGCATGGTCGCGAGTTCGTGTCCCCGCTTTCGGAACTCAAGCGCCCGGAGCCTGATTCCGTCGCGCAGGGCTCGCGATGAGGGCGCGGCATTCCTAACATGCCCGTCGCCCGGAGCTTCCCTCCTCCGGCCTTGCCACCCGAACGCAACCCGGATACGCCCATGACCTGTTCCCTCCCGACCCTCTGGCGTGGCCTCGCCAGCGCCGCGCTCGGACTCGCCTTGATGCCGGCGCAGGGCACACCTGCCGTCGGCCAGACGATCAAGGATTGCGCCGATTGCCCGACGCTGGTGGTGCTGCCCAGTGGCAGCTTCCTGATGGGCTCGGTGGACACCGAGAAAGGGCGCCGCAGCAACGAAGGCCCGCAACACCGCGTGACCATCGCCTATCGACTGGCCGTGGGCCAGTTTGAGCTGACGCGGGGCGAGTTCGCGCGCTTCGTGAACGCCAGCGGCTATCGCGACGAGCTGTCGAAGGGTGAGGCCTGCCATGTGCTTGACGGCAGGAAGTGGGGCAAGAGCAGCCAGCACAACTGGCTCAACCCCGGCTACGCGCAGACCGACGAGCATCCGGTCAGCTGTGTCAGCTGGCACGACGCGCAGGCCTACCTGGCCTGGCTGAACCGGCAGGTGCCCGGCAAGGGCTACCGGCTGCTGAGCGAGGCCGAATGGGAGTACGCGGCGCGAGCCGGGCAGGGCGGGCGCCACGCCTGGGGTGACGACGACGACGTCACCGCCGCCTGCGCCCACGCCAACGCCATGGACCAGACCGGCAAGGAACAAATCCCCGACGTGACATGGGCGGGCGTCAACTGCGCCGATGGCGCGGCCTACCCGGTCGCCGGCCCGGTGTTCAAGCCCAATGCCTTCGGCCTCTACAACATGGCCGGTAATGTGTGGGAATGGGTGCAGGACCACGGCCGCGTGGACTACACGGGTGCGCCGACCGACGGCTCAGCCTGGACCGAAGGCGGCGAGCCGAACTTCCGCGGCACCCGCGGCGGCGCGTGGTTCAGCTATCCGCCGGCCCTGCGCTCGGCCTATCGCGGCAAGAGCGCGCCCGAGTTCCGGGGTGGCGGCGTCGGCTTTCGCATCGCGCGGCCGCTCTAGGAGTCTGTCGTCAGGCCGTGTGCTTCACCGGCTTGATGCGCAGCGCCCACATGACCCCTGCGATCAGCAGGGCTACGCCCGCCAGCGTCGCCGGCGGCGGCGTGCGCTGGTTCCACATGAAGGCATAGGCCAGCGCGGCCAGCGTCTCGAAGACGATGAGCTGGCCCGACAGCGAGGTGGGCAGGCGCTGGCTGGCCTCGTTCCAGCACAGCGTGCCCAGCCAGGACGAGCACAGGCCGATGGCGGCCATCAGGCCCAGATAGGCCAGTGGCCGGTCGCCGAGCGGGAAGGTGTAGCCGGTCGGGATCAGCGCACCCGGCGCGGCCAGATGCACGAGACCCAGCAGCACCAGGCCGATCAGCGCCATCGGCCCCGTGACCAGCCCCTGCGCCGTGGCCCAGGCGCGTGGCGAGCGATCGGCGTGCGCGCGCAGCCAGTCGGCGTTGCGGATGGGATACCAGGTCCAGCAGGCCACTGCCAGCACGGCCAGCGCGGCGCCCTCGGCATAACGGCGCAGGTCACCGGCGCCCGAGCGCAGCACCGCCAGCTCGTCGTGGTTGACGAAGCTCAGACCCGCCGCAATCAGCGCCAGCGATGGCGCCAGCTTCCCCCACGGCAGATGGCCGTCGCGCACGCGGTTGCGGTGGTTGGCGCAGATGGCGATGACGACCGGCAGCGTGCCGATGATCATCGTCGGCAGCGGCGCGCCGGCGCGCTGGATGGCGGCCGACAGGCACAGGTAGTACAGGAAGTTGCCCACCAGGCTGAGCTTGGCCGCCTCCCACCAGTCGGCGGCGTGCAGCTCGCGCAGCACGCGCCGGTCCAGCATCAGCGCCAGCGGCAGCGCGATGAGGCCGAAGGCCAGGTAGCGCCCCACCGTCAGCAGCGCCGGCGCATAGCCGGGCAGCATGACGGGCGCGACGAACACCAGGCCCCACATGAGGCCGGCGGCAAGGGCGAACAGCAGGCCGAAGAGCATGGCGCGCATCATCCCCGAAGCCTCACAGCCGGCTACAGGCGGGGTGCGCCTTCGGCGCAGGCATGGCGTTTTCGCTGCAGCTGCGGCTGGCGGCCGCAGGGTTCAAGCCGGCCTGGTGCGCGCCGAGGCATTCAGCGCCAGGTGGCGCGATCAATGCTCACCGGCGCCAGCGGCGAGGGTTGCCCGAACTCGAACCAGCTGGCTGTGAGGTTTTGAGCGTCGATGTCGACCAGACCGTAGTTCTGGCATGTCGAGCCGACCCAGATCGCCTTGCGGATGGCCGCACCCGAGGCGGTGAAGTCGAACAGCCGCCATGGCCCGGTGTCGATGGCCTGGAAGTCGACGTTGTGGATGTCGCCGCTGAGGCAGGCGATACGGTGAACAGCCGCCAAGGATTTGAGCCAGGCGAGGTCTTCGAAGTTGGCCCAGCAGTCTCCCTTGTGAGCCTCCAGCACGGAGCCGCTGGCGAGCAGATGCACCGTGTCTGGCGGAGCCCCCTCGATGGCCTCCTGGATCTGGCGCCGCTGCGCCTCGCCCAGCAGCGCCCGCCTGAGGCGCCAGCTGCGGCCATCGGTGAGGTGCAGGCGCAGGGGAGCTTGCCCGGGTGGGTCCAGGACCACCTGGCGATAGCCGGGCGCAGGTTCGCCGGCCTGCCAAAAGCGGGCGTCGCTGTTGCTGGCTGGAAAGGGCGCTCGCCCTTCAAGGTGGGCGCAGAACGCATTGAACAGGGCGCGCGAAGCGCGGATCAGGCCTGCGTAGACCTTGCGGGTGATGGCCTTCTCTTCATAGCTCTCGTTCCAGAGGAAGTCGTGGTCGTCCCAGATCGCCACCGTCGGCACCTGGGCGATCAACGCGGCGAAGTCGGGCTGGCCCAGTTGGCGGCGGTATTTCTCGGCCACCAGTTCGACGAACTCGTACTCCGACAGTTGCTTGGGATGCAGCGGCGAGGTGAGCTCGTCGATGTAGATGGCATCGCCGGTCAGGACGAGCCGGTCGGGCCGCGCAGCGAGGATGTGCCTCCAGACCGGTTGCTCCCGAAAGACGGTCGCGCTGAAGCAGGAGGTGTGGGCGATTCGCATGGCGTTCCCTGTCGTTGAGGCAGGGCAATCTAGATGCGAGTCAGCGCGGCGGCATCAACACTTGTGACGAGTGTTGTTGCATCCATGCCGCCACCGCCTCGCGTTGCTCCTCCGTGTAGTGCAGGCCCAGCTTGCTGCGCCGCCACAGCACGTCGTCGGCGCTACGGGCCCATTCATGGTCAGTGAGATGGCTAAGTTCGGACTCGAACAGGCCCGGCGCGATCTCGGCGCCCGGGGGCGCGGCCAGCAACTCGGCGGCCACACTGCCGTAGGCGCGGGCCAGGCGGGCGACGACGGCCGGCGCGCGGTCTGCATGCCGCGCTTGCAGCTCGGCCGTGAAGGCGGCGATGTCCACACCATGCGGCCCCAGGTCGCCGCCGGGCAAATGGGTGCCGGCCGTCCAGGGCTTGCGCGCATCGCCGAGCAATTCGCCGAGCTGCGTCGCGCCGTCCTCGGCCAGCTTGCGGTAGGTCGTCAGCTTGCCGCCCCAGACGTTGAGCAGCGGAGCGCCCCCGGCCACGTCCGTCTCCAGCAGGTAGTCGCGCGTCACGCTCGATGCCGAGCCGCCTTCGTCCAGCAGCGGCCGCACGCCGGCATAGGTCCACAGCACATCGGCAGGCGTCACGGGGCGGGCCAGATAACGGCTCGCCTGCTCGCACAGGTAGCTCACTTCGGCGGCCTCGATGGCGGCGCGCGCCGGTGGGTCCTGGCCGTCGGGCAGCTCCACGTCCGTTGTGCCGATCAGCGTGAAACGACCCTCGTAGGGGATGGCGAAGATGATGCGCCCGTCGGCGTTCTGGAAGATGTAGGCGTGGTCATGCGTGAAGCGCTGGTCCACGACGATGTGGCTGCCCTTGACGAGCCGCAGGCCGCGCGCCGGCAGGCCCTGATCGCGCAGGAAGGCTTCAGCCCACGGCCCGGCCGCGTTGACGAGGGCGCGGCTGCGAATGCGGCGGCCGTTCTGCAGCGTGATCTGCCAGGCCTCGGCGCCGCGCTCGGCCTTCGTGACGGCGCAGCGCGTCAGCACCTCGGCGCCACGGGCCTGTGCGTCTTGCGCGTTCAGTACGACGAGACGGGCGTCGTCCACCCAGCCGTCCGAATAGACAAAGCCGCGCGTGAACTCGGGCTTCAGCGGCGCACCGTAGGCGCTGCCCGCCAGCCGCAGGCCGTGCGAGCCCGGCAGCAGCTCGCGGCGGGCAAGGTGGTCATAGAGGAACAGTCCTGCGCGGATCATCCAGGCCGGCCGCAGGTGCGGCGCATGCGGCAGTACGAAACGCAGCGGGCGGATCAGATGAGGCGCGCTGCGCAGCAGCACCTCGCGCTCCTGCAAGGCCTTGCGCACCAGCGAGAACTCATAGGTCTCCAGGTAGCGCAGCCCGCCGTGCACGAGCTTGGTGGACGACGAGGATGTGTGCGAGGCCAGGTCTTGCGCTTCAGCCAGCAGCACCCGCCAGCCGCGCCCGGCAAGGTCACGCGCCAGGCCGGTGCCGTTGATGCCGCCGCCGACGACCACCACGTCAAAATCGATCATTGGCTCACTCTAAGGGACAAGTGATGGATGCACTGCTGGCGCTGGATCAAGGCACCTCCAGCTCGCGCGCCGTGGTCTTCGGCCGCGACGGCCGCATGCTGGCCGTGGCGCAGCGCGAGCTGACGCAGCACTTCCCGCAGCCGGGTTGGGTCGAGCACGATGCCGGCGAGATCTGGGAGGGCCAGATCGCGTGTGCCCGCGAGGCGATGTCCAAGGCGGGGGTGAAGGCAGCCGCCATCGGCATCACCAACCAGCGCGAGACCGTCGTGCTGTGGGACCGCAAGATGGGTGAGCCGTTGCACAAGGCCCTGGTCTGGCAGGACCGGCGCACGGCGGCCTTCTGCGAGAGCTTGAAGGCGCAAGGCCTGGAGCCGCGTGTGCGCGAGCTGACCGGCCTGCTGCTGGACCCGTACTTCTCGGCCACCAAGCTGCGCTGGTTGCTCGACAACGTGGCCGGCGCCCGCGAGCGCGCCGAACGCGGCGAGCTGGCCTTCGGCACGGTGGACAGCTGGCTGCTGTGGAAGCTGACCGACGGTGCCGTGCATGCGACCGACGCCAGCAACGCCTCGCGCACGCTGCTGTTCGACATCCACCGTGGCGATTGGAGCGATGAGCTGCTGGGCATCTTTGGCATTCCGCGCGCGCTGCTGCCCGAGGTGCGGCCATCGGCTGGCGTGTTCGGCCAGGCGGCGGAGTTCGGTGTGCCGATCTCGGGCATTGCCGGCGACCAGCAGGCCGCGTTGTTTGGCCAGGCAGCGCTGCAACCCGGCCAGGCCAAGAACACGTATGGCACCGGCTGCTTTTTGCTGATGCACACCGGCACGCAGGCGCACATGTCCACCCAAGGCCTGCTGACCACGCGCGCCGCGCAGCTGGATGCGTTGCCGCAGTACGCACTGGAAGGCAGCGTCTTCGTCGGCGGCGCCGTCGTGCAATGGCTGCGCGACGGGCTGCATGCAGTGCAGGCCAGCAGCGAAGTGCAGGCGCTGGCACTGAGCGTGCCGGATGCCGGCGGCGTCATGTTCGTGCCCGCCTTCGCCGGCCTGGGCGCGCCCTATTGGCGGCCCGACGCGCGTGGCGCCATCCTGGGCCTGACACGCGGCAGCACCCAGGCCCACATCGCCCGCGCCGCGCTGGAGAGCATCGCCTTCCAGAGTGCGGCGGTGCTGGCGGCGATGAATGCTGACGTGGGCGCGGCCGAGCGCCTGACCGAGCTGCGCGTGGACGGCGGCGCGTCGGCCAACGACTTGTTGATGCAGTTCCAGGCCGACCTGCTGGGCATCCCGGTGCTGCGGCCCCAGGTCATTGAGACCACGGCGCTAGGGGCGGCGCTGCTGGCGGGGATTGGCGCCGGGGTCTATGCGTCGGCCGATGAGATCGGCGCCATCTGGCAACTGGACCGCGCCTTCGAGCCGCGCATGTCGCGCGACGAGGCGGAGGCGCGGCTCGCGCAGTGGGACCGGGCGGTGCGGCAGGTGTTGGCGGCGTGAGAGTGCGTATGGACCGTGAGACGAAGTGGGTCGGCTGGTTTGCCTTGACGCTGGGTGGCGTCGGCATCCTGGAGGGCGTGCGCACGCTGGTGGATGGATTCACGCCCGCCGAGGTGAGCTACTGCAGGGCGTTTTGCGGGCTGGCACTGCTTGCGACGGAGCTGTTCGGTGCCGGCGCGGGCACGCTGGTCGGCGGCTTGCTCTGGCTGGCCGCAGGCGCGGTCTTCTGCTGGTTTGGGTATCGCGTCCTGAAAGGCTAGATCAGCCTCGTAGGGCGGGTCATGACCCGCCGCTTGGTGGCGTACCCGAACCCGAATTCCGATGTGGGTTTGCGGGGCGAAACGGCGGGTCGCGACCCGCCCTACCCGCTTGCATCAGCCCAGCAGCGCCCCACCCGCCACCAGCGTCACCACCCCCAACACCGCAAAGATCACCGCCGCCACCGCGTGCACCAGCTTCACCGGCAGCTTGTGCGCCAGCTTGTCGCCCACCAGCACGGCGGGCACGTTGGCCAGCATCATGCCGGCCGTCGTGCCGGCAACGACGCCGATGAAGTCCAGCGGGAAGCGCGCCGCCAGCGCGACAGTGGCGATCTGCGTCTTGTCGCCCATCTCGGCCAGGAAGAAGGCGATGACCGTCGTCACGAACACGCCGTGGCCAGGTTTGGGCGCGTCGTCCTCGTCGAGCTTGTCGGGGATCAGCATCCAGCCGGCCATCGCGATGAAGGACAGGCCCAGGCCCCAGCGCAAGGCCGTGGGGCCGATGACGCTGGTCAGCCAGCCGCCCAGGGCGCCGGCCAGCGCGTGGTTGACGACCGTCGCGACAAAGATGCCCAGCACGATGGGCCAGGGCCGCTTGAAGCGGGCCGCGAGCATGAAGGCGAGGAGCTGGGTCTTGTCGCCGATCTCGGCGAGGGCCACCAGGCCGGTGGCGATGAGGAAGGCTTGCATTGGTGGCGATTTTCGTCTGCCTTGCTGACACGGCCTGACAGGCGACCTGGCGCAGCATGCGTGCCTGCCAAGCCAAGGAGCACTGCATGAACTTCGCCTACACCCTCGTCTACGTGGCCGATGTCGCCTCGTCACTCGCCTTCTTCGAGCGCGCCTTCGGCCTACCGACTCGCTTCCTGCACGAGAGCGGCGCCTATGGCGAGGTCGACACCGGTGCCAGCGGCACCACCTTGGCCTTTGTCGACCACGCGACGGCGCGTGACAGCGTGCAGCACGACTACGTGGCCGCCGACGCCAGCGACAAGCCGCTGGGCATGGAGATCGGCTTCACGGTGACCGATGTTCAAGCGGCCTTCGACAAGGCCGTGGCCGCCGGTGCGAAGGCGCTGGCCTCACCCGTCACCAAGCCCTGGGGCCAGACGGTGGCCTATGTGCGCTGCCCGGACGGCACGCTCGTCGAACTCTGCACGGCGATGGGCTGACCTTGCCCCTTCGCTGGGCGGTCCGGCCCTGGCGCGGCGCGGGCGGTGAAGAGCTGATCCTGCGCCAGTGACAGCAGCGGGGCGCTGATGGCGCCCATCGAAACCACATCGACCCGCTGGGTGCCGCAGGCATGTGAGGAGGCGTAGATGCCCATGATCGTGTTCGACCTCGTTATCGGTGACCCATGCCTTCTGCAAGGACCGTACCGACACCCCCACAATTCCCTCCCATGCGCCGCGCCGACCGCCTCTTCCAGATCGTCCAGCTCATCCGTGGCCGCCGCCTCACGACGGCGGACTACCTCGCCCAGCGGCTGGAGGTGTCCATGCGCACCGTCTACCGCGACATCGCCGCGCTGGCCCAGCAGGGCGTGCCCATCGAGGGCGAGGCGGGCGTGGGCTACCGCATGCGGGCGGGTTTCGACCTGCCGCCGCTGATGTTCAGCAAGCAGGAAGCGCAGGCCCTGGTCGCGACGGTGCGCATGGCCGAGTCGCGGCTGGACGCGGCGCTGGCCCGCCAGGCCGAGAACGCGCTGTCCAAGATCCTCGCCGTGCTGCCGCTGGACGCCCGCGCCGCCGCCGAGAGCCTGGCGCTGTACGCGCCGCTGCCGGCGCTGGACCCGCAGACCGGCGCCCACCTGACCGTGCTGCGCGAGTCCACCGAGGCGCGGCGCAAGCTGAAGATGGGCTACCTGGACCTGGGCGGCGTGCGCAGTGACCGCATCGTGCGCCCGCTGGCCTGCCTGTTCTGGGGGCCGGTGTGGACGCTGTCCGCCTGGTGCGAGCTGCGCAACGACTTCCGCAGCTTCCGCGTCGACCGCATCGAGACGCTGGAGCCCATGGAGACCTTCCGCGACGAGCCGGGCAAGACGCTGGCGGACATGCGGCGCCAGCAGGACTGTTGACCCCTCGCCCGGGCTCAGCCCCCGAGGGGACGGCGATGCTCACGGATTGCGCCGCGAGCACATCGCAGGCCCGACGCTCGGCCCGAACTCAAGACGCAGAGGACGTCAGCTGCTCAACGCCTTGATGAACTCGTCGCTGTCGAAGCCTTCCTTCATGTGGTGCTCGCCGCGCGGGCCGCGCACGACGAGATAGGGTGTGCCCGTGGCGCCCAGCGCGCGGAACTCGTCCTCGCAGCGGCTGTCACGGCTCATGTTGCATTCGGTGAAGGCGAAGCCGTAGTCCTGCATCCAGGCGCGGGCCTGGGTGCAGTAGCCGCATTCGGTCGTGGAGTACATGACGACCTGCTCCGCGCGCACCGTGCCGGCCAACTGGCGCATGGCGGCCTCGTCCGTGCTGTCGGTGCCGCTGAACAGCTCACCCAGGCCGCGCTTGTCGAGGTGTGCCTGGTGGCCGCCATAGAGGCCGACGAGCACGGCGACGATGGTGAGCATCACGCGCCAGGGCGGGCCGCTCTTGCCCGGCGTGGCGCGATAGCCCGTGCTGCGCGCTTCAACCGGCCGGTTCATGGCCGCACCGGCCTTGGCGTAGGCCACACCGCAGGCGGGGCACTGCCAATCGGGTGCGGTCGTGTCTGCGGGGCGGATGTGGCGGCACTTGGGGCAGATCGTCGTCATCGTTCAGTGGTGGGTTGAGGGCTCAGTGTCCACCAGCACGAACTGCTTGCGCACCGGCTCCAGCACCTCGAACTCGCCCTCGAAGCCCGGGGGGATCACGGCGCCCTGACCGGGGCCGATGTCGGTGGCGCCGTCAGGCCCGTGCAGCCGCACGCGGCCGCTGAGGACGTGGAAATACTCCTGCCGCGTGGTGGGGAAGGCGATGCGCCAGCGGCCCACTTCGCATTCCCAGACGCCGGCGCTTGCCGGCCCGGCCTCGTGCAGCAGCCAGGTCCGGCGCAGCGGGTTGCCGGCCACGAGTCGGTCGGTGCGGGGGCGGTCCAGCGTGACAGCGTTGGGGTCAGTGGTGTCGAGCAGGACGATGGCGGTCATGTCATTTGCCGAGCACGCGGATCACTTCCGCCTCCGCCACCGGCTTCGCAATGAACCCGTTCATCCCCGCCGCCATCGCCGCCTGGCGTTCCTGGTCGAGCACGGCGGCGGTGAAGGCGTGGATGGGCAGGTGGGCAGTGGCCGGGTCGGCGCGCAGCAGCTCGGTCGCGCGCAAGCCGTCGACTTTGGGCATGTGCAGGTCCATCAGCACGGCGTCCAGCTGCCCGGCCTGGGCGCGGGCGATGGCCACGGCCTGCTCGCCGTCCTCGGCCTCCACGACCTCGGCGCCCAGGCGCTGCAGCAGCGCGCCGATGATGAGGCGGTTGACCGGGTTGTCCTCGGCCACCAGCAGGCGCTGGCCGGCCAGCGGGTAGAGCTGCGGGATGGGGATGCGCCGCCGCTGGGCGGTGTCGTCGATGGTCAGCGAGCGCGGCAGGCTCAGTGAGGCCCAGAAGGTGGAGCCGGTCGCGCCGTCGCTGTCCACGCCGACGTGGCCGTCCATGCGCGCCGCCAGCTCGCGGCAGATGGACAGGCCCAGGCCCGTGCCGCCGAAGCGCCGCGTCGTCGAGTCGTCGGCCTGCGCGAAGGGGCGGAACAGCCGCGCCTGCAGCTCCGTCGGCACGCCGATGCCGCTGTCCTGCACAGCGATGCGCACGCGGTCGGGGCCGGCCGGCGCCAGGCTCAGGCGCACGCCGCCGCGCTCGGTGAACTTCAGCGCGTTGACGAGGAAGTTGGCCAGGATCTGGCGCACCCGCACCGAGTCGCCGATGACCAGCCGGGGCAGGTCGGGCGCGATGTCCAGCCGCATGTCCAGCCCGCGCTCGCGGCCCAGCGCGGCGCAGCCCTCGAAGCTGGCCTGGGCGAGCGCGTGCAGGTCGAACTCGATCTTCTCCAGCTCCAGGTGGCCGGCCTCGATCTTGGACAGGTCCAGCACGTTGGAGACGATCTCGTTGAGCGACTCGGCCGCTGCGGCGAGGTGGGTCAGGTACTCGGGCCGGCGCGCGTCGTCCACTTCGGCCATCTGCAGCAGCCGGGCCAGGCCCAGCACGCCGTTCAGCGGCGTGCGGATCTCGTGGCTCATCGTCGCGAGGAAGGCGCTCTTGGCGTGGCTGGCCATCTCGGCCTGCAGCTTGGCGGCCTGCAGCTCGCGCTGCTGGCGGCGGTGCTCGGTGACGTCCTCGGCCACCCACAGCGTGGCGCGCTCGCCGTCGTGTTCGACGCGGCCGGACAGCGGCGGCAGGCCACGCGCGTTCAGGCTCACGGTGATGGTGCTGCCGTCGGGGCGCAGGTACTCCTGCTCGAAGGCCTGGGCCGCGCCGGTCGCGACCTGCGCGGCGGGCAGCTGCGGCTCGGCGCCGCCGAAGATCTCGCGCCAGTGGCGGTTGACGCGCTCGAACTTCGCGCCGCGCGTCAGCGCGATGCCGACGCTGGCGTGGTCGAGGATGGCGTCGGCCTCGATGCGGGCGCGCTCGCGCTCGGTGATGTCGCGCGCGATCAGCATGGTCGCCGGCTCGCCGTCCCAGTCCATCGACGCGGCGGAGACGAGCAGGTCGCGCCACTCGCCTTTGACGAGGATGGCGGAGCGGAAGTCGCGAGCGATGCCCGTGGTGGCCATCTCGGCGGCCAGGCGCTTGGGCTCGCGGCTGTCGGGCCACAGGCCCAGCTCGCGCCCGGAGCGGCCGATGACCTCGTCGCGGTTGCGGCCGATGAGGGTGCAGAAGCCCGAGTTGGCGAAGCGGATGCGGCCGTCGGCCGTGCGCGCCACGCAGATGGCGTCGGGGCTGGCGCGCAGCAGCCGGTCCAGCATGCCGGCCGTGCGCTCGTGCTGCTGCAGCGTCAGGCGCTCGCCGGTGATGTTGTGGCTGACGCCGCGCCAGCCGGTGTGCTTGCCGGCGGCGTCGAAGATGGGCTCGCCCGAGCTGAGCGTCCACAGCAGCCGGCCGTCGGGCGTGCGGAAGCCGTTGATGCGGTCGCGGTAGGGGCGCTTGGCGCGGATGTCTTCCACCAGCGCGTGGTAGTCGGCGTCGCGCACGAGGACGGCGGCGTCGGGCTCGCCCATGCGCAGGAAGTCGTCACGCTTGTGGCCGGACAGCGCCTCGAATTCGTCGGACAGCGACTTGACGCGAAAGCGCTCGTCGGCCTCCCAGGCCCAGTTGTGCGCGGCCTGCACGAGGCGGGCCAGGCGGGCCTCCTCGGCGATGGCGCGGGCCAGTGCGGCGCCGAGGATGCGGTTCAGCAGCAGCGCCGACGACAGGCCGCCCACGGCGATGAGCACATGGGCGACGACGCGGTCCATCACGCTCGGCAGCGTCGGCGCCTGCAGGCCCGGCAACAGGCCTTGCGCCTCCAGCACCGCCAGGCTGGCGATGGCCCCGAGATAGACCATGGTCAGCACGATGGCCGCCGCGTTGCCGGCCACGCCGCCGCCCAGCGCGATCAGCAGCGCGCCAGCAGCCAGGATGAGGGTGTGCACGCCCAGGCCGATGTGGGCCGCGTGCGCCACCAGGCTGACGAGGGTGCCGCCCAGCACCAGCGTCGTCGCCAGCCGCGGCCGGCCGGCGTGGTACAGCAGCGCCGCGACGCCGCCCACGCCCAGCAGCGCCGCGCCGATCAGCAGGCGCTGGCTGCCCCACAGCGCGCGCATGCCGAAGACGGTCTCGACGGCGCCTATCACCGCTGCCACGGCGCCGACGATGACGATGATCCAGATCAGCGTGCGCGCGGCCATGCGTTGCAGCGCGTCGCGGGTTTCGCTGGGTTCAAGCGGCGCTGCAGCCATCGCGTGCGGGTGGGCCTTCAGAGGAGGGTTGCGCGGCGCGGTGCCGCAGCGGTCGATGGGCTCGTCGTGGGGAGCGCCTGCTCCGGCAGGCAGCGCGGGCGATTAGACCGCAGCAGCGGTGGGCGGCCTCTCCGGGCATGCTCGGGGTTTGAGCAACGCGGGCCGCTTCAAGCCGTGCGCGGGCGGGGCAACCAGGCCAGCGGGTCCAGGCGCGCGGCCGGCACCTCCACCCAGCGGTGGAAGGGCAGGGACAGCCAGTTCGCCAGTGCCCAGGCCACGACCAGCAGCAGCAAGCCCGCCGCCACGCTGGCGTTGTCCACGTTGGCCAGCAGCGTGTTCGCCAGCAGCAGCACCGGCACGTGCAGCAGGAAGAGGGCATACGAAGGCCGCGCCCAGGCGGCTAGCGCCGGTGCCCAGTGCACGGGCAGCAGCGGCCGGCCCTGCGCCTGGCGCGCCTCGGCCCAGGCCAGCCACAGCGCGGTGGCCAGGGCCAGCGCCAGGCGGTCGCGCCAGTCCAGCGCCAGTGCCGCGCTGAAAGCCAACCCCAGCAGTGCCAGGCCGGCGCGCCGGTGCTGCCAGAGGTCCAGCCAGTGCACCAGCGCGCCCAGGCCGTAGGCGGCGAAGAAGTAGGGCGCCCAGGCGTCCAGCGCCGGGTCGCGGTTGAAGGCGAAGGCCGACGCCAGCGCCAGCGCGGCCACCAGCAGCGGCCCGGCGACGCGGCTGCCCGGCGCATGCGGGCTGCAGCGCCGCGCCAGCCACAGCAGGCCCGCGAGGCAGGCGAACAGCTGCAGGTCGATGGCCACGTACCAGGCGCCCACCGTCAGCGCCTCGAAGCCCAGCACGTCGTGCAGCAGCAGCGCATGAGCCAGCAGCTGGCCGGCGCTGATGTCGGCCGGCACCAGCTCGGGCCAGGACGGCGCGGCCAGCAGGCAGGCGCCCAGCGTCAGTACCAGCGCGGCGAGGAAGGGCAGCGTCAGGCGCAGGTAGCGCCGCCACAGCAGCGCCGGCAGCCCGGCTCGCAGCGTGCCGCCCTGCGGCGACAACGCGCGCGCACTCAAGTAGCCGCCGACGACGAGGAAGACCTGCACCGCCATGCGGCCGTACTCGTGCAGCACGCCCGCCAGCAGTGGCAGCGCCTCATGCGCCGCGTCGGCGATGGGGCCGTAGCTGACGAGGTGGTGCAGCACGATGACCTGGGCCGCCAGCGCCTTCAGGGCGTCGACGTGCGGCAGGCGAGAGGGCGATGACATGGGGTGCGGACAAAAGAAACGGGCCTGCGCAGGCAGGCCCGTTGTCGGGGAGGGGGCGAATTGTAAGGACGCCCCGGGTCGACCCAGAGGGGTCTTACTTCGGCGTCACGGTCAGCTGGTTGTCGACCATCTTCACGCCGTCGACCGCCTTGGCGATGGCCTCGGCGCGGTCCTTCTCGGCCGACGTGGCGACCTTGCCGGTCAGCTGCACATGGCCGTTGGCGTCGGTGTCGACCTGCACGGTGGTGAGCGACGACACCTTGCTGGCGGCCAGCTGCGCCTTGATCTTGGTCGTCACGACCGAGTCCTTGACCCAGGTCTTGGCGGTGCCGGCGGGCTTGGTGTCCTGCGCGTAGCTGGCGAGCGGCACGGCCAGGGCAGCGGCGACGGCGAGGGAAGCGAGCTTGGTGAACTTCATGAGCTTGTCCTTTCAAGGGCGCGACACGCCGGATGCGCGTCTCATGGTTGGCAAATCTAGGCAGCCCATCGCGCGGTGCCTGCCGGGCGACGTGAGATCGCGCTGTAGGAGGCCGCGCCGCCGGCGCTTGGCGGCGCCGCAGGAAACAGCCTATCGTGCGAGCCATGCCACACGCCGTCCTCGACTTCTGGTTCCGCGAAATCCGCCCCGCCGCCTGGTGGTCGGCCGACCCCGCGTTCGACGCGCTCGTCGCCGACCGCTTCGGCCCGCTGCTCGAACAGGCGCTGCGCTGCGAGCTGTCCGGCTGGCGCATGACACCCGAGGGCCGGCTGGCCGAGGTCATCGTGCTGGACCAGTTCTCCCGCAACATCCACCGCGGCACGCCGCGCGCCTTCGCGGCGGACCCGCTGGCGCTGGCCCTGGCGCAGGAGGCCGTGGCCGCCGGCGCCGACCTGCAGTTGCAGTTCGAGCAGCGACCCTTCCTCTACACGCCGTACATGCACAGCGAGTCCGCCGCCATCCACGCGGTGGGCGAGCCGCTGATGAGGGAGCGCGCACCGCAGCACACGCATGAGTTCGAGCTGAAGCACAAGGCCATCATCGACCGCTTCGGCCGCTACCCGCACCGCAATGCGATCCTGGGCCGCGCGTCGACGGCCGAGGAGGTCGAGTTCCTGAAGCAGCCGGGGTCCAGCTTCTGAATCGGTAGTCGCCCCGAGGCCCAGGGGCGGACGGGCATGCTTCAATGCGGCGATTGGAACCGATTCCAAATCTGCATGACCCTCCCCACCCGACTGCTGGCCGCCGCGCTGGCCACCCCCCTCGCTGCCCTGGCCGCGCCGCCGGACTTCGGCCCCAACGTGCACGTGCTCGACCCCGCCACTCCGGGTCTGCAGCAGCGCATCGATGCCATCTACGAGGCCCAGCAACCCAACCACTTCGGCCCGCGCCGCGACGCCATCCTGCTCAAGCCCGGCACCTACCGCGACCTGCGCATCCCCGTGGGCTTCTACACGCAGGTGCTGGGCCTGGGCGCGCAGCCGGGCGACGTGCACGTCATCGGCGACCTGCGCTCCACGGCCTTCCTGGACGGCGACAACGCGACGCAGAACTTCTGGCGCGGCGCCGAGAACTTCGCGGTCACGCCGACGCTGGGCATAGGCGACAACACGCTGCAATGGGCCGTGTCGCAGGCCATCCCGTTCCGACGCATGCATGTGCGCGGCAATATCCGGCTCAACCAGAAGCAGGGCTGGTCCAGCGGCGGCTGGTTTGCCGACGTGCTGGTGGACGGCCAGGTCAACTCGGCCAGCCAGCAGCAATGGCTGTCGCGCAACAGCGAGTGGGCGCGCTGGACGGGCTCGAACTGGAACATGGTCTTCGTCGGCGTGCCGCAGGCGCCGGCAGGCGAGTTCCCCACGCCGGGCCAACGCTTCACCAAGATCGCCAAGACGCCGCTGGTGCGCGAGAAGCCCTGGCTCTTCATCGACAAGGCCGGCGGCTACGCGGTGCGCGTGCCGGCGCTGCGGCGTGACAGCGCGGGCATCTCCTGGGCCAAGGGCACGGCGCCCGGCAAGACGCTGCCCATCACCCGCTTCCACATCGCCAAGCCGGGCGACACGGCGGCCGCGCTGAACGCGCAACTCGCCGCCGGCAAGCACCTGCTGTTCACGCCCGGCGAATACCTGCTGACCGAGACGCTGCAGGTCACGCGCCCCGGCACCGTCGTG
Organism: Pelomonas parva; assembly: GCF_043555835.1. Lineage (NCBI taxonomy): Bacteria > Pseudomonadati > Pseudomonadota > Betaproteobacteria > Burkholderiales > Sphaerotilaceae > Roseateles > Pelomonas parva. Next base: position 254,409 of record NZ_JBIGHV010000003.1, on the reverse strand, counting down.
CTGGGCATCGGCTTCCCGACGCTGCGCTCAGACAACGGCGCCCCGCTGCTGAAGACGGCCGACGTAGACGGGCTGACGATCGCCGGCCTGTTCCTGGATGCGGGCCGGGAGGACTCCGGCGTGCTGATGGAAGTGGGCCCGCCCGGCAGCAAACGCCGCCACAAGGCCGACCCGACGGTGCTGCACGACGTGTTCTTCCGCGTCGGCGGCGCCGCGCCCGGCCGCGTGCACACCGCCTTGCGCATCAACGCCCACGACACGCTGGTGGACCACACCTGGGTCTGGCGCGCCGACCATGGCGAAGGCGTCAGCTGGACCAGCAACCCCTCCGCCCACGGCGTCGTCGTCGATGGCGAGGACGTGACCATCTACGGCCTCTTCGTCGAGCACTTCCAGGACTACCAGGTGGTCTGGCGCGGCAACGGCGGGCGGGTCTACTTCTACCAGTCCGAGATTCCCTACGACCCGCCGACGCAACCGCAGTGGAACAGCCCCACCGGCCGCGGTTTCGCCTCGTACAAGGTGGCCGACACGGTGACGCGCCACGAGGCCTGGGGCCTGGGCGTCTACAGCGTCTTCCTGCAGCCGGACGTGCTGCTGGACCGCGCCATCGAGGTGCCTGAGAAGCCCGGCGTGAAGCTGCACCACATGATCACCGTCTGCCTGGTGGACAAGGGCAGCATCGAGCGCATCGCCAACGACAAGGGCGAGCCGGCGCGGTGCAAGGGCGGGGCCAACACGGCGACCTTGAAAGAGTTCCCGTAAGCATTTGCATCGGGTGGGAAGGAAGGCGGCGCGGCGGGCGTTGTGCGGTTGAAGGGGCCAAAAAGCAGGCCTCGCCCACAACACCGAGGAGCCCGCCATGTCCCGTCTGACCATCACCACCCTCGCCACCCTGCTCGCGCTGCCGGTTCTTGCCCAGGCCGACGAGCCGGCACCCAATCCCGGCAAGCGCGCCGTCGCCGTTGCCGCGCAGCGCGACTCGCTGAAGAACCAGCAGGCGGCAGCCTCGCTGACCCTGCCGGTGGGCCAGCGCGCCTGGGTCAACGTCGGCGCCGGCACGTCACGCAGCCAGGACGCCACCCGAACCTACCGCCCCACGCAGGTCAGCGCCGGTGTCGGCGTGGCCGGCAGCGCCTGGCAGGCCACGCTGGACGCCAGCCGCCGCCGCGACGGCAGCGCCTTGCACCAGACCGACTGGGCCGCCGCCGCGGACGTGCGGCCGGTGGACGGCGTTAGCGTGGGCGTGGATGCAACGCATCGCACGGCACGGGCGCGCAACGCCACGACCGAGCAGCGCCTGCGTGGCCGTGGCGTCGGTGTGCACGGTGCCGTGGCCGTGGGCCAGCATCTCACCGTGCACGGCGCGATGATGCGCAACCGCTACAAGGTCAGCGAGACGACGACGCAGACCGGCTCTTCCGGCGCGCTGGGCCTGCTGCTGCAGCCCCGCCCCTCCGTCGTCAACCGCGACGAGCTGGCGCTGGCGCGCAGCGCGCAGGTTGGCGCCACCTGGCGCTTTGACAACCAGGTGGCCGTCACCGGCGAAGTGCTGCGTGACCGCCTGCAGGACGGCGGCAGCCTGCGCACGGCCCAGCTGAAGGCTGCGGTGCCCGTGGGAGGCGGCTGGACGCTGGCGCCGGCCATCGGCCGCAGCCACGGCCCGCAGCGCACGCGTGCCACCTACGGCCAGCTTGGCGCCAGCTTCGCCTGGTGATGCCCCCAGGCGCCGCCAACGTCGAATTGGCGATTACCCTGCGGCCTTTTGCGGATGGGGCAAGGGGCGATGGACAACCTCGATCTCGGCGTGCTGCGCACGGCGGCCGGCTGGCGGGCCGAGGCGCGCGGCGTGGTGCTGGGCACGATCACGCGCACCTGGGGCTCGGCGCCGCGGCCGGTGGGCTCGCTGGTGGCGGTGCGCGACGACGGGCTGATCGCCGGCTCGGTGTCGGGCGGCTGCATCGAGGACGACCTCATCGCCCAACTGCGCGCCGGCAGCCTTCAGATCGACCACCCCACGCCGCTGCGCTACGGCGTCGGTGCCGAGGAGGCGCGCCGCTTCGGCCTGCCCTGCGGCGGCACGCTGGAGCTGATGCTGGAGCCACTGGGGCCGCAGTCCGGCATCGATGAACTGCTGGCCCGCCTGACGCGCGGCGAGCGCGTGCGCCGCACGCTGGATCTGCTGACGGGTGTCGCCACCTTGGCCGATGCCGAGCCCGGTGCCGACACGCTGACCTTGACCGACACGCAGCTCATCAGCCACCACGGCCCGCAATGGCGGCTGCTTGTCATCGGCGCCGGCCAGATGACCGACTACCTCGCGCAGATGGCGCTGGCGCTGGGCTACGGCGTGACCGTCTGCGACCCACGCGCCGAATACGCCGACGGCTTCGCGCTCGAAGGCGTGACGCTGACCCGCGACATGCCCGACGACGTCGTCACCGCCTTCAAGCCCGACGGCGCCACGGCCATCGTCGCGCTGACGCACGACCCCAAGCTCGACGACCTCGCGCTGCTGGAGGCGCTGACGAGCGCGGCCTTCTACGTCGGCGCCATCGGCTCGCGCGTCAACCAGGCCAAGCGCCGCGCGCGGCTGGCGGAGCACTTCGACCTGACCGACGCGCAGCTCGACCGCCTGCACGGCCCCGTGGGCCTGGACATCGGCGCCCGCACGCCGCCGGAGATCGCGCTCTCCATCCTGGCGGAGATGACGGCGGTGCGGTATCGCGCCGGCAGCGCGAAGGCGGAGGCGGGCTGCGCCGTCTAAAGTCCCGCGCATCCTTTCGTCGACCGCCCGCCATGATCGAACTGCACTACTACCCCAGCAACGCCAGCTTCGCGCCCCACATCCTGCTGGAGGAGATGGGCATCCCCTTCACGCTGCGCACGGTGGACCGTGCCAACAACGAGCACAAGTCGCCGGCCTACCTGAAGCTCAACCCCAACGGCCTGATCCCGGTGCTGGTCGACGGCGACCTCGTGCTCTACGAGACCGCCGCCATCCTGATGCACCTGGCCGACTGCCACCCCGGCTTTGCGCCCGCGCCGGGCACGGCCGAGCGGGCCGAGTACTACAAGTGGATGGTCTGGCTGACCAACACGCTGCAGGCCATGCTCATCCACTACTTCTACCCGGACCGCATGGCCAGCGATGCCGCCGAGGTCAAGGCCCGCGCGGAGGCGCAGGTGGCGCCGATGCTTGAGCAGATGGAGGCCCACCTGGCCCGCCACGGCGGCGACTGGTTCCTGGGCGAGCACTACACGGCGGTCGACCCGCTGGCCTTCATGCTGTGCCGCTGGACGCGCATGCAGGCCAACCCGGCCAAGACGCGGCCGGCGCTGGGGGCGTACCTGAAGCGGGTGTTCGACCGGCCGGCGACGCAAAGGGTGGTGGCGAAGGAGAAGCTGCCGGAGCCGGTGTATTGAAGCCTGGGGCCCGTAGTCCGAGCAAGTTCACGGCCCCGTGAACTTTGCGCGAGGCGGCCGTGAGCTTGCCTGGACACCATGGCGACGCCACCAAGCAGGTGGCGACACCTTTGTCCAAGGAAGCCTCATGCCCACCATCGCCCGCACCCCCCTCCTGCACGGCGCCCTCGTTGCGCTCGGTCTGGCCGCCGCCAGCGTCGCCCAGGCGCAGTCGACCCAGCTCACCGTCACCATCACCAACCTGGCGCCGGCCAACGGCCTGGCCTTCGCGCCGCTGCGCGTGGGCTTTGGCGACGGCAGCTTCGATGCCTTCAACCTCGGCCAGGTGGCCGGTGCACCCATCGTCTCGGTGGCCGAAGGCGGCTCCGGCGCGGCCTGGTTCCCGGCCTTTGCCGCCGCAGACCCGGGGGCCCTCACCGGCACCGTGGGCGGCCTGCTGCTGCCCGGCGCCTCGGCCCAGGCGCAGTTCACCGTCAACACCAGCAGCCAGGGCATGTTCACCTTTGCCGCCATGGTCGTGCCCAGCAACGACTTCTTCATCGGTAACGATGACCCGATGGCGTACAGGCTCTTCAACGCGAACGGCCAGCTCATGATGCCGAGCATCACCGTCAAGGCCCGTGAGATCTGGGACGCCGGCTCCGAAGTGTTCGACCCCGCCGCTGCCGCCTTCGTCGGCAACAACGACCTGCGCAGCGACCAGAACTCCGTCGTCGCCTTCAACTTTGCCGAGCTGTCGGCGTTCAGCGGCCTCGCGACCGGCGCGGGCTACACCTTCAACAGCAGCCTGGCGGCCGACAGCGATGTTTACCGCATCGACTTTGCGCTGGCCCCGGTGCCCGAACCCAGCACCTACGCGCTGCTGCTCGCAGGCCTGGGCCTGGTGGCGGCGAGGCGGCTGCGCGCTCAGGGTTAGTCCCTGAAATGTCGGGCGGGCAGCGTGCGACAGAGGCGGCTATGGCCGCTACGGTGTTCCTGGTCGAAGACGACGATGCAATTGCAGAAACCCTGCAGGAGCATCTGTGTCGCGCCGGTTTCACGGTGGACCGCGCCAGCGACGGGCTGCAGGCGCTGCGGCATGACCGGCCCTTCGACCTGCTGCTGCTCGATGGCATGCTGCCCGGCGCCGACGGCTTCGAGGTCTGCCGGCATTTCCGGCAGGCACAGCCGCAGTTGCCCATCCTGATGCTGAGCGCGCGCAACAGCGAGGCTCATCGCGTGCTGGGCCTGGAGCTGGGCGCCGACGACTACCTCGTCAAGCCTTTCTCCATGCTGGAGCTGGTGGCACGGGTGCGCGGTCAGCTGCGCCGCCTGGCCCATTGGCGGGCCTTGCCGCAGGAGGGCCAGGTGTTGCGCGTAGGCCCCTTCGAGTTGCAGCCGCAGTCGCGGGCGCTGCGGCGCGACGGCGGCCAGGCCCATGTGCTGCCGCTGCGGGAGTTCGAGCTGCTGCAGTTCCTGATGCGGCACCCGGGTGAAGTGTTCAGCCGCGAGGCGCTGCTGCGGCGTGTCTGGGGGGCCGGCTTCGATGGCTACGAGCACACCGTCAACAGCCACATCAACCGCCTGCGCAACCGTCTGGAGGACGACCCCCGTCAGCCGCGCTGGCTGCAGACCGTCTGGGGCGCGGGCTACCGCCTGAGCGCCGACGCGCCATGAACTTTGCCGTCCGCCTCACCCTCACGCTGGCGCTATTGCTGCTCGGCTTTGGCGCGCTGATGGCGGCGGCCGGTCTGCGCCTGTCGGCCGAGCGCGAGGCCGAGGCCTTGCAGCGGCTGAACGCCAACCTGGCGCAGCACATCGTCGGCCACTGGCCGGTGATCCAGTCCCAGCAGGTCGATGCCGGCGACCCCGGCGCCATCCGGCGCCTCATTGAGATGCTCACCGCCGTCAGCCCCGGCATCCAGGTCTACACCCTCGGCGCCGATGGCGCCGTGCAGCAATACCTGGGCGAGCCGGGCATGGTGCGCATCCCCCGCGTCGACCTGCAGCCCGTGCGCGCCTTTCTCGCTGGGCAGGCGCTGCCCTTGCGCGGCACCGACCCCATGGGCATGCCGGGCGCACGGCTGTTCAGCGCGGCGATGTTTCCGCCGCGCGTGGGTGATGTGCGCCCGCCCGGATACCTCTACATCGTGCTCGACGGCCCGGCCCGCCGCCAGGCCAACGCGCACGCCGAGAACCATGGCTTGATGACCCTCGCCCTGGCCTGGCTGGGCGTGGCTGCCTTGCTCACGCTGGCCGTCGGTGCCTGGGTGCTGCGTCGCCAGACCCTGGCCGAGCGCGAACGCCTGCGGCTGGCCCAGGAGCAGGCGCTTGCTGCCGAGCACCGCGAGCACATGGCCCAGCTCGCCCACGATCTGCGCACGCCGCTCACGGCCTTGCATGGCCAGTTGGAAGCCCTGTCCGCGCAGGCCCGCCCCGATGAACCCAACGCGCCCGAGCGCCCCGGCCTGGCCCGCGCCCTGGCGCAAAGCGAGCGCGTGCGCCGTCTGACCCAGCAACTCTTCGAGTTGGCCATGCTCGAAGCCACCCAGCAGGTGCCCCAGCGCGAACGCTTTGCGCTGGATGAACTGGTGAGCGACACCGTGCGCAAGTTCGGCGCCGCCGCGCAACTCGATGGCCCAGCGCCGGCGCGCCTGCAACTCGACGGCGACTGGCAGCTCGTCGAGCGCGCCCTGTCCAACCTCATCGACAACGCGCTGCGCCACGCCGGGAGCGTGCGCGTCAGCCTCAGTGTCGAAGGGCGACTTGCGCGGGTGCTGGTGCAGGACGACGGCCCTGGGCTGCCGCGCGACGTGGCCGAGCGGCTCGCCAGTGGCCACAGCCTGCGCCGCCCGCCACTGGCGCGGTCCGGTGGCGGCATCGGCGGCCTGGGCCTGGCGATCGCGCAACGCGTGGCCCAGCTGCATGGTGGCCGACTGATGACGATGGTGGGCTCGGGTGCCAGGCTCGCCTTGTGCCTGCCCCTGGCGGTGGAACACTGAGCGTCGGTGCGTTCTTGCGCTCCCCCACGTTTGCAGAGTGGTGCCCTGTCCGGGTCTGGCAGCGGTTTGCGTTGGTCTGAATGAGTCGAACTTGTCGGCTGCATTCCGTCCACCCCGCCACTCCAAGGAGCACCCCGTGACCCGCCATCAACTTGCCGCCCTCGCTGCCGCCGCCTTCGCCCTGAGCAGCGCCCAGGCCGCTTCTATCCAGGACACCTTCAGCGACGGCACCGGCCTGATCCAGACCGACGCCGCGCCCTTTGTCGAAACGCATCTTCCCTCGGCCGAGGCGCCGGGCGGCGGGCGCTACATCGCCAACAGCATCGAGGCGGGCGTGGCCCAATCGGGCAAGTTCAGTTTTGCGGCGATCCAGGCCGGCGCCTACTTCACGATGGCCGATACGGCCGTGCCGCTGGTCACCAACCTGACCTACGGCGTGGCCAACCAGCTGGGCCAGTACTTGTCCATCAACCTGCTCAGCGAGTCCGCCTTCCGGCTCGACTTTCGCTACGTCTCGGCGCCGATGTCGCTGACGGTTTCCGTCATCACCGCCCACGGCCCGGGCACGTTCAGCAGCGTGGCCGACTACGGCACGGCGCTGAATGCCTCGCTGGCGCAGAGCGTCATCATTCCGTTCAGCGCCTTCATCGACGACGCCGGCAATAGCAGCCCGGTGGACTGGGCCGACATCGACGCCATCAGCGTCCTGGTCTCCGGCCCCGGCGGTTCTGGCTTTGCGCTGGATACCTTCAGCACGACGCCCGTGCCCGAGCCGACGAGCCTGGGCTTGCTGCTGGCGGGCCTGGGCGTCGTCGGGGGTGTGGTGCGGCGACGCAGCGCGCGTTGAATCGCCATGGTTGGGCGGCGGTGCCGGCTCAAGGCGCCGCGCACAAACAATGCACCGCCGCCCCCCGCTCCCAGCTTCCCTGCGCCGACAGCCGCGCCAGCTCCCGCAGCGCGGTGAGTTCCTCGACGACGGGCGCCGGCAGCGCATCCAGCCCCAGCGCCTGACCGACCGCCTGCGCCAGCGGCGGCGCCGCCACGTCGGCCAACGACGCCAGCAGCCGCTCCTTGCGACTCAGGTCGCGCTCCACGTAGGCCACACGCGGCTTGTCGCCGGCGGTGACGTCCAGCTTGGCCAGCTTGACGGCCGCTTGCACCGCGTCGTCCAGGCTGCCCAGCCGGTCGATCAGGCCGCGCTCCTTCGCCTGCGCGCCGGTCCAGACACGTCCCTGAGCGACGGCATCAATTTTCTCCGGCGTGCTCTTGCGTGCCTGCGCCGCCAGCGTCGTGAAGCGGGTGTAGATGTGGTCGATGCTGGACTGCATGACGGCCTGCAGCCGCGGGTCCAGCGGGCGGCGGGCGTCGTGGCCGCCGGCCAGCCAGGTGGTCGTGATGCCGGCGGTGTGCAGCGACAGCTTGTCGATCAGCCCCTCCGCCGTCGGCAGCATGCCGTACACGCCGATGCTGCCGGTGATGGTGCCGGGGTCGGCGATGACGGCGTCGCTGCTGGTCGCGATCCAGTAGCCGCCCGAGGCCGCCACGTCGCCCATGGACACGACGATCGGCTTGCCGGCCGTGCGCGTCAGCTCCAGCTCGCGGCGCACGATCTCGGAGGCGAAGGCGCTGCCGCCGGGCGAGTTCACGCGCAGCACGACGGCCTTGATGGCCTCGTCCTCGCGCGCCTTGCGGATGAGGCGGGCCGTCGAGTCACCACCGATGCGGCCCGGCCCGGCCTCGCCGTCGACGATCTCGCCCTCGGCCACGACGATGCCGATGCCCGGTTGCAAGGCATTGGGTGTCGCGGCCTCCTTCACATAGGCCATATAGGCGCCCGACGAGATCTGCCGGAAGCTCTTGCTCGGCTCGTCCTTCGCGCCCTTGGCGATGAGCAGCTCGCGCATCTGGTCGCGCGTCTTCAGGCCGTCGACGAGCTTGCCCTGCAGCGCCAGCTGCGCCGCGTCGCCTTTCACGGCGGCCATGCGTTGCGGCAGCGTTTCGATGCCCTGAGCGATGCTGCCAGCCTCCAGCTTGCGTGCCTTCTCGATGGCGGCCGTGAAACCTTCCCATAGCTCGCCGTAGACCAGGCCCACGGACTCGCGCGTTGCCGGGCTGGGGCCGTTCTCGCTGTAGACCTCGGCGCCGCTCTTGTAGGTGCCGGCCTTGATGACATGGGCCTTCACGCCCAGGCGGTCCAGCGCGTCCTTGTAGTACAGGTTCCAGCGGCCGAAGCCCTCCAGCCCCACCATGCCCATCGGGTGCAGGTAGACCTCGTCGGCCAGCGCGGCCAGGAAGTAGCCGCGCTGGCTGTAGCTGTCCGAATACGCCAGCACCGGCTTGCCGCTCTGCTTGAAGCGCTGCAGCCCGGCGGCCACCTCGTGCAGGCCGGCCAGGCCCGCGCCGCGCAGCTCGTCCACGTCCAGCAGCAGGGCGCCGATCTTGTCGTCCGTGGCGGCCTGGTCCAGCACGGCCAGCACGTCGCGCAGCCGCGTCTGGCGCGCCGTCGAGCGGCCTTGCGCCTGGGCCAGCAGCTGCTCGCGCGGGCTGCCGGAGAACTGCTCGACGAGGTTGCCGTCCAGCTTGAGCACCAGCGTCGTCTTCTCGGCCAGCGGCGTGGGGCCGCGCGTGACGAGGGCCGTCACGACGATGACGATGAGTACCAGCATCAGCAGGTTCAGCAGCGCGCGGCGCGTGCCGTCGATGAGCCACCAGGTCTTGGAGAAAAACCAGCCGAGTGCGGAGAACAGGGACTTCATCGACAGCGATCCTGAGGGTTGATGCGCGCCGATTGTGAGCGCCAGCGGGGCTAGCATCCGTCGGTCACGGTTGAGAGAACCCCACATGCTTGCTTGGCCCCGCTGGACGAGACGCCTCAACGAGCACTTCCCTGTGCGTTATCTCACCTGGGTGCTGTGCGGCCTGCTGGCGTTGTTCTTCGCCATTCGCTGGATGGGTGACCTGGCCCATGGCCTGCTGGTGCTGGTGTTCCTGGCGCTCACGCTGCTGGGCCTGCGCGACATCCGCCAGACGCGCCACTCCATCCTGCGCAACTACCCCGTCATCGGCCATTTCCGCTTCCTGCTGGAGTTCATCCGCCCGGAGATCCGCCAGTACTTCGTCGAGGGCGACAACGACGCCGCGCCGTTCTCGCGCGCCCAGCGCTCCATCGTCTACCAGCGCGCCAAGGGCGACCCGGATCAGCGGCCGTTCGGCACGCAGCTGGACGTCGGCGCGCGCGGCTACGAGTGGATCAACCACTCGCTGGCGCCGACTCATCTCACCAGCCACGACTTCCGCATCACCATCGGCGCCGGCCGCGCCCAGCCCTATTCGTGCAGTGTCTTCAACATCTCGGCGATGAGCTTCGGCGCGCTGAGCGCCAACGCCATCCTGGCGCTGAACAAGGGCGCCAAGCAGGGCGGCTTTGCGCATGACACCGGCGAGGGCTCGATCAGCGCCCACCACCGCGTGCATGGCGGCGACCTGATCTGGGAGATCGGCTCCGGTTACTTCGGATGCCGCAATGACGACGGCTCGTTCAGCGCCGAGAAGTTCCAGGCCGCAGCGGCCGACCCGCAGGTCAAGATGATCGAGTTGAAGCTCAGCCAGGGCGCCAAGCCGGGCCATGGTGGCGTGCTGCCGGGCCCCAAGGTGACGGCCGAGATCGCCGCCGCGCGCGGCGTGCCCGAGGGCGTGGCCTGCATCTCGCCGGCCCGTCACAGCGCCTTCTCGACTCCCATCGAGATGATGCAATTCATCGAGCACCTGCGGAACCTGTCCGGCGGCAAACCCACCGGCTTCAAGCTCTGCATCGGCCACCCGTGGGAATGGTTCGCCGTCTGCAAGGCCATGCAGGAGACTGGCATCACGCCCGACTTCATCGTCGTCGACGGCGCCGAGGGCGGCACGGGCGCGGCGCCGCTGGAGTTCACCAACTACGTCGGCGCGCCGCTGCAGGAGGGGCTGCTGCTCATCCACAACACGCTGGTGGGCCTCAATCTGCGCGACAAGATCAAGCTCGGCTGCGCCGGCAAGGTCACCACCGCCTTCGACATCGTGCGGCTGATGGCGCTGGGCGCCGACTGGTGCAATTCGGGGCGCGGCTTCATGTTCGCGCTCGGCTGCATCCAGGCCCAGGCCTGCCACACCGGCCACTGCCCCACCGGCGTGACGACGCAGGACCCGCAGCGCCAGCGCGCCATCGTCGTGCCCGACAAGGCCCAGCGCGTCGCCAACTTCCACCAGGGCACGCTGAAGGCGCTGAAGGAGCTGGTCGAGGCCGCCGGCCTGTGCCACCCCCAGGAGATCACGGCCCAGCACATCGTGCACCGGCTGGACAAGCACGAGGTCAAGCTGCTGGCCAACCTGCTGCCCTTCATCGAACCCGGCGCCCTGCTGCGCGGCGAGCTGCCGCACAACACCTTCAAGGTCTACTGGCCGCTGGCCAGCGCGCGCAGCTTTGCGCGGCAGGGCAGCATCCAGCGGTCTGCGTAACCGCCTGGACGCGGGGGATGGTGACTACAAACTAGGGGGTTTCGGGGGCAAAACGCGCACAATGCGCGCCGTTGTACATCCTGTTGCCATGCCCACCGTCTATCTCCTCCGCCACAACGAGCCCTCCCTGCAGCGCACCCGCTCGCTGCTGCTGCAGGCCGACGGGGTGGAACTGGCAGGCAGCAGCGCCGTGCTGTCCGACGCGCTGGAAGAACTCGCCACGCTCGCGCCGGACATCGTCGCCTCCGACCTGCGCCTGGTCGACGCGCATGCGATGCGCGTCGCCCACGAACTCGGCCGGCTGCCGGTGCGCCCGCAGCTGCTGCTGCTGACGCCGACCGCCGACGACCTGCAGCTGTTCGCCGCCCTGAGCGCCGGTGCCAACGCCTATCACGTGGACGACGGCAGCGGCGCCGGCCTCGTCGAGGCGCTCATCCGCTTGCATGAGCGCCGCGCCATGCTCAGCCCGCAGCTCGCGCGCCAGGCGCTGGCCGCCTTCGGCATCGAGCGCAGCCCGTTGGTGATGGCCCGCCAGCCGGCGGCCTCGCTGGACACCACGCCCGCCGGCCGCCAGATCGACCAGGCCAGCCGCCACCTGCTGACGCTGCTGGCGCAAGGCCTGCTGCTGACGGAGATTGCCGCACTGTGGGCGCTGGACATCGCCGAACTGCAGCGCCGCATCTGGCGCCAGGTGCGCCTGCTGCATGTGCGATCCCGCGAACTGCTGATCGCTTGATTCGGGCCGAGAGCGCCGGGCCGCCCCAAGCCGGCCCGCGCTGGCGATGTGCTCGCGGCTCAACGCCGCGAGCATCGCTGTCCCCTCGGGGGACCGGCCAGACGCGCTCGCGTTCAGCGAAGCGAGGCTGGGCGAGGGGCCTGTCAGGCCGGCACGGAGTCGATGAAGCTCTGGCGCTGGGACAACTTGTCCATGTGGCGCGCCAGGTTCGGGTAGTCCTCGCGCCAGGTGATTTCCGGGAAGCGGAACTCCAGCCAGCCCAGGGCGCAGCCGACGGAAATGTCGGCCAGCGAGAAGTGGCTGCCCGAGCACCAGGGCTTGTCGCCCAGGCCCTGGCTCATCGCGGCCAGCGCCGCCGTCACCTTGGTCATCTGCCGGTTGATCCACGCCGGGCTGCGCTGCTCATCCGAGCGCTGGGCCCAGGTGCGCTCCATGCGCGCCAGGATGCCGGCGTCCATGATGCCGTCGGCCAGCGCCTCCCAGGTGCGCACCTCGCAGCGCTCTCGACCGCGCTCGGGGATGAGCTTGCCCACGGGCGACAGCGTGTCCACGTACTCGACGATGACGCGCGAGTCGAACACCGCGCCGGTGATGGAGTCCTGGCCTTCCATGACCAGGCAGGGCACCTTGCCCAGCGGGTTCATCTTCAGGATGGCGTCGCTGCCCCAGACGTCTTCGAGCACCAGCTGGAAATCGAGCTTCTTCTCGGCCATCACGATGCGCACCTTGCGCACGTAGGGGCTGGTGAGCGATCCGATCAACTTCATCGCGGTCATAGGCAGGCAGGGGTCACAGGTCGAAACGATTCTAGCCAGCGGCCCCGGCCGGCCCGGCCGTGAAAAAAGCCTGTCGGCTGGGGCCGACAGGCCCCCCAGGGAAGCAGGGGTTGCCAGCCACGCGGCCGGCCGCCAAAGTGTTGCCCGGCCCACCACGGCAGATGGTGGCTTTCGCAAATCAGGGAGTTCCCATGTCAGACATCCATGCCGCCCCCGAGGCGGCCGCCTTGCCTTCGCCCATGTCGGGGGGGCGTGTCCTTGAAATCCGCTTCACGGGTTCGGGCAGCGAGTACTTCCGCATCTGGGCGGTCAACCTGCTGCTCATCCTCGTCACGCTGGGGCTGTACCTGCCCTTCGCCAAGGCGCGGCGCATCCGCTACTTCTATGCCAACACGCTGGTTGACGGCCAGGCGCTGAGCTTCCACGGTGACGCGTGGAAGATGTTCCGCGGCTTCCTGCTGCTGGTGGTGCTGATGGGCGCTTACACCTTCGCCGGCAAGGTGTCGGCCACGGCCGCGCTCGTCGCCTTCCTGATCCTGTGCGGCGTCTGGCCGGCGCTGTGGCGGGCGTCGCTGCAGTTCCGCCTCGGCAACACCAGCTGGCGCGGCCTGCGCATGCGCTTCGACGGCAAGCTGAAGGACGCCTACCTGGCCTGCGCCCCGCTGTACCTGCCGCTGATGGCCTTCATGGTGTGGGCGCGCCTGATGGAGCCGGCCACCGACACCGATCGCGCCGCCATGGAGGCCTATGGCCTCACCAGCCTGCTGGTGATGGGCGTCGTGATGCTGCTGTCGCCGCTGTCCTTCGCGATGTTCAAGCGCTACCAGCACAACGGCTATCGCATCGCCGCCCAGCAGGCTCACATCGAGCTGAGCAATGGCCGCGTCTACCTGCTGGGCCTGAAGCTGCTGGGCGTGTCGATTGCCAGCACGCTGCTGGCGGGCCTGTTGGTCGGCGTGCTGGCCGTTGCCGTGTTTGCCGTGAGCGGCTTCAAGCCCAACACGGCGTCGCCTCTGTCTCAGGTGGGCTTCTTTGCCATCGGCCTGCTGGTCTACCTGCTGGTGTTCGCTGTCGTGCTGCCGTTTGGCGCCGCCCGCATGCAGAACCTGGCCTGGAACGGCACGCGCAGCCAGGCGCTGGCCTTCCGCAGCGATCTGCGCTTCAAGGCACTGTTCGGCCTGACCTTGACGAACTGGCTGCTGACGGCGCTGACGCTGAGCCTGTACCGCCCCTTCGCCGCCGTGGCCACGGCGCGCCTGCGCCTGGAGGCCGTGCAGATTGACAGCCAGGAAGACCCTGCCGACTGGGTGGCCGCGAGCCTGGCCGGCCATGCCGACGCCACCGGCGACATCGCCGGTGACTTCTTCGGCATCGACATGGGGCTTTGATGGCTGACTCCCCCCGCCTGGCCGCCGACTGGTTCGACGGCCGCAGCGCCCGCGCGCGGCCGGTGGAGGTCTGGCTCGCCGGCAGCACGCTGCACTTTGGCGACCAGACCGCACCGCTGCACAGCCTGACCTGGCCCGAACGCCAGCGCCATGGCCAGCGCCAGGTCTTGCTGCCCGGCGGCGGCCTGCTGAGCTTTGCCGACGCAGACGCCTTCGACGCCTGGGCGCAGGCCTCGGGCCGCAGCGACAGCGCCGTCGTGCGGTGGCAGCAGAGCTGGCGGTTGGCCCTGCTGTCGCTGGTGCTGCTGGTGGCCGGCCTGCTGGGGGCTTATCGCTGGGGCCTGCCCTGGGCGGTGGACCGCGCGGTCGACCTGCTGCCGCGCTCGGTCGAGCAGCGCCTGGGCGAGCATCTGCTGAGCGGGCTGGACGGCGAATGGCTCAAGCCCAGCCGGCTCGCGGCCGACCAGCAGCAGGCCTGGCGGCTGCGCTGGGCCACGGCGCTGAGGCAGGCGCGCGGCAACGGCGGCCCGGCCGTGCCGGAGCGCTTCGAGATCCACTTCCGCGACGGCGGCAAGGCGCTCGGGCCCAACGCCTTCGCGCTGCCGGGCGGCGACATCGTCATCACCGACGAACTGCTCAAGCTGCTGGCCGACGAGCCCGACGCCGTGCTGACCGTGCTGGCCCATGAGCTGGGCCATGTGCAGCACCGCCACGGCCTGCGGCTGATGCTGCGCGCGGGCGCCATCGGCGTGGTCGCGTCCGTCATCGTGGGCGACTTCTCCGCGCTGCTGGCGGCCGCGCCGGCCCTGCTGGCCAGCAACGCCTACTCGCGCGACAACGAGCGCGAAGCCGACCTCTATGCCCGCACGCTGGCACGGGCCGGCGGGGTGGATGCGTCGCGCATGGCGGTCTTCTTCGAGCGTGTGGCCAAGAAGCGCGAGGCGGCCGTGGAAAGCCACCCGGTGGCCATCGCGATCTCGTCGCATCCGGCGGACGAGGAGCGGGTGCGGTTCTTCAGCGAGCCCTGATGACCGAGCCCCCGCCGCCCGTTGAGCCGACGCCGCGCACGCTGGAGATCCGCTTCACCGGCTCCGGCAGCGAGTACTTCCGCATCTGGGCGGTGAACCTGCTGCTCATCCTGCTGACCTGCGGCCTGTACCTGCCGTTCGCCAAGATGCGGCGCATCCGCTATGTCTACGCCAACACGCTGATCGACGGCGAGCCGCTGGCCTTTCACGGCGACGCCTGGAAGATGTTCCGCGGCTTCGCGCTGCTGGCGGTGCTGCTGGTGACGTGCACGGTAGCCCGCGAGTTTTCGCCGGCAGTGGCGCTGCCGGCCTTCGTGATGCTGTGCGTGGTGTGGCCGGCGCTGTGGCGGGCGGCCATGCAGTTCCGCGTGGGCAACACCAGCTGGCGCGGGCTGCGCATGGGCTTCGAAGGCTCGCTCGCCGGCGCCTACCTGGCTCATCTGCCGGTCTACATCCCGATGGGTTTGCTGATGGTGCTGGTGCCCGACGGTCAGGGCCCCGGCAGCGACCCGGGTGCCAACGGCAGGTTCTGGTTCTACGTAAGTGTGACCGTGTTCTGCGCGATGACGCCCTGGTCCATCGCGCTGCTCAAGCGCTACCAGCACCGGGGCTACCGCATCGCGGGCGAGCGCGGCGAGATCGTGCTGCCCATGTATCCGGTCTACGTCATCGCCCTAAAGACGCTGGCGCTGGGTCTGGTGATGCTCCTGACCGTCATTGTGGTTGTGCTGCCGATCGCCGACTTGCTGGTCAGGGACGCAGGCTTCAAGGGATTGGGTCGCTATCGCGGCCTGATTGGCGTGGGCGTTTCCTGCCTGCTCTGCGTCGGCGGTTTGCCGGCCTACTACGCCTCGCGCCTCCAGGACCTCGTCTGGGGCAATACGCGGAGCGCAACACTGCGCTTTCGCAGCACGGTGATCGGATTGCCCGTGCTGTCGCTGACGAACTGGGTACGCACCATCCTCACGCTGGGCTTGTATCGCCCCTTCGCCGTGATGGCCACGATGCGGCTGCGCCTGCAGTCCGTGCGCATCTACACCACCACCGAACCGTCCACCTGGACGGCCACGCGCGCGGGCCTGCACACCGACGCCGCCGGCGACGTAGCGGGTGACTTCTTCGGTGTGGACATGGGGCTGTGACATGCGGCGTTGCGAACTGGGTTCGATGTCCAGCGAGGTGAGGCTCGGCCCGTGAAGGTGAGCCTCCGCGACCAGCAGCTGCAGTTGGCCAGCGCGCAGTGGCCCAAGCGGTTGCGGTACAGCCGGCGGCGTGGACCCGGCGCGCATCACCGTCTTCTGCGATCGCATGGCCTTCTTCAAGGGCCAAAACTAGAATCGCGGGTTTTCCACGATCAGCCCGGCCCGCCATGACCACGTCCGACTACTCTGCCATCAGCGCCCTCTCACCGCTGGACGGCCGCTATGCCGCCAAGGTCGCGGCGCTGCGCCCGCTGCTGTCCGAGTTCGGGCTGATGCACCGCCGCGTGCAGGTCGAGGTGGAGTGGTTCATCGCGCTGAGCGACGCCGGCTTCAAGGAGTTCAAGCCGCTGTCGTCCGCCGCGCGCTCGCGCCTGCGCCGGCTGGTGAAGAAGTTCAGCGAGGCCGACGCGGAAGAGATCAAGGCCATCGAGCGCACGACCAACCACGACGTGAAGGCGGTCGAGTACTGGATCAAGCGCAGCTTCGAGGGCCATCCTGAGCTGCTGGCCGCCGGTGAGTTCGTGCACTTCGCCTGCACCAGCGAAGACATCAACAACACCAGCCATGCGCTGATGCTGAAGGCCGCGCGCGACGAGGTCATGCTGCCGGCGCTGGACGGCATCGTCGCCACGCTGCGCAAGATGGCCCACCAGTTCGCCGGCGTGCCCATGCTCTCCCGCACGCACGGCCAGACGGCCAGCCCGACCACGGTGGGCAAGGAGATCGCCAACGTCGTCGCCCGCCTGGTCACGGCGCGCGCGCGCATCGCGGCCGTGAAGCCGCTGGCCAAGATGAACGGCGCGGTCGGCAACTTCAACGCCCACCTGTCGGCCTGGCCCAAGCACGACTGGGAAGCCTTCAGCAAGACGGTCATCGAGAAGCAGCTCAAGCTGACGTTCAACCCGTACACCATCCAGATCGAGCCGCACGACTACATGGCCGAGTTGTTCGACGCGTTCACGCGCGCCAACACCATCCTGATCGACTGGTCGCGCGACGTGTGGGGCTATATCTCGCTGGGCTACTTCAAGCAGCGCACCAAGGCCGGCGAGATCGGCAGCTCGACGATGCCGCACAAGGTCAACCCCATCGACTTCGAGAACGCGGAAGGCAACTTCGGCCTGGCCAGCGCCGTGCTGACGCACCTGTCGCAGAAGCTGCCGGTGAGCCGCTGGCAACGCGACCTGACCGACTCCACCGTGCTGCGCAACATGGGCGTGGGCCTGGGCTACGCGCTCTTGGGCTACGACTCGCTGGCCAAGGGCCTGGGCAAGCTGGAGGTCAACGAAGCCGCGCTGGCCGACGACCTCGATTCGGCCTGGGAAGTGCTGGCCGAACCCATCCAGACGGTGATGCGCCGCTTCGGCCTGCCCAACCCGTATGAGCAGCTCAAGGAGCTGACCCGCGGCAAGGCCATCACGCAGGAGTCCATCCGCGCCTTCATCGAGGGGCTGGACCTGCCCAAGGCGGAGAAGGCGCGGCTGTTGAAGATGACGCCGGGCAGCTACACGGGCATCGCGGCGGAGCTGGCGAAGCGGGTTTGACGGTGTAGGGCGGGTCGCGACCCGCCGTTTGGTGGTGTGGTGCCGTGCGACGTCAACGGCGGGTCATGACCCGCCCTACAGCTCCAACCGGAACACCCTCGAGGGCTCGTTGTAGCCCTCGATCTGTTGCTGCGCCTGCTCCACGAAGCCCAGCTTGCCGAGCAAGGCCACGCTGCCGGTGTTGTCCACGGCCGTGATGGCCATCAGCGCCGGCCAGCCGAAGCGCTCGCGCGCATGGGCCACGCAGCCGCGCGCCGCCTCCAGCGCGTAGCCGTAGCCCTCGTGCTCGGCCAGCAGCGCGTAGCCGAGGTCGGGCTCCGGCAGCGCGGGCCGCCTGAACAGGCCGCACATGCCGACGAGCACACCATCGTCGCGCCGCTCGACGGCCCAGAAGCCGTGGCCCAGCTCGCGGTAGGCCGTGAACAGCCGGCCCTGGGCCCAGGCCAGTGCGTCGTCCTGCGTGCGCACGCCGGGGTCGTTGATGTTGCGCAGCCAGCCCGGCTCGTTGACCAGCCGCAGCAGGAAGGGTGCATCAAGCGGTGTGAATTCACGCAGGGACAGGCGTTCGGTGTTGAGGATATGCATGGGACCAGACAATAAACCGCCGCCGCCCCGGATACTCCGCGCCTCCCAGCTCGCCGCTTGATGACGCCTTCATGAGCCTTGCGCCAGACACCAGCGACAACCCCGCGCTCAACCAGGCCATGCGGGAACTGGATGTCATCCTGGCCAACGCCGGTGTCGGCGTCGTCTTCGTCAAGGCCAAGACGCTGGTGCGCTGCAACCAGCGCTATGCCGAGATCTACGGTTTCGCCAGCCCGGAGGCCGCCGTCGGCCGCAGCAGCGTGGAGCTGTACGAAAGCGAGCAGGACGCACGCAGCCTGGGCCGTCGCGCCTACCCGCTGCTGGCCGCTGGCGAGACCTTTCGCAGCGAGCAGCTGATGCGCCGCCAGAACGGAGAGCTGTTCTGGGCCCACCTGACGGGCCGCCTCATCAACCCCGACGATGCTGCCGACGGCTCGATCTGGATCGTCGACGACATCCAGGAACGCAAGCTCGCCGACGCCGCGCTGGCCGACCTGCATGCCGAGCAGCAGCTGATCTTCGACCACGCGATGGTCGGTATCGTCTTCCTGCGTGGCCGCGGGGTCACGCGCTGCAACCGCGCCTTCGAGCAGCTGTTCGGCTACGGGCCCGGCGAGCTGGACGGGCGGCTGTCGCGCACCTGGTACCTCAGCGACGACGACTGGCAGGCCGCTGGCGACCGCTGCTACGAGCCGCTGTCGCGTGGCGACTCCTTCCATGCCGAGATGCTGCTCTGCAAGAAGGACGGCACGCCGGTGTGGTGCGAGGTGCGCAGCAAGGCCATCGACCGCAGCGACCTGTTGCGCGGCTCCATCTGGATCACGCAGGACATCACCGCCCGCAAGCTGGCCGCCCAGGAGCTGGAGCAGGCCCGGGCCCAGCTGGAGGCGCTCGTGCAGCAGCGCACCGAGCAGCTCAGCCAGACCGTTGCCGAGCTGGAGCTGAAGGTGGCCGAGCAGCAGGCGGCCGAGGCGCGCGCCGAGCGGCTGGCGCTGTTCGACGGCCTGACCGGCCTGCCCAACCGCCACCTGCTGGCCGACCGCGCCAGCCAGGCCATCGACATCGCCCGCCGCGGCGACGAGCCGCTGGCCGTGCTGTTCCTGGACCTGGACCATTTCAAGAACGTCAACGACTCGCTGGGCCACCGCATTGGCGACGCGCTGCTGGCCCAGCTGGCCAGCCGGTTGCGCGGCGCCGTGCGTGAGCAGGACACCGTGGCCCGCATGGGCGGCGACGAGTTCGTGCTGGTGCTGCCGCTGACCGACATCGCCGGCGCCGCCCACCTCGCCACCAAGCTGATGGCGCTGGCCAGCGCGCCCTTCCAGGTCGAGCAGCAGGAGCTGACCGTGACGCCGTCCATGGGCATCGCCATGTTCCCGACCGACGGCGACGACTTCGACACGCTGTGCAAATGCGCCGACGCAGCCATGTACCGCGCCAAGCGCGACGGCCGCAACGCCTACCGGTTCTTCACGAGCGAGATGCAGGCCCAGTCCGCCCGCGCGCTGCTGCTGGAGAACGCGCTGCGCCGCGCCCAGGAGCGCGGCCAGCTCAGCCTGCACTACCAGCCGCAGTTCGCGCTGGAGGACGGCGACCAGAGCCGCGTCATCGGCGCCGAGGCGCTGCTGCGCTGGCAGCACCCCGAGCTGGGCTGGGTGTCGCCGGCCGAGTTCATCCCCATCGCCGAGACCACCGGCCTCATCCTGCCCATCGGCGAATGGGTGCTGCGCGAGGCGCTCTCGCAGCTGCGCCGCTGGGACGCCGCCGGCCTGCCGCAGCTGACGATGGCCGTCAACCTGTCGGCTGTGCAGTTCCGCCATGACGACCTGCCCGACCTCGTCGAGCGCGTGCTGGCCGATGTCGGCATCCCCGCGCAGCGCCTGGAGCTGGAGCTGACCGAGGGTGCGGCGATGGACAACCCGACCGTGGCGATCACCGTCATGAACGAGCTGCATGCGCGCGGCGTGCGCCTGTCCATCGACGACTTCGGCACCGGCTATTCGTCGCTCAGCTACCTGAAGAAGTTCCGCGTCAGCAAGCTCAAGATCGACCAGTCCTTCGTGCGCGAGCTGAGCGACGATGCGGAGGACCGCGCCATCGTCGACGCCGTCATCCGCATGGCCGGCGCCCTGGGCCTGCAGACGCTGGCCGAAGGCGTCGAGACCGAGGGCCAGCTTGCCTTCCTGCGCCGCCAGGGCTGCCAGGCCGTGCAAGGCTATCTGTTCAGCCGGCCGCTGCCGGCCGAGGCTTTTGCACAATTCATGCTGGCCCGAACGTCGACGGCCCCCGCCCCCCTTTCCGCCTACGCCGCCCTGCCATGAGTTTTGTTTCCCAACTGCAAGCCCTGACCCCTCAATCGCGCTTGTGCATCGGCCTCGACCCCGAACCGGCCAAGCTGCCCGGCGCCTGGGCCGGCGACGCCAGCAAGATCTACGACTTCTGCGCCGCGATCGTCGACGCCACGCATGACCTCGTCTGCGCCTTCAAGCCGCAGATCGCCTACTTCGCCGCCCACCGCGCCGAGGAGCAGCTCGAACGCCTCATCGCCCACATCCACGCGGTCGCGCCCGGCGTGCCCGTCATCCTGGATGCCAAGCGTGGCGACATCGGCTCCACCGCCGAGCAGTACGCCCGCGAGGCCTTTGTCCGCTACCAGGCCGACGCCGTGACGCTGTCGCCCTTCATGGGCTTCGACTCGGTCGAGCCCTACCTCGCCTACGAAGGCAAGGGCGCCATCCTGCTGTGCCGCACGTCCAACAAGGGCGGCGACGACTGGCAGATGCAGCGCCTGGCCGACGTGCCCGGCCAGCCGCGGCTGTTCGAGCACCTGGCGCATCTGGCCGAGACGCAGTGGAACCGCAACGGCCAGCTGGGCCTGGTCGTGGGCGCCACCTATCCGGCCGAGATCGCCCGCGTGCGCGAACTCGCGCCCACGCTGCCGCTGCTGGTGCCCGGTGTCGGCGCCCAGGGCGGCGATGCGGCGGCCGTCGTGCAGGCGGCGGGCCGCGTGGCGCCGCTGGTCGTCAACTCCTCTCGCGCCATCCTCTACGCCAGCAGCGGTGCCGACTTCGCCGCGCGCGCCCGCGCCGTGGCCGAAGCCACGCGCCTCGCGTTGAGCTGACGATGCCGCGCGGCGCCGACGACCTCAGCAGCCTCGTCGGCCACGCGGAGCCGCCCGAGCAGCAGCGCCAGCGGCTGCACAGCAGCATGCGCGCACAGGCGTCGCGCATCTTCCTGCTGACCTGCTGCCCGGTGTTCCTGCCGGTGGCCGTGCTGCTGTGGTTCACGCGGCAACCGCAGGAATGGCAGGGCGGCTGGCTGCCGCCCGCGCTGTCGCTGCTGATCGCGGTGCTGGCCATGCTGAGGCTGCTGACGCTGGCCCGGGCGACACGCCGCAAGGAGCAGCCCTTGGTTGCGCTGCTGATGCTGACGCTGGTGCTGGCGCTGCCGGTCGTCGTTGCCGTGTCGCGCGACCTGGGCCTGTGGTCGCTGAGCCTGCCGTTGATGGGCCTGGTCATCGCCTTTGCGACCGGCCTGCTCGGGCTGTTCACCGGGCTGGTGCTGACGGCGCTGGGCGCGGCGGCGCTGGCCGGCCTGGGTGTGGCCGAGGCGCTGGGCTGGGCCACCCATCCGACGGCGTCTGCCAGCCTGCTGCTGCGCAGCATCCTGCAGGGCGCCTTGCTGGCCTCCGGCCTGGTGGCCGGCATCGGCCTGTTGCGGATGGTCAGGCGCTCGCTGGCCGAGGCCGACGAGCGCACCGCGCGTTTTCGTGGCCTGCTGGGCATGGCGGTGGACTGGTACTGGGAGATGGACCGCGAGTTCCGCTTCACCCATGTCGCCGAGGAACGCGCCGGCAGTTCGGGCCTGGACCTGCAGGCGCGTCTGGGCAAGACGCCCTGGGACGTCGAAGGCATGGGCTTGAGCGACGACGAGCTGGACGCCCACCGTGCCGACCTCGAATCGCACCGCCCCTTCCATGGCATGGTGGCGCGCCGTACCGGCGTGGATGGCTGCCCGCGCTGGGTGTCCATCAGCGGCGAGCCGCGCTTCGACGCCAAGGGCAACTTCCGCGGCTACTGGGGCGTGGGCCGCGACGTGACGCACGAGGTCGCCGCCGAGCAGACGGTGCATGCCACCGAGACGCGCTACCGCGAGCTGTTCCGCCGCTCGCCCAGCCCGCTGGTGTTGCACCGCTGGGGCCGCGTGGTGGACGCCAACCCGGCGGCCATGGCCATGTTCGGCTATGCGCAGCGCAGCAGCATGATCGGCCAGGACTTGTTCAGCCATTACGAGCCCGGCGACGACGAGACCGCCCGCCAGCAGGCTGCGCGGCTGGAAGGCATGGCACCGGGCGCCATGCAGCCCATGGCCGAGTACCGGCTGCGCACGCTGTCGCGCCGGCGCCGCCTCGTGCAGGCCACCAGCGTGCGCGTCGAGACCGCGAGTGGCCCGGCCACGCTGACCTTCTTCACCGACCAGACCGAGCAGAGCCGCGCCCAGGACGCGCTGCGCCGCAGCGAAGGTCTGCTGAGCCACCTGGTGGCCACCAGCCCCGACGTCATCACGCTGACCGAGGCCGAGAGCGGCCGCTATGCGATGGTCAACAAGGCCTTCGAGCAGCTCAGCGGCTGGACCAGCTCCGAAGTGCTGGGCCGCACGGCAGACGACATCGGCATCTGGCACAACGCCGCCGACCGCACGGCCATCCGCGAGGCCATCCGCCGCGACGGTGTTGCCAGCAACGTGCCCATCGCCTTCCGCCGCAAGGACGGCAGCGCCATCTCCATGCTGGTGTCGGTCGCGCCCTTCGAGATGGACGGGCAGAACTACCTGGTGCTGTATGCCCGCGACGTGTCGGAGAGCGAGCGCACGCGGCTGGTCCATGGCGCCATCCTGGAGAACGCGTCCATCGGCATCGCGCTGACGCGGGACCAGCAGTTCGTGCTGGCCAACCCGCGCATCGAGTCGATGTTCGGCTGGGAGCGTGGCGCGCTGATCGGCCAGCATGGCAGCGTCGTCTGGCCCAGCGTGGAGGACTGGCAGGCTGTCGGCCGCGAGCTGGGCCCTCGCCTGGCCGCCGGCGAGCAGGCCGAGGCCGAGCACACGATGCGCCGCCGCGACGGCTCCACCTTCCTCGCGCGGCTGCTGGCCCAAGCCGTGGACGTGGCCCACCCCAGCCGTGGCGGCACCATCTGGATCATCGAGGACATCACCGAGCGCCGCCGCGTGGAAGACCAGCTGGCCCAGGCCAAGAACGACGCCCAGGCCGCCAACCGCGCCAAGAGTGCCTTCCTGGCCAACACCAGCCACGAGATCCGTACACCGCTAAACGGCCTGCTCGGGCTGGGTCGCCTGGCGCAGCAGCCGGACATCTCGGACGAGCAGCGGCGCGACTACCTGAACCAGATGATGGACAGCGCCGAGAGCCTGTCGGGGCTGATCTCCGACATCCTCGACCTCTCCAAGATTGAGGCCGGCCGGCTGACGCTGGAGACCCAGCCGTTCTCGCTGCGCGAGCTGCTGGCATCCATCCGTCTGGCCTACCTGACGCTGGCGCAGGCGCGCGGCCTGACGTTCGCGGTCGAGATCGACCCGGCGCTGCCGGCCTGGGTGTTCGGCGATCCGCTGCGCACCCGCCAGATCCTGTCCAACTACCTGACCAACGCGCTGAAGTTCACGTCCCAGGGCGGTATCACCGTGAGCGTGAAGGCGCTGAGCCGTAACAGCCAGGGCAGCGTCGGCGAGTGGGTGCACATCGAGGTCAGCGACACCGGCACGGGTATCGCGGCCGAGCAGCAGGCGCGGCTGTTCCAGCCCTTCACGCAGGCCGACGAGTCGACGACGCGGCGCTTTGGCGGCACCGGGCTGGGCCTGTCCATCTGCCGCGAGCTGGCGACGCTGATGGGCGGCGAGGTGGGTGTGCGCAGCCAGGTGGGCGAGGGCTCGTCCTTCTGGGCCGAGCTGCCCCTGCCCGGCGCGCCGGCGCCGCTGGCCCACCAGCCGCGCGAGCCGCGCGCCAGCGGTGCAGCGCAGGAGGCCTTGCACGGCCGGCGCGTGCTGATCGCCGAGGATCACCCGGTCAACATGCTGATCGCCGTGGCACAGCTGGAGCAGTGGGGCATGGAAGTGGCGCAGGCCAGCGACGGCCGCCAGGCCATCGAGGCCGTGCATGCGGCCGCCAGCGTCGGCAAGCCCTTCGACATCCTGCTGATGGACGTGCAGATGCCGGTCATGGGCGGGCACGACGCGACGCGCGAGCTGCGCAAGCACTTCAGCGCCGAGGAGCTGCCCATCGTCGCGCTGACGGCGGCGGCCCTGGTGTCGGAGCGCGACGACGCCTTTGCGGCCGGCATGAACGACTTCCTGACCAAGCCCATCGACACGCTCAAGCTGCACCAGACCTTGCTGCGCCTGACGCGGGGGTGATTGTTGAGCGTGCGGCTGGGCGCCGGGCGGGCATGAATAATGCGCGCGGCTTCATGCCCCACCGTCAACGTCTGACCCCCTACCGCCATGAGCACACCCAGCCCGCGAAGCTACAAGTACTACGACTTGATCATGGCGGCCTGCGTCTGCGTGCTGCTGTGTGCCAACCTGATCGGCCCGGCCAAGGCGGCGCAGGTGGACCTGCCGCTGATCGGTACGGTCACCTTCGGGGCGGACCTGTTCTTCTTCCCGATCAGCTACATCTTTGGCGACGTGCTGACCGAGGTCTACGGCTACGGCCGCGACCGCCGCGTCGTCTGGGCCGGCTTCGGGGCGCTGCTGTTCGCGGCCTTCATGGCCTTCGTCATCGTCCACCTGCCGCCAGCGCAGAACGCCTTCATGGATGGCTACCAGCAGCATGTCGAGGCGATGTTCGGCAACACCTGGCGTGTCGTCGCCGCGTCCATGATCGCCTTCGCGGCGGGCAGCTTCGCCAACAGCTTCGTGATGGCCAAGATGAAGGTCGCGAGCAGCGGCCGCTTCCTGTGGGCGCGCATCGTCGGCTCCACCGCCGTGGGCCAGTTGCTGGACACGGGCCTGTTCCTGACCATTGCCTTCTGGGGCATCTGGCCGCAGGAGCAGCTGCTCGCCGTGTTCGTCGCGCAGTACTGCTTCAAGCTGGTCTGGGAGGCGGTGCTGTTCCCGGTCACGGCGCGCTTCATCGCCTTCCTGAAGCGGGTCGAGGGGCTGGACCACTATGACCGCGACACCAACTTCAATCCGTTCACGTTGAAGGTCTGAGGCTGCTCGTCGCAGCGACCAAAGAAAAAGGCACCTCGTGGTGCCTTCTTTGCGGGCCGAGCGCCGGGCCGCTCCCAAGCCGGCCCGGGTTGGCGATGTGCTTGGCGGTCGATCCGCCAAGCATCGCCGTCCCCTCGGGGGACCGACAAGACGACCCGCGTTCAGCGGGGGCGCCTGGGCGAGGGGTCAACAGTTACAAACCGCCGCCACCGCATCCTTTGCCGAGATAGCTGCTGATCAGGTTCAGCTGGTCCGCCATGATCTTGCGCGTCCATGCCGGCCCGTGGGCGTAGTCCTTGAGCACGTGGTACTCCACCGGCTTGCCGGCGGACTTGGCCTTGTCGACGAACAGCTCGGACTGGATCAGCGGCACGACCTGGTCCCGGTCACCGTGGTAGACCATGATGGGGATCTCGATCTTGTCGGCCTTGCTCAACGGGCTCAGCCCGCGCACGGTGGGCTCCTGGGCAGAGCGGAAGTACGGGTTGTCGAAGAACTTCGCCCAAATGCGCTCGATGTCCGACACACCCGCGCCGGCGATGGCGCACTTGTAGAGCCCATGCGGCCGCACCGCCGCCGCGAACGCCGAATAGCCGCCGTAGGAGAAGCCGAACATGGCGATGCGCTTGGGGTCGGCCAGCTTCTCGCTGACCAGCCACTTGGCGCCGTCGTCCTTGTCGTCCTGCATCTTCTGGCCCCATTCGCGGTCGCCGGCAAACCACAGCGTGCGGCCCCAGTCGGCCGAGCCGCGGAACTGCGGCTGCAGCACGACGCGGCACTGCGACACCAGCAGCGGCACCCAGCCCGAGGTGTCGTACTCCATGTAGTCGCGCCCCCACGGGCCGCCGTGCGGGTGCACGACCGCTGCATACGGGCCGGCGCCGCACAGCTGCGGGTTGGGCACGGTCAGGTAGGCGGGGATGTTCAGGCCGTCGCGCGCCTTGTAGTAGACGAAGCGGGCGGTGCCGAGGGCACGCCTGTCCACGTCCGGGCGCTCCTTGGCCAGCAGCTGGATGCTCTGGCCGCGCAGCAGGTAGTGCTCGGTCGGGTAGGTCAGGCCGCTGACGCGGATCAGGTAGGTCGGCGTCTCGCCGGCCACGTAGCCGGTGAGGCGCACGGACACGCCATCGAAGGAGCGCACCGTTGCACGCTCGCCGCTGCCCACGCCGACAAACTCCTGGTCGATCTCCTTGATGCCCAGGGCCTGGCCGACGCCGCGCACGACGGCATCCAGCTTCTCGTTGACCCAGTGGGTGTCGCGGGCCAGGTGGCCGTCGTAGGTGTAGCCGTCGTAGGCCTCGTCGGGCGGCGTGTCGTCGCTGCGGAGCGAGCGCACGCCGGTCGCGTCGAAGAACTTGTGCTCGAACAGCGCAGGGCCCATCTTGCGGGCGGCGATGTCGTACTCGTACAGGGCCGTGAACTCGCGGCCCACGTTGCTGCTGATCACGGCCGTGCCCGGCTTGGTGCCGACCGCGATCACGTCGACGACGTCGCGGTTCTTCACGTAGTTGCGGAAGTGCTCTTCCCAGTCGCCGTCCTTGTTGCGGAACTCGATGGCGATGAAGGTGCCCTGGCTGTCGCCGTTCAGGCGCGACTTGGCCCAGACGACGCCCTTGCTGTTGACGAAGACGTTGTTGTCCGATTCGCCCAGCCGCATGATGCGCTGGGCCTTGTTGCTGCGCAGGTTGTAGCGGTAGACGTCGCGGCTGGTGGCGTTGCCCGAGTCGCTGACGACGATGACGTTCTCCGGGTCGCTCAGCAGTCGGTTCAGCACCGTCGGGTTGGCCAGCGCGGCGGCCTTCTTGGCGATCTCGGTGCGCGGGATCTCTGTGGCCGCCATCGGCTCAATCCAGTTCTTGCCCTCGAGGTCGGTGAAGTACAGCTTGTTGATGAAGACCTTGATGGTCTCGTCGGTGCGCAGGTCGAAGGGCTGCGTCATGTTGACCTGCAGCATGTCGTTCTTCAGGAACGACACGCTGGAGATCTGCATGTTCTTGGCGCCGATGACGGTCGGCTTGGCGGCCAGGTCGGCCAGCTTCCAGACCAGGATGTTGCGGATGTCGCCCTGGCTCTGCAGGGCAACCATGTGCTTGCCATCGGGCGAGATCTGGAAGCCCGTCATGCCGGGGAACTGCGCCAGCGTCTCCACGGTCGGGACGCGGATGGGCGCGGCGGCGGGGGCGGTCTGCGCCATCACGGCGGCCGGGCAGGCCGCCAGTGCGGCACCGGCGACGGCCAGCAGCCGTGCCAGTTTGTTCAAGTAGCTTTGCATGGAAATCACACCTGAAAAAAAGCCCTGGCAACCGGGGTTGCCAGGGCGATGGAGCGTTGGCTTATCAGAAGGTCTTGGAGACGTTCATGAAGAAGCGGCGGCCTTGCAGGTCCATGCCGCTGTACAGCGGCGCATTGCCGATGCGGTTGGTGCCGTAGGTGGTGGCTGCGGAGATCTGCGGCGGGTTCTTGTCGGCGATGTTGCGCACGCCGCCGGTCACCTTCCACTTGCTCACCGAGTCGCTGTAGGACAGCGACAGCGAGTGCAGGAAGTAGTCCGGCGTGTCCAGCTTGAACGGGCTGGTGGCGGCGTCCAGGCCGTAGTAGCCGTAGTTGGACATCTTGCCGACCCACTCCAGGCCGTAGTACAGGTTCCAGCCCTTGACCGTGTAGTTCAGGTCCATCGCGCCCGACCAGGCCGGCGAACCGAGGGTGCCGTTGGTGTCGCGCAGCGCATCGGTCACGAACAGCTTGCTCGACTGCTCCTTGTACTCGGTGGCCATCATGTTCACACGCAGCTTGCCGGGGCCTACCTCGTTCGTGTAGCGCACGTTGAATTCATAGCCGCGGACGACGTCCGTGGCCAGGTTCACGTAGCTGTTGTTGACCGTCAGCGCGTTGTTGGCCGTGCTGCGGGTCACCAGGCGGCAGAAGCCGCCAGCGGCACGGAAGCCCGGATCGTCGTAGCACTTGGTCAGGATGTTGCCCGGGCCGCTGCGGTCGACGCCGTTCTCCACCTTGACGTCGAAGCGGTCCACCGCGAGCGACAGGTCACCCCAGCCGGTCGGCAGGCTCGGCTGCAGGATGATGCCCCACGAGGAGTTCCTGGAGGTCTCTGCAGCCAGCCCGGAGGTGGCGCCACCCGAGGTGATCGAGGTGATGCTGTTGGTCTGCAGGAACGTGGTCGGCAGGCCTTCGCTGGCGCAGTTGGCCGCGCGCACGGCACCCTTGGTGCTGTAGTCGTTGCACGGGTCACTCGTCGACGCAATGAAGCCGGTCGTGGCACCCACGAACTGCTCGAACAGCGCCGGGGCGCGGTAGGACGTGCCGCTGGTGCCGCGCACCGAGATCCAGCCTGATGGGGCCCACAGCGCGCCGATCTTGTGGGTCGAGCCCGAGCCATAGGACTTGTAGTCCGCACGGCGAGCCGACAGGTTCATCGTCAGCTCCTTGGCCATCGTGATGTCCTTGAGCAGCGGCACTTCCAGCTCGGCGAACACATCGGTGGCCTGGTCGCTGCCGCGGGTCACCCCGCTCGACGTGAAGTTGTAGATGGCAGCCGTCTGCATGGCTTCCGACGGCGTGTCGTCGATGGAGGCCTTGCGGAACTCTGCGCCGAACGCGCCCTTCACGTCGCCATAGGGCAGCTTGAACAGCTTGCCGGTCGTGGAGGCCGTGACCACGGTCTCCTTGTACTTCGTGTTGCCGACGAAGTTGCCGTAGACAAAGCCCAGCCAGGCCGCCGGCAGCTTGCCGGCAATGATGTCGGTGGTCAGTGCCGGTGCGGCCACGCAGCCATTGCTGGTGTCCACGCAGTTGAAGCCGCCGCTGCCGTTGGCCACGACGTTCAGGCTCTGCGCCAGCTTGCTGGTCGTGAAGCCGTCGAACGTGTAGGAGCCGCTGCTTTCGGAATGGACCGCCGAGACGTCGTAATCCCAGTTGATCTTGCCGAACGAGCCACGCAGGCCGACGACGGCGCGCGTGAAGTCCACTTCCTGGCTGGAGTAGCTGTTGCCGGCACCGATGAAGCCGCGCACGCCCAGCGCCAAGCCGTTGGTGATCAGCGTCGGGGCGGTCTGGACCGTGCTGAAGGCCAGGCTGGCCGGCAGCAGCGGGCTACCCTTGGCATAGTCCAGCGACAGCTGGCGGAAGCCCACCTGCGAGGATTCGCGGCGGTTGAACAGCAGTTCACCGTACAGCTCGGCGTCGCCCATGGCCGCCAGGTCCATGGAGCCTTCGGCGTAGAAGTTGTGGTTGCGGATCGGCGACAGCAGCGTGTTGTTCAGCATGCGCTCGTCGAAGGTGTCGCGCGGGTGCAGGCTGGTGGTCGCGCCGCCGCCGACGCCTTCGTAGCCGACCAGGCCCGTCGTCACGGCGGCGTTCGGACGCCAGCGGTTGAAGTTGGTACCCACGGCTCCTGGCGCTGCAACGCCAACGGTTGTCCCGCGCAGGGCTGCGGGGACAGAAGCGATGTTCGTCAACGGGTCAAACGTGCCGATGGTGTTGATGGTCACACCGTTCTCGCCGGTCTGGCCGGTCGGGTAGCACTTGGGCTTGCCGGTCTTCGGATCGACGTAGTCGGCGCTGCCCCAGCCGCCGACGACACCGCCAGCGACCGTGCGCTGGTAGGTCGTGTTGCAACGGGTCCAGTCGCGATCGCCCAGCGTCTGTGCCTGGTTGTCGTTGAAGTTGTACGACGCCAGCACGCGGTAGCTGTCCTTGATCAGGCCGCCGGCGATGGAGAAGTTGTAGGCATTGCCGCCGCCGTGCTCGGTGGCGGTGGCGCCGGCGTCGAGACGGATGGAGTCCAGGTCCTTGCGGGTGATGATGTTGATCACACCGGCTACGGCGTCGGAGCCGTAGATGGACGAGGCGCCGTCCTTCAGCACTTCGATGCGGTCGACGATGGAATTGGGCAGCGTGTTCAGGTCGGCGGCGCCGACCGAGCCGCGGGTGCCGGACGGCGACATGCGGCGGCCGTTCAGCAGCACCAGCGAGCGGGTCGGGCCGAAGCCGCGCAGACCCACGGTGTTGGCGCCCGGGCCGCCGTCGGTGACGTAGCCGCCGAACGCGGCGTTGATCTGGCCCTGGCCGCTGGTCACGGACGTGCTCTGCAGCACCTGGGCTGTGGACGTGAAGCCCGCCAGTGCGGCGTCTTCGTTCTTGATGATCTGGATGGGCGCCGGCGAGCTGAACACATCGCGCTTGATGCGGGAGCCGGACGTGACGACGACGGTATCCAGCTTGGTCGCTGCCGGCTTCGCTGCGGGAGTTTCAGCCGTGGTCGCCGGCTTGTTACTGTCGGCCGGGGTTTGTTGTGCTGCAGCATGCTGCGCAAACATCAGGCCGAGAACCGCCAGGGCGATGGGTTTTTGAACGGGTTTGAAACTGGAGGATTGGGTGGGCATAAATGGGTCCGTCAAGGGGGTGCGTTTCAAAGCCATCCGCCATCCGGGTAGGGCAGCGCAGCCAGCGGCTCGTCAACGAAGTTTCATGCTAGGGGGTGGCCTTGGTTACATGTGACCTTCAGCACGGATCTAGGGTCATTACCGATCCATCCGGCCTAGGCCGTGTGACGGCTTTGTTGCAAGTAGCCAACAAAGCAGGCGCTTTGCCCGGCGGCGGGCGGCGGGTGTGCGGCTGCCTGCGCGACCAGCTGGTCGGGCGGGTGAATACTCACGGAAACCTTCGCATACTGCGAACCAAGCAAGCTCGGCCGGCGAAATCAAATGTCCTTGAAATCTCTCGATGCCGGCTTTCTTACTGGGTCGCAAATATTCGGCCATGATTTTTTACGCAGTTGAAAAAATATCCCGGCCGCACCGAAAATCCCGTTCATGACCCCTCGCCAAGACGCCACCGCCCCGGACCTGCTGTTTGTGTTGCTGCCCGACAGCGGCCTCGCGCCCGACGGCCCGGACACGCTGGCCCCGCTGGCTGCCGCGCTGCAAGGCCAGTACCCGAACGCCGCCACGCTGACGCTGCACCCGCCGCTGCGCGATGCCGAAGGCCGCTGCCGCTGGTGGCTGGGCGAGACCGGGCCGGTGGGTGTGGAGGCCGCGCTGCCGCAGCTGATAGCCCGCCTGCGCGGAGAGGCCGGCAAGCTGGGCCTGCCCTGGGAGCGCGTGGCCCTGGCCGGCCTGGGTGACGGCGCGTTGCTGGCGCTGGAGGCGGTGCAGGCCGAACCAGCCCTGGTGGGCCGCGTGCTGGCCTTTGCCGGCGGCTATCTGTCGCGGCCCGAGCATGCGCCGCAGGATGTCTGCGTGCACCTGCTGCATGGCCTGGCGGACCAGCGTTTTTCGTACCGCCATGTGGTCGACGCCGCCCAGGCGCTGGTCGACCTGGGCGCCGATGTGACGGCCGATGTGCTGCCGCACCTGGACCATGGCCTGCACCCGGCACTCGTCGCCAAGGCCATGGAGCAGCTGCGTACCTTCATCCCGGCGCGGTTGTGGCGGGCGGCGGTGATTGCCGCCCAGGAGAGCGAGCGGCCTGCCGACTGATCAGCGGCCGGCCTGCGCCACATCGGCCTCCGCCTCCGGCCACAGCGCCGGAAAGTAGAAGCGCAGCGCATGCAGCGGCAGCCCGAAGCGCACCTGGCCCTGGGGCGAGTCGCTGGCCAGCAGACCGCGCTTGAGCAGGGCCGTCAGCAGGCTGGTGGCGGTGCGTTCGCCCAGGCCGGTCATGCGCTTGAAGTCGCCGCGCTCCAGTGAGGCACTGCTCAGGAACAGGTAGTGCAGCGGCCGCAGCGCCTCGATGCGCACGCCGCTCTTGAGCGAGGTCTGCTCGAAATGCAGGCAGGCGGCGATGCGGCCCTCCATGGCGGAGAGCTGCAGCAGGCCGGTCATGAAGCGGGTCTGGTCCAGGCAGATGTCCAGCACATAGGCGATCCAGTCCACCAGCGCGGCCTCGCTGAGGTTGCCCCGGCCGTCCAGGTCGCCCCGGCGGGCTTCGTCAGCGGCGGCAATCAGCGCGTAGTAGCGCTCCACGCTGCGCGCAAAACCGCGCAGTGGCGACCAAAGCCCTCGGGTGTAGCCCAGCGCGCCCAGCGCCAGATGGGTGTGCAGCCGCATCACGCGGCCATTGCCGTCGATGAAGGGGTGGACCCAGCCCAGGCGCTGGTGCGCCGCCGCCAGCGCCACCAGGCTGGCCTCGCCCCGGCGCACGCCGCTGTAGACCTGGCCCCAGCGCTCGATCAGGCCGGGCAGGCTGGCGGCGGCGGGGGCAATATGGCGGCCCACCTGCACATCGCGGCTGCGCAGCTGGCCGGGCGTGATGGCCTCGCCCTCGTCGGTGCGCAGGTCGGCTTCGGGCAGGCGTGCAAACAGCGCGTGATGCAGCTCGCCCAGCGCGGCCGGCGTGTAGAGCTGGCGCAGGCCGGCCTCGCCGGTAAAGCGGGGTTCAAGCGCGGCTTCGGCGGCGATATGCGCCAGCGCCAGGCGTTGCCGCGCGGCCAGCTTGGCGTCGGCCGAGAAGTCCTGTCTGAGCGCCTGCTCCAGTTCGAGCGGCCGGGTGTGCTGGCCCTCGATGCGGTTGGAGTAGTAGGAATTCATCGCCCGCAGCAGGCCGCGCAGCACGTCGGGCGCGGGTTGGCTGACGAGACTGAGTGCGGCCGCGCTCAGGTCATGGGCCTGGGACAGCAGGGGTTCAAGCTGGGCCTCCCGGGGGAGGAGCGGCTCAAACTGATGGGGCGAGTTATAGAGTGCAGGCAAAATTGCGCACTTGAATAGGTTTGTAATTCATTGAATTGAATCACTTTTTCTTCAAGTGTGCGTACATTTTTGCGTACTTAGTCGAGGACAACCTCGGTCCGAACAATGCCCGCCCGCTCCGCGCTGGCGCTCAACGCCAGCCGCGTGCCTACCGGCGCACGCACCACCCATTCGGCCACCGCGCGGTCGCCGGTGGGCTGTTTGCTCGGCAGGAAGGCCAGCTGGCTCTGCCTGGGCGCATGGCCTTCCAGCTGCGGGCCTTCGATGCGCTCCTTGCCACTGACCAGGCTGATGGTCGGGTCGCCCGTGGGCATGTGGATCTCGAACATCACGCCGCGCACCGTCTTGCGCTCCAGCGCGCGCTGCGTCACGTAGGCCGGCAGGTAGCCCGCATTGGCCACGGCCAGGCGCACGCGCCACATGTCGGGGCCCAGCGCGCGCACCTCGGTGCGGATCAGCTCCAGCTGGGGCAGGCTCATCGCCACCTGCGTCATCCAGGCCGGGAAGCGCGCCGCCTCGCGTTCGCGCAGCGCCGGCGGCGGGTTGCGCCAGTAGTTCATCTTGTCCCAGCCACCGATCTCCACGGCACCCAGCTGCGGATGCTGGAACGGCGTCCACTCGACATGCGCCTTGCCGCCGCATTGCTCGTCGCTCCACTTCAGCAGCTTCAAGTCGTCCTCGACCGGATGCTCCCGGTACCAGTCGATCCAGCGGTTGTCGTCGATGCCGGCTTCCTTCTTGGGCGACCACAGCTCCACCACCCAGAACAGCGCGCCCAGGTGCTCGTACACCCAGTCCTGCGTGCCGGTGATGACGTCCTTGGGGTCGTAGCGGAAGTCCTCGTAGATGCTGATCGCCGGATAGCCGGTGTGCTTTTCGCCCAGGGCCGAGAACTTCTGGAACAGGCGCAGGTCGTCCGGCGTCATGTCCTTGTCGCTGCGCGTGCCGCAAGGCCGCAGGATGACGCCGCTGTGCGTGTGGAAGCTCACCGCTGCGCCGATGTTGGGGTGCTGGACGATGAAGTCCACCATCGCCCGCACCTCGGGTTCGCTGGTCGGGTAGGGGCCGGCACCGACCTGCTGGAACTCCTGGCGCCATTCGCCGGGGAAGTTGCGGTTCAGGTCCAGCCCCTCGCGGTCGCCGTTGAGCTTGACGGTCAGGCCGTCATGGTTCTTGATGAAGCCCTCGGGGATGAGGCGGTAGTACTCGCCGCCGAACTCGCCCGGCTCGCGCGGCACCATCAGGCGCGGGTCGCCGGCGTGCTTCTTGTAGCCGCCATGCGGGTCGGGCACGCGCATCGTCAGGATGCGGCCGTCGCCGTCCACGTCTTCGGGCGTCAGGCCGTCGACCGGCTCCTCGGTGTAGGGGTAGGGCCGCGTGGAGCTGCGGATGTGGCGCGGCCGCTCGGCCAGGGCCAGCTCGGCGCCGTCGGGGTTCAGGCGCGGCACGAGGTAGAGGGTGCGCGTGTCCAGCAGGCGGTTGACCTGTGCCGCGTCGGCGCCGCTGCCGCCATGCTGCAGCAGCAGGTGGTGCAGGTAGTACAGGCAAGTGGTGGACGCCGTCAGCTCGGCCGCGTGGATGTTGCCGTCCACCCAGAGCGCCGGCTTGTCGATGTCCATGCCGCTGGCCAGGTTCGTGACGACGACGACCCAGATGTCGCGGCCCTCGTAGCTCTTGCCGATGGAGCGCACCGACACGAGGTTGGGCCGTGCCTCGGCGTAGGCAAACAGCAGCGCCGTCAGCTCGTCGTAGCGGTAGAAGTGGTCAAAGCGTGGGTTGGGCAGGGCGCTGGGCATGGTGTGCTTGTTGGTTTGGGCGCCCCCACGATTTAGGGGCTTCTCTGGTGGCGCGGATTGTCCGAACTCGCCCCCCCCGCTCCCCCAGGGTTTGCCCCGAGCTTTGGTCTTTATTGACCCTTGAACAGCGCCTGGAACTGCCGCGACACCGGCAGCTTCTCGTCCCGCCCGCGCAGCGTGACGACCATGGTGCCTTCGTCCACGCGCACGGCGCGCGCGATGCAGCGGCTGTTGACGAGCACGCTGCGGTGGATCTGCCAGAACTGCTCGGGGTCCAGCTGGGTCAGCAGCTCACGCAGCGGCGTGCGGATCAGTGCCTCGCCGCCGCTGTGCACGACGCGGGTGTAGCGTGCATCGGCCTCGAAGTAGATGACCTCCTCCGGCGGGATCAGCACCACCTCGCGGCCCACGCCGGCCTGGATGGGGCGGGCCACTGGCCTGGGTTGCACAAGGCCGGCAAGCAGCCGCTGCAGCGCCGCCGTGTCGGGCGCCGGCTGGGCCAGCCGCGCGCGCAGCCTGGCCAGTGCCTGGGCCAGGCGTTCGTCGTCGACCGGCTTGAGCACATAGTCCACTGCGCCGGCGTCGAAGGCGGCCAGTGCGTGGTCGTCGAAGGCCGTGACGAACACGATCAGCGGCGGCGCAGCCAGCGCGGACAAGCGGCGCGCCACCTCCAGCCCGGTCAGGCCGGGCATGCGGATGTCGAGGAAGGCGATGGCCGGCTCGTGCGCCAGGCAGTCGTCCCAGGCCTCGGCGCCGTTGCTGCTGGCGGCGACCAGCTTCAGCTCGGGCCAGAGCCTGGCCAGCGCGGCGCGCAGTTGTTCGCGAGGGGCCTCCTCGTCATCGGCGATCAGGGCAGTCAGTGCAGTCATGGGGTCAGCGGGATGGGCAGGGTCAAGGTGGCGACGCAGCCGGGGGAAGCATCGGCCAGCGTCAGCGTGGCCGCTGGGAAGGCGCTCGCCAGCCGGCGGCGCGTGTTGGCCAGGCCCACGCGCT
This sequence comes from Pelomonas parva, assembly GCF_043555835.1. Taxonomy (NCBI): domain Bacteria; kingdom Pseudomonadati; phylum Pseudomonadota; class Betaproteobacteria; order Burkholderiales; family Sphaerotilaceae; genus Roseateles; species Pelomonas parva. Next base: position 218,530 of record NZ_JBIGHV010000003.1, on the reverse strand, counting down.
CCGTCCAGCCGGGCGCGAGGCCGGGGCCGTCGTCGCGCACGGTCAGCACCAGGCGGTTCCCGTCACGATGGCCGGCGATGTCGATGCTCCCGCCGCGCAGCTGTGGCTCGACGCCGTGGGCGATGGCGTTCTCCACCAGCGTCAGCACCAGGCCCGGCGGCAGCTGCGCATCGATGTCGGGGGCCATGGCGATGTCGACGCGCAGCCGCTCGCCCAACCGCGCCTGCATGATGGCCAGGTAGCGGCGCACCATCTCTATCTCATCGGCCAGCGGCTGCAGCTCGCGCTCGAACATCGGCAGCGTGGCGCGCAGATAGGCCGTGAAGTCACGCAGCAGCGGCGCGGCGCGGGGGTCGCCGGTGTCCACCCAGTGCTGCAACGAGGCCAGCGTGTTGAACAGGAAATGCGGCTGGATCTGTGCGGCGGCCAGGCGCGTGGACAGGCGCAGCGCGGCGTCCTGGTCGGCCAGCTCGCGCAGCCGCGCCTCGATCTGGTCGACGCGGTAGACGGTCAACCCCCACCAGGCCGAGAGGATGGCCGTCATCACGACCACGGCGAGTGCGGCGTGATCGATGGCCACCTCGCGCCAACCCGTTTTGGCCAACACGATTAATGCCGCCGTGACGACGAGCGCCAGCCCGTAGCAGGCGATGTTGAGCCAGCGCCGGCTCGGCCTGCGCCAAAGCCAGCGCGCCACGCCCAGCGCGATGGAAGTGACAAACAGCGCCAAGAACCATGCCACCGGCCGCGTACCCTTGGACATCTGGTGCGAGAACGCGGCCAGCAGCAGCACGACGTTGACGAACACGTATTGGTCGATACCGGACGGCCACAGCTGCGTGCCGCCGCGAGCCATCTCCTCGGGCGTGAAGACACGGCGTGACCCGGGGTAGAACCACTGAGAGAAGTCTTCGAGGCGAGGCATGGGCCGCAGTCTAGGAGGCGCATGCATCTGCTGCGGGTCCGTGCGGCGAATGGCGCGCCCGGGCGTCTGAATGGCAGTGCGGCTGTCTAGACAAGTGCGGTGCAAGAATGCCGCCATGCCCTCCTGGACCTCCCTCGACCTGCAACGCCGCCCTGATGGCGTGGCCCAGCTGACGATGAACCGGCCTGCCGTGTTCAACGCCTTCGACGAGACCTTGATCGCCGAGCTGGACGCGGCCTTCGCGCTGCTGGGCGGCGACGCCAGCGTGCGCGCCATCGTGCTGGCCGGTGCCGGCAAGCACTTCAGCGCCGGCGCCGACCTGCAGTGGATGCAGCGCGCGGCGGCCGCGTCCGAAGCCGACAACCTCGCCGATGCGCGCCGCTTCTCGGCCATGCTGGCGCGCATTGCCGACTGCCCGAAGCTGACGCTGGCGCGCGTGCAGGGCGCGGCGCTGGGCGGCGGCGTCGGCTTGGTGGCGGCCTGCGACATGGCCGTGGCGTCCGACGCGGCGAGCTTCTCGGTCAGCGAGGCGCGGCTGGGCATCCTGCCTGCTGTCATCGGCCCGCATCTCGTCAACGCCGTGGGCCTGCGCGAGGCGCGGCGTCTGGCGCTGACGGCTACGCGCATGGGTGCCGACGAGGCGCTGCGCCTGGGCCTCGTGCAGCGCGTCGTGCCGGCTTCAGCGCTGGACACGGCGGTAGACGCCCTGGTGATTGACCTGCTCGCCTGCGGCCCGCAAGCTCAAGCCGAGATCAAACAGCTCTATGTCCGCCTCGCGCCCGGCCCGGTCACTGCGGACGTGCGCGAGCTGACCGCCCAAACCATTGCCCGCGTGCGCGCCACGCCCGAGGCCCGCGAGGGCTTCTCGGCCTTCCTGGCCAAGCGCAAGCCGAACTGGACACCGCCCGAATGACACTGGACAACGCCCGCATCCTTGTCGTCGGCGCCGGCCTGATGGGCGCCGGCATCGCCCAGGTCGCCGCCCAGGCCGGTCATGACGTGCTGTTGTTCGACACCCGCACCGGCGCTGCCGAAGCGGCCAAGGCCAAGCTGGCGCAGACGCTGCACGGCCTGGCCACCAAGGGCAAGCTGACCGCTGAAGCCGCGCAGGCGACGCTGGCGCGCATCACCCCGGTCGACGCGCTCGCGCCGGTGGACCTTGTCATCGAGGCCATCGTCGAGAACCTCGACATCAAGCGTGCGCTGTTCGCCGACCTGGAGGCGGTGCTGCCGGCCGAGGCCGTCATCGCCACCAACACCTCGTCCATCTCGGTCACGGCGCTGGCCCGTGACATGAAGAAGCCCGAGCGCCTGGTGGGCATGCACTTCTTCAACCCGGTGCCGCTGATGAAGCTGGTGGAGGTGGTGTCGGGCCTGGGCACGGCGCCCGAGGTGGCGCAGGCCATCCACGACCTCGCCGGCCGTTGGGGAAAAACCGCTGTGCACACGCGCTCCACGCCGGGCTTCATCGTCAACCGCATCGCCCGGCCCTACTACGCCGAGGCGCTGATGCTGCTGCAGGAGCACGCGGCGACGCCCGAGGTCATCGACGCCTGCCTGCGCGCAGCGGGTTTTCGCATGGGCCCCTGCGAGCTGATGGACCTGATCGGCCACGACACCAACTTTGCAGTGACGAACTCGGTCTTCGCCGCCAACTTCTTCGACCGCCGCTTCACGCCTTCGCTGGTGCAGCAGGAGCTGGTGGATGCTGGCTATCTAGGCCGCAAGAGCGGGCGCGGGTTCTACAGCTACCCCGAAGGCGCGCCCGCGCTGCGCACCTACAAGTACCCGCTGCCTGACGCCAGGCGCCTGGTCGTGCATGGCCAGGGCTTTGTCGCGGAGCGATTCGCTGCGGCCTTCCCGCAAGCCGAACGCGAGGAGGTCAGCGACTGGGTGGGCCTGGCCGCCGACCGCGCGCAGATCCGCCTCACCGATGGCCGTTCCGCCCGGGAGATCGCCGCAGAGCGCGACCTGCAGGCGCCGGTCGTCGTCTTCGACCTGCCTCTCGGTGCCGGTGGCGACCTGGCCTACGCCAAGTCCGGCAACTTCGACGACCACGTCGGCTGGCTGGTGGCGCTGGGCTTCACGCCGCGCGAGATGGTCGACGCCCCCGGCCTCATCGTCGCGCGCACCATTGCCATGCTCGTCAACGAGGCGCACGACGCCGTGCAGCAAGGCGTCTGCAGCGAGGAAGGGGCCGATGCAGCAATGAAGCTCGGCGTGAACTACCCGGCCGGGCCGTTCGAATGGCTGGGCCAGTGGGGCGCCGGCTCTATCGTGGCCTTGCTGGACTGCCTCGACACCTACCACCGCGGCGAGCGCTATCGCGTCAGCCCCTACTTGAGACGGTCGCTGACATGACCCACGCCTTCATCTGCGACGCCATCCGCACGCCCTTCGGCCGCTACGGCGGCGCGCTGTCGTCCATCCGCGCCGACGACCTGGCCGCGCTGCCCATCAAGGCGCTGATGGCGCGCAACACCAACGTCGACTGGGCGGCGGTGGAAGACGTCATCTACGGCTGCGCCAACCAGGCCGGCGAGGACAACCGCAACGTCGCCCGCATGGCCGCGCTGCTGGCCGGCCTGCCGGTGGTGGTGTCCGGTGTGACGGTGAACCGGCTGTGCGGTTCGGGCCTGGATGCCGTCGGCACGGCGGCCCGCGCCATCCGTGCCGGCGAGGCCGGGCTGCTGATCGCCGGTGGTGTCGAGAGCATGAGCCGCGCGCCCTTCGTCATGCCCAAGGCGGAGAGCGCCTTCAGCCGCTCGAACGCCATCTATGACACCACCATCGGCTGGCGCTTCATCAACAAGGCGATGAAGGCGGCCTACGGCGTCGATGCGATGCCCGAGACGGCCGAGAACGTCGCCACCGATTTCGGCATCGAACGTGAAGCCCAGGACCGCATGGCGCTGGCCTCGCAGATGAAGGCCATCGCGGCGCAGAAGCGCGGCTTCTTCGAGCGCGAGATCGTCCCGGTCGACGTGCCGCAGAAGAAGGGCGAGCCGCTGCGCATGCTGCTGGACGAACACCCGCGCGAGACCAGCCTGGACGCGCTGGCGAAGTTGAAGGGCATCGTCACGCCGGACGGCAGCGTTACGGCCGGCAATGCGAGCGGCGTCAACGACGGCGCCTGCGCACTGTTGCTGGCCAGCGAGGCTTCAGCGCAGCGCCATGGCCTCACGCCGCGCGCCCGCGTTGTCGGCATGGCCACGGCGGGCGTGGCGCCACGCATCATGGGCATCGGCCCGGCGCCGGCCACGCGCAAGGTGATGGCGCTGGCGGGGCTGACCTTGGCCGACATGGACGTCATCGAGCTGAACGAGGCCTTCGCCGCCCAAGGCCTGGCGGTGCTGCGCGACCTGGGCCTGGCGGACGATGACGCCCGCGTGAACCCGAATGGCGGCGCCATCGCGCTGGGCCACCCGCTGGGCGCCAGCGGCGCGCGACTGGTGACGACGGCCGTCAACCAGCTCGAAGTGACGGGCGGCCGTTATGCGCTGTGCACGATGTGCATCGGCGTGGGGCAGGGCATCGCCCTGGTCATCGAGCGCGTCTGATCACTCAAAGAAGAGTCGGCTGATGCCCTTGAGGCTGACGATATTGCCCGGGTTGCTCGTCTCGTTGAGCACGCCCGCCATGCGTTTGAGCACGCGCGGGCTCTTCTTTGCCCGCCAGATCACCAGGTCCGCCAGCCAGGGGTGGGCGTTGACGCGGTTGGCGGCCTCGTAGAGCTTGAATTTCGGTTTCAGCGCCGTCAGGCCGGCCTCGTAGGCGGCGCGGGCGGCGCTGTCGTCGCTGTGGGCCAGCATCGCGTCCGCCGCCAGCATGCCGGTCTCCATCGCCTTGCCGATGCCCTCGCCGGTGAAGGAGTAGGTGGAGCCCGCCGCCTCGCCGGTGACGATGAGGCCGGGCCGCGTCCACTTCGCCCCGGTCAGCGTGAAGCGCAGCGGCGCGCCCTTCAGGTCGCCCACCAGTTCGCCCACGCGCATCAGCTCGGCGGCGGGTTCGTAGTTGGTCACGAAGGCGTCGAAGATGGCGCGCAGGTTGGCGCTCTTCTTCTGGCCCTTGCCTTCGATGTCCATGTGCGAGTCGGTCACGCCCACACCGATGTTGAAGTGGCCGTCCGGCGCCGGGAAGATCCAGCCATAGCCCGGCCGCAGTGCCTTGTTCCAGACGACTTCCAGCGAGGTGATCTTGCCCGCCATCTGCGGCGCCTTCACATAGCCGCGCAGACCCACGCCGCTGGGCGTGTGGCGTTCGCACATGCCGGCTGCCGTCAGCGCCTTGGGCACGGCGCCTGTGGCCAGGACGACCCAGCGAGCCTGGACTTCAACGATCTCATCGCCCTGCTTCAGCCGCGCGCCGACGACGCGGCCAACTACTTCCAGCGGCGCCTCGAAGCGCGCCTGCTCGAAGCGCGCACCGGCGTCCCGGGCGCCCTGCAGCAGCAGCGCGTCCAGCTCCCTGCGCGGCAGCACCGCCATGGTGCCCGGCACGTCGACGCGCCCGCCGCGCGGGCCGATGCAGCCAACATGGCTGACCGGCTGCGCCCGGCGCATGACCTCATCCAGCAGCCCCAGCCGCTCAAGCGCCTTGTGCGCGTCGGGGATCAGGCCGTCGCCGCAGGTCTTGTCGCGGCCGGGTGGGTGCTGGTCGACCAGCAGCACGGCCAGGCCGGCACGGGCCAGCACGCGCGCGCAGGCGCTGCCGGCCGGGCCGGCGCCGATGACGAGGACCTCGGCTGGCCGAAGTTGCCGGGAAGGATCAGACATGCGCCACTTTCGATTCGGGGCTGCGATTCTCGCCGCCCATGAAAAAGGCCCTTGCCGAGGGCAAGGGCCTTGCTGCGCAGACCCGGGGGGGCGACCCTCCGGGGCTGGCGAATCAGAAGCGATACGTACTGCGCAGGTAGTAGGTGCGGCCAGTGGGATTCGCGAAGCGGGGGTCGTAGTTGGCCTGGAACACCTCGCCCTGGTTCGAGTAAGGCGGGTCGCGGTCGGTCAGGTTCTTCACGCCGACGGTCAGGTTCAGGCCTTTGTAGCCCGCCCAGGACACATAGGCGTCCGCCGTGGCGTACTGGCTGACCTTGTTGGTCGGGTCCTGGTCGACGTAGCCGCTCTTGTAGTGGCCGATCATGCCCAGCGTCCAGCTGCCCACATTCCAGACGGCGGTTGCCGAATGCTGCCAGCGGAAGATGGGCGCCGTGCCGACGTAGATGCCGACGTTCTGGTTCCAGGGGCCGTTGACATAGTCCTGGTACTCGTACTTCGTCACGTAGGTGCTGTTCAGGCCCAGGGTCGCGCGACCCAGGCTGCCCAGCGACTGGCGGAAGACCACACTGATGTCCACACCGTTGGTATTGAGGCCGCCCAGGTTCTGCTGGCGCAGGTCAAGGTAGCCGCAATCGCTGCCGGGGCAGGAGAAACCGTCGATCGACAGGTCACCGGTGCCGTTGCGATAGACGTACTGGGTGAAGTCCTTGAAATCGTTGCCCAGCACGGTGGTCTCGGACAGCGCGGCGATCTGGTTCTCCAGGCGGATCCACCACCAGTCAAAGCCGATGGACAGGTCGGCGGTCGGCTCGAGGACGATGCCGAAGGTCAGGCTCTGCGACTCTTCGGGTTGCAGGTCGATGTTGCCGCCGGTCAAACGCTGGAACTGCACGTTGCAGTTCAGCGCCTGCGACTTGCCGGCGATCGCCTTGCCGCCAGGGCAGTTGACGGGGTCGTTCACGTTGCCGGTGTTGGTGTACGCCGGTGTGGCATTCAGCTCATACAGCGACGGGGCGCGGAAGCCTGTCGAGTAGCTGGTGCGCAGCAGAAGTTCCTTCATCGGCTGGTAGCGCAGACCGAACTTCGGGTTGGTCGTGTTGCCGAAGTCGCTGTACTTGTCGTAACGCACGGCGGCTGTGGCATCCAGCGTTCGGGTCAGCGGAACGTTCAGTTCGGCGTAGACCGCCGACACCTTGCGGTTGCCTTCGGACAGCGAGTTCGGGTCCACACCGGTGCTGGCCTGCAGCAGCTCGGCCACGGGTGTGTTGGCCTTCGAGATGAAGTCTTCCTTGCGGAACTCAGCACCGATAGCGACGGCGGCACCGCGACCGGCACCGAACCAGTCACTCAGTTCGCGGCTGATGCGGCCGTCGAAGGTCGTGACCTTGCCCTTGTGGTTCTGCAGGTTGCCGCCAAGCAGCGCGTCCTGGATGGCCGCGTTGCCGGCTGCGTCCTGTTCGCCGAAGGGGTTGATCACGCCATTCAGCATGGCGGTCGTGATCTTGTTGCCGTCCGTGTAGCCGGAGACCACTTCCTTGATCTTGTTCTCGTTGATGCTCGCGCCGACCTGATAGTCCCAGCCGGAAACGAAGCCGTCCAGGCTCACCAGGAAGCGGGTCTGGTCGTTCAGCGAGGTGTTCGAGCGCTGGCCGCCGTCCAGGGCACGCCACTTCACCGTGACAAAGCCAGGCTGCAGAACGACGCCCGGGCGCGGCGTCATGTTGGCCTGCGTGTAGGTCGTGGTGATCGGCACGGCCGCCGTACTGGCGGGCATGTAGGGATTCGCTGTGCCGTCCGGGCGCAGGCGGTTCATCCACAGCGTGCCGTAGGGCACGGGCGCGATGGCGGTGGTGGAGTCGTTGCTGGTGGCGAACAGTTCGGCCGACAGCGTGTGTTCACCCAAGGCCACCGAGCCGCGCAGCATGCCGGCCGTGCGCTTGGTCTTGGCGGTGTAGTCCACGAAGCGCGACGTTGCCATCAGGCAAGACGTGCCGTCGCCGGCCGGCACCAGGAAGGTCGGGTCTGTACAGTCCGGTCCGGCAGGGTTGCCGGTCACCGAGGGGTTCTGGTAGTAGTTGGCCGGGAAGGGCGTCGGGGAGATGCCGCCGGGGAAGCGGTTGTTGAACTCGCGCTGCTGACCGCCGATCGCGTCAGTCTTGGCAACGTCCACGAAGCCGAAGATGTTGTAGCCGTCCTTGGCGATGTCGCCGAAGCCGAAGCCGATGTTGGCGTTGCGGCTCTTGCCGCCCGACTCCTTGGGCACGTCGACACCGAAGGTGATCTGGCCGCCGGTGTAGTCCTTGTTCGTGATGAAGTTGATCACGCCGCCGATGGCGTCCGTGCCGTACAGGGAGGAAGCGCCATCGCGCAGCACTTCAACGCGCTGCAGGGCAGCAAACGGGATCATGTTGAGGTCAGGTGCGGACCCGTCGATCGCGTTGTTCGCGATACGTCGGCCGTTCAGCAGCACCAGTGTCTTGCTGGCGCCGATGCCGCGCAGGTCGGCAAACGAAGCACCACCGGTGCCTGCGCCCACTTGCTGGCTGGAGCCTTGTGTCATCTGAACCGAGCTCAGCGAGCTCATGATCTGCTCGACCGAAGTGACACCTTGTGACTTCAGGTCTGCCATCTTGATGATGGTGACCGGAACGGCTGTCTCGGCATCGATTCGCTTGATTGCGGAACCCGTGACTTCGATCCTTTCCAGCTGTTGCTGGGCGAGGACGGGGACAGCGAATGCGGCCAGGTAGGCCAGCGCCGCTGCGCTCATGACGTTGAGTTTGAACATTGGGACTCCAAAGAGATCTAGACCAACCCCGGCTTGATGTGCCGGAGCGCGCCTCACGGCCGCGGTGCCACGGCGAAGAGGCGCCTAGTCTCAGTGGGCGTGAATCCTCAGAAGTGCGGGTTCATCTCTATTGCCCTGCCATTCGTCATGGCAAGTCGCCTAATGAGTAAAAAACAAGGGTTTACCCTTGCATTTGCGGTAACAAGCAGTCATGCACCTGTTGTCCAAGGGCGACGTGTGACCTTCGGTAGGGGTCAAGTATTCGTTGTGCCAATGTGTCAACTGATCGGCGCGCTAGGCGTCGCCCCCTAGATCAGCACTGCTTTACCTTGAGCCGCCAGGCGTGCAGCAACGGCTCGGTGTAGCCGCTGGGCTGGGCCTCGCCCTTGAAGACCAGGTCCAGCGCCGCCTGCATGGCCGCGCCGTCGGGATGGGTGGCCAACGGCTGGTAGACCGGATCGCCGGCGTTCTGGCCGTCGACGACGGTGGCCATGCGCGTGAAGGTTGCGCGCACCTGCTCGGCGCTGACGACGCCATGGCGCAGCCAGTTGGCAATGTGCTGGCTGGATATCCGCAAGGTCGCACGGTCTTCCATCAAACCGACACCATTGATGTCGGGCACTTTCGAGCAGCCCACGCCCTGGTCCACCCAGCGCACGACGTAGCCCAGGATGCCCTGCACGTTGTTGTCCAGCTCCTGCTGGCGTTGCTCGGGCGTCCAGTTGGCTTCGGGCGCGACGGGGATGGTCAGCAGCGCGTTCAGGATGCCTTCGCGCTCGGCGGCCAGATCCACCTTCTCCAGCTCCTGCTGCACGGCGGCCACGTTGACCTGGTGGTAGTGCAGCGCGTGCAGCGTGGCGGCGGTGGGCGAGGGCACCCAGGCGGTGTTGGCGCCGGCCTTGGGGTGGCCGATCTTCTGCTCCAGCATGGCCGCCATCAGGTCGGGCATGGCCCACATGCCTTTGCCGATCTGGGCGCGCCCGCGCAGGCCGCAGGCCAGGCCGGTCAGCACGTTGCTGCGTTCGTAGGCGGTGATCCAGCTGGACGTCTTCATGTCGCCCTTGCGCAGCATGGGGCCGGCGCGCATCGCGGTGTGCATCTCGTCGCCGGTGCGGTCCAGGAAGCCGGTGTTGATAAAGGCGACGCGGCTGGCGGCCGCAGCGATGCAGGCCATCAGGTTGACCGACGTGCGGCGCTCTTCGTCCATGATGCCCAGCTTGACGGTGCTGTCGGGCAGGCCCAGCAGCTGCTCCACGCGGGTGAACAGCTCGGCGGCGAAGGCCACCTCAGCCGGGCCGTGCATCTTGGGCTTGACGATGTAGACCGAGCCGGTACGGCTGTTGCCGCGGCGCTTCAGGTCATGCATCGCGATCGTCGTCGTGATGGCCGCGTCCATGATGCCTTCGGGGATCTCGCTGCCGTCCTCCAGCAGGATGGCCGGGTTGGTCATCAGGTGGCCGACATTGCGCACGAACATCAGCGAGCGGCCATGCAGCGTGACCGTGCCGCTGCCGCCCGGTGCCGTGTAGACGCGGTCCGCGTTCAGCCTGCGTGTGAAGGTCTTGCCGCCCTTGGCGACTTCCTCGGTCAGCGTGCCCAGCTGGATGCCCAGCCAGTTGCGGTAGGCCAGCAGTTTGTCCTCGGCATCGACGGCGGCGACAGAGTCTTCCAGGTCCAGGATGGTCGACAGCGCCGACTCCAGGATGACGTCGCTGATGCCGGCCGGGTCGCTGCGGCCGATGAGCGTCTCGCGGTCGATGCGCACGTCCAGATGCAGGCCGTGGTGCACCAGCAGCAGGCTGCTCGGTGACTCGGGCGCGCCCTGGTAGCCGGCAAACGTGCCCGCGTCGGCCAGGCCGGTCACGTCGCCGGACGCCAGCGTGACGGACAGCTGGTCACCCTCGACGCGGTAGGCCACGGCCTGGCCATGCGAGCCCTCGGCCAGCGGCGCGGCCTGGTCCAGCACCTGGCGGGCAAAGGCGATGACCTTGGCGCCGCGCACCGGGTTGTAGCCCCCCGCGCGGGTCGCGCCATCGGCTTCGGAGATGGCATCGGTGCCGTACAGCGCGTCGTACAGCGAACCCCAGCGCGCGTTCGCCGCGTTCAGCGCGTAGCGGGCGTTCAGGATGGGCACCACCAGCTGCGGGCCGGCCTGCAGCGCCAGCTCGGCGTCGACGTTGGCCGTCGTCGCCTGCACCTGCGCGGGCGGCTCGACCAGGTAGCCGATGCGGCTCAGGAAGCTGCGGTAGGCCGGCATGTCGGTGATGGGCCCGGGGTGGGCCTCGTGCCAGGCGTCCAGCTCGGTCTGCAGGCGGTCACGCTCGGCCAGCAGCGCGCGGTTCATCGGCGCCAGCTCGTGGGCGATCTTGCTGAAACCGGCCCAGAAGGCCTCGCTGGCGACGCCGGTGCCGGGCAGCACCTCGGTGTCGATGAAGCGGGCCAGGTCGGTATCGACCTGCAGGCGGTGGAGCGTGGTGCGGCTGGCGGTGGACATGGGCGAACTCCTGGCAGAGGGGCAAAACACGGATGCCGAAATCTAGCGCGCCGCCGTGTCGGGATTCCCGCTGCGGCACGCCATTCATCTGTGACTTGAACGCATGGATCGTGCCCGGAACGGTCGGTTTTGCATCGATGACCCAGCACAATCGCCGGCATGGACAAGCTCAAGCAGATCGAGTCCTTCGTGCTCGTCACGGCCAAGGGCAGCCTGACGGCGGCGGCGCAGTCGGAAGGCGTGGCGCCCGCCGTCATGGGCCGGCGGCTGGACGCATTGGAGGCGCGCCTGGGCGTCAAGCTGATGCTGCGCACGACGCGGCGGCTGACGCTGACGCCCGAGGGGCAGGCTTTTCTGGAGGACTGTCAGCGCCTCATCACCGCGCTGGCCGATGCCGAGGCGGCTGTCAGCGCCGGCGGCCTCAAGGCCAGCGGTCATCTGCGCGTGACCGCTCCGGCCGGCTTCGGCCGCCGCCATGTCGCGCCGCTGGTTCCGGGTTTCCTGGCGGAACACGCCGAGCTGAGCCTGTCGCTCAACCTCAGCGACCGCGTCGTCGACATCGTGCACGAGGGCTTCGACTGCGCGGTGCGCGTGGGCGACCTGCCGGACTCCAGCCTCGTCAGCACCCGCCTGGCCGACAACCGCCGCCTGTGCGTCGGCGCGCCCGGCTATCTGAAGCGCGCCGGCACGCCCAAGCACCCCGACGACCTCGCCCGCCACGCCTGCCTGACGCTCAGCTCCGAAGCCAGCCAGACGCGCGGCTGGGCCTTCCAGGTCGACGGCGCCGTGCAGCACCTGCGCCTGAGCGCGCGGCTGGACTGCAGCGACGGCCAGGTGCTGCACGACTGGTGCGTGGCGGGCCTGGGCCTTGCCTGGCGCAGCACCTGGGAGGTCGAGGCCGACATCGCGGCCGGGCGGTTGGTCAGCGTGCTGGACGGCTTTGCCGCGCCGCCCAACGGCATCTACGCGGTGTTCCCGCAGTCACGCCACCTGCCGCTGCGGGTGAGGTTGTGGGTGGAGCATCTGCGGGGGCACTATGGGCGCACGGACTACTGGCGCGGCTGAATTTCGGGCCGAGCGCCGGGCCGCCCCAAGCCGGCCCGCCATGGCGATGTGCTTGCGGCTCAATGCCGCAAGCATCGCCGTCCCCTCGGGGGACCGACCAGACCCGCCTGCGTTCAGCAGGGCAGGGCTGGGCGAGGGGCTTGTCAGTCCCCGAACTGCACCTTCGCCCGCTTGCCAGCCCACGCGTCGAACTTGCCTGCGTAGGCCTCCTCGACGCGGTTGCGCTTGACCTTGAAGGTCGGCGTGATGAAGCCGTTGTCCACCGTCCACGGCGTCTTGATGAGCACCAACGTGTCGAGCTGCTCGTGCGGGTCCAGCTTGGCGTTCACGGCTGCCAGATGCTGGGTCAGCTCGGCCTGCAGGCCGGCCGCGTCGCTGCTGGCGCGCTGCACGCCTTGCGGCGACAGCATGGCGATGCCCAGCGGCTGGCCCATGTTGGCGCCGGCCACGCAGCAGGCCTCGATGGCGGGGTTCATGCCCAGCTTGTCCTCGATCGGCGCGGGCGCGACGTACTTGCCCTTGCTGGTCTTGAACAAGTCCTTCACGCGTCCGGTGATGCGCACGCAGCCGTCCTTGTCCTGCGTGACCTTGTCGCCGGTGTGAAGCCAGCCGTCCTCGGTCAGCGCGTCGGCGGTCAGGCCGGGCTCCTTGTAGTAGCCCATCATCAGCGCCGGGCTGCGCATCTGCAGCTCGCCGCTGGCGGGGTCGATGCGCGTCTGCACGCCGGCATAGGCCGGGCCCACGGTGCCGCGCTGGTTCACGCCGGGCAGCGTCATGTGCGAGAGCGCGAGGTTCTCGGTCATGCCGTAACCCTCGTTGATGTGCAGGCCCAGCGTGCCGTACCACTCCAGCAGCGCCACGGGCATGGGCGCGGCGCCACCGACGGCGATGCGGCACTGGTCCAGGCCCAGCGCCTTCAGCACCTTCTTGCGCACCAGCCCGCCGATGATGGGCAGGCGCAGCAGCGTGTTCATCTTCTGCGGCGGCATCTTGGCCTGCACACCCTGCTGGAACTTGACCCACAGCCGCGGCACGCTGAAGAAGATGGTCGGCCGCGCGCGCTGCAGGTCCTGCGTGAAGGTGTCCAGCGACTCGGCGAAGAACACCTTGAGTCCGACCTTCAGCCAGGCATGCTCGATCAGCACGCGCTCGGCCACGTGGGCCAGCGGCAGGTAGGACATCATGCGGTCGCTGGCGCTCATCGGGAAGCGATCCAGCCCCTCGGCGATCGCCCAGGTGAAGGCGCCGAAGCTGTGCATGACGCCCTTGGGGTTGCCGGTGGTGCCCGAGGTGTAGATCAGCGTGCACAGCTCGTCGGCGCCGCGCGTGGGCTCGCCCTTCAGCGGCTCGGTGCGGGCGCAGAGGGCGTCCCAGCTTTCATAGTTCTGCTTCACGTCGTCGGGCGACAGCGCGTAGCTGGCGCCGGGCAGGCTGGCCGGCACGCCGGGCTTCATGCCCTCCCAGCCGTCCAGCTTGCCGATGAAGACGAAGCGGGCCTCGCTGTGCGTCAGGATCTGCTGGATGGTGTCCGCCGCCAGCGTCGGGTACAGCGGCACGCTGACATAACCGGCCATCCAGATGGCGAGGTCGCTCATCAGCCACCAGGCGCAGTTCTTGGAGAGGATGGCCACCTTGGCATCGGCCGGCCAGCCTTCGGCGGCGCCCTTGGCCTTCAGGAAGGCGGCCATGCGGCGCACCTGGTCGCCCACCTGGGTCCAGGTGAAGTCCTTGACGTCGGCGCCGCCCATGGGCTGGGTCAGCGTGATGCTGGCGCCCGCACTGCGTTCCCAGTGGTAGAGGCGTTGCAGGGCGAGTTGATCGGCGGCGATGGTGGCCATGGGGGTCTCCTGTTCTTCTTCGGGAGGAGGGAAGTTACCTGCACGGCCCGCTCCTGCCCCTACGGGTAAACGCGTTTTTGCGTGGAGAGTTGACCCTAAAAACGCCACTCGCAGTCGGCCGGCAAGTCCTCGGCCAACCGGGTGGCGAGGCCGGTCAGCGGGTGGGGCGAGGCCGTCAGCGAGGCCAGGTTGGCCGGCCGTGCCTGCTCGGCGCGGGCCAGCGCGTCGGCCCAGGGCTGGCCGTTGGCACGCAGTGCGCAGGCCAGCTGCAGGCGAGCGCTCCACTCGGGCAGGCCCTGGGTTTCGGGCAGCGCATCGAAGTAGGCGACGCGCTCGCGTGCCGCCGCGAGCGCGGCCTGCGGCGTGCCGGCCAGTCGGCCCTCGAAGACGGCGATGCGGCTCATGGCGTTGCGCGCCTGGGCCAGCACCGGGCGCAGCGCCTGCAGCCTCGTGCTCACGTCGCGCGCCAGCGCCAGGCCTGCCGGGCCAGCGCCTGGCGCCAGCGCCACGCGGCCCAGCATCAGCAAGCCGTCGGCGCGACGCACGTCGCCGATCAGCGGTGCACCGTCAAGCCCGGCCAGCGCCTGCGCGGCGGCCTGCACGGCGGCGGCGTCGGCCCCGCCGGCCGCCAGCGCACGGGCTTCCAGCAGCTGGATGCGGCGCAGCTGGCCGGTGACGGCGTCTTCGGCACCGGCCGCGTCCGTGTCCGCCTGGGCTCGTTCCAGCTGTGCGCGGGCGGCGTCGAACTCGCCGAGTTGCTGCAGGTAGATCGCCAGCTGCTGGCGCATCAGCGAGCTGCCGTGGTTGCCGGGGCGGGCCAGCGCGTCCCAGCGGGCCACGAGTTCGTCGCTGCGGGCCGTGGCGGCGGCGGCGCTTTCCGTGGCGAGGCGCCAGGAAGTGAAGATGTGGTTGCGTTCCAGCACCAGGCTCGGCCGCACGCGTGCGGGCTCCGCAGGCCGCCACAGTGGGCGCGTCGTTTCCAGCAGCGCGACGGCCTCGCGGATGCGCCCCTCGCTGGTCAGCACCACGCTGGCATAACCCTTGAACCGGGCGTGCTCCATCGGGTTGTCGGCGTTGACCACGTCGTTGGAGCGGCGGCCGATGTCCAGCTCGCGGTGGGCGTCGGCAAAGCGGCCCACGCGCGCATACGCTACCAGCAGATGCATGCGCAGCGCGTGGGACTGCGCGCTCATCTGGCCATGGCGCTTGTCCACGCGCGGCAGCACGGGCTCCAGCAGGTCGATGACGGGTTGGCCGCCCGCCACTGCGGAGTGGATGTTGGCGAGCGCGACGGCCGCGTCGTCGGCGAGTGGGTGCGTGGGCCCGAAGGCGGCGCGGGCATGGGTCAGCCGTGCCTGCGCCAGCTCGGCCGCCACGCCGAAGCGCTGCAGCGCGAAGTAGGTCTTGCCCAGCGTGTCGTAGATACGGTCCTTGACCTCGGGTTCGTCGTTGAAACGCTCCGTCAGCTCCTGCCGCTTCCTGTCCAGCAGCTCGATCACCGTCGGCTGACGGCCCGCGTTGCGGTCCGGGCTGGCGGCGCTCAGGACTTCGCTCAGATAGCCCGTCACCAGCTCCGCCCGCGCCGCCGCCGCCTGGGCCTGGCTGCGCTGCCAAAGCGCCGCTGTCATGCCTGCCGTCAGCGCCGCGAAGACCAGGCTGCCGCCCAGCGCCACGGCAGCATTGCGCCGCATCCACAGCCGCATGCGGTGGCGCCAGTCGTCGCGGCGCACGCTGACCGGCCGCTGGGTAAGCCAGCGCTGCAGGTCATCAGTCAGTGCGCCCACGCTGGTGTAGCGCTCTGCGGGGTTCTTGCGCAGGGCCTTGGCGACGACGGCCTCCAGGTCGCTGTCCACACGCCGCACGTCGGGCGGGCGGCCAGGGCCGGCATCGGCGCTGTCCTCCTCGGCCCGGCCCAGGGTCTGCCGCAGCCGCCGTGCTTCGCCGTGCACGACTTCATGCTCCAGCGCCGTGCGGCTCGAGCTGCGCTTGCCGAACGGCAGCTGGCCGGTGGCCAGCTCGTGCAGCATGACGCCCAGCGAGTAGATGTCCGCCGCCACGCCGATGGCACCGCCGGTGATCTGCTCGGGTGCGGCGTAGGCCGGCGTCAGGCGCCGGCCGGTGATCTGCGTCAGCGCGTTGTCCGACTGCTGGCCCGAGTCGTCCAGCAGCCCGGCGATGCCGAAGTCCAGCAGCTTCGGTGCCCCCTGCTCGTCGACGACCACGTTGCTCGGCTTCAGGTCGCGGTGGACGATGAGCTGGGCATGCGCGTACTCCACGGCGCTGGCGACGCTGACCAGCAACTGCACGCGCTCGGCGAGGCTGCGGCCACGCACATGCGCCGACAGCGTCTGCCCGGCCACGTACTCCAGCACAAGGAAGGCGCGGCCGTCCTTCTCGCCGGCGTCCAGCAGCCGCGCGATGCCGGGGTGGGCCAGCCGGCCCAGCAGCGCGCGCTCGCGGGCGAAGCGCTCGGCCAGGCCGGCGCCGGCCACGTCGTCGCGCAGCAGCTTGATGGCGGCCTCGCCCTGGTAGAGGCCGTCGGCGCGCTCGGCCCGCCACACCTGGCCCATGCCGCCTTCGCCCAGCAGCTCGGCCAGGCACCAGGCGCCGAAGCGCTCGCCGGGCTGGGCGGCAGGCGCCGCAGGCTCGGACAGCG
Organism: Pelomonas parva; assembly: GCF_043555835.1. NCBI lineage: Bacteria > Pseudomonadati > Pseudomonadota > Betaproteobacteria > Burkholderiales > Sphaerotilaceae > Roseateles > Pelomonas parva. The sequence goes on along the minus strand of NZ_JBIGHV010000003.1, from coordinate 201,989 downwards.
CGCCGGCCAGTTGCTGCTGGAAGCCGAAGATGCTGCTGCCCACCACGGTCGGCACTTTGGCGGGAAGGTTGGCCAGCATGCGCGTGAGCGGCGCAGCCAGCTCGGGCGGCAGTGCGGCGAGCCGCGCCTCGCGCTCGGCCTCAGGGAGGTCTGTCAGCTCGTCGAGCAACAGGGACAGCCGCTGCCAGTCCGAGATCTGCATGGCCTGCCAGGCGCGGTCAGTACGTCGTGTCGGGCGGGTCGCCCAGCAGTTCCTGCAGCAGCGCCCGCGCCTTCAGCAGCTCGCGGTTGATGCTGCGTGTGGAAATATCGCGCAGCGTCGCGACCTCGGCGATGGTCAGGCCCGCGAAGCCGATCATCTCGATCAGCTCGTACAGGCCGGCGTCCAGCTCGCGCATGCGTGCCAGCGCCTGGTCCAGGCCGATCAGGTCGACGGCCTGGCTCTGCACGGCGGCCACGTCGTCGGCGGCCGACAGCGTCACCATGACGGCGTCGCCGCCGCGCTTGTCGCGGCCCTCGGTGCGGAGGTGGTCGATGACGACCGAGCGCAGCACGCGGCCCACGTAGGCGAAGAACTGGCCGCGCGTGTCGCCCTGCAGGCCTTGCTGGTCGGCCATGCGCAGGAAGCCCTCGTGCACGAGGGCGGTGGTGTTCAGCCCGGCAGCATGGCCGCTCTGGGCCAGCCGCATGCGGGCGACACGCTTGATCTCCGGGTAGAGCGCCGCGTAGAGCTGCTGCAGCGCCGCCGCGTCGCCGCGCGCGGTGCCGGCGAGCAGCTCGGTGATTGCCGGCGTAGTGACCACGTCAGACGTCTTCCTGGAAGGCAGCCAGCGCCGCAGCGATGTCGGCCTCGCTCCCCTCGCGCTGCACCGGCGCGTCGGCGACCCAGCCTTCCTTCTTCAGTCGCGCCACCCACTGGCCCGCCTCGCGGCCCTGCTCGAAGCCGCTGCTCTGCAGCAGCAGATCACCGCCGGCCGACAGCAGCTTGAAGTAGAACTTGCCGTCCGCCTCGCGGTACTGCTTGAAGACGGGCAGCGCGGACTTCTCCACCTTGGCCTGGGCGGTCACCGCAGTGGCGGTGTAAGGCCGCAGGCCGACGGCCTCGCGCAGGTCTTTAAGGAACGGCACGGCGATGGCGCGGGCCTTGGCGGCGCCGGCCTGCAGGATGGCCTCGAGCTGCTCGGGGTTGGCCATCAGCTGGGCATAGCGCTCGCGCATCGGCCCGATCTGCGACTCGATCTGCGCCACCAGCTGCTGCTTGGCCTCGCCCCAGCCCAGGCCCGCCCGCAGCGCCGCGCGGAAGGCAGTCCGCTCCTCGGGCGTGGCGAAGGCGTCGTACAGCGCCACCAGCGCCTGGCCGTCCGGGTCCTTGGGCTCGCCGGGCAGCTTGCTGTCGGTGACGATGCGTGCCACCGCCTCCTTCAGCGCCGCGCTGCCGCCTTCAAAGAGCGGCACGACGTTGTCATAGCTCTTGCTCATCTTGCGGCCGTCCAGGCCCGGCAGCAGTTCCATCTCGGCGTCGGTCACGGCCTCGGGCAGCGTGAACAGCTCCCGGCCCTTGCCGAAGAGATGGTTGAAGCGCTGGCCGACGTCGCGGGCCATCTCGATGTGCTGGATCTGGTCCTTGCCCACCGGCACCTTGTGCGCGTTGAACAGCAGGATGTCGGCCGCCATCAGCACCGGGTAGCTGAACAGGCCCAGGCTGACGTTGGCGTCCGGCTCCTCGCCGGCAGCGACGGCCGCGTCGACGGCGGCCTTGTAGGCATGGGCGCGGTTCATCTGGCCCTTGGCCGTGACGCAGGTCAGCAGCCAGGTCAGCTCGGGGATCTCGGGGATGTCGCTCTGGCGGTAGAAGGTAACGCGGTCGGCGTCCAGGCCGGCGGCCAGCCAGGTGGCGGCGATGGCGCGGCTGGAGTGGGCGAGGCGGTCCGGCTCGTCGCACTTGATCAGCGCGTGGAAGTCGGCCATGAAGAAGAAGCTCTCCACGCCGGGCGCGCGGCTGGCTTCGATGGCGGGGCGGATCGCGCCGACATAGTTGCCGAGGTGCAGGGTGCCGGTCGTGGTGATGCCGGTCAGGACGCGGTGGGACATGTGAGGGTCGAGGCCAAAAGTTCGCGACCCGGATTGTGGCCTCAGCTTCGTTTTCTGGACGGTGGTGCGGCTACCGACGCTCGCCACGTCACGGAGATGTCGAACTGCCTTGAGACGGGCAGTTCCGCCTCGTAGCAGCGGTTCAGCAGCCAGTTCAGCCCGGCGAGCGTGACTTCGTGGCTGGGGATGTGTACCGACGTGAGGCGCGGCGCGGCGAAGGCGGCGCTGGGCGAGTCGTCATAGCCCAGCACCGACACCTCGTGCGGCACCGACATGCCGCGTTCCTGGAAATGCGCCAGCAGGCCGATGGCCATCTCGTCGTTGGCGCAGAACACCGCGGTCGGCAGGCGCTTGAGCTTGAGCAGCGTCTCGGCCGCGTCCCAGCCGGCCTGGTTGGAAAAGTCCCCCGGCACCGTCAGCACCTTGGTTGTGTCCAGCCCGCGCAGCGCCAGCTCGCCCATGAAGCCGGCGATCCGGGCCATGTTGTCGGGCGACGAGGCGGGGCCGGCGACGACGGCGATGTCCTTGTGTTTGTGCTGCAGCAGCGCGCGCGCGGCCTGCACGCCGCCCTGCACATGGTCGGCCGTGAAGCACTGCTCCTTGATGCGGTCGAAGTGGCGGTTCAGCACGACGACCTGGCGCGCCGCCGTGCCCAGCGTCCTGATGTCCTCGTCCTGCAGCGCGTTGGACATGACGATGAGACCGTCGCAGTCGCGGTCCAGCAGGAAGCGCATGCCGTCCACGGTCTCGGCGCGCTCGTCCGCCCGGCCCGCGCCGAAGGCCACCACCATGTGCAGGCCCTGGCCGCGCAGCACCGTGTCGATGACGCGCAGGATGGGCGTGTAGTAGGTGCCCAGCAGGTAGGGGATGTAGACGCCGATCAGCTTTGACGTGCCGTTGCCCAGCGAGCGCGCCGCGTGCGAGGGCCGGAACTTCAGCTGCGCGATGACCTTGCGCACGCGCTCGGCGGTGGCCGGCGCGACGGAGCCGTTGCCGCTGATGACGCGCGACGCGGTGCCCACGCCCACGCCGGCCAGCCGGGCCACGTCCTTGATGGTTGCCATGCCGTCGCCGCTCAGAGGGGGCACAGGGCCGGCGGGTCGGCCAGCTCGGGCAGCGGCCTGGCCGCCGCCGTGGTTTCCTTGCCGCTCAGGCCGGCGCCGAGGGGCCACTGCGGCTTGGCGTCGCGCGTGCTGAACTGGCAGGGCCCCGCCGGCCAGGGGAAGGACAGCCGCCCCGTGAAGCCGGGCCAGGCCTTGCCGACGCCGGATTCGACCAGCAGGTCCACCATGCCCGCGCCTTCGCTGCCCGGCAGCCAGGCGGCGATGAAGGCGTCGCTCTTGTTGGCCATGTCGTTGACGTACAGCGGCCGCCCCGAATACAGCAGCGTGACGACCGGCGCGCCGCGCCCGGCCACCTTCTGCAGCACGGCCGCGTCCTTCGGGTGGCGGCGGCTAAAGCGCAGGTTCTCGGTCAGGCGTACATCGCCCTCGCCCTCGGCATAGGGCTCCTCGGCCAGCACGGCCACGACGGCGTCGAAGCGTGCCGGGTCGCTCTTCGAGCCATCGGCATCGAATGTCACCTGTGCCTCGCCCAGGCGCTGGCGCAGCGCGGCCAGCAGCGTGGTGGCCTGCGGGTAGTCGGCGTTGCTCGTGTCGCGGCCCTGCCAGGTCACGCTCCAGCCGCCGGCCTGGCGCTTCATGTCGTCGGCCGCTTCACCGACGACCAGCACGCGCGCCGTGCCCTTCAGCGGCAGCAGACCCGGCTTGTGCTTGAGCAGCACCAGCGACTCGCGCACCGCGCGGCGGGCCAGTTCGGGCGCCTGCAGCGCCTCGACGGTGGCGGGCACGGCGGTGGGCACGGACATGCTGAACTTCACGCGCAGGATGCGGCGCACGGCGTCGTCCAGCCGCGCCATGGGGATGCGGCCCTGTTCGACGGCGCGCACGGTGTTGGCGTAGAACTCTTTCCACTTGAAGGGCACCATGACGATGTCCATGCCGGCATTGATGGTGGCCGGGCAGTCCTCCGCCGTGCAGCCGGGCACCTGGGCCTGGCCGTCCCAGTCGCTGACGATGAGGCCGTCGAACGCCAGGCGCTGCTTCAACACATCGGTCAGCAGCGTCTTGTTGCCGTGCATCTTGCCGTGCTCGACATAGTCGGCGCTGTCGGTCCAGCTGCTGAACGAGGCCATGACGGTCAGCACGCCGGCGTCCAGCGCGCCGAGGTAGCCGGCGCCGTGTACGTTGGCCAGTTCGGTGGGCGAGGCATGCGCCACGCCCTGGTCGATGCCGCGGCGCGTGCCGCCGTCGGCCACGTAATGCTTGGCGGTGGCCAGCACGCCGCGGCCGTCCTTCAGGCCGTCCTGCAGCCCTTCGACGGCCGCCTGGCCGAGGCGGCGCACGAGGGCCGGGTCGGCGCTGTAGCTCTCGTAGGTGCGGCCCCAGCGCACGTCCTGCACGACGGCCAGCGTCGGCGCGAAGGCCCAGTGCAGGCCCGTGGCGCGCACGGCCCGGGCGGTGGCGCGGCCGATGTCGCGCACGAGGTCGGCATTGCGCGTCGCGCCCAGGCCGATGTTGTGCGGGAAGAGCGTCGCGCCGCGCACATTGTTGTGGCCGTGCACGGCGTCCGTGCCCCAGATCAGCGGGATGCCGGGCGTGGCCTGCAGCGCCGCAGCCTGGAATTTCTCGGACAGCGCGCGCCACTGCGCGGGCGTGGCTGCCTTGTCCATGTCGGGCCAGCCGCCGCCGCCGTTCAGCACGGTGCCGATGCCGTAGTCGCGCACCTCGTCGGGCGTGATGGCGCGGATCTCGGGCTGCACGATCTGGCCCACCTTCTGGCGCAGCGTCAGCGTCTTCAGCGCGGCCTCGACTTTGGCCTCGACGGCGGGGTCGCGCACGGGCTGGCGGGCCGGCCAGGCGTTGACGATGGCGTCCGGCTCGGCGGCGCCGGCCGTGGTGGCCAGCAGCAGCGCCAGCGCGAGGGGGAGTTGTCTCATATCTGCCTTCGTTTGGGGTCGCGACGGTAGGGGTTCGCAATGGCGGCCGTCAAGACCCGCAGTTGCGCAAGCGTATGGAATCGGTTCCAATTCTGCGCCATGACGACGCACACCATCCCCACCCGCCAAGACTTCCCCGCCGACTTTCGCTGGGGGGTGTCCACTTCGTCCTTCCAGATCGAGGGCGCCGGCCAGGCCGACGGCAAGGGCGAGTCCATCTGGGACCGCTTCTGCGCCGAGCCCGGCCGCATCCGCGATGGCTCCAACGCCTTGGTCGCCTGCGATCACTACCACCTGTTCCCGCAAGACCTGGACATGGCCCAGGCGATGGGCGTCAACGCCTACCGCTTCTCCATCGCCTGGCCGCGCATCCTGCCCACGGGCCGCGGCGCCGTGAACGAGGCCGGCCTGGCCTTCTATGACCGGCTGGTGGACGGCATGCTGGAACGCGGCCTCGACCCCTGGGCCACGCTCTACCACTGGGACCTGCCGCAGGCGCTGCAGGACGAGGGCGGCTGGCTCACGCGCGACACGGTGGCGGCCTTCGTCGAATACACCGATGTCGTCACCCGCCGCCTGGGCGACCGCGTCAAGCACTGGATCACGCACAACGAGCCGTGGTGCTCCTGCATGATGGGTTACTGGGAGAACATCCACGCGCCCGGCGGCACCAGCCTCGCCGACGCGCTGCAGGCCAGCCACCATGTGCTGCTGTCCCATGGCCAGTCGATTCCCGTCATCCGCCGCAACTCGCCCGGCGCCGACATCGGCATCACGCTGAGCCTGCACCCCATCACCGCCGCCTCCGGCAGCGCCGAGGATGCCGCCGCAGTGAAGCGCCACGACGGCCTGCGCAACCGCTGGTTCCTGGACCCGCTGTTCGGCCGCGGCTATCCCGCCGACACGTTGGCGCTGGTTGGCGACGCCGCGCCCACCGTGCTGCCCGGTGACCTGGAGGCCATCGCCACGCCCACCGACTTCCTCGGCGTCAACTACTACTTCCCCGAGATGGTCAAGGACGACCCGGCCGGTGGCCCGATGCGCGCCAGCCTCGTCGAGAAGGAAGGTGTCGAGCGCACCGGCTTCGGCTGGGAGGTCTCGCCGCAAGGCCTGGTCGACCTGCTGACCCGCGTGCAGCGCGACTACAACCCGGCCGTCATCCAACTCACCGAGAACGGTTCGACTTTCGAGGACGTGCTGACGCCCGAAGGCCGCGTGCATGACAAGGAGCGCCTGTCCTACCTGCAGCGCCACCTGGCCGCGCTGAAGCAGGCGGTGGACGCCGGCGTGCCGGTCAAGGGCTACTTTGCCTGGAGCCTGCTGGACAACTTCGAATGGGCCGAGGGCTATCTGCGCCGCTTCGGCCTGGCCTATGTGGACTACGCCACGCAGCAGCGCACGCTGAAGGACAGCGGGCTCTGGTACGGCCGATTTCTGAACGAGTGATTAATGTTTTTGTGGCGTTTTAGCCCTGTGAGCGCTGATTTCTAAACGAAACATTACAGGGTTCTTGCTCAGGCGGCCTCCGTCGGGCTGCGAGACACTCCGGCACCGAACCCACAAGACCGGAGACAAGATGACATCACGCCGCCGTGCCCTGGCCGCTGCCTTGCTCACTGCCGCTGCCCTGCCGGCGGCTGCCCAGCCGTTGAAGGCCGAGGTCATCCACTGGTGGACCTCGGGCGGCGAGTCCGCTGCCGTCAAGACGCTGGCCGAGGCCTACAAGGCGCAGGGCGGCCTGTGGGTGGACACGGCGGTGGCGCTCGGCGAGCAGGCCCGCTCCGTGGCCATCAACCGCATCGCCGGCGGCAACCCGCCGACCGCCGCGCAGTTCAACACCACGCAGCAGTTCCGTGACATCGTCGACCAGGGCTACCTGAACAACGTCGACGCCGTGGCCCAGCGCGACGGTTGGGACAAGTTCCTGCCGCAGCTCGTGCTGGATGTCATCCGCGTCAAGGGCCACTACTACGCCGCGCCGGTCAACATCCACAACATGACCTGGTTCTGGTTCTCCAAGGCCGCCTTCAAGAAGGCCGGCATCGCCGAGGAGCCCAAGACCTTCGACGAACTCTTCGCCGCGCTGGACAAGCTCAAGGCCGCCGGCCTCGTGCCGCTGGCGCATGGCGGCCAGCCCTGGCAGGACGGCATCGTCTTCACCGCCACGCTGGCCCATTTCGGCGGCCGCGACCTCTACCTGAAGGTCTTCCGCGACCGCGACCCCAAGGCCATCCTCAGCGAGGATTTCAAGAAGGTGCTGCTCACCTACAAGCGCCTGCAAAGCTACACCGACAAGGGCTCGCCCGGCCGCAACTGGAACGACGCCACCGCCATGCTCATCAACGGCCGCGGCGGCGTGCAGATCATGGGTGACTGGGTCAAGGGCGAGTTCGCGCAGGCCAAGCAGGAGCACGGCCGCGACTACGGCTGCGCGCCCGGCTTCGGCCCCAAGGCGCCCTACATCATCCAGGGCGACGTGATGGTCTTCCCCAAGACCAACAAGCCCGACCAGATCAAGGCCCAGCAGCTGCTGGCCAGCGTCATCACGCAGCCGGCCACGCAGGTGGCCTTCAGCATGAAGAAGGGCTCCATCCCCATCCGCACCGACGTGGACGCCAGCAAGATGGACGCCTGCGCGCAGATGGGCCTGGCCGCCATGAAGGACAAGTCGCGCCACCTCGGCAACGGCGAGATCTACCTGACGCCCGACCAGAACGGCGCGCTGCAGGACGTCATCACCGCGTTCTGGAACCGCAACGTGCCGGTCGAGAAGACCCAGAAAGACATCGTCAGCGCCTTGAGGAATTGACGATGAAGCGTCGTTCCCTCGCCGCCTGGGGCGCGCTGCTGCCCCTGGCCGTCATCGTTGGCGTCGGCTATATCGGCACCGTGCTGTGGACGCTGCGCACGTCCATGTCCAGCTCGCGCACCTTCCCGCGCGACGACTTCGTCGGTCTCCAGCAGTTCGAGCGCCTGCTGGAGAGCGACCGCTGGATGCTGGCCATCCAGAACGTCGCCATCTACGGCGTGCTCTACATCACCGCGGCCATGGTCATCGGCTTCCTGCTGGCCGTCTTCATCGACCAGAAGGTGCGCGGCGAGGGCGTGCTGCGCACGGCCTTCCTCTACCCCTACGCGATGTCCTTCGTCGCCACCGGCCTGGTCTGGCAGTGGGTGCTCAACCCCGACAGCGGCCTGCAGCACGCGGTGCAGCAGCTGGGCTGGAGCAGCTTCCAGTTCGACTGGATCGTCGACCAGGACATGGTCATCTACACCGTCGTCATCGCCGGCACCTGGCAGGGGGCAGGTCTTGTCATGGCGCTGATGCTCGCCGGCCTGCGCGGCATCGACGAGGAGATCTGGAAGGCCACCAAGCTGGACGGCATCCCCGCCTGGCGCGTCTACCTGTCCATCGTGCTGCCGATGATGGCGCCGACGCTGGCCACCGTGTTCACGCTGCTGGCCGTCGGCGTCGTGAAGGTCTACGACACCGTCGTGGCCATGACCCAGGGCGGCCCGGGCATCGCCAGCGACGTGCCGGCCAAGTTCATCATGGACCACCTCTTCAGCCGCGCCAATCTGGGCCTGGCCTCGGCCGGCGCGGTGATGCTGCTGGTCACCGTGCTCGCCCTCGTCGCACCGCTGTTCTACGTGCGCAGCCGGCAGAAGGCGCAGGGAGGCCACTGATGGCGAAGAAACGCAAATCCGGTGCGCTGTGGGCCCGCTTCGGCATCTACGCCTTCCTGCTGTTCGCTGCAGCCTTCTTCCTGCTGCCGCTGTACGTCATGCTGACGACCTCGTTCAAGAGCATGGACGAGATCCGCCTCGGCCAGATCTTCGCGCTGCCGTCGGCGCCGTCGCTGGACGCCTGGCGCGCCGCGTGGAGCGAGGCCTGCACGGGCGTCAGCTGCGAGGGCGTGCGTGGCGGCTTCTGGAACTCGGTCGCCATCGCCGTGCCGTCCATCGTGCTGCCCATCCTGCTCGGCGCCATCAACGGCTATGCGCTGAGCTGGTGGAAGCCCAAGGGCGGCGAGTGGCTGTTCGGCATCCTGATGGTCGGCGCCTTCATTCCGCTGCAGGTGATGATCTATCCGCTCGTCAAGCTGGAGGCGGCGCTGGGCATCTACAGCAGCCTGCCAGGCATCGTGCTGGTGCACCTGGTGTTCGCGATGCCCATCATGACGCTGCTGTTTCGCAACTACTACGCGGGCCTGCCGGCCGAGCTGTTCAAGGCGGCGCGTGTGGACGGCGGCGGCTTCTGGCGCATCTTCATCCAGCTGGTGCTGCCGATGTCCACGCCCATGCTCATCGTCGCGGCCATCATGCAGATCACCGGCGTGTGGAACGACTACATCCTGGGCCTGACCTTCGCCGGCCGCGAGAACCAGCCGATGACGGTGCAGCTCAACAACGTCATCAACACGACGACCGGCGAGCGTCTCTACAACCTCAACATGGCCGCGACCATCCTCACGTCGGCAGTGCCGCTGTTGGTCTATCTGATTTCGGGCCGTTGGTTCGTTCGCGGCATCGCCGCCGGGGCAGTGAAATGAGTGGCGTCAACATCGAAGGCCTGAGCATCAAGTTCGGCCACAACGAGGTCATCAAGAACCTCGACCTGCAGGTCATCGAGGGCGAGTTCCTCGTGCTGCTGGGTCCCTCGGGCTGCGGCAAGTCGACGCTGCTGCACAGCATCGCCGGCCTCATCGACGTGAGCGCCGGCCGCATCCACATCGGCGGCCAGGACATGACCGATGCCGAGCCTGCGGAGCGCGGCATCGGCATGGTGTTCCAGAGCTATGCGCTGTACCCGACGATGACGGTCGAGAAGAACATGAGCTTCGGCCTGCGCGTGGCCGGCACGCCCAAGGCCGAGATCGCGCGCCGCGTTGCCAAGGCCGCCGAGATGCTGCAGCTCACGCTGCTGCTGGATCGCAAGCCCGCCCAGCTGTCCGGCGGCCAGCGCCAGCGCGTCGCCATCGGCCGGGCGCTGGTGCGCGAGGCGGGTGTGTTCCTGTTCGACGAGCCGCTCTCCAACCTCGACGCCAAGCTGCGCGCCGAGCTGCGCCGCGAGCTGAAGCTGCTGCACCAGACGCTGGGCAGCACCATGGTCTACGTGACGCACGACCAGGTCGAGGCAATGACGCTGGCCTCGCGCATCGTCGTCATGAAGAGCGGCGTCATCCAGCAGATCGGCACGCCGGCCGAGGTCTACGAGCGGCCCGTCAACCTGTTCGTCGCCGGCTTCCTCGGCGCGCCGGCCATCAACCTCGTGCCGGCCAAGGTCGGCGCGGATGGCCAGTCGCTTGAAGGCGCATTGCCGCTGCAGCTCGCTGCCGGCCGCGTGAAGGCCGGCCAGAACGTCGTGCTCGGCGTTCGCCCCGAGCATGTGCGCCTGCAGGCCGACGGCCGCTGGCGCGCCACCGTGCAACTCGTCGAGCCCATGGGCAACCACCAGGTCGTCTGGATGAAGCTGGGCGAGCAGGGCTTCTCGGTGCTGGTGCATGACGGCCGCCGCGTCACGGCCGGCGAGGAACTGGCCTTCGACATCGACGAGCCCCTGCTCAGCGTTTTCGACGCGGCCAGCGAACAGCGCCTGCCGTCGTCGTGACAGCCTGCGGGTGAGGCAAGCCCTGGCACCTGGGAGCGTGACATCCGGCCGGTGTTGCTGACTTGCACACCTGACCGGAAACTTTCACCCCGTGTTGCAGCGCGGTCGGTCATCGCTAGGATGAGGCGATGACCGGTCTGCTCCTGATCAGCACCAGCTTGATCACCATGCTGGGCGTGACGCTGCTGGCGCTCGCCCGCCTGGAGCCCGGCCATCCCCACATCAGCGACTGGGGCTGGAGCCACGTGCTGCTGGCCCTCGGCCTGACGCTGGGCGTGGCGCTCGTGCCGGCGGACACGGCCTCCTTGCCTTACCGCGTGCAGGCCACCGTGGCGACGGCCTGCGTCATCGCCTCGCTGGCCCTGCAGCTGGCGGGCGCCGCACGCTATCGCGGCCAGCCCTGGCGGTGGAGGCGCAATGCGCCGGTGTTTGCCGCGCTGCTCGTCGCCATCCTGGCGCTGGCCCTGCTTGAGCAGCGCTACGGCGTCGTCGCTGCGGCCTTCGTGCTGACCGGCGGTGCCTGGCTGGCGGCGGCCTGGCTGTGGCGCGACGGCTCGCGCAGCGAGCGCTTCGTGGCGGGCTGCTTCGTTGCCTCGGGCGCCGTCCACCTCAGCGGCCCGCTGCTCGACCCGCTGGCCCGCTCCACGCTCACCCACGTCGCCGGCACCTATGTGCAGATGACGCTGGCCATGGCCCTCATCCTGCTGTCGGTGCGCCGCGCCCACCACGAAACCGAGCGGGTCAACGCACGGCTGCGTCAGCTCTACGAGCAGTCCATGCAAGGCCTCATCGTCGTGCGGGAGGGCCGCGCCGTCTATGCCAACCCGGCCGCGCTGCAGATATTCGGTCTTGCTCGCCTGGACGGCGAGCGTCCCATCGAGGCCGGCATGGCGCCCGCCGACGTCGAGGCCTTCCGGGCGCGCTGCGCCCAGCTGATGGCGCAACGCGGTGGCCACATCGCCTGGGAGGGCGAGCGCCTGCGCCGCGACGGCAGCGCCGTCTACCTGCGCGGCATCACCAGCTACATCGAATGGGAAGGCGACCCCTCTTTGCTGGTGCTGATGCTGGACGACACCGAGCGCCAGCGCGCCATCGAGGCGCTGCGCCGCCAGGCCTTGCACGACGAGCTGACCGACCTGCCCAACCGCCATGCCGCGCTGGACCGCCTTGCCGAGCTGACCGCGCCCGGCAGCCCCGGCTTCGCGCTGCTGTCGGCCGACGTGGACCGCTTCCAGCTCGTCAACGAAAGCCTGGGCCACGAGACCGGCGACGCGCTGCTGCAGGCCATCGCCCGGCGCCTGGGCGACGCGCTGCCGCCCGGCGCGCTGCTGGCCCGGCTGGGGGAAGACCAGTTCCTGCTGCTGCAGCCCGGCGTTGACGACGACGCTGCCGCGCTGCTGGCCGGCCAGCGCCTGCTGGCGCAGATGAACGCGCCGTTCGCCGTGGGGCACCGGGCGCTCTACGTGCACCTGTCGGTCGGCGTCGCGCGCTACCCGGCCCACGGCGAGAGCGGTGCGGCGCTGCTGCGCGCCGCCGACATCGCCATGCACCAGGCCAAGCAGCAGGCCGGCGCGGCCGTCGTCGCCTACCGTGCCGGCATGGCGGCCGGCGCGGGCGACCTGCTGGAGATCGAGCAGGCGCTGGCTGCGGCCATCGAGCGCGAGGAGTTCCAGCTCGATTACCAGCCCAAGTACGGCGCCGGCCTTCGCCGGCTCGCCGGCTTCGAGGCACTGGTGCGCTGGCAGCGGCCGGGCCAGGGCCGCGTCAGCCCGGCAGACTTCATCCCCGCCGCCGAGCGCACCGGCCAGATCGTCGCGCTTGGCGCGCTCATCGTGCGCCAGGCCATGCGCCAGCTGCGCGACTGGCAGCAGCAGGGCCTGGCCGTGCTGCCGGTGGCCGTCAACGTGTCGCCGCTGCAGTTCGAGGACACCGGTTTCGCCGACTGGGTGCTGGCGCTGGTGCAGGCCCACGGCCTGGCGCCGGCGCTGCTGGAGGTCGAGATCACCGAGACCGCCGCGATGACGCACATGGAGCGCGTGCTGCCCCAGCTCGCCCGCCTGCGCGAGGCCGGCGTGGGCGTGGCGTTTGATGACTTCGGCACCGGCCAGAGCTCGCTGACGCTGCTGCGCCGCCTGCCCATCTCGACGCTCAAGCTGGACCGCAGCATGGTCGAGCCCCTGCCCGAGCCGTCGGCCGGCGCTGTCGTGCGCGCGGCCTGCGTCGTCGCCGAGGCGCTGGGCCTGGCCATCGTGGCGGAGGGCGTCGAGACCGAGGCCCAGGCCGGCGAGGCCGAGCGCCTGGGTTGCACGCATCTGCAGGGCTGGCTGCTGGGGCGGCCGCTGGCAGCGGACGCGGCCGGCGCGCTGCTGGTCAGCGCGCCATAAGTTCGCCCATGCGGATCGCGCCGCCGGGCTGCCAGCTGTCGTTGAACTGCAGGCCGCTCTTCTCGAACAGCATGACGACCGTGGAGCCTAGCAGGAAGCGGCCCATCTCGTCGCCTTGCGCCAGCGTGACCTGGCCGGGCGCGTAGTCCCATTCCCGCACCGGCCCGCGCCGGCTGACGGGGCCGTGCCAGACGGTCGTCATGCTGCCGACGATGGTGGCGCCCACCAGCACCAGCACCCAGGTACCCAGCGTGTCGTTCTCGAACACGCAGACGACGCGCTCGTTGCGCGCGAACAGCCCCGGCACGCCGCGCGCCGTCGTCGGGTTCACCGAGAACAGCGCGCCCGGCACATGCACCATGCGCACGAGGCGCCCGGCGGCGGGCATGTGAATGCGGTGGTAGTCCTTGGGGCTGAGGTAGAGGTTGGCAAACAGGCCGTCCTGGAACTTGGCGGCGAGCGCCGCGTCGCCGCCGACAAGCGCCGTCGTCGAGAACGCCTGGCCCTTGGCCTGGAACACCTGGTCGCCCTGGATGCGGCCCACCTGGCTGATCGCGCCGTCCACCGGGCAGATCAGCGGTGCCTGCGCCAGCGGCCGGGCGCCGGGCTTCAGCGCGCGGGTGAAGAAGTCGTTGAAGGTCGCGTAGGCCGTGATGTTGGGCTCCGCCGCCTCGGCCATGTTGACGCCGTAGCGCGCCACGAAACGGCGGATCGTCGACGTCGTCATGCCGCCGCGCGGCTTGCTCGCAATGCGCCCGGCCAGGCGGGTCATGGCCGCTTTGGGCATCAGGTATTGGGGGAGGACTTTGAGGCGCGACATAGGGGGCGGAGTTTAAGAGTCGACAATTCCGGCCCATGTCCTTTGTGCACAGCTCCTTCTACCGTTTTACCCCGATGCCGGACCCGACCGGCTTTGCTGAATGGCTGCGCGAACGCGGCGCGGCGCTGGCGCTCGGCGGCGTCGTGCTGGTGGCCGAGGAAGGCCTGAGCGCGGCCGTGGCCGGTGAGGCCGAGGCGGTCCACACGTTTGAAGACGAACTGCAGGCGCAACCCGGCCTCGCCGACCTGCACTTCAAGCACAACGCCTGCGAGCGCCGCCCCTTCAGCCGCTTCAAGGTCTCGGTCAAGCGCGAGATCGTCGCCTTCGGCATTCCCGGCGTGCAGGGTGACGCGACCGACACCCACGTCAGCCCGCAGCGCTGGCGCGAGCTGCTGGCCGAGCCCGACACCGTCGTGCTCGACAACCGCAACACGTTCGAGTTCAAGCTCGGCCGCTTTCGCGGCGCCATCGACCCCGGCGTGCCCCACTTCCGCGACTTCCCCGCCTTTGTCGAGGCGCACCGCGACGAATGGCAGGGCAAGACCGTCGCGATGTATTGCACAGGCGGTATCCGCTGCGAGAAGACGGCGGCGTGGATGCAGGAGCGAGGGTTGAAAGTGGCCCAGCTCGATGGCGGCATCCTGAACTTTCTCGAAGCCTTTCCCGACGCGGCGGCCGATTGGGAAGGCGAGTGCTACGTCTTCGACAAGCGCATCGCCATCGATGCCGCCGGCCGGGAGACGGGCACGACGGCGGAGCAGGTCTTCACCGACCCGGGCGATGCCTGGCGGCTGAACCGGGCCAAGCGGCTTGACCCTGCAGCGGACGATTGATTCCCCCGGCGCGGAGCAAACCTTCCGGACGGCGGCGCATGCGCCCCGCCCCAAACGTCGACAATGCCACCGCGCGCCGCTTGCGCGCACTGAAATCTCATTCGATGTCCCACCTGATCGTCCACGGCGGCACGCCCCTCTCGGGCCGCATCACCCCCTCGGCCAACAAGAACGCCGTCCTGCCCATCCTGTGCGCGACGCTGCTGACCCGGCAGCCTGTGCGCCTGCGCGGCGTGCCCGAGATCACCGATGTGAAGAAGATCGTCGAGGTCTTCCGCAAGCTCGGCTCCATGGTCGAGCTGGACTTCAAGACCGGCATCCTCGACGTCCATCACCGCGACACGCACTTCGACCCGGCCACCGACCGGCTGCCCGAGGAGATGCGCTCCTCCATCATGCTGGTGCCCGGTCTGATGGCCCGCTTCGGCGCGGCGCGCATCGAGGACGACGTCAAGGGTTGCACGCTCGGCGCGCGCGAAATCGACCCGCATGTGGAGGTGTTCCAGCGCTTCGGCGCCGACGTGGAGCGCCTGCCCGATGGCCTGGTGCTGCACGTCAAGCGCCCGCTCTCCGCCAACGACCACTGGACCGACTACGCCTCCGTCACGACGACCGAGAACTTCGTGTTGTGCGCGGCGCTTGCTGACGGCGTGTCCACGCTGACCAATGCCGCCAGCGAGCCGCATGTGCAGGAGTTCTGCAACTTCATGTCGCTGCTGGGCGCCAAGATCGAAGGCCACGGCACGTCGAAGCTGAAGATCACCGGCGTGCAGGAGCTGGGCGGCGCCGACTACACCTTCACCGAAGACTTCCACGAGATCGTCACCTTCCTGGCGCTGGGTGCCATCACCGGCGGCAACGTGCAGGTCAAGAACGGCGCGCCGGAGATGTTCCCGCTGCTGGACCGTACCTTCGCGAAGTTCGGCGTGCAGATCGTTCATGAAGACGGCTGGAGCCGCTGCGTCACCGACGGCCCGCTGAAGGTCAAGGAGCCGTTCACGCGCAACATCCTGCAGAAGGTGGAAGCTGCGCCGTGGCCTTATGTGCCGGTGGACCTGCTGCCCATCTTCGTCGCGCTCGGCGTCAAGGCCGAAGGCAGCGTGATGTTCTGGAACAAGATCTATGACGGCGCGATGGGCTGGACGAGCGAGCTGGCCAAGTTCGGCGCGCATGCCTTCCTGAGCGACCCGCACCGCATGATCACCTTCGGCGGCAAGCCGCTGAGCCCGGCCGAGGTGGAAAGCCCCTACATCATCCGCGTGGCCATCGCGCTGCTGATGGTGGCGGCCAGCATCCCGGGCAAGAGCGTGATCAGGAACGCGACGCCCATCCGCCGCGCCCATCCGAACTTCGTCGAGCACATCGGCGAGCTGGGTGCCCGCATGGAGTGGGTCGAGGGAGACTGAGCATGCGCTGGGCATGGGCCGTCGCGGCCCTGCTGACAGCGGCGGCCGCGCAGGCCGACACTATCCGCTGGGTGGCGCAGGACATGTCGCCGCACTTTAGCTTCATCCACGGCCATGCGCCGCGCAGCGTGGCCGAGCTGGGGCGGGGCGAGGTGGATGGCTTCATGCGCGTGCTGCTGCCGCGCATGGCCGGCGTGCAGCATGCGTTCATCGAGGCCAGCACGACGCGTTACGAGGCACTGAGCCGCAGCGGCCAGACGCTGTGCTCCACGCTGCATGTGCGCACGCCGGAGCGCCTGAGCTGGCTGTACTTCTCCCACCTCTACCCGTCGCTGGTCTCGCGCGAGATCCACGTCATCGTGCGGCGCGATGCGATGGCGAAGATCGCGCAGGGCCCTGCGGGGGATGGCCGCGTCGTACTGGCGGACCTGCTCAAGCGTCCCGACCTGCGCCTGCTGCTGGCGCGCGACCGTGCCTTCGGGCCGCAGATCGATCCGCTGCTGGCCGGGCACGCCGTGCCGCGCCAGGCCGTGCGCGCCCAGCACAGCAGCCAGTTGTTGGACATGCTGCGCGCCGGCCGCATGGACTACACGCTGGACTACCCGGCCGTCGTCAAGGATCACCTGCGGCGCGCTGGCGACCCCGACGCCCTGGTCGCGCTACCCGTGGCCGAGGGCCTCAGCACGCTGCTGGCCACCGTCTCCTGCAGCCGCACGCCCGAGGGCCGGCGCCAGATCGAGGCCATCGACGCCGCCGTGCGCGCGCTGGCGCGGGAGCCGGATCGCGCCGCCTGGGTGCGCGAGTGGCGTGGCGTCAAGTTCGATGCCGTCGACCTGAAGCGCCTCAACACCTACATGGACGAGCGCGCCCGGGGCGGCCCGCGCATCGAGTGAGCGCCGCGCCGGGCCGCCCCAAGCAAGCTCGCTCCCGCCTGGCGGGAGTGAGCCCGGACATGAGATGCCCTGAGGGCATCTCGTGCCTGGCGAACGCCTGGCCGATCCGTCGGCCAGGCAAGGCCGCAGGCCGAAGGGTGCACCAGTGAGTCGTCCACGCAAACCCGAGCTGCCGCTGCGTGAGGGCGTGGCCGCCAGCGCCGTGTTCTGCCCGCCCGGGCCCTGGGCGACGACGGCGGCCTTCCTCGCCGAGCGCCTGCCCCGTGTCGACGACTGGGCTGAACGCCTGGCGCGCGGCGATGTCGTCGACGATGATGGCCGCGCGGTGCAGGAGGCGTACCAGCCCAACCGCCGCATCTACTACTGGCGCCACCTGGCCACGGAGCCCGACGTGCCCGGCGCCGAGCGCATCGTCTTCCAGGACGAGCACCTGTTGGTGGCCGACAAGCCGCACTTCCTGCCCGTCACGCCCAGCGGCCTCTACGCCCGGCAGACGCTGATGGCGCGGCTGCGCCACCGCACCGGCCTGGCCGACCTCATCCCCGTGCACCGGCTGGACCGCGAGACGGCCGGCCTGGTCGTCTTCAGCCTGAAGCCGGCCGAGCGCGACGCCTACCACCGGCTGTTCCGCGAGCGCGAGGTCGAGAAGGTCTACGACGCCATCGCGCCCTGGAGCGAAGGCCCCTGGCCACGCGTCGTGCGGCACCGCCTAGAAGAGCCGGACACCGAGCAGTTCCTGCAGATGCAGGTCGTCGCCGGCGAGCCCAATGCCGAGACCCACATCGCCCTCGTCGAGCGACTGGACGGTGGCCTGGCCCGCTACGAGCTGCGCCCGCACACCGGCGCCCGCCACCAGCTGCGCGCGCAGATGAACGCGCTGGGCTTGGCCCTGGTCGGCGACCGCGTCTACCCGCTGCTGCAGCCGCATGAGAACCCGCCGCGCTTCGACGCGCCGCTGCAACTCATCGCCCGCGAGATTGCCTTCACGGACCCGATCACCGGCGAGCCGCGCCGGTTTTCACGCGCCACAATCGCCGCCACATGACCGCTGTCGACACCCAAGCCCAGGTCCAGGAGCTGCGCCGCCAGCTGCAATCCCTGCTCGAAGCCGCCACGGCCAACGAGCGCAAGCTCGATCGCTTCGACGCGCTGGAGCGGCGCCTGATGGCGGTCGAGTCGATGGAGGAACTGGTCAACCTGCTGCTGGTGGAATGCCGCGCCGACTTCGGCCTGGACGCCGCCGAGCTGTGGCTGCTGGACCCCGACGGCGAACTCAGCCGCGCGCTGCCCAGCCTGCCCATGGCCCATGCGCCGCGGCTGCTGGAGAACCACCTGCCGCTGAAGGACTTGTTCGGCGCCGCGCGCACGGCCCGCCTCATCGGCCCCGGCCATGGCGAGGCGCTGCTGGCCCAGGCCTTCGGCGACGGCACGCCGGTGCGCTCGGGCGCGCTGCTGCCGCTGATCCGGCAAGGCCTGCTGATCGGCAGCCTGCACTTCGGCGCCAACGACGCCGAGCGCTACGACGCCGCCTCGGGCACCAAGTTCCTGGATCGGCTGTCCACCATCGCAGCCATCGCCATCGAGAGCATGCTCAACCGCGAGCGCCTGCGCCGTGCCGGCATGACCGACGGCCTGACCGGCGTGCACAACCGCCGCTACTTCGACCACCGCAGCCTCATCGAGTTCAGCCAGGCCGTGCGCCACCGCTACCCGCTGGCCTGCCTGTTCCTGGACATCGACCACTTCAAGGCCATCAACGACGGCCACGGCCACCCGGTGGGCGACGAGGTGCTGCGCCAGGTCGGCGGCCTCATCCAACGCTCGCTGCGCACGGGCGACTTGGCGGCCCGCTACGGCGGCGAGGAGTTCGTCGTGCTGCTGCCGCGCACCGACCTGGCTGGCGCCCGCGAGGTGGCCGAGCGCATCCGCCTGACGGTGCAGGACGCGCCCTTCATCACGCCCGAGGGCGGCACGGTCAGCGCGACGCTGTCGGCCGGCCTGGCCATGCTGCCGGCCGGCGCGGTGAGCTTCGCCGAGCTGCTGTCGGCGGCCGACCGGGCGCTCTACGAGGCCAAGCGCGCCGGGCGCAACCGCACCATCGCCGACACGGCGGGCGAAGCCGCGTGAGCTTGGGCGCCGCCGCGCGCCCCCTGACAAACCCCGAGCCCGAAACTCTCACAGCCGCTGGCGAGGCCGTGACAATTTGTGCCTTGCCGGCGCGCCCATGAACCTCGAATCCCTTGCCCCGCCTTCGGACCCCGCCATGCCGCGGCGGCTCAGCTCCGTGCGCTGGCGGCTGATGCTGGCCGTGCCGCTGGCGACCGCCGTCGCGGTCGCCTTGTTCGCGTGGAGCGCGGGCGGCTTCGCGCCGGTCGCTGGCGGCTGGGAGCGCGCCGGCTGGATGGTGCTGCTGCTCAGCGCCATCCAGCTGCTGCTCATCGAGGCCATGCTGCTGCGCCCGCTGCGCCGCCTGGCGGCCGGCTGCGAGGCGATGGAATCCGCGCCGCTGCCGTTGACGCCCGAGGATGCGGCGCCCACGCCGGGCCAGGCCGCCGAGCTGGACCGCATCGGCCACGCGATGCGCCGCGTGCGTGGCTCGCTGTGGCAGCAGGACCAGGACGCCCGCGAGCTGCGGCGCGAGCTGTCGCAGCAGCGCCTGCTGCTGGAGCAGGCCCACACGGCGCTGGAAGCCAACCAGCGCGAACTGGCCAGCCTCGCCCGCACCGACGCGCTGACCGGCCTGGCCAACCAGCGCGCCTTCGACGAGGCGCTGCGCCGTGAGTTCAAGCGTGCGCAGCGCCAGCGCGGCCTGCTGGCGCTGGCGGTCATCGACCTGGACGACTTCAAGCGCTTCAACGAGCGCTACGGTGCGGATGTCGGTGATGCTGCGTTGCAACGCATCGCGGCGCTGCTGGACGAGCGCTTCAAGCGCGACACCGACGTCGTCGCCCGCCTGGGCGGCGAGGAATTCGTCGCGCTGCTGCCGGGCTTCGGCATGGCCGAGGCGCAGAACGTGCTGGAGTTGCTGCGCGACGACCTGCGCACGCTGCGCCTGCCCGACGGCGAGGGCAGCCTGACCGTCAGCATCGGCCTGGCCGCCGCCAGCCCGGCCCATCCCTACCTGAGCGCCCAGGCGCTGATGCAGGCGGCCGACGAGGCGCTGTACATCGCCAAGCATGCCGGCCGGGACCGGCTGAGTCTTGCGGCTTGACTTGTAGGGCGGGTCGCGACCCGCCGTTTCGGGGCGGGCTACGGAATTTGTCGACGGGTTGGCGCCACCCAACGGCGGGTCACGACCCGCCCTACAGGCGTCAATGCCCCTTGCGGATCGTGTGGCCGTCCTCGGTCCGCTCGTCGTCCTTGAACACGCCCTCCCAGCGGTCGCCGCTGGGCCAGTGGAAGATGCCGTGGCCGTGCTTGAGGCCGCGCGCCCAGGCGCCTTCGTAGCGCTCACCGCTCTTCCAGGCGTACTTGCCCTGGCCGTTGGCCTTGCCGTTGTCGAACTCGCCTTCGTAGATGTCGCCGCTCGGGAAGATCATGCGGCCCTTGCCCTGCGGCAGGCCGGCGGCGAGCTGGCCTTCGTACTGGTTGCCATTGGAGAAGCGCATCTTGCCGACGCCCTGCGGCTTGTCGTGCACCCAGTCGCCCTCGTAGCGCTGGCCGCTCATCCAGACATAGCTGCCCTTGCCGTGCGGCAGGCCGTTGCGGATCTGGCCGGTGTAGACGTCGCCCGACGCATAGGTCAGCTTGCCCTCGCCCTCGGGCTGGCCGTCCACCAGCGTGCCGTCGAACTGGTTGCCGTTGGCAAACGCCATCAGGCCGCGCCCGGTGGCGCGGTCGTTGACCCATTCACCCTTGTAGCGCTGACCGCTGGCCCAGCGGATCTCGCCGACGCCGTGGCGCTGGCTGCGCGTCAGCGGGCCTTCGTAGGCGTCGCCGTTCTTCCACTCGACGCGGCCCGTGCCGGTGACGGTGTCGTCGTCGTTGCGCACGAACTGGCCCACGTAGCGGGTGTCGCCGGCCGTGCGGTCGAACAGCTTGGTCTCGGGTGCCGGCGCCGCTGTGGGCGGTGCGGTGGACGTGGTCAGCGGCACGACGGGCGTGGCGGTGGCCTGGCGCAGCGGCGTGGTGGCCACGGCGGCCGTGGCGGCAGCGACGGTGGCGGCCGCTGCGGGCTTGGTGATGGCGGGTGCAACGGCCGCCGGCTTGGGCGCAGCGGCCACGGCGATGGCGGGCGCGGGCGCGGGCTTGGGGGCCGGCTTGGGCGTTGGCGGTGCGCCGGGCAGCGGCGTCGACACCCAGGGCGTGCCCCGCTCGCGTGCCAGCGCCTGGGCGTGGTTGGTCGCCAGCTCCTGGGCGTTGCCCCGGCACTGGGCGGCGGTGTCGCGCCACAGCGTCTCGCCGATCTGGCTCTGCGTCTGGCGCTCGGCCAGCGGCAGCGCGGCGCCGCTGTTGCGCAGCTTGCCGGAGAACTCGCGCGCCCGCTCGAACGGCGGCGCGCAGAACTCGGCGTTGTGGCCGTCGATCTCGCTCAGCTCGCGGCGCGCCTGGGCCGTCTGCTGCTGGCTGCCGGAGCATTGCTCGGCGGCCAGCTCCCACATGCCCTCGGCCTTGCGGTAGAGGCTGGCGGCCTCGGCGAAGCGGCGCTCGCCGAACGCGCCGCGCGCGAGTTCCTGCAGCGCAGTGGCATCGCGGTGAGCGTGCTCGCACTGGCTGCCCGACTGGAGCTTCTCGGCCAGCGCGTCGTGCGCCTTCTGGCTGTCGGCCAGGTTGCGCTGGGCGCGCTCGCGGGCGCGGCCGTCGCAGGTGGCGATGGCCGCACCCCACTGGGCCACGGCCTCCTCGTAGAGCTTGACCAGGGTCTGCAGCGGCTGGTTCTGTGACTGCGCCGTGGCGGCCTTCAGGTCGGCCGACAGCGCCCGGCTGGTGAGCTGGGCACAGCTGGGTGGCGCGACGGGTGGCGGCGGCAACTGGGCATCGATGGACGACAGGGACGCGGCTGGTGCGGCGGATGCGGGCGCCTCGGGGCGCGCGGCGGCGTCGGGCGCCGAGGCTGAGGAAGCGGCCGGTGATGGCGGCGTCTGGGCCCGCGCCACGGTGCCTGTGAGCAGGGCCAGGCACAGGAGGAGGGCGAACTTCGTCATTGTTTTTTTCGGGCGCCGCTCTCGGCGGGCATTTCCAGCATCGCGTCGATCAGCCCGCGCGAGAAGCGGCCGGCGCCGGGGTCGTCCGCGCTTTCGAAGGAGAAGCTGGCCTGGGCGGACGCCAGCGGCATGGCGCCGATCTCGGCCAGCAGCGCGTCGGGGCGGAAGCCGCCGAGGATGGCGGTGATCTCGCGCTCGAAGCCGCGCGCGGCGGCCACCTTGTTCAGCGCCGCCAGGCGGTCGGCGTCGAACAGCAGTGCGTTCTGCGCCAGGCTGCGCTCCAGCAGCTTCTGGTGCAGCGTGAAGCCCGCCAGCGGCGGCGCGCCGAGGGCGGCCATGCGCGAGAAGGCCCAGGCGTCGGCGCGCTCGAAGCTGGTGGCGGCGATGCGCGAGATGCCCGACAGCGACCCGCGGTTGGCGGCCGCCGCCTGCATGACGTTGAGCACCTGTTGGCGGGTCAGGTTTTGCGCGGCGTCGACCAGGCCCTCGCGGATTCGCTGCGCGGCCAGCGCGCGGCCCTGCTCGATGAGCTGCTGCTTCAGGAAGTCGCTGGCCACGTTGGCGGCGGCGCTCTTGGCCGCGCTGATGGCGGCGTCGGCGGCCAGCGCGGCGGCCTTGACGCCCGAGGCCAGCGTGGCCAGGTTGTAGAGCGTGCCGGCGATCTTGAGCGCGTAGTGATAGGTCTTCATGCGCGCCCCGCCCTCCTCAGACAGGCCTTGCGTCCACAGCACCAGCCACAGCGCCTCGTCGGGCGTGGGCTCGGCCTGGATGACCTCCAGCGGGTGCAGGCTGAGTAGCCAGTGGTAGTCCTGCATCTGCGGCGTGTTGGGCGGCGCGAAGCGGGCGTAGCCGCGGCAGACCTCGAAGGGCTTGATCTGCACCGCCTTGCCCGCCGCCGTGCCGACAGTGAAGGGCTTGCCGTCGTCGCGCGCCTCGGCCAGCCATTCCAGCAGCTTCTCGCCGTCGTCGCTGGCCTGCCCGGCGATGTGGTTGAGCCGCGTGCCGACGGTCAGCGGCGAGTCCTGCGTCACGGCGATGACGGTCAGCCGTTCGTCCACCTGCAGCGCCCGCGCCCAGGCCACGCGGTCGTTCTCGTCCCAGCCGGCACTGGTGGCCACCGCGAACGGCAGCTCCCACTGCTTGTCGCATTCCTTGTCCTGCAGCGCGGCGCTGCGGGCGATGGCCGGGCGCATCAGCCGCTCGCCGGCGCCATAGGCCCGCATGCCGGCCAGCAGCGTCTCGTCAACCTTGCGGCCGTCGTCGATGGTGTATTTGGGGCCGGAGGCGCAGCCGGTCAGCAGCAGTGCGGCCAGCATCAGCAACAGTGAACGCATAAGGTCGAGCCTAAGTGCAGGCCCGTGGCGGTCGGGCCGTCGTTTTCCCCGATGGGGCGAGGTGGTGTCAGCGCACGTGCTCAATTCACGCCCGGCATGACGCCGTCGCCGCTGCTGCTGCGGACGCAGTTGCGGCCCGCTGACTTGGCGCGGTAGAGGCCGGTGTCGGCATCGCGGTACATCGTGTCTAGGTCGGCGATGCGGCGCGGCTGCACCCACGCCAGGCCGAAACTGGCCGTCACCTGCAGCGTGCGGCCGTCCGGCAGCGGGATGGGCGCGCCGGCCAGCGTCAGGCGCAGCCGCTCGGCCAGCTGCAGTGCCTCGTCGGCACGGCAGTCCACGGCCAGCACGATGAATTCCTCGCCACCGTGGCGAGCCAGCAGTTCGCCGCGACGCACCTGGCCGCGCGCCAGGTCGGCCACCGCGCGCAACACGGCGTCGCCGGCCGGGTGGCCGTGCTCGTCGTTGATGCGCTTGAAGTGATCCAGGTCGAACACGATCAGCGCCACCGGCCAGCCATGGCGGCGCGCCTGTGCCAGCAGCCCGGTCGCTTGCTCGGTGAACGCGCGGCGGTTCAGCAGGCCGGTCAGGAAGTCGGTGTCGCTGGCCTGGCGCAGCTGGGAGATGAGCTGCTCGCGCTCGGCCTCCAGGGCGCGGCTGCGCGCCGTGGCGGCTTGCAGTGCCACCACGGCGCGCTTCATGTCGCCGATCTCGTCGTTGCGCACCACCGGCGCCAGCGTCTGCGTCGGCACGTCGTGGCCTGCCATGACGGCGTTCATCGCGCGGGTGATGCGCAGCAGCGGCGACAGCACGCGACGGCGTATCAGCAGGAACACGGTCAGCTCGATGCACAGCACCGCCAGGCCCAGGCCGGCGTTGATGGCCATGCGGGAGCGGGCGTCGGCGACGCGTGCGGTGGCGGCGTCGCGCGCCGCGCTGAACATCGTGTCGCGCAGCGCCACGATGCTCTTCATCGGCGGTACGTAGAGCGCCACGAAGGTGGCCGAGTCCATGCCGTAGCCGCGCCCGGCCAAGCCGCGTTCCGTCAGCCCGGCGATGAAGGGCAGGCCGACGCCGAAGTACTGCGCCTCCATCTTCGCGAGGGCGGCCTGCAGCGGAGGCTCGGCGCGCCCGGCGCGGGCCTGCAGGGTGATGAGCTGGCGCAGCTGCTCGATGCGGCCCGTCAGCAGCGGAATCTCGCGCTGCTCCTCGCGGCCCAGCGGCAGGCCGGTGGCCAGCGGCGTCGTGAACTGCGAGCCCAGCCGCCCGGCGTACTCGCGCAGTTCGGCCGCGTAGCGCGCGCCGACCAGCGGCATGGCCAGTTCGGGGTAGACGGCCTCGGCGGCGGCGGACTGCGTGGTCACGCCGGCCAGCACCGTGTCGATGACGGCGAACATCAGGTCGATGGGCGCACGCGTCAGGCGCTGGCCGGGCGCGCTGCGCTGGGCATGGGGCAGGGCGGCGACGCGGTCGACCTCGGCGCGGGCGCGGTCCAGCTGCTGGCGGGCCTGGGCCAGCTGCGCGCGGGCGGACAGCGAGACGGGGTCGGTCGAGCCGGCCAGCGCGGCCAGCGCCTCGTCAAAAGCGGCGTCGGTGATGCGGCGGAACTCCTGCAGCCGGGCTCGCTTGGCCGGGTCGGCGGGCTGGGTGTCGTTCAGCACCGGGATGGCGGGGCCGCGCTCGGCCGACGCCTTCTCGGCCACCTTCATGCCCAGGTAGGCGCGCTGCATGGCCGCCAGGCCCAGCTCGGCCGCATCCACCTGGCGCCAGTCGGCCCAGATGGAGCGCAGCAGCAGCGCGGAGACCAGGCTCAGCAGCAGGCCGGTAGTCAGCAGGAACAGGCGAGTCAGGCGCATGGGAGGAGGGGCGGCGGCGCATTATGTAAGCGCCTAAACTGACCCGCCCGTCCATAGGCGCGCCACAAGCGCGCCGTCAGGAGTACGCCATGAACGCACGAGACCCCAACCTCCCCTTGCAGGCTGACGAAGCCAGCGCTTTGGGCGACTTTGCCGCCCGCGTCTGGGACGAAGAAATCGTCCCCGCACTGACCGACTACATCGCCATCCCGGCGAAGAGCCCGATGTTCGACGCCGACTGGGCAGCCAACGGTCACATCGAGAAGGTGTTGACGCAGGCCGCCGCCTGGGTTGAGGGCCAGAAGGTCGCCGGCCTCAAGCTGGAAGTCGTGCGCATCCCCGGCCGCACGCCGGTCATCTTCTTCGAGGTGCCGGGCACCAAGGCCGGTAGCGACGACACCGTCGTGCTCTACGGCCATCTGGACAAGCAGCCCGAGTTCAGCGGCTGGCGCAACGACCTGGGGCCCTGGACGCCCAAGTACGAGAACGGCCTGCTCTACGGCCGTGGCGGCGCGGATGATGGCTATGCCGTCTACGCGTCGCTGACGGCCATCATGGCGCTGGACAGGCAGGGCATCCCGCGCCCGCGCTGCGTCGGCCTCATCGAGACCTGCGAGGAGAGCGGCAGCTTCGACCTGCCCGCCTATCTGGACGTGCTGCGCCCGCGGCTGGGCAATGTGTCGCTGGTCGTCTGCCTGGACTCCGGCGCAGGCAGCTACGACCAACTGTGGCTGACGACCTCGCTGCGCGGCATGGTGTCGGGTGTGCTGAAGGTGGAGGTGCTGACCGAGGGCATCCACAGCGGCGACGCCTCGGGCTGCGTGCCGTCGAGCTTTCGCATCCTGCGCCATGTGCTGGACCGCCTGGAGGACAGCGCCACCGGCCGGCTGCTGCCGCAGAGCTTCCACTGCGAAATCCCCGGCGCGCGGCTCGACCAGGCCCGCGCCACGGCGGCCATCCTGAAGGACGAGGTCTACAAGCGCATGCCCTGGGCCTGCGGCGCGGACGGCGGCCCGGTGCTGCCGGTGACCAGCGACCCCGTCGAGGTGCTGCTCAACCGCACCTGGCGGCCGACGCTGTCGGTGGTCGGCGTCGATGGCTTCCCCGAGCTGAAGAATGCCGGCAACGTGCTGCGGCCCTACACGGCGTTCAAGCTGTCACTGCGCCTGCCGCCGCTGGTCGATGGCAATGCGGCGGCGCTGGAGTTGAAGGCGCTGCTGGAGGACAACGCGCCCTACAACGCCCGTGTCACGTTCACGCCCGACGGCCGCGCCGGGGCTTACGGCGCGACCGGCTGGAACACGCCCGACCTGTCGCCCTGGCTCAGCCAGGCACTGGACGACGCCAGCCAGGCCCACTTCGGTGCTCCCGTGGGCTACATCGGCCAGGGCGGCACCATCCCGCTGATGAGCATGCTGCAGAAGGGCTTCCCCCAGGCGCAGATGATGGTCTGCGGCGTGCTGGGCCCGAAGAGCAATGCCCACGGGCCGAACGAGTTCCTGCATGTGCCCTACGGCAAGCGTCTCACCGCCGCCGTCGCGCAGGTCATGGCCGCCCATCCCTGATCGAAGAGCAGGGATGGATCAACTCCGTGCCATCAAGGTCTTCGTCCGCGTCATCGACGAGGGCAGCTTTGCCGGCGCGGCGCGGGCGCTGGACCTGGCGCCGGCCGTCGTCACCCGCCTCATCGCCGAGCTGGAGGACCATCTCGGCACGCGGCTGCTGAATCGCACCACGCGGCGCCTGGCGCTGACGGAGATCGGCGACGCCTACCTGGAGCGCGCGCGGCGCATCCTGGCCGATGTGGACGAGGCGGCGGCGCTGGCGGCCTCGGCCACGCAGGAGGTGCGCGGCCTGCTGCGCGTGCTGTGCCCGCCGGCCATCGCCGTGCACCAGATCGCCAAGCACCTGCCACGCTTCCACCGCGACTTTCCGCATGTGACGCTGGAGATCACGTCCCCCGGCCCGGTCGCCACGGTGGACGACAGCTATGACCTGACCATCCTGCTGTCCCGCGAGCCGCTGGACGGCGACTTCATCGCCCGGCGCCTGGCGCGCAGCGAGTTCATCATGTGCGCGTCGCCGGACTACCTTGACCAGCGCGGCCGGCCGCTGCACCCCAGCGAGCTGAAGACCCACGACGCGCTGCTGCCGCCCAGTTCGGCGCTGCAGCGCGGGCTGACGCTGCAGCGCGGCGACGGCGGCGAGGAGATCACGCTGCCCATCGTGCCCTCGCGCGCGGCGCTGTCCACCAGCCACCTGGACACCAACTACGCCGCCGCGCTGCACGGCCTGGGCGTGGCCGGGCTGCCCAGCTTCATGGTGGAGGACGCGTTGCTGGAGCAGGCTCTGGAGCGCGTCATGCCGCAGTGGCGCCTGTTCCACACGACGCTGTGGGCCGGCATGCCGAGCCGCAAGTACGTGCCGGCGCGCACACGGGCCTTTCTCGACTTCCTGCTGGAGATCTTCGGCGGCGAGGACAAGGACCCATGGCTGGTGGCGGCCGGGTGCGCGACCTGCCCCTGACTATCTGAGACTGAAGCCGAGGTCGAAGAACTCCGGGTAGCGCGCCTCCATCGCCCGCTTCAGGAAGCCCAGCGCGACATAGCGGGCCGAGGTCTTGGCGATGCGGGCCAGCAGCCGGCGTTCTTCCGCATGCCCCTGGCCCAGCAGCGTCAGGTCTTGCCGGATGGCGCTCCACTCGATGCGGCGCCAGTACTCGCCGAAGTCGGCCGCCAGTTCCTCGTCCAGTTGGCCAGCGTCCCGGCAGGCCTGCCAGTGGCGCACGGCCCAGTCGATCTCCTGGGCCTCATCCCAGGCCTGGTCGGCCGGGCGAAGCAGCGCCGCGAGCGCGTCGGTCGAGCTGCCCTGCGGAGCGTCGGCGACGAGGCGCTGCAGCACCACGTCCAGCCCGCTGTCCGCTACGCGGGCCAGGCCGGCGGCCAGCGCGGTGGTATCGGGGGGCAGAAGGGCGGGCGGCTGTTCGAGAAGCCGGGCGCAGGCGGCGCGCATCAGCGGGTCGGCTTCGGTGGGAGATGTCATCGGAGAAAGCCCTCGTGGATAATCAATTTTAAGAAGCCGGCCCCGGCACTTCCTTCCGACTTCGCGCCCTTGCCGCCCGTGCCGCGTCCGCTCCGCACTCCCCACCCCGCCCCGCTGCCCACGCTGATTGCCCTGGCCTTGTGCGCCTGGGGGCAGGCCTGGGCGCAGCAGGTCGAGGAGGGCCTGCCGCTGCGGGGCAGCCGGGTGCTCAGCGCGCCGGCCCGGCCGGCCGCCAAGCCGGCGGTGGTCATCAGCGCCGGCAAGCTGTCGGCCCAGGTCGAGCAGCAGGCCGAGGCCGAGGACGATGTCGAGCTGCGCTACGGCGAGCTGCTGCTCAATGCCGACAAGCTGAACTACCGCGTCGTCGACGACTTTGCCCGCGCCGAGGGCAATGTGCGCATCCAGCACAAGGGCAACGTCTTTACCGGCCCGCTGCTGCAGCTGCACGTGAACCGCTTCGAGGGCGAGTTCCTGACGCCCAGCTTCTTCCTGAAGAGCACCGGCGGCGCCGGCAAGGCGCAGATCGTCAAGTTCCAGGACAGCCAGCATTTCACCGCCACCCAGGGCAGCTACAGCAGCTGCCCGGTGGTGGAGGACGAGGAGCCGGCCTGGCAGATCACGGCCAAGCATCTGCGCCTGGACATGGCCGCCAACGAGGGCGAGGCCGAGGGCGCGGTGCTGCGCTTCCTGGGCGTGCCGCTGCTGGCGGCGCCGGCCTTGAGCTTCCCGCTCAGCTCGGCGCGCAAGTCGGGCTGGCTGCCGCCCAGCATCTTCCTGGACAACCGCAGCGGCCTCGAATTCAGCGTGCCCTATTACTGGAACATCGCGCCGCAGCGCGATGTGACGCTGGCGCCCTTCGTGATGACCAAGCGCGGCGTCGGTGTGGACGGCGAGTTCCGCTACCTGGAGCCGGGCCACGCCGGCCGCATCAACGTTGACCTGCTGCCCACCGACCGCGTCTTCAGGCATTCGCGCTGGAGCCTCAAGCTCAACAACGACGGCCAGCTCGGCGGCTGGCACTACCGCCTGAAGAGCGAGCGAGTCTCCGACGACGACTACTGGAAGGACTTGTCGCGCCGCGTCGAGAGCCAGACGCCGCGGCTGCTGGCCAGCGACCTGGCGCTCAACCGCCGCCGCGAGCTGTCCTGGGGCACCATCGACAGTTACGCCCGCCTGCAGCGCTGGCAGACGCTGCAGGGCAGCGACGCGCTGGCGCGCTTCGACTCGCCCTACCAGCGCAGCCCGCAGCTGGGCATCCGCGTGTCGACGGCGGCCGACGAGGCGGTGCTGGACAGCTTCCGCCCCTGGGGCCGCAAGGCGCGGCTGGAGGGCGGCATGGAGCTGGAGTACAACCGGTTCGACCTGCCCGGCTCCGCCCTGGCGGGCCAGGCGCCCGGCGGCCAGCGCGTGCATGCGCTGGGCCATGTGGCCGCCCCGGTGGGCGGCGAGGCCTGGTGGTTCATCCCGCGCATCTCGGTCAACGCCGCCGCCTATGACCTGGACGAGCCCCAGGCCGATGGCCGCCGCCGCATGAGCCGCGTCATCCCGACGCTGAGCGTCGACCACGGCTGGGTCTTCGAGCGCGACACCAAGCTGTTCGGCCGGGCCGTGCGTCAGAGCCTGGAGCCGCGCGTGCTCTACGTCAACACGCCGTTCCGTGACCAGGCCGCGCTGCCCAGCTTTGACGCGGCGGCCAAGGACTTCAATTTCGACTCCATCTACACCGACAACCTGTTCTCGGGCGTGGACCGGGTGTCAGACCTGCATGCCGTCAGCGTTGGTGCCACCAGCCGCTGGGTCAGCGCGTCGCAGGGCGAGGAGATCATGCGCGTGGGCGCGGTGCAGCGCTTCCTGTTCCGCGACCAGTTGGTCACGCCGGACGGCCAGCCCGTCACGCAGCGCTTCTCCGACCTGCTGCTGGCCGCCGCTGCGCGGCTGGACGACCGCTGGTGGGCCGACAGCACGCTGGAGTTCAATCCCGAGATCGGCCGCTCGGTGCGCTCGGTGCTGCGCCTGCGCTATTCGCCCGGCGCATTCAAGACCGTCAGCGTCGCCTACCGCCTCGCGCGCGCGCAGAGCGAGCAGATCGAACTGGCCTGGCAATGGCCGATCTACGGCCAGCCCATCACGCAGCGCGGCGCCGACAGCAAGAGCTGCGGCGGCGCGTGGTACAGCGCCGGCCGCGTGCAGTATTCGCTGCGCGACAAGCGGCTGACCGATTCGGTCGCCGGCTTCGAGTACGACGCCGGCTGCTGGGTGCTGCGCTTCGGGCTGGAGCGGTTGTCCACCGGCCGGGCCGAAACCAACACCCGCTTCATGCTGCAACTGGAGCTGGTCGGCCTGTCGCAGCTGGGCTCCAATGCCCTGAAGGTCTTGAAGGACAATGTGCCCGGTTACCGCCGGTTGAGTTCCGACCGCTCGCCGAGTTCAGACTTCCTACCATGATCCATCGCCTCGCTCCCCTCGTTCTCGCCTTGGCCGCCCTGCATGCGGCCGCGCAGACGTCGCCCACGCTGCAGCCGGGGGACTACATTGCCGCCGTCGTCAACCAGGACGTCGTCGCCGCCAGCGAGGTCGTCGCGCGCACCGAACGGCTGCGCCTGGAGGCGCGCCAGAAGGGCGAGGCCATGCCCGAGACGGCCGGTCTGCGCAAGCAGGCGCTGGAGGCCCTCATCGAGGACCGCGTGCTGGTGACCCATGCGCGTGACAGCGGCCAGCGGGTCGAGGAGACCGAGCTGGACCGCGTGGTCGCCAACGTCGCCGCGCAGAACAAGCTGACGATGGCGCAGTTGCGCGAGCGCCTGAAGGCCGACGGCACCGACTACAAGAGCTTTCGCGAGAACCTGCGCGACCAGATGATGACCGAGCGCGTGCGCGAGCGTGAGGTGCAGGGCCGCATCAAGATCAGCGATGCCGAGATCGACGCCTGGCTCGACAAGAAGCGCGCCGCGCTGGAGCAGGGCGGCCAGATCAACCTGGCCCAGGTGCTGGTGGCCGTGCCCGATGGCGCGGCGGAGAGCGTCGTCGCCGAGAAGCGCGGCATCGCGCAGGCCGCGCTGGAGCGCGTCAAGGGCGGCGAGGACTTCGCCAAGGTGGCCCGCGAGGTCTCCGAGGACAGCAACAAGGCCAAGGGCGGCGAGATCGGCATGCGCCCCGCCGACCGCCTGCCTGACATCTTCGTCAACGCCGTCAAGGGACTGAAGGGCGGCCAGGTCGCGCCCGAGCTGCTGCGCAGCGGCGCCGGCTTTCACGTGCTGAAGGTCGTCGAGCGCCAGGGCGCCGGCTCCCTGACGCAGACGCAGCAGACCCGCGCCCGGCACATCCTGCTGCGCCCGTCGGCCCAGCTGACCGCCGAAGTCGCCGCCCGCCGCCTGGCCGAGATGAAGCGCCAGATCGAGGCCGGTCAGGCCAAGTTCGAGGACCTCGCCAAGGCCAACTCCGAGGACGGCAGCGCCGAAGGCGGTGGCGACCTCGGCTGGATGGGCGCCGGCGGCTTCGTGCCCGAGTTCGAGGAAGCCATGAACGGGCTGGCGCTGAACGGCATCTCCGGCCCGGTCCCGTCGCGTTTCGGTGTCCACCTGATCCAGGTGCTGGAGCGCCGCATGGTCGAGGTCGAGATGAAGACGCTGCGCGACCAGGCCCGCGCCGCGCTGCGCGAGCAGAAGTACGACGAGGCCTACCAGGAGTGGGTCAAGGAACTGCGCGCCAAGGCCTTCGTCGAAGTGCGCGAATGGCTGGACTGAAGTCCCATATCCCGCGCAAGCGGTTTGGCCAGCACTTTCTGACCGACAAGGCGCTGATCGAGGCCATCGTCGACCTGATCGACCCGCAGGCCGGCGAGACCCTCGTCGAGATCGGCCCCGGCCTGGGCGCGATGACGCTGCCGATACTCGCGCGCTACCAGCCGCTGACCGTCATCGAGCTGGACCGCGATCTGGCCGCACGGCTGAGGAAGCGTGACGACGTCGAAGTCATCGAAAGCGACGTGCTCAAGGTGGACTTCAAGGCGCTGGCCGCCGCCAAGGGCGCGAAGCTGCGCGTCGTCGGCAACCTGCCTTACAACATCTCCACGCCCATCCTCTTCCACCTGCTGGACGCGGTGGACGACGTGGTGGACCAGCATTTCATGCTGCAGAAGGAAGTCGTCGACCGCATGGCCTCGGCGCCTGGCAGCAAGGACTACGGCCGCCTGTCCGTCATGCTGCAGTGGCGCTACGCCATCGAATCGGTGCTGGACGTGCCGCCCGAGGCCTTCGACCCGCCGCCGCGGGTGGACTCGGCCATCGTCCGCATGGTGCCGCTGAAAGACCCGCCGGCGGTCGATCCCAAGCTGCTGGGCGCCGTCGTCACCAGCGCCTTCTCGCAGCGCCGCAAGCTGCTGCGCCACAGCCTGGGCCGCTGGCTGGCCGAGCGCGGCTACGAAGGCCACTTCGACCTGCAGCGGCGCGCCGAGGAAGTGCCGGTGGATGAGTTCATCGCACTGGCGCTGGCTGTGCCGCAGCAGAAATAGAAAACGGGACCCGAGGGTCCCGTTTTGATGGGTGAACAGCCGCTTCAGGCCGCGCTCAACCACATCGACGTATCGAAGGCGCTGCACATCATCGGCATGTTCATGCCGAAGTTGGGGTTGCCAATCGTTGCCTTCGCGCTCTTCGGCGCAGGCTTCTCAATAACCGGGGCCACTTCAGTAGCCCGCTCCCATGACCCGTTATCTTGGGAGCGGGCTACTGAAAAGAATAGAAGCACCTGAACGCTATCTTCCTGTCGGCCCAGTAGTCGGCCGTGTCTCGGAAGACATCGAGCAACTGCTCCCTCGCCTCGCGGTCGAAGCGCACGTTGTCGGGCAACTGCTCCAGCACCACGACGAAGCCCGGCTGGGAGCCGGCCTTGTGGACGAGGTCGGTCATGCAGTCATGCAGGGCGTCCAGGTTCTTGCCGAAATGTGTCGGGAACAGGAAGGCCTGCGCGATGCCATCGAGGACATCCTGCTTGGACTGCGCCTCCGACAGGTTGGCGTACAGGAAATGCTGGCCCGCCTCTTGAGCGGCCTGCATCAAGTCCTCGACTCGGTAGGCCCGTATGGCCTGCACGATATTGGGACGGACGGTCTGCAAAAGCATGGTCGCGTTCCTCCTTTCAAGTCACAAAACTACTGAACCCCGACTCTCACCGGCCAGCTGCGGCGCGGATGCGCTGGAAGCTGGCATAGTGATCGGCGGTGTAATAACAAACCTCGGGTGCGCTTGGGGGCATGCCGCCGCAGACGAGGCGGCGAGCGCCCCGATTGCGCGCGCCAGGCGTCTTGACCGTGTATTCGCGATAGAAGCCACGTGCCTTGCGGGGCAACAAGCGTTCGCGATTGCCGAACACCGCGCCGTCTTTGGCATAAGGAAACGGGCCGCCGGTGAAGACGAGCCGGTGGGTTTCCTGAGCCTGGACGGGCAGCTCGCTCAGCGAAATTTCGGCCGAAGCGGGCGTTGCGGTGGGGGCTTCCTTGGCTTGAGCCGTTCCGGCAAGGCCGGACAGCAGCAGGGCGGTGGCAACCGCCGACGCGCCGGAGCGCGTCAGCCACGAGAGCAAAAACACGGGTTTACCCTGTTCTGAAAACCGATATGGTATCGAACCAGCCCCAAAAGCTCAAGCCGGACCCAGGCGCCGGCGTCCGGGAATAGCGTCTGTGAGCATGCACTCACATTCCTATAAGCGCTTGATTTTTCAGGGCATATGACGGCGCCATGACGCCGTTTTCTATCTGAAAACTAATGTCAATTGGGGGAGTCCGGGCGGCGCGCGCCTGCCCGGCCCGGTCTTTGCAGGCGCTTCAGGCGCGCGCGGCGTTGGCGTCGGCGACGGTCAGCGCCGTCATGTTGACGATGCGCCGCACCGTCGCTGAGGGTGTCAGCACATGCACCGGCTTGGCCGCACCGAGCAACACCGGGCCGATGGCGATGCCGCCGCCTGCCGCCGTCTTCAGCAGGTTGTAGGAGATGTTGGCGGCGTCGATGTTGGGCAGCACCAGCAGGTTGGCTTCGCCGGTCAGCGGGCTGTGCGGCATCAGTTGCTTGCGGTAGGGCGCGTCCAGCGCGGTGTCGCCGTGCATCTCGCCATCGACCTCCAGCCAGGGTGCGAGCTGCTGCACCAGCGCCAGCGTGTCGCGCATCTTGATGGCCGAGGGCTTGTCGCTGGTGCCGAAGTTGCTGTGCGACAGCAGCGCGGCCTTCGGCGTCAGGCCGAAGCGGCACATCTCCTGCGCCGCCATGATGGTGATCTCGGCGAGCTGCTCGGCGGTGGGGTCGTAGTTGACGTGGGTGTCGACCAGCATGACCTGGCGGCCGGGCAGGATGAGCCCGTTCATGCAGGCATAGGTCTTCACGCCGGCGCGCTTGCCGATGACCTGGTCGATGTAGGCCAGGTGGGTGGCGGTGGTGCCCCAGGTGCCGCAGAGCATGCCGTCGACCTCCCCCTTGTGCAGCAGCATGGTGCTGATGAGGGTCAGCCGGCGGCGCATCTCGATCTTGGCGAGTTGCTGGGTCACGCCCTTGCGCTCGGTCATGCGCAGATAGGTCTGCCAGTAGTCGCGGTAGCGGTCGTCGTGCTCGACATTGACGACGTCGTAGTCGCGGCCCTGCTCCAGGCGCAGGCCGAAGCGCTCACAGCGCTCGGCGATCACCGACGGCCGGCCCACCAGAGTCGGCCGGGCCAGTTTTTCGTCGACGACGATCTGGGCGGCGCGCAGCACGCGCTCTTCCTCACCCTCGGCATAGGCGACGCGCTTGTTGGGCGCGCGCTTGGCAGCGGTGAAGATGGGCTTCATCGTGT
This sequence comes from Pelomonas parva, assembly GCF_043555835.1. Lineage (NCBI taxonomy): Bacteria > Pseudomonadati > Pseudomonadota > Betaproteobacteria > Burkholderiales > Sphaerotilaceae > Roseateles > Pelomonas parva. The sequence continues at coordinate 166,758 of NZ_JBIGHV010000003.1, read as the reverse complement.
TGCCGGAGGCGTAGACGAAGCTCTGCAGCTTTTCGCGGTAGGCGTCCCAGTCCTGGATCGGGCGGGCGGCGACGCCGGAATCGGCTGCCGCCTTGGCCACGGCCGGCGCGATGCGCATCATCAGCCGCGGGTCGAAGGGCTTGGGGATCAGGTACTCGGGGCCGAAGCTCAGTGTGGCACCCGCATAGGCGGCGGCGACGACTTCACTCTGCTCGGCCTGCGCAAGATCAGCAATCGCGTGGACGGCGGCGATCTCCATCTCGACGTTGATCGTCGTCGCGCCCGAGTCCAGCGCGCCGCGGAAGATGTAGGGGAAGCACAGGACGTTGTTGACCTGGTTCGGGTAGTCCGTGCGGCCGGTGGCCATGATGGCGTCGCTGCGCACGGACTGCACTTCCTCCGGCAGGATCTCCGGCGTCGGGTTGGCCAGCGCAAAGATCAGCGGCTGCGCGGCCATCGTCGCCACCATGTCGGCCTTCAGCACGCCGCCGGCCGACAGGCCCAGGAAGACGTCGGCGCCGGCAATCGCCTCGCGCAGCGTGCGCTGCGAGGTCGGCTGGGCGAACACCGCCTTGTCCGGGTCCATCAGCTCGGTGCGGCCTTCATAGACGACGCCGGCCAGGTCGGTCACCCAGATGTTCTCGCGCGGCAGGCCCAGCTTGACGAGCAGGCCCAGGCAGGCGAGTGCCGCCGCACCCGCGCCCGACGTGACGAGCTTGACCTGCTTGATGTCCTTGCCGACGACCTTGAGGCCGTTCAGGAAGGCCGCGCCGACGACGATGGCGGTGCCGTGCTGGTCGTCGTGGAAGACGGGGATCTTCATGCGCTCGCGCAGCTTGCGTTCGACGTAGAAGCAGTCGGGCGCCTTGATGTCTTCGAGGTTGATGCCGCCGAAGGTGGGCTCAAGTGCTGCGATGCAGTCGACCAGCTTGTCGAGGTCGTTCTCGGCCACTTCCAGGTCGAAGACGTCGATGCCGGCGAACTTCTTGAACAGGACGGCCTTGCCCTCCATGACCGGCTTGGACGCCAGCGGACCGATGTTGCCCAGGCCCAGCACGGCCGTGCCGTTGGAGACCACGGCGACGAGGTTGCCGCGCGAGGTGTAGCGGAAGGCGTTGGCCGGGTCGGCGACGATCTCCTCGCAGGCGGCGGCCACGCCGGGCGAATAGGCCAGTGCCAGGTCGTGCTGGTTGACGAGCTGCTTGGTGGCCGCGATGGCGATCTTGCCCGGCGTCGGGAACTCGTGATATTCGAGGGCGGCCTGGCGGAGCTGGGCGCGTTTTTCTTCTGGGCTGGGCATGGCGGTTCGAGCAAGGGCCGGCGGGGTGGGAATCATGCCACCGCAGCCGCACTGGGGGCGATGTGGATCGCCGCAGAGACAATCCACCGCATGGGCGAATTCGATCTGATCCGGCGCTACTTCCAGCGCCCTGCGGCTGCAGGTGTCGAGGTGGGCGTGGGCGACGACTGTGCCGTGCTCGTGCCCACGCCCGGCGCGCGCTGGCTGGTCTCCAGCGACATGCTGGTCGAGGGCCGGCATTTCCTGTCGACGGTGGACCCTGCGCGCCTGGGCCACAAGGCGCTGGCCGTGAACCTGAGCGACCTGGCGGCCTGCGGCGCGACGCCGCGAGGCTTCACTTTGGCGCTGGCCTTGCCGCGTGTTGACGAAGCCTGGCTGGCCGGCTTCGCGCGTGGCCTGTGGGCGCTGGCCGACGCGAGCGGCTGCCCGCTGATCGGCGGCGACACGACGCAGGGGCCGCTGAACCTGTGCATCACCGTCTTCGGCGAGGCGCCGCCTGGCCAGGCCCTGCTGCGCAGCGGTGCGCGGGTGGGCGACGAGATCTGGGCGTCGGGCCGGCTGGGCGATGCGCGGCTGGCGCTGGAGGTGTTTCGCGGCACGGTGGCGCTGGGTGGGGACGCTTTCGAGACGGTGCGCGCCGCCATGGAATGCCCCACGCCCCGCCTGGCGCTGGGCCAGGCGCTGCGCGGCATCGCGACCGCGGCCGCCGATGTGTCGGACGGGCTGCTGGGCGACCTCGGCCACATCCTGGCGGCTTCGGGCGTCGGTGCGCGGCTGGATGTGGACGCGCTGCCGCGCAGCGCGGTGCTGGCCGCGCAGCCGGCGGCGCTTCAGCGGGAGTGCCTGCTGGCGGGTGGTGATGACTACGAGCTGGTGTTCACGGCGCCAGCCGGTGCGCGCATGCCGGATGTCGGCGTGGCGGTGACGCGCATCGGCCGCATCGAGGCGGAGCCTGGGCTGCGCGTGGTCGACGCCTCGGGTGCCGAGGTCAGGCACGGCCTGCGGTCGTTCGACCATTTCCAAGAATGACCGGCGCACCCATCCGCCCGACGCTGGCCTTCATGGCCCGCCACCCGGCGCGCTGGATCGCGCTGGGCTTCGGCAGCGGCCTGGCGCCCCGGGCACCGGGGACGGTCGGCACGCTGTGGGCCTGGGCGGCGTTCGTCGTCATCGCGCCATGGATGGACGACCTGCGCTGGGCGCTGCTGATCGGTGGCGGCACCGTCATCGGCTGGTGGGCCTGCACGCGCTGCGCCCAGCACATGAACACGCCCGACCCGGGCTCCATCGTCTGGGACGAGGTGCTGGCCTTCTGGCTGATCCTGTGGCTCATCGCGCCGGCCGGCTTCCTCGGCCAGCTCATCGCCTTCGCCCTGTTTCGCTTCTTCGACGCCGCCAAGCCCGGCCCGGTGGGCTGGGCGGACCGGCTGTTCAAGGGCGAGCGCGGTGCGCGCGTCGGCTGGGCCCAGGGCTGGGGCATCCTGTTCGACGACTTCGTGGCGGCCGGTTGTACGCTTGCCGTCATCGCGCTCTACCGCGCGCTGCTGGGGTGAACATGAATGCCGACAACACCGAACTGATCCACCGCGTCGCCGTGGCCCTCATGCAGCGGCGCGAGCGCATCGGCACGGCGGAGAGCTGCACCGGCGGCCTCATCGCGGCGGCCTGCACGGACCTGGCCGGCTCCAGCCAGTGGTTCGAGCGCGGTGTCGTCAGCTACAGCAACGAGGCCAAGGCCGAGCTGCTGGGCGTGCCCAAGGGCTTGATCGCACTGCATGGCGCCGTCAGCGCCGAGGTGGCCGAGCACATGGCGCGCGGCCTGCTGGCGCATGCGCCCATCGACTGGGCGCTGTCGGTCACCGGCATTGCCGGGCCCACGGGCGGCAGCGAGGCCAAGCCGGTCGGCACGGTCTGGCTGGCGCTGGTGCATGCCGGCCGGCCGGCGCAGGTCTGGCGCGAGAACTTCAGCGGCGACCGCCACGCGGTGCGCGCGCAGACGGTGACGGCGGGACTGACGGCGTTGTGCGAGGCGCTGGAAGACAAGGACGCCTGAACGAAGCCCTTCAGCCCAGTTTGGCCATCATGCTTTCAGCCAGCAGCGTCGACGCATCCGGCGGCTGCCAGGCCGCAGCCCAGGCGATGAACTGCTCCTGCGGCATGGGCTTGCAGATGAAATAACCCTGGCCTTCGTCGCAGCCCAGCCGCGACAACATGGCCCAGGCCTTGGCCGTCTCCAGGCCCTCGGCCACCACCGTGAGGCCCAGGTTGTGGGCCAGCTCGATGGTCGAGCGCACGATGCGCGCGTCGTCCAGGTCGCGCTCCATGGCCATGACGAAGCTCTTGTCGATCTTCAGCTCGTCCACCGGCAGGCGCTTCAGGTAGGCCAGCGACGAATAGCCGGTGCCGAAGTCGTCGATGGACAGCTTGAAGCCCATCGCGTGCAGGTGCTCCAGCGTCGACAGCGCCCGTTCGGGGTCGTCCATGATGGCGCTCTCGGTGATCTCCAGGCACAGCGAGGCGGCTGGCACGTTGCGCGGCGTGATCAGCGCCTCGATCTTGGCCGGCAGCTCTTGGTCCATCAGGTCGCGCGTGGACAGGTTGACCGACAGCCGCAGCGTGAGCCCCGCGTCCAGCGCCTCGCGCGCGAACTTGGCGGCGCCGGACAGCACCCAGGCGCTGAGCATGCGGATGAAGCCGGTCTGCTCCGCGAATGGGATGAACTGCATCGGCGGCACCAGGCCGCGCGTCGGGTGCTGCCAGCGCACCAGCGCCTCCGCGCCGATGACGCGGCCGGTCTGCAGGTCGATCTTCGGCTGCAGGAACAGGCGCAGCTCGTCGTTCTCGACGGCGCGGCGCAGTTCGGACAGCAGCGACAGCGACTCCTGGCTGCCGGCATCCAGTTGCGCGTGGTAGATCAGGCTGCCGCACTGCTTGGTCTTGGCCGCGTACATGGCCAGCTCGGCGCGGCCCAGCAGCAGGTTGACGTCCGTGCCGTGCTCAGGGAACAAGGCGATGCCGATACCCGCGCTGAGGTCGATGGTCTCGTTGTCCAGCTGCAGCGGGCGCTCGAAGTCCTTCAGGATGGCCAGCGCCGCCTCACTCGCGGCATGGGCCTCGGTGTGCGCCAGCAGCACGGCGAACTCGTCGCCCGACAGCCGCGCCAGCACCGAATGCGCCGGCGCGCACAAGGCCTGCAGCCGCTCGGCCACGCTCTGCAGCAGGCGGTCGCCGACCTCGTGGCCCAGCACGTCGTTGACATGCTTGAAGCGGTCAAGGTCCAGCATCAGCACGGCGCCCGGCGTGTTGCTGTGCGTCAGGTGGTGCTGCAGGAACTCGGCGAAGCGGGCGCGGTTGGGCAGCAGCGTCAGCTGGTCGACATAGGCCAGGTTGTTGACGAGCGCGTCGCGGCGGCGGATGCCCTCGCGCATGCTCTCCAGCGCGAGGGCCAGCTTGCGCACCTCCTCCACGCTGGACGTGGCGGGCACGGGCGTGTCGTAGTCGCCGCGCTCCAGCCGTCGCGCGGCGGCCGACAGCGCCGTGATGGGGCCGCTCAAGCCGCGCGCCAGCAGCACGCTGACGAGGGCGAAGACGGCCACGCCCAGCAGCGTCAGCCCCAGCAGCACCAGTTGCAGCTGCCGGTAGGGCGCGAGCGCCGCGTCCAGCGAACGCAGCAGCAGCACGCCCAGCCGGGGCTCGCCGCCCAGCAGCGGCACGAAGCGGGCGTGCAGCCGCTCGCCGGCCAGCGCCACCATGCCCTCGGCCGGCGCCTGCGTGCCGAGCGCCTGCTGCAGCGCCGCCGCCGGCGCGGCGCCGAGGTTGGCGACGATGCCCAGCCAGCGCTGGCCGGCCGGCTGCAGCAGCACGACGCTGTCCAGATCCGACAGCGCCTTCAGGTCGTCCAGCACCTCGCGGTTCAGCTCGAAGCCCATCAGCACCCAGCCGACCGGCGCCGGCGTGCGCACCTGCACGGCGACGACTTGGTAGACACGGTTGCCCAGCACCGCCAGCGCCGTGCCGTCCTTGCTGTCGTTGGTCTGCTGCAGCGCCGCGCCGAACGCGCCTGCGCCGTCGCGCGTGGCGGCGACGAGCTGGCGCTGCATGTCGAAGTAGGCGACGACCGAGGCGCCAACGCGGTCGCCCTGGTTGACGAGGGCATCCCGGATCGTGTCGACCGTGTCGGCCTCGGCCAGCGACAGGCCCACCGTGCTGCGAAAGCCGTAGTCCTTGGCCAGCAGGTCCGCAGCATCGTGCAGCTTGCCGGCGCGCTGGTCCATCAGCCGGCGCAACACGCGTTCGCCGGTCTGCAACTCGGCGGCCAGCGAGTCCTCGGCGTTGTGCGTGATGCTGGCGTGGATGGCACCGAAGCTGACGAGCTGCACGACCAGCAGCAGCGCCAGGAACAGCGCGACGATGCGGCCCTCCAGGTGGCGCAGGTTCAGCCAGGCGGGCAGCTGCATCGCCTTCAGTCCAGCGTCAGCACGCTGGTGCCGCCAGCCGCCGGCACGTCGAGCCGGGTGCTCTGCAGCGTGGGCGACTTCTGCGCCGCGTGCCAGGCTTTCACCGAATGCGTGCCGGGCGGCAGGTCGAACGTGGCCTGGCCCTTGTCGTCGGTTCGGGCAAAGGTCGGTGTGTCGACGACGACGACGTGGGCGCTCATCTTGTCGTGGATGTTGCAGCCCAGCGCGGCCACGCCGGGCTTGTCGAAGACCACGGGCTCGGCCGGCGTGCCGGAATAGAGCTTGATGTCGATGACCTTGATCGGCGAGAACGAGTAGACGTGATGCCGCACGGTGTCGAAGTTCGGGAAGTTCACGGAGGTGCCCGTCTGCACGATCAGCAGCTGTGGCGTGAACTGCCGCTCGCGCTGGCCGATCTCGGCCTTGGCCGTGCTCGTGCGGCCGGTGCGGCCTTTGATCTCGATGGCCACGGCCGCGCCGGCCAGCGGCTGCCCGCCGGGCCCGCGCAGTTGCACCGTCACGGGCACGGCCAGCGCGGCGGCGCAAGGGGCCAGCGCCAGGGTGGCAAGGGTGAGTCTTTGATATGGCGTCATGGCGGCGAGGTTGCGCCCGGACGATAGCCCAAGCGCGCTCAGCGAACCGTGAGAACTGCCCCGGTTTTGCCGGTCGCTGCCTCGGCAAGCATCAACGCGAAGCGGCGCAGCGCGGCCCAGGGGTCGCCGGGCCAGTCCGGGTGGCGCAGGCCCTTGACGAGGCCGTCGCAGACCTGGGCGGCCTGGACCAGCGCGCCGGCCTGAAGACTGTCCAGCCGGGGTGCGATGCGTTCCACCAGGCGCTCCTTGGCGCCCCAGACGCGCGCTTCGCGCATCGCCATGGGCAGCGGCCGGCCGGCGTCCAGCGCGGCGCGCACGCGGGCCAGGGCGCGGGCGTCCTCGGCCAGGTTCCAGTGCACCAGCACGGCGGCCTCGCCCTCGGCCTCCAGGCCGTCCAGCATGCGCAGCAGACGCGGCACATTGCCTGAGAGGACGGCCTCGCTGAGCTTGAACACGTCAAAGCGCGCCACGTCCAGCACGGCGGCCTCGATGTGGGCCAGTGTCAGCTCGCCCTTGGGATGCAGCAGCGCCAGCTTCTGCAGCTCCTGGTGGGCGGCCAGCAGGTTGCCCTCGACGCGGTCGGCGAAGAAGGCCAGCGCCCGCTGGCCGTCCTCGCCCTCGGGCACGGACTGGCCCTGGGCCTTCAGGCGCTGGGCCAGCCAGGCCGGCAGCAGGCGGCGCTCGACGGGCTCCACGCGGATCGATACGCCGTTGCCGTCCAGCGTCGCGAACCAGGCGCTGCTCAGCTGGGTCTTGTCCAGGCGCGGCAGCGTCACCAGCGTCAGCACGTCGTCGGGCGCGGCCTGGGCATAACGCTGCAGTGCATCGGAGCCGTCCTTGCCGGGCTTGCCGTTCGGGATGCGGATCTCGATGAACTGGCGGTCGGCGAACAGGCTCATCGCCTGGGCGGCGGCCAGCACCGGCGCCCAGTCGAAATAGGCGCCGGAGACGATGAAGATCTGCCGCTCGCCAAAGCCGTTGGCGCGCGCGGCGGCGCGGATCTGGTCCGCCGCCTCCTGCGCCAGCAGCGGCTCGTCGCCGTGGACGGTGTAGATGCGGGCCAGGCCCTTGGCGAGGTGGGCGCTGAGGCCTTCGGCGCGAAGCTGCATCAGCTGGGAAGCTTGACGGCGGCGAGGCGGCGCATGACTTGCGCGATCGCGTCGGAGTGCATCGCCCCGTACAGGTTGGCGGCCTCCTGCTCCTTGGCCAGCGCGGCGGTCTCGGTGTAGTTCATGTCGCGCGCCAGGCGCAGCTCGACCCTGGGCACCAGCAGCTCGCCATCCGCCGTGCGGATCAGGTAGTCGAACTGCAGCCGCAGCTGCCATTCACGCACCTGGCCGACGCTGGTGGACGCCACGACGTTGCGGTCGCGCTCCTCGCGGGACACCTCCAGCACGACCTGGGCGCGGTTGGGGTCGTCGACGAGCTGCACCGGCGTGCGCTTGATCTGGCGCCTGAGCCCGGCCGCCAGCGGCGAGTCGGGTTCGAAGCCGGTCAGCGCCAGCGTCTTGAACGACAGCTCGGGCTCGCGGCGCAGCGCGAAGCCGCAGCCCGTCAGGGCTGCGAGACTCAACAGCGCGAAGCGGCGGTCCATCACACGACGATGTTGACGAGGCGGCCGGGGACGATGACAACCTTCTTGGGCGCCCTGCCCTCGCTGAACTTGGCGAACTCCGGGTTGGCCAGCGCGGCGGCCTCGATGGCGGCCTTGTCGGCACCCGCCGGCACCTTGACCGAGCCGCGCAGCTTGCCGTTGACCTGCAGCATCAGCTCGATCTCGTCCTGCACCAGCGCGGCCTCGTCCACCGTGGGCCAGGGCGCGTCGAGCAGATCGCCCAGCTGGGCGGCAAAACCGAGGTCTTGCCAGAGCTGGTGGCTGATATGCGGTGTGGCGGGGTAGAGCACGCGCAGCAGCACCGAGAAGCCGTCGCGCACAGCAGCCCCTTGGCCTTCGGCCTTGAAACCTTCCAGTGCATTCAGCAGCTTCATCGCGCCGGAAACGACGGTGTTGTACTGCATACGCTCGTAGTCGTAGCTGACCTGCTTGAGCACGTTGTGCACCTCGCGGCGCAGCGCCTTGCCGTCGCCGTTCAGCGCGGCGAAGTCCTGGCCTCCCGACTTGATCGCATCGGCGTTGCGCGCGCCGAAGTTCCACACGCGCTTCAGGAAGCGGTGTGCGCCTTCCACGGCCGAATCGTTCCATTCAAGCGTCTGTTCGGGCGGCGACGCGAACATGACGAACAGGCGGGCCGTGTCGGCGCCGTACTGGTCGATCAAGGCCTGCGGGTCCACGCCGTTGTTCTTGGACTTGGACATGGTCGTCATCTCGTACTCGAGCGGCGTGCCGTCCTTCTTCAGCCTGGCGCCGGCGATGCCGCCCTTGTCGTCGTGGATGACATCGATCTCGTGGTCCCAGTAGTAGTCCTTGCCCCCGCCCTCGGGCTTGTGGAAGAACGCACCTTTCAAGACCATGCCCTGCGTCAGCAGCTTCTCGAACGGCTCGCTGATCGTGACCAGGCCGAGGTCGCGCATCGCCTTGGTCCAGAAGCGCGCATACAGCAGGTGCAGGATGGCGTGCTCGATGCCGCCGATGTACTGGTTCATGCCAACCCGGCCAGGGTTGGCCTTGTCAGCCCCCATCCAGTATTCGGTGCCGTCCGCGACCATGGCCTGGTCGTTCGTCGGGTCGCAGTAGCGCATGAAGTACCAGGACGAATCGACGAAGGTGTCCATCGTGTCCGTCTCGCGCTTGGCCGGCTTGCCGCAGCTGGGGCAGGCGACGTTCAGGAAGGCCGCGTGCTTGTTCAGCGGGTTGCCGCTGCCGTCCGGGATCAGGTCGTCCGGCAGCACGACCGGCAGGTCCTTCTCGGGCACCGGCACGACGCCGCAATCGTCGCAGTGGATGATGGGGATGGGTGTGCCCCAGTAGCGCTGGCGGCTGACGCCCCAGTCGCGCAGGCGCCAGGTGGTCTTCTTCTCGCCCAGGCCCTGGGCGGCCAGCAGTTCGGCGACCTTGTTGACGGCGTCGACATGGCCCAGGCCGTCCAGCACGCCGGAGTTGATGCAGCGGGCCTTCTGCTTGTCGCCGTACCACTCGGCCCACTTCTTGTCGTCGTAGGCCTGGCCGTCGACATCGATGACCTGCTTGATGGGCAGGCCGTACTTCAGCGCGAACGCGAAGTCGCGCTCGTCATGCGCCGGCACGCCCATGACGGCGCCGTCGCCGTAGCTCATCAGCACGTAGTTGCCGACCCAGACCTCGACCTGCGCGCCCGTGATCGGGTGCGTGACGAAGAGGCCCGTCGGCACGCCCTTCTTGTCCTGCGTGGCCAGCTCGGCCTCGGTCGTGCCGCCGGCCTTGCATTCCTCGATGAAGCGGGCGACTTCCGGCTTGTCCTTGGCCGCGACCGTGGCGAGCGGATGCTCCGGCGCCACGGCGCAGAACGTCACGCCCATGATGGTGTCGGCGCGGGTGGTGAACACCCACAGCCGCCCGCCACCGCCCTCGATGGAATGAGGGAACGCGAACCGCACGCCCTGGCTCTTGCCGATCCAGTTCTCCTGCATCAGCCGCACGCGCTCGGGCCAGCCGCTCAGGTAGTTGGGGTCAGCGGGATCAGCGACCGCCGACAGCAGCTCCTCGGCGTACTGCGTGATCTTCAGGTAGTAGCCGGGGATCTCGCGCTTCTCCACCAGCGCGCCCGAGCGCCAGCCGCGGCCATCGATGACCTGCTCGTTGGCCAGCACGGTCTGGTCCACCGGGTCCCAGTTGACGACCTGGGTGCGGCGTTCGGCGATGCCCTTTTCCAGCATCTTCAGGAACAGCCACTGGTTCCACTTGTAGTAGCTGGGCTGGCAGGTCGCGACCTCGCGGCTCCAGTCGATGGCCAGGCCCATGGCCTGCATCTGGCCCTTCATGTGGGCGATGTTGGAGTAAGTCCACTGGGCGGGCGGCAGCTTGCCCTTCATCGCGGCGTTCTCGGCCGGCAGGCCGAAGGCGTCCCAGCCCATGGGCATCAGGACGTTGTAGCCCTTCATGCGCAGTTGGCGGGCCAGCATGTCGTTGATGGTGTAGTTGCGCACATGGCCCATGTGCAGCTTGCCCGAGGGGTAGGGCAGCATGGAGCAGGCGTAGAAGTGCGGCTTGCTGGCGTCTTCGGTAACGCGGTAGGCGTCGCGCTCCGTCCAGTAGGCACGGGCGGCGGCTTCGATCTCGTTCGGGTTGTAGCTGGGCGCTTCGGTCTTGGCGTTCATGCGCCAAATTGTAGGTGCCGCCCTCTCGGCGGCCCTTCGCTCAAGGCGCTGAAGCGGCAGCCTGCGCGACGAAGGCGATGCGGTTCAGCCCGGCGGCCTGCACCCAGCCGATCAGCTCGGCCACCTGGCCATAAGGCACGGCACGGTCGGCGCGCAGCTGCACTTCCATCTGCGTGTTGGCGCGGCCCAGTTCGCTGATGCGCTGCTGGAAGGCGTTCGCGTCCAGCTCGTCTTCTCCGAGATGCAGCTTGCCGTCCGGCGTGATGGCCACGGCGATGAAGCTCGGCGCGTCGCTGGGCGTCGCGGCCTCGCTCTTGGGCAGGTCCATGCGCAGCGAGGCGGTCATCAGTGGCGCGGTGATCATGAAGATGACCAGCAGCACCAGCATGACGTCGATCAGCGGCGTCATGTTGATGTCGCTCATGGGGCGAGCGGCGTCGGTTCGTTCGAGCCGACCGAATGCCATCAGTCGTGGTCCAGCAGTTCGCGCAGGTCGTGCGCAAAGCCTTCGAGATCCGCCTCGCAGGCCGCAACCAGCTTGCCGAAGACGTTGTAGGCCAGCACGGCAGGGATGGCGACCGCGAGGCCGGCGGCCGTCATGATCAGCGCCTCGCCCACCGGGCCGGAGATCTTCTCGATGGTGATGTTGCCCGCCACCGAAATGCTGGCCAGCGCGTGATAGACGCCCCAGACGGTGCCGAACAGGCCCACGAAGGGCGCCGTCGCGCCGATGGAGGCGAGCATCACCTGGCCGAACTGCAGCTTGGCCAGCACCGCGTGCAGCGCGTCGCGCAGGCGGCGGGTCAGGCGGGATTCGCGTTTGCCGGCGGCATCCAGCGTCGCCGCGCGCGTCTCGGCGGTGGCGGCATCCAGCAGCGGCAGCAACAGGCCTTCGGTGTCGAAACTCTGCAATGCGTTGCGCCCTTCGGCAACGCCGCTCGCGGCCCAGAAAGCCGGCACCGCACGTACGAGGCCACGACGCGCCCGGCGCAGCAGCCAGGTCTTCCACAGGATCAGTGCCCAGGCGCTGACCGACATGGCCAGCAGTAGCAGCGCCACCGCGCGGCCAACCAGGTCGCTTTGGGCCCAGAAGTCCGCGAAGCCGCCCATGTCAGCTGTTGAAGCCCAGCACGTCGTTCATGCCGAACAAGCCCGTCGTCTTGCCCGCCAGGAAGCGCGCCGCGCGCAGGCTGCCCTGGGCGTAGATGCTGCGGCTGCTGGCCTTGTGACTGACTTCGATGCGCTCGCCGATGCCGGCGAACAGCACGGTGTGGTCGCCGATGATGTCGCCGCCGCGCACGGTGGCGAAGCCGATGGTCGACGGGTCACGCGCGCCGGTGACACCTTCGCGCCCATAGACGGCGCAGGCCTTCAAGTCGCGGCCCAGCGCGTCGGCGACGACCTGGCCCATCTGCAGCGCCGTGCCGCTGGGCGCATCCACCTTCATGCGGTGGTGGGCCTCGACGATCTCGATGTCGAAGCCTTCGTTCATGGCGCGGGCGGCCATGTCGAGCAGCTTCAGCACGACGTTGACGCCGACGCTCATGTTGGGCGCGAAGACGATGGCCGTGCGCTCGGCGAGTCGGGCCAGTTCGGCCTTCTGCGCTTCATCGAAACCCGTCGTGCCGACGACGGCCTTGACGCCCAGTTCCGCGCAGACGGCCAGGTGCGCCAGCGTCGCCTCGGGGCGGGTGAAGTCGATCAGCACGTCGGCGCCGGCCAGGCCCGCGCGAACATCGTCGCCCTTGTCCAGCGTGACGTGCAGCGTGCAGTCCTCAGCGGCCTCGACGGCCTCGATGAGCATCTTGCCCATGCGGCCCGAGGCTCCCGTGATGGCGACCTTCATCAAGAGCCGGCTCCGAGCTTGGCGTCCAGCGGCGGGTAGGTGCGACCGGGCGCCGGGCCTTCGGCGGCGGCCGTCGGCGCGGCTTCGGCGCTGCGCTTGGGGGGCGGCAGCGCGCTGCGCTCGGCTTCGCTCAATTCCAGCTTGGGCTGCTTGCCGCTCGGCTTGAAGGTGTTGACGGACGCGACGAAATCAATCTCCGTCGGCAGGTCCGCCGGCACGTCGAGCGACTTCAGGTTGTCGCCGTCGAAGATCGCGACCACGAGGCGCTGCTGCAGCGGGGCGCCCTGGCGGCGGATGGTGAAGGGGTAGTCCCAGCGCGACTCGTGGAAGACGTCGGTCAGCAGCGGCGAACCCAGCAGGTCGCGCACCTGGGCCTTGGGCATGCCAGGCTTGACGCGGGCGACCATCTCCTTGGTCAGCACATTGCCCTGCACCACCTCGACGCGGTAGGGCGTGAGCACGCCCAGCACCTTCTCGCCGGTGATGGAGGGCAGGGAGCCCCAATTGGGCATCAGGGAGCAGCCGCCAAGCAGCGCAAGCAGCGGGAGTGAGGCAAGCAGGGGACGCATGGGCGGCTGACAGAAGAGACGGGAAACGCCGGCCGAGGGTTCGGCTGGCTATGATCGCGTGGATTCTAGCGGGGCCACTTTCGCGGCCCCGGCCCCACGCGCCATGCCCTCCTCCGTCAAAGACCAGACCAGCGACATCAAGAACAGCGGCCTCAAGGCGACGCTGCCGCGCATCAAGATCCTGGAGATCTTCCAGCGCACGCAGCAGCGCCACATGACCGCCGAGGATGTCTACAAAGCCTTGCTCGGCGAGGGCGCCGACATCGGCCTGGCGACGGTCTACCGCGTGCTGCAGCAGTTCGAGCAGGCGGGCCTGCTCAGCCGCAACCATTTCGAGACCGGCAAGGCCGTCTACGAGCTGAACGAGGGCCATCACCACGACCACCTCGTGTGCCTGAATTGCGGCAAGGTCGAGGAGTTCTTTGACCCCGGCATTGAGGCGCGCCAGCACAGCATCGCCAGCGAGCGGGGCTTCCAGTTGCAGGAGCACTCGCTGGCGCTGTACGCGACCTGCACGAAGGTCGACTGTCCGAACAAGAGTTAGGGCTAACAGCCCTAGTCCATCGAGCCGCTGTCGATCGCGCGCTGGTGGCGCTCGACGAATTCCTTGTACGTGTCGATGCCACGCAGTTGCAGGATGGTGTTGCGCACGGCAGCTTCCACCAGTACGGCCAGGTTGCGGCCGGCGTCCACGGCGATGACGACCTTGCGCACCGGCATGCCCAGCACATCCTCGTGCAGCGGCTCGTAGGGCAGGCGCTCGAAGTCGCGCTCCATCGTCTCCTTGCGCACGAGGTGGACGATGAGCTTCAGGCGCATCTTGCGGCGCACGGCGGTCTCGCCAAAGATGGCCTTGATGTCGAGCAGGCCGATGCCGCGCACTTCCAGCAGGTTCAGCAGCAGGTCGGGGCAGCGGCCCTCGATGGCGGTCTGGGCGATGCGGAAGAAGTCGACCGCGTCGTCGGCGACCAGGCCGTGGCCGCGCGAGATCAGCTCTAGGCCCAGTTCGCTCTTGCCCAGGCCCGACTCGCCGGTCAGCAGCACGCCCAGGCCCAGGATGTCCATGAACACGCCGTGGCGCGTCGTGCGGTTGGCGAACAGCTGCGACAGGTAGCCGCGCACCAGGTCGATGACGTGGCCGGCGGACTCCTTGGTGCGGAACAGCGGGATCTCGGCGCGGTCGCACATGGCGACCAGGCGCGGTGGCGGCAGGGCGTCGTCCGCGACGATGATGACCGGCGGCTCCAGCGTGACGATGCGGGAGATGCGGCGGTCCTGGACGTCGGTGCCTTCCTGGTTCAGGTAGGCCACCTCGCGGCGACCGACGATCTGGACGCGGTAGGGATGGATGTAGTTCAGGTAGCCGACCAGGTCGGCCGCGCTTTGCGCATCGCGCACGGCGGCTTCGTCGAAGCGGCGTTCCGGGTGGCCGTGCCCGGCGATCCATTCCCAGCGAAGGGCTTCGCGGTGTTCTTCAAACAGCCGCTCGGCGCTGATCGACGTCGGTTTCAATTGGGATCAGGGTTTACGCGAAGCGCCAATTGGCGGCATCAGGCGACGGACTTCAGCGGCTCCCAGGCCGCGATGAGCTTGTGCAGCGTGGCCGCCTCGGGCTCGCTTTTGAGCTGCTCGCGCAGTTCGCGGTCGGACAGCATCTCGGCGATCTCGGACAGGATTTCCAGATGGCGCTGCGTGGCGGCTTCCGGCACCAGCAGGAAGATCAGCAGGCCGACAGGTTCATCGTCCGGCGCGTCGAAGGCGATCGGCTGCTGCAGGCGCAGCACGGCGGCCAGCGGGTTCTTCAGGCCCTTGACGCGGCCATGCGGGATGGCGACGCCGTGACCCAGGCCGGTCGAGCCCAGGCGTTCGCGGGCGAACAGGTTGTCGGTGACCAGCGCACGGGCCATCTGGTGATGGTTCTCGAACAGCAGGCCGGCGTGTTCGAAGGCGCGTTTCTTGCTGGACGCATCCACGGTCACCAACACGTTGTCGGCAGGCAGGATGGCGGCGAGACGGTTCATGGGCTGAGGCCGAGTGTCGGGGGCGCCTGGTGGGCGCGGCCGAAGCCGGGCGGGTGGGTCAATCAGAGTCGCAGATTATGGAACTGCGGGCTGTCTTGGGGTGGGCGGGTGACCCTAGAGGCGTGCAAAACGCCCCGTGAGACCCCCGAATGCAGGGTTTTGCGGCACTGCAGCAACAAACGATTGGCGTGGATTGCGCATCGCAAAAATGCAAAAGCGGCCCGCAGGCCGCTTGAGATGAGCGCCGCGTTTCAGCGGGCCGGGACCTCAAGGCGCTTGGCCGAGGCGTGGTGGTGGTCTTGCACCTTGTCCTTGTGGCGGCAGACCTGGCGATCCAGCTTGTCCATCAGCTGGTCGATGGCGGCATACAGGTCTTCATGGGACTGTTCCACGAAGATGTCGCGGCCCTTCACGTGCAGCGTGACTTCGGCGCGTTGCCGGCGGTCCTTCTCCTTTTGCTTCTCTACGGTCAGCAGGACGTTGATGTCAACGACCTGGTCGAAGTGGCGGGTCACACGGTCCAGCTTGGTGAGCACGTATTCGCGCAGCGCTGGCGTGACTTCGAGATGATGGCCACTGATCGTCAGATTCATAAAGCTTCCTTTCACAGGAATGGGTCGGAAAACAAACCAGAAAACTGAAAAAACAGAAGAGGGAGATTGAGGAGGGGAGGGGTGATTACAAGTAGCAGAGGTGGGTGGGAGTGGGGAATCGACGAGGCCAGTTTGCGCGCGAAGCGGCTGCGTGACAAGGGGATGACGGTGAGGTTTTGTGCCCATCGAGGTCAGGTTCTTGCGCCTTCTTTCACGTCTTGCGCCGGTGCAATAATCGCTGGCTATTCCCCCTACGGAGCCCTTCTTGGACAGCGATCACCCTCGGTGACCGTCCACTCCCGCCATGTGTGCTGAGCAGCGCACCCCGCCCGGAGTGAGACGGTTGAACTGAATCCCGCCACCCCGGACGGCGCCGCGCGTCGTTCCTTTGCCAGCGCTGCTGGAGACGATGCATGCTGAACGTATTCACGCTGGACAACGGGCGCCTGAAGGGCGGGCTGTTCCAGGAAGAGATCGAGACCGCCGAGGACCTGGCCCTGTCGCGCCCGATCTGGGTCGACCTGGAGAGCCCGAGCGTCGAGGAGAAGGGCTGGATTCGCGACCGCTTCGGGCTGACCATTCCCGAGGACATCGTCGACGAGGACCTGGAGGAGTCGGCGCGCTTCTACGAGGAAGACAACGGCGAACTGCACATCCGCTCCGACTTCCTCATCGAGGGCGATGACAGCGGCGAGGGCAAGCCGGCGCGCAATGTGCGCGTGGCCTTCATCCTGTTCAACAACGTGCTGTTCTCCATCCACAACGAGGACTTGCCGGTGTTCCGCCTGCTGCGACTGCGGGCGCGGCGCATCCCGGCCCTGATCGAGGACGCCAAGGACGTGCTGCTCAAGCTCTACGACGCCGATGCGGAGTATTCGGCCGACGTGCTGGAGGGCATCTACGACAAGCTCGAAGCGGTCAGCGTGCGCGTGCTGAAGAGCGAGGTCACCGACGCAGAAGCCGGCGAGGTGCTGTCGGCCATCGCCCGCGAGGAGGACTTGAATGGCCGCATCCGCCGCAACGTGATGGACACGCGCCGCGCGGTCAGCTTCATGATGCGCAGCCGCATGCTGAACGCCGAGCAGTTCGAGGAATCGCGGCAGATCCTGCGCGACATCGATTCGCTCGATTCACACACGGCCTTCCTGTTCGACAAGATCAACTTCCTGATGGATGCCACGGTCGGCTTCATCAACATCAACCAGAACAAGATCATCAAGATCTTCTCGGTCGCCAGCGTGGCCCTGCTGCCGCCGACGCTGATCGCGTCCATCTACGGCATGAACTTCCAGCACATGCCGGAGTTGGCCTCGAAGTGGGGTTATCCGTTCGCGCTGGTGCTGATGCTGCTGTCGGTGGCCGCGCCCTTCATCTACTTCCGCCGCAAGGGTTGGCTCAGGTAGCCCGCAGCCGGCGTTTCAGCAGGCGCATCAGTGCGCCCAGCACCGGCAGCTTCTCGTACAGCTCCTCGGCCACGTCCCAGTAGTCGCGATGGGCGACGACGAGGCCGGCGGCGTCGAAGTGCAGATGGCTGGCGCCGCGGATGACGAAGTCGCCGGCATGGAAATCCCAGCTCAGGAAGCAGCGATCACCTTCCACCATCGCCTCGGCGACGACGAAGCGCGGTGCCTTCACCGTCTCGAACATGTGGGCGAAGACGCGGCGCAGCGCGGCGCGGCCGCGCACGTCGTTGAACGGGTCCTTGAAGCGGCAGTCCTGCGCGTACAGCGTCACCAGGTCGTCCAGGCCGGCGGGGCTGAGAGCCTCGTACTGCGCGATCAGCGCGGCGGCGCGCGGGTCGGGGTGCTTCAACCTAGATCCGGCAGTTGACCGCTTGCTACTCATCGAAAGTCTCGGTGCATCAACACGTTGTGCGCCTGGCAGCGTTCACTACTTCGGTGAACAGCGCTGCACGCCCGCTGGTCTGGCGCTTCGGGCCGCTGGCCGCGTGGCTTCTCCTCGTGGGCAGGAGCCCACTTCGTCGGCGCGCCTTGCCAGCCCCCCGCCGCGCCAGCCCTTCGGGCGCGCCCAACTGCCGGATCTAGGTTCATCGGTTCGCCTTGCCGGCGAGCTTGAAGTAGGCGCCATCGCCGAGCAGGCGCAGCAGCTTCATCAGGCGCGTGAAACGCTTGGGGAAGTGGATCTCGAACTCGCCCGCCGCCCAGCCGGCCAGCATCGCCTTCGCGGCCTGTTCGGGGCTGATCTCGGCCGGCATCTTGAAGTCGTTCTGCGCCGTCATTGGCGTCGTCACGAAGCCGGGGTGGATGACGGACACGCCCACGCCGCGCGGATGCAGGTCGAGGTAGAGCGCCTCGGCCAGATGTGTCAGCGCGGCCTTGGCCGGCCCGTAGGCCAGCGCCTTGGGCAGGCCGCGGTAGCCCGCCACGCTGGACACCAGGCTCAGGTGGCCTTGGCCGGATGTGAGCAGCAGCGGCAGCAGCGCGTCGAGCAAGTTGAGCGCGCCGATGTAGTTGATGTCGAGGTGGCGGCGCGCCTCGGCGAGGTCGAAGCTGGTCGCGCCCATGGGCCGGTAGTAGCCGGCGCAGTACACGCACAGGTCGATGGAGCCGATGGCGGCGACCGCCGCCTGCAGGGCCGGGCCGTCCATCACATCCAGCGCCAGCGCGTGGCTGCCCGGGTGGGTGGCGACGAACTCGTTCAGCAGCCCCGCCTGCCGTGCCGAAACGACGACATGCGCGCCGGCCGCGTGCAGCGCGCTGGCCGTCGCGCGGCCGATGCCGGTGGAGGCGCCGACCAGCCAGACGGTCTTGCCCTTCCAGTCGCGCAGCTGCGGGTTGAGGCTCATGGTTTGTAGAACGACAAGGTCACATCGCCAAGGTGGAAGCCGAACTTGCTCATGCGCGCCTTGTTCAGCATGACCTTGCCGTCCATCAGGTACATCCAGTCGTCGAACTGCACGTCGTAGGTCGTGCCGTCTACCGGCAGGCGCAGCGTGTAGCTCCAGCGCAGCGCGTTCCCGCGCGCCTCGCCGGCCGCCTCGCCGACGACATCGGCCGCCGTGCCCTTGTACCGCCCATTGCCCAGGGACGTGATGGTCCAGACGCGGCGCTCCGTCTTGCCGTCGCTGTAGATGAAGTCTTCCTCCAGCGTGCCGACATCGCCCTGCCAGCGGCCCAGCAACTGCACGACGAAGCGGCGCTGCACCTTGCCGGCGCGGTCGGTGAAGAGGCCGTGCGCCGTCATCGGCCCGTTGAAATAGGTCTTCAGGTCCAGCACCGGCTTCTCGGCGGCGTAGTCCTCGGGTACGGGTGCGCTGGCGCAGCCAGTTAGCACGAGGGTGGCAAGCAGCAGGCGTCGGTTCATGGTGTGGCGATGAAGTGGCGGTACAGCAGCGCGGCGGCGCCGAGCTTGAGGGCGCAGGGCAGCAGGCAATAGGCGATGGTGAGGGCCTGCAGCGCCTGCGGATCGCGCTGGCCGGGCGCATAGCCCAGGGCTTGCAGCAACGGCAGCGCGAGGCCGGCGGCCAGTGCGAGGTTGAGCTTGTTGGCGGCGTTCCACCAGCCGAAGAAGGCGCCCTCGGCGCGGCCGGCCAGGCCGGCCCGCTGGATGACGCCGGTCAGCAGCGCGCCAGGGATGGCGAGGTCGGCGCCCAGCGCGGCGCCGCTGGCGATGCAGACGGCGAGAAAGCCCAGGCGGTCCCCCGCGCCGAGCGCGGCTGCCCAGGCGAAGGCCGCGACGGCGAGCGCCATGCCCAGCGCCCAGGCGCGCGGCTGGCCCAGGCGGGCGATGACGCGCAGCCAGACAGGCAGCGACGCGACGGCGGCGACGAAATAGCTGGCGAGGAACAGGCCTTGCGACTCGGGCAGGCGCAGCCGGTCGTCGATGAAGAAGAGCAGCAGCGTGGCCGGCACGGCGGCGGCGATGCCGTTGAGCAGGAACACCGTGAGCAGGCGGCGGAACTCGGGCACGCGCCAGGCCAGGGCCAGCGGTGCGGGCGCGTCGTCGCTGGTCTGCGGCCGTGGCGCGGCGCTCAACAGCGCCAGGCCCACGGCCAGCGCAACCGCCAGCACGAGGGCCGTGATGCCGAAGCCGAACAGGGATGGCAGCAGGCTGGCGCTGACGACGCCCACGAGCGCAAAACCCTCGCGCCAGGCTACCACGCGGGTCTGCCTCGCCGGGCTGCCGCCCAGACGGGCGCCCCAGGCCTGGTGCAGCACGGTCAGCCAGCTGTAGGCGAGGTAGGTCAGCACCAGGCCGCCGCCGGCCCAGGCCAGCAGCGCGGTGGGTTCGCGCAGCGGCGGGAAGAACAGGCCGGTGAAGCCCAGCACCAGCAGCAGTGCGGCAGCGGGCAGCTGCCAGGCCAGTGCGCGACGGCCCAGCGCGCGGTCGCAGAGGCGGCCTATCCAGGGGTCGACGACGGCGTCCAGCGCGCGGGCCGCCAGCAGCAGCAGGCCCAGGCTGGCCAGCGGCAGGCCGAAGCGGGTCGCGTAGTGGGCCGGCAGATGCACATAGAGCGGCAGCGCGACGAAGGCCAGGGCCAGGCCCAGCGCGCCGTAGCTCAGCCCGTCGCGAGAAGCTAACTCAGGGCTTGCCATCGCCGGCCAGCAGCTGTTCGCGCAGCGCCGGCTCCGAGGTCTGCGGGCTGAGCCAGATGCCGAAGAAGAGCCGCGCGAACTGCGCGTCGGACACGCGCCGGCGCGGCTGGCCGTTGATGAAGAACTGCGCTGCCGTGCCCGGATCGAAGCGGCCGCTGATGCGGTCACCGGCCTTCACGTCGGGGAAGGCGGCCTGCATCTCGGCGAGCCAGGTTTGCGCCTGCGCGTCTGCAACGCTGGCCTGGCGGCGCATCTCCTTCAGCGAGCGCTTGGCGATCTCTGCGCCGTCCAGGTTGCGCGCGTATTCGATCTCCAGCGTCAGCGGCTGCTCCTGCCAGTTCGCGGCCGTGACGGGCGCGGCCGACCACAGGCGGATGTCGTAGACATGCAGGCCGAAGAAGCGAAAGCGGGCCTCGCCGCGCTTGGTCAGCCCGGACAGCTCTGCCGCTGCGTGAGCGCCGCCGGGCAGGGCCAGGGCGAGCAGGAGGGCGCGTCTTTGCATGGCCTAGTCGCGCACCAGCGTGAACTGCATGACGTCGGTGTTGCCGGCCGCGAACGCCGCCTCGCAGTAGGCCAGGTAGAACTCCCACAGGCGCATGAAGCGACCGTCGAAGCCCAGCTCGCGCACCGGGCCCTCGTGGCGCAGGAAGGCCTCGCGCCAGCGGCGCAGCGTCTCGGCATAGTCGGCGCCGAAAGCGAGTTCATTGACGACACGAAGCCCGGCCTTCTCGGCGTGCGCGCGGAACTGGCTGGGGCTGGGCAGCAGGCCGCCAGGGAAGATGTATTGCTGGATGAAGTCGGTCGAGCGGACGTAGCGCTCGAACAGGTCGTCGCGGATGGTGATGCTCTGGATGCAGGCGCGGCCGCCGGGCTTGAGCTTGGCGGCCACGGTGCGGAAGTAGCCGTCCCAGTACTCGCGGCCGACAGCCTCGAACATCTCGATGGAGACGACGGCGTCGAAGGGCTCGTCGGCGATGTCGCGGTAATCCTGCAGCCGCAGGTCGGCGCTCAGGCCGGCGGTCTGCAGGCGCTGCTGCGCCCAGGCGAGCTGCTCGGTCGACAGCGTGACGCCGGTCAGCTTGGCGTCGAAGTCGCGCGCGGCCACCTCGGCCACGGCGCCCCAGCCGCAGCCGATCTCCAGCACACGGCTGCCGGTTGTGACGCCGGCCTCCGCCAGCGCGCGCCGCATCTTGGCCTGCTGGGCGGCGTCGAGCGAGCCCTCCGGCGCGCCGGCGAACCAGGCGCTGGAGTAGTTCATCGTCGGGTCCAGCCACAGCTTGTAGAACGCGTTGCCGAGGTCGTAGTGGGCGTGGATGTTTTTGCGGCTGCCTTGCCGCGTGTTGCGGTTGAGCAGGTGGCGAGCGCGGTGCAGCAGGCCGCCCCAGAAGCCGCCGTAGACCAGCGACTCCAGCGCGGTGCGGTTGCGCACCAGCAGTTCCAGCAGCGCACGCAGGTCGGGGCTGGTCCACTGGCCGTCGACAAAGCTCTCGGCAAAGCCGACATCGCCCGAGGCGAGCGCGGCGGCGCAGACCTGCCAGTCGACGATGCGGATGGCCGCGCGCGGTTCGCGGCCGTTGCCGAAGTGCAGCATCTCGCCCTGCGGCGTCTGCAGGTCGAGGCTGCCGTGCTGCAGATGGTTCAGCAGCGCAAGGACGCGGCGGGCGTGGCGCGGCAGCGAGGCCGCAAAGGTGGGGGCGGAGGTCGTTGTCGTCATGGCGGTCAGCGCGTCACAAAGCGCTCTGGCGGCTGGGGTTTGGAGAAGAAGGGCACGCGCTTGAAGATCAGCTTCAGCGCCTGCCAGTGGATGCGCGCGACGACCATCAGCGTCAGCGCCGGCATGGCGAAGAACGCGGCGCGGGCGCTGCGCGTGGTGAGCGGTTGCAAGTGGCCGCTGACGCTGGTGTGCAGCAGCGCGCCCTGGGCGTCGTCGTGGTCGACACGGGCGACGATGCGGCCGTCCGCACGCATGAAGCGAAAGCGGTAGTGGCCCTCGACGCGGCAGAACGGCGAGACGTGGAAGACCTTGGCCGCCTGCTGCTCGCGGCCCCAGGCCAGCTCGGGGCCGCGCAGCAGGTAGCAGTGGCGCTCGCCGAAGGTGTTGTTGACCTCGACGACGACGG
This sequence comes from Pelomonas parva, assembly GCF_043555835.1. NCBI lineage: Bacteria > Pseudomonadati > Pseudomonadota > Betaproteobacteria > Burkholderiales > Sphaerotilaceae > Roseateles > Pelomonas parva. The sequence goes on along the minus strand of NZ_JBIGHV010000003.1, from coordinate 144,449 downwards.
CCGCCAGCGAACCGTCCGCGCGCTCGCAGAACCAGAAGCTGACCGGCTTGAACACATGGCCCAGCACGCGCGGGTAGGTCTGCAGCCAGACCTCGCCGTTAGCGTCGGCGATGCCTTCAGCCACGAGCAGCGCCTCCAGCCAGGCCAGGGCATCCGTGCCGCCGTCGCCGTGGTCGGCGTCGTGGAAGCTCAGCCAGCCCCGGCCGTTGCGGTTCAACGGTGCCGAAGGCTCGTGGCGCAACGCGCGCATCGGCAGCCACAGGAAATAGCTGGGATAGGCGAAGGCGTTTTCGCGCGGCCGCAGGCGGCGGTGCCGCACTTCGCCGAGGCCGAGCCATGCGGTCATGACAGAACCTTCTCGATGACGCCCTGCGCCGCCGTCAGGCCCGACAGCAGGCCATCTTCGTGGAAGCCATAACGCGTCCATGCGCCGGCAAACCAGACGCCGCCCGAGCCCTGTATGTCCGCCAGCCGGGCCTGGGCGCGCACGGCGCCATCGTCGAAGACTGGGTGCGCGTAGTGGTAACGGCCGATGACGCTCGCCGGGTCGGGCTCACGCAGCGGGTTCAGCGACACGACGACCGGCTGCTCCCAGGGCAGCGGCTGCAGCTGGTTCAGCAGGTAGTGCAGGCAGACGGCGCCCGCCTCATGGCCGCTCTCGTAGTTCCAAGCGGCCCAGGCGGCGCGGCGGCGCGGCAGCAGGCGCGCGTCGGTGTGCAGCACCGCTGTGTTGGGCTGGTAGCGGATGGCACTCAGCACCTGGTGTTCGGCATCCGTGGGCAGGTCGAGCAGGGCCAGGCCCTGGTCGCTGTGGCCGGCCAGGATGACGGCATCGAAATGCTCGCGGCCGCGCGGGCTCTGCACGACCACATCGCCGCCCGCAACCGGCCGGTAGACGGCCTGCACCGGCGTGCCCAGCCGCACCTGGTGGATGGCCGGCAGCATGGCCTCGACGTAGTGCCGCGCGCCGCCGGTGACCGTCCACCATTGCGGCCGGTCGTTGACCTGCAGCAGGCCGTGGTTGTGGCAGAAGCGGATCAGCGTGCGGATGGGGAACTGCAGCATCTGCGCCGTCGGGCAGGACCAGATGCACGCCACCATCGGCAGCAGATACCAGTCCCGGAAGCCGCGGCCGAAGCGGTGGCGATCCAGGAACTCGCCGATCGGCTCGGCCAGCGCACCCTCCTCACCGCTGGCCGCCAGCGCCGTGCACAGGCGGTTGAAGCGCAGCAGGTCGGCCAGCATCCTCCAGAACGCCGGCCGCAGCAGATTGCGGCGCTGCGCGAACACGGTGGACAGGCTGCTGCCGCTCCACTCGATGTCGTTGCCCGGCACCTGGGCAGAGAAGCTCATGTCGCTCCTGGCGGTGGCGACGCCGAGTTGGGCGAAGAGCTGGATCAGCAGCGGGTAGGTGCGCTCGTTGAAGACGAGGAAGCCGGTGTCCACGCCATGGGTGATGCCGTCCAGCGTCACGTCGACCGTGTTGGTGTGGCCGCCGGCATGGTTGCCGGCCTCGAACAGCGTGACGTGGGCGCGGTCACTCAGCGCCCAGGCGGCCGACAGGCCCGAGATGCCGGCGCCGACGACGGCGATGCGCTTGGCCGCCTGGTCGCCCGGGGCGCGCGGGTGGCCGCGCCCGCGCAGCAGCCCCAGCAGCTCGGGCGACGCGTGGCCGCCCGGCAAAAACGAAGGGCCCGCGTCATCGACACGGGCCCTGTTTGTAAAAGCGGCCGCAGAACGCCTCGAAGCCAACGAGGGAGGGAGGGAGGAGGAGGAGAACGGCTTCGAGCTTGCTGCTCTGGTCTCAGAGAGTTTCAGCGGCCGAAATGGCGTGGGGGTGTGCGGCTCCTCCGTGCGAGCGTTGCTCGGGTTTTGGCTGCCGGTGTAGCTTGAGCGCTGCCCGGATGCATGAAGTTCTGCGTCGCTGTCCCAGGTTCGGGTGACGATTGTTGTCGTCATGGTTGGTTGTCCAACAAAGCATTCCCGCGCAAGGCGCGCTTTACAAATAGTGCTGCCCGCGCCCACCCGGGAGACTGCAGTACAGGCAAAATGTTCATGTTTTGTCCACTACAAAACGGCGTCGATGTGGCTATATTAGGTCAAGAAGCAAAGTTTGTCTTATGTTTGTCCAGGACAGTTTGATGTGTGGATGCTTGAAGCCCTTCTTAAGGGCAGGCCGTGGCTGACACCACGGAATACGCCGGCAGCGGCGCTGCGGATGCGCTCGCGCCGGCGGGCAGCGTCGGTATCTCGGCCGTCGAGCGCGACACGGGCATCAACAAGGAGACGCTGCGCGTGTGGGAGCGCCGCTACGGCTTCCCCGCGCCCTGGCGCGACGCCGCTGGCGAGCGCCTGTACCCACCGGAGCAGGTGCACCGGCTCCACCTCGTCAAGCGACTGCTGGACGCTGGGCATCGGCCTGGGCGCATCGTGGCGACCTCTGTGGACGAACTCGCGGCGCTGCTGCAGCCCGCAGCCGCCACCGGCCTGGCCGGCGTCGCGGCCGAGGCGCCGGAGATCGCTGCCTGCGTGGCGCTGCTGCAGGGGCATGACATCGACGGCCTGCGCCGTGCGCTGTCGCAGGTGGTGCTGCGGCGGGGCCTGGCCGGCGGCATCGGCGAGGTCTTCGCGCCGCTGACGACGCGCATCGGCGAGCTGTGGATGGCCGGCGCGCTGCAGGTCTTCGAGGAGCACATCTACAGCGAGTCGCTGCAGCTGGTGCTGCGCCAGGCCATCCACGCGTTGCCGGCGGCGCAGGGCGACGGCCCGCGCGTGCTGCTGACCACGCTGCCCGGCGAAAGCCATGCGCTGGGCCTGCTGATGGCAGAGGCCTTGCTGAGCCTGGAGGGGGCGAGCTGCCTGTCCCTGGGCGTGCAGACGCCGCCCGCGCAGGTGCCCGGCGCCGTGGCTGCGCACCGGGCGGATGTCGTCGCGCTGAGCTTCAGCAGCCAGTTGCCCAACCGCGCGGTGATCGACGGGCTGACCGAGCTGCGCGCCCTGGTGCAGCCGGGCATAGAGATCTGGGCCGGCGGCAGCAGCCGGGCACTGCGTTTGCCGGGGCTGCCGGAGGGCGTGCGCTGGCTGGATGGCCTTGCGGCAATCGCACCGGAAATGACACGCTGGCGCGAACTTTTAGAATCACGCCTCTAAACGAGGACCCGACATGCTTTACCCGGAACTGTTCAAGCAACTCGAAGCCGTGCGCTGGAACATGGACAGCGACATTCCTTGGGACAAGTTCGACGCCAGCCTGCTGTCGGACGAACAGGCCCAGACCATCAAGATGAACGCCATCACGGAGTGGGCGGCGCTGCCGGCCACCGAGATGTTCCTGCGCGACAACCGTGGGGACAGCGACTTCTCGGCCTTCATGAGCGTCTGGTTCTTCGAGGAGCAGAAGCACAGCTTGGTGCTGATGGAGTATCTGCGGCGCTTCCGCCCCGACCTCGTGCCCACCGAGGCCGAGCTGCACGAGGTGCGCTTCGACTTCGACCCCGCGCCGGCGCTGGAGACGCTGATGCTGCATTTCTGCGGCGAGATCCGCCTGAACCACTGGTACCGCCGCGCGGCCGAGTGGCACAGCGAGCCGGTCATCAAGGCCATCTACGAGACCCTGTCGCGCGACGAGGCCCGCCATGGCGGCGCCTACCTGCGCTACATGAAGCGCGCCATGGTCAAGTTCGGCGACGAGGCGCGCGCCGCTTTCGCCAAGGTCGGTGTGCTGATGGCCAGCGCCCGCCGCACGGCGCAGGCGCTGCACCCCACCAACCTGCACGTCAACGCCAGCCTGTTCCCGCGCGACACCATCCAGAGCCGCCTGCCCGACCCCGCGTGGCTGGAGCACTGGCTGGACAAGCAGATCCAGTTCGACAGCGTGTGGGAGAACAAGGTCGTCGAGCGCATCCTGCACAACATGAGCCTGCTGATGGACCGCAGCTTCGCCAGCGTCCAGGAGCTGAACCGCTTCCGCAAGGAAATGGCGGCGCGCATCGCGCCGCCAGCGGGGTCGACCTCGGCCGCCTGATCAGCCGCCGCGGGCGCGCTTCGCCACCACCAGCGCGAAGCCCGCTGCGGCAACTGCCGTCCAGCCCAGGAACTGCAGCGACGCCAGCTCGGCCAGCGCTCCGCCGAAGTCCCGCAGCGCCCAGGTGGCAAGGTTGTCGCCCGACTGCAGGGTTTCGACCAGGCGGACGTTGTGATGGACCAGCGTCTTGCCGATCTGCTGGGCCAGCGATTCCAGCGCCTGTGCTGGCCAGCCGATGTCGTAGACCTTCTTCAGCAGCACCACCGCCACGCTGCCGCCCACCAGGACCAGCGGCACGCCCAGGCGCTTGAGCCAGGCCGATGCGGCCATCAGCGTGGCGATGACCGGCAGCAGCCACAGCAAAGCGAGCAGCGAACCCGCGACGACGCGCAGCAGCACGGGCAGGCCGGCGATGACCACCTCCCCCCAATGCACCGACATCGCACCGTCCAGGCCGGTCTGCTTGGCGATGATGGCCGCCGCCAGCGGCACGCCCAGCACCGCGCCGGCCAGCAGCCCGCCCAGCGGCGCCAGCCAGCCATGCGCCAGCACCGTCGCGGCCACGCTCTCGCTGGGTCGTCCGGGCAGCGACAGCCAGAACTCGATGGACCGGTCCTGCGTGTCGCGCCGGGTCAGGCCCGGCAGCTGGAACATGCCGAACAGCAGGCAGATGCCATAGACCGTCATGGTCGAGATGCCGACGATGCCCAGCGCCGTCAGGCTCAGATGCTCTGTGGGCAGGCCCTGTACCGTCGCTTTCGGGATCAGCAGCAGCGCCAGGAACAGCAGCGGCGGGGTCAAGGCGGCGATCAGCCAGCCGCGCTTGTGCTGCATCCATTCACGCTGCAGCAGGGTGGGGATATGGGTGTTCATCATGTGTCCTTCAGGCCTGCTTGTTGTTGAGCGCCGGGTTGCGGGTCAGCGCCACGAAGAGGTCGACCAGGCTGGGCCGCACGCGCTGGCCCAGGCTGGCGACATGCTCGGGCGGCGCGCCGTCGAACAGCGAGGTCGTGCGGCCCTGCTCGCGGTAGCGCAGCAGCGGGTGGGCGGCGGCCATCGCGTCGGCGGCGGCCGGGTCGTGGTTCAGCGCCACGAAGCGGCGGTCGATGTCCTCCAGGCTGATCGACAGCGCCACGCGGCCCTCGTCCAGCATGATCACGTCGCTCAGCAGCGCCTCGACCTCCTCGACCTGGTGCGTCGAGATCAGCACGCTGCGCTCGCCGTCGCACCACTCGTCGATGAGCATCTCGTAGAAGCTCTTGCGCGACACCACGTCCAGGCCCAGCGTCGGCTCGTCCAGGATCATCAGCTTGGCGTCGATGGCGGCGATCAGCGCCAGGTGGGTCTGCGCCACCATGCCCTTGGACAGGCTCTTCACCTTGTCGCCCTCGCTCACACTCGTGCGCTTGAGCAGCGCCCGGGCGCGCTCCGCCGAGAACTTGGGTTGCAGCTGGCTCATCAGGGTGATCAGCTCATGCACCTTGGCCCAGCGCGGCAGCACGGCCACGTCGGGGATGTAGCTCAGCTCGGTCAGCAACTGCTGGCGGTTCTTGGTCGGCTCGTGGCCCAGCACGCGCATCTCGCCCTGCACCGACAGCAGGCCCACCAGCGCCTTCATCAGCGAGGTCTTGCCGGCGCCGTTGTGGCCCAGCAGGCCCACGACGCGACCCTTGGGCACGGTGATGGAGACGTCGTTCAGCGCGGTCTTCTTGCCGTAGCGCAGCGAGACGTTTTTCACTTCTATGAGGTTCATGTCGACTCCCAGTTCAGATCCTTGGCGGTCAGCCCCAGCCGCTTGAGCTTGGCGCGCAGCGCGGGCCAGTCCTTCTGCAAGAACTGTTCGCGCTCCTGTTTCAGCAGCCGGTTGCGCGCCCCCATCGTGACGAACATGCCGAGGCCGCGGCGCGTCTCGATGAGGCCGTGGTCGCTGAGCGCCTGCAGCGCCCGCGTCACGGTCAAGGGGTTGATGACATAGGTGCTCGCCAGTTGGCGAACCGAGGGCAGGGCCTCGCCTTCCGGGGGGCTGCCGTCCAGCAGTTGCACGGCCAGTCGGTCGGCAAGCTGCTGGTAGATCGGTGCCTGGTCAGTCCAGGTGGGCGTCATGTGCGCTCCGGGGTGTGTTGCTGATGTAGCACACCATATCTCCGGGGCGGGGGCGGGCCCAAGCGGGGGGCGACGGACTGCAGATTTGGGGGGATGGGCTGTACGTGAGCCCGTTTGCGCCCCGCCGGGTGTGTCGGTTTGCGCTTAACTTGGAACTGTTTGCGCTTAACTCTGGACTCGACCCCGCTGGCTCGCGTGCACATGTGATCCGCCTCAGCCGCCTGTGCGTCGCCGCAGTCTCGGGTGCGGTCGTAGGAAGAATCCCTAGCGGTGGATTGACGTAGTGCAAGGGTGCCGTACTGAGTGGGCGGATCTCATCGACCCAAGTGGAGACGGACACCATCGCGGGCCGCGGCACCGTCATCAGCGGCCGTGTTGAGCGCGGCGTGATCCGCGTGGGCGACTCTCTGGAGATCGTCGGCCTCAGCCCGTCCGGCGACGACCCTGTCGTTGTCACAGGCGTGCAGTCCTTCCACAAGGACGTGGCCGAGGGTCGTGCTGGCATGAACGTGGGACTGCTGCTGCGTGGTGTCAAGCGCGATGACGCCGTGCGCGGCCAGGTCGTCGTGAAGCCCGGCGCGCTGAAGCCCTACCGCACGGGGCGTGCACAGATCTTCGTTCTCAGCAAGGATGAAGGTGGCCGCCACACCTCGTTCGGCTCCGGCTACCAGCCGCAGTTCTTCTTCGGCCCGACCGACGTGACCGGCGTCATCAGCGTCGACACCGAAGCCGGCGTTGTCGAGCCCGGTGCGCAGGCTCTGATCAGCTTCGAGCTGAACAAGCCCGTGGCAATCGAGAACGGCATGCGGTTCGCCATGCGTGAAGGCGGCAAGACCGTCGGCGCTGGCATCGTGACTGAAGTGCTCGGCTGAAAGGCTGAGCCTTCCCCGCCCCTGTTGCTTGCTTGTCAGGCAACGGGGGCATTCTCATTCCCGCCGGAGCTGTGAGCAGCTTCGCCAAAGGTCGTGTTCGGCTACACCCATGTGGGGTAAGGCGTCGGCCTCATTCGGCGCGCCCACGGCAGGCCATATCAGGAGGCGCCACGGCCCTTCGGCGGAGCGACGCGTGAATTTCCTAGGGCAAGTGAATGAACCGACTTGGAACCGCGTCCGCAAGCCAAAACGTGTAGTTCGCCTTGTAGAAAACAATTCCTTCGGCGTGCGCCAGCGCCGCATCAACGCGCAGCAAGCAGGGTGCGCCGTGCCTGCCTCCGACGGACAGCGCTAACTGGCTGTCCGTTGTCAGATGGACGTACTGGCGCCTCATGGGCAGCAAACCGCAGTCTCGGATTTCAGCCAGGGCATCATGGCTTGTGCCATGAAAGAGTTTGGTCGGAGGTTCGGCTGGACTGAGTGCGATGCGGTCGGCCACGGAATGCCCATAGTTCGCTCGCACGGCGTCGCCTTCAATCGAATACCGCTGCTTTCGTGGCTCCACTTGGGCCACCACCTCCCTGACGATGTCTGGCGTGACATCAGGGACTGTCAACCGGAGTGCGTCGACCACGTCGTCCAGTAAGACATAGCCCTCGGGGTCGAGCCTCAGGCCGGCCTGCTCGGGCGCGTGGCGAAGCAGGTACGCCATCTGCTTGCTGACCCGCTTCAGCAACTTCATGTCGGTCACACAGAGGCCTTCCATGCATTGCCGCTATCTTGCAGAGAAACGCGCAGCCGTTCCGCAGGTGTCGACTTCAAGAGGCCGCGCAGGTGGAAGCAGTGATATCGCAGCGTCGGCAGTTCCGGTATCGGTATCGCCACGACACCGGGTGGCATGCTGCAGCAGGCGTTGACAACGGCCGAGCCGGCACCCATCGCGACAAAGCTCAGCATCAACTCCCACCCGTTGGCCTCCAACGCAACCTCCCAGAGCACCTCTGCCGACTGCAGCAGGGCGGCCAGCATCTCCCGATGTGGCCGGCCACGAGGCGGTACGACGAGCCGCTCACCGGCCAAGTCCTTCAGCCTGAGGCGTGATCGCCGGGCAAGGCGATGTCCTTCTGGTACCGCCAGGACCTGACCGACGGTCGTGAGAACGATCGATTGAAGTTGCTCCGGCACGATGTCCAGCGGCGCGACGCCCAGTTGAGCCTTGCCTCCCAGTACCGCAGCCAGCGCCTCATCGCGATTCAACGTTAGCAAGCGAAGCGGCGCCGATGCGTCCTTCTGGAAATGCGTGATGCCTGCCTTCAGCAGGTAGAGATAAGCACCTTCGCCGGCCGCCAGCGTCACCGGACGCTCTGCCATCCCATGCAGCTGGGCCAGTAGCTCACTCGTTCCTTCACGCAATTGACGGCCGTACCTTGCCACCAATTCGCCGTGCTCCGTCAGCTCCAGAGCGCGTCCGACACGGCGGTAGAGCGGCCGGTCGAGCCGTTCGCTCAGCTTGCGCACCTTGACGTGGAGGGCTGGCTGAGAAATGTGGAGGCCTCGAGCAGCCTCGCTGAAGTTCAGCGAATCGGCAAAGGTCGCGAACGCCAGCACGGCGTCGAGATCAAGGTTTGAAGGCTGGGTCATCTATATCTCAGGACTATAGCCAATATGAACTCAGTAGTTCTCGGATAGCTATGGCGTTCCTAGCATTGCCTCCCATCAATCACATAGACCTCAGGGAGTCATCATGAAAAATCTTGGTATCGACATCGGGCGCGTTCTCATCGCGCCAGACGCGCCCGACGGGCGTGCAGACACTTCCTTCATCGGAGGAACGCTCGCAGACGCGCTAGCAACACCGCCCTACAAGGGGATGTTCGACTTCGTGCCTGGTCTCGTTCAACAGTTTGGGGGGCGGGTTTGGCTGGTCTCGAAGGCGGGGCCGCGAGTCCAGGAGAAGACTCGACATTGGCTGCGGCACCACCGCTTCTTCGAGCGCACGGGCATTCCGCCGGACAACCTGCGCTTTTGCTTGGAGCGGTCTCAGAAGGCGGGGCACTGTGCCGCCTTGGGCATCACGCATTTCATCGATGACCGTGGCGATGTCCTCGACCACCTCGATGGCGTGGTTCCGCACCGATTCCTGTTCGGTCCTCAGCGGAAGCCTCAGGTTCCGCGCGGCGTCGTGCCGGTCATCGACTGGCCAGCCGCGGCGGATGCTGTCATCGTCACGCTCGGGAAAGAGCTGGCAGCTCCGCTCAGTTGAGGCGACGCGGGTCAGCACGGCACCGCACGTGGGCGCCGGAGCAATGGCCTAGTCTTTCCTCATCGCGAGCAGGTAATTGACTCCCATCCAGGTGCCTAGCCCAAAGGTCCTGGTGATGGGGTTGTAGCGAAGACCCTTTTCTTCGCGCAGTACCAGCCCGGATGTCGAGGCCATCTCCTTCAGCTCCGCTGGCTTGATGAACTTCGCATAGTCGTGCGTACCGCGCGGAAGTACCTTCAGCACACGTTCGGCGCCGAAGACGGCAACCATCCAGCTCAAGGGTGATCGGTTGATCGTGGAGAAGAACGCCCACCCGCCCGGTTTCAGCAGCTTCGAGCAGGCGGCGACGACCTGTGCCGGATCCGGCACGTGCTCAAGCATCTCCATGCAGGTCACCACGTCGAATGCGCCAGGCATCTCGCGCACAAGCTCCTCTGCCGCGATGTGCCGGTAGGTCACCGAAGCCTTGCTCTTGGCCGCATGGAGCGCCGCGACCTTCAAGCCTTTGTCGGCCAGATCGATGCCCAGCACGTCAGCGCCGCGATGCGCCATCGACTCAGCCAGGATGCCGCCGCCGCAACCGACATCCAGTGTCTGCTTGCCGGCCAGCGACGCCAGGCCATCAATCCATTCGAGACGACGTGGATTGATCGCGTGAAGCGGCCAGAAGTCTGACTCGGGATCCCACCAGCGCGAAGCGAGCGCCTGAAACTTGTCGAGCTCAGCGGCGTCGAAGTTGGTATGCGTAGCCATCGAATCTTCCTCGTCTGAGTGGATCACCAGTGACCCTGGCGGCGGTTCCAGCGGTACAGCTCGCGGGCGAACGCGATGTAGGCCCAAGAGGTCAACGTGCGCAGGCCGGGCCAGTTCAACGGCTTGAGCAACCAGCTCCAGCGCGACTGCAGTGACCACGTTGTGAGCAGCGCAGGCGCGCCGACCTGCAGGTGCCCGCTCGGGTCAACCAGGTGCAAGCGCTCCCGGACGTCCTCCAGATCGAGCCCCAGCGGAGCAAGACGCTCCGGATTGCGATGAACGTCCACCCATTCGACGTCACCCTCAGCGATGCGAGCGCGCATCGCGCACACGCCAGCGTCGCAAACCGGGCAGGCGCTGTTGTAGTAAACGACGTGAGGACCGGTCGCCGGTTCAGCGGGCTGCGCGGGTGCGGGCGAGATGTCGGACACATGGGCTCCCAAAGGCTGACCCATTGTGCATCGGAATTAGCTAAGTAGCTAAATAAGCAATTAGCGAGAAGGGAAATTAAGTTGCTAGGATCCCGTCATGGAAAAGATCTTTGAAGCGCTCGCCTCCACACCCCGGCGCAAGATCCTCGCGTACCTGTCCGAGACCGAACTCTCGGCCGGCGACATCGCGAGCCGCTTCGACATGACGAAGCCGTCCTTGTCCAAGCACCTGAAGATCCTGGAAGCGGCCGGACTGGTCAGGGCGGACAAGCGCGGGCAATTCGTCTTCTACAGCCTGCAGAAGGACAGCCTCACCAACACCTTGACGAGCTTCGTCCAGCAGGTCTGCCCGGTTTCTACGAAGCTCCGCAAGGAGAGCAAGGCGATCGCGACGGCCAAAACTTCGCAACGTGGAAGCGGCAACGCATAGGCACGTGAACGGCTGCTCGGGGCGAACGTCCTCTCGATGCCGATTGGCGCAGGCTCGTTCGTCCGGTGGCGCCTGGTGTTTTGCTTCGGCCGAACTCTGAGGAACAACAGCCTTCACTGGAAGGCGACCCGCCCTGCGCCACGCCGCGTACCCTTGGCTGGGTCGGCTGCGGTCCGCGAATTGTTTGAGCGACAGGACCCGGTAGCGGCGTTGCTCCGCGTAGCCGTACAAGTGCGGTGACTACCGTAGATACCCGGCTTTTGCGAGCTACGGTGCGGACACACACTCCTGCCCCATAAGACAGAGGGAGCGGCAATCATGACATGCGAGGTAGCGGTCGCAAACCGACTGGCGATAGCACTAGCTGCCGACAGTGCAGTGACCTTCACGGAGCCGGGTAAGACGACCTACGCCTCCGGCGCCAACAAGATTTTTCAGCTCGCGGGCGACGCCCCGGTCGCCGTGATGATCAACAACAGCAGTTCCCTGGGCGGCGTGCCTTGGGAGCTCATCATTAAGGTGTACCGAGGAAAGCTGGGCAAGGGCACGTTCCCGACCCTACAGGGCTATTGGGACAACTTCCTCACCTTCCTAAACGATCCTGCACACGGGCTACTCCCAGCCGTGCTGCGTGAGACCAACGGCAAGCGCACCATCGCGTTGGCGGCCGTGCAAGTAGTAAAGGAAGTCACATCTGCCGACCGCAGCCTTGCTGATCGTGCAACGCCGGCTCCAGCACTAGCCGCCGGCTGGGCAACGGGTCTAGCCGACCTGGTTGCAGCGCACCTGACCCCTATAGCTGTGTTCAACGGCCTCAACCCTGCCGACCAGGCCCCGCTTTTGACAGATCATCTGGCCGCTCTCACAACGTCGGTAGATGAGTATCTCGCCCAGGAATGGCCGCATCTGGTGCCGCACATCCAGATGCCAGCGCTCTTGGCGGCGGCAGCAGACCTTGCGTTCAAACGGCCCGACCTCATCCTCGCCAGCACCGGCATCGTGATCGCGGGGTTCGGAGACGACGACTACCTGCCTAGCTATTTCAGCAAAGAGGTGTTCGGCTTCGTCGGCGACCTCATTGCCTGGAAAGATGACAAGCAGGGAAACGTCGATTACACGACTAAGCGATCACTTATCGAGGCTTTCGCTAAGGCGGACATGGTGGAGACTTTCAGCCAAGGCGCGAGCCCGGAGGTCTGGAGCGCGGTCGAGCAGGCCTTTGAGACTCATGCGGCCGCCGTTGCAGAGGCGGCGTGCCGGGCGGCCGGTGTAGCGGCGCCCGACCTGACGCAGATCGCGGCTGAGGTCCAAGCCAGAGCGGGGGCCTTCAGAGCCGAATGGACCGATGCGACCTTCCGCGCTCACTACGTACCGCTGTGGTCTTCGGTCGCAAGTCTCAACGTCGAAGAGCTGGCAGAGTTGGCCGAAACCTTGGTCTTGCTAGAATCGTTGAAGGAAAAAGTTACATCTAGAACACAGTCCGTGGGCGGTCCAATCGACGTAGCTGTGATCACCAAGTCTGAGGGGCTTGTCTGGATCAAGCGGAAGTTGTATTTTGATCCTGCGATCAATCAGCGATATTTGAACCGCCTACAGCGAAACTGAAGAGGCAACCATGGCAAAACTTGTTGACCGTTCTTCGCCCCATCGTCATCTTGTCCCTTCTGCCTCCCTGAAGTCGGACTACGAGGCTTCCGTGCAAGCTCGGCGGACCGCCAGCACCAAGGTCGGCAGTCTGTCTCGGGAGCAGGCACAGAGCTATCTGAATCAGCGTCGCACCTTCGAATCCAAGGAAGATGACCTCACTTTGGCGCTGGCCGCCGCTCGCTGATTGCAAATCTGTACGATGAAGCCCGCGTCGAGCGGGCTTTTTTCTGGCCGACTGGCAAACATGGCTTACCTACCGCGTTGCCGTCGCCCGCGCGCAATTAATGCGCGAAAAAGGGGCCTCTGTGAGGCCCCTTGCACGCTTGTAGATTGCGCGGTTTAGGCCGCAGCGCTCCAGGGGCATGAGGTCAGCGACAGCAAGTTGTCGTTCCAGACGCCGTCAGCGTATGTGCGCAGGTATGGCGCGTGGTTGCTGGGGCGTACCACACCGACATCCGCGCGCTTACCCGATGCGGGATCGGTCACGAAGAAGGTATTGGTCTTGGTGTCAATGCTGTTGACGACCTGAGCCACGGTCCACATCCAATTGCCGGCGGGGTTGCCGACGTGAGTGATGTGGTCGTGACCGCCCTGCTGATGCGGTTTCAAGATACAGGTGATTCGAACGTCAGCCATTGGCCGGTTCTCCTAGTTACTAACACTAGACCACCGTGAAATCCCGACCGTGTAGCATCAAGCTTCCACACATGATCTTCGGATCGAGCCCCGGGTGGTCAACTTGGGGGCAGACGGCCAAGCGCGCAAGCTCTTGGCCGTTTTGCATTCCTGCTAACAAGAATAGCAGGAAAACTAAATGTGGTGCATCGGCCTCCGTCTGACACTACATATAGTGCTTTATCCAGTTCTTACAACGGGTTGTGAACTGCTTATCAACAGACTTATCAACATATTGCTGGGATGCTGTCGGGCTTAATGCTGGGGGTCGGTGAGGTTGTGTAGGGACCAGGCTCATCTGGTGAGCCTAGTCGGACTCACGATAGAGGCATGACTGAAGTTCTAGACGGGCGCGCGTCGCCACGACATGCGCCGACTGACAGCGGCGTACTGGCCCGGGTGCCTGGCCAGTACATCGCACAGGCCAGCAAATCCCTGCCGGACCCCGCCTGTGCGCTCGACGATGAAATGACCGTCGAGATCGACGCCGAGCGGGTGGGGCGCGTGCGCCTGACGTTCAGGAGGCAGCGCTACAACAGACCCCTGGGCAAGGTCTCCTATTTCTCCTGGCTCTGCCGACACGCCGAAAACGTCGCTGACCCATCGACACAAGATCTCCCCGGTTCGCGGCATATCCTCAAATGCCCGTCCGAGACTTCACCATGAACGCGCCGTTGTTGCCTCAGATCCTGCTTCGGCAAGACCCCTCGCCGCAGGCTGACCTGGACCTTGCGACTGAAGGCGTGCTGCGCTACGTGTGGAGTAGCGAGTGGGGCGACATGCTCATCGAAGCGCGGGATGGCGTGGTCTACGTCAACGGTCGGCGCGTCGATGCGGCTCCCGCGTCGGCCAGTGCCGCGTCCTATGGTGGCCGCGTCGCCGGTGCCGAAAGTTCAAAGTTGAGTGAAACAAAAAACCGATAGTTCAGACTTGAGTGAGACACGGGTTCAAAACCTGTTGACCCGTCCGGAGCCAAGTGGTTGATCAGCGCCGGTTTTCAGTTCTGGGTTGAACGCAAACCGACAGGGTGTCTGCTACCCCGCCACCCTCAATGCCCGTGCGCCCTGGCCGGCTTGCGTGCGCTGGCGGGCCGCTTGGGGTCGCTGCAGTCGGCGCAGCGCCCATACAGCGTCAGCTCGTGGCGCTCCACCACGAAGCCCTGGGGCGCCAGGCCCGCCAGGTTGCCGGGGCAGGCGTGCACCTCGAACACCCGCTGGCAGCTCTCGCACTGGAAATGGTGGTGGTGGCCGGCGCCGGCGATCTCGTAGCGCGCCACTTCGCCGGGCAGCGTCACGGTGAGCAGCTCGCCCTCTTCCACCAGCGTGCGCAGGTTGCGGTAGACCGTCGCGAGGCTCAGGCCGGGCACCGCAACTTCGGCCGCCTGCAGGATCTCCTGCGGCAGCAACGGACGCGCCGCTTCGGCGATGGCTTGACGGATGGCCGTGCGCTGGCGGGTGTTTCTTTCCATGGCGCAGATTAGACCCGGTCTTTAATGCAAATGCATTCGCATTAGAATTAGCGACTGATCCGCAGACCCACACGCGCCGTCCCATGACCCACCGCCCCGTTCCCCATCTGATCGCCCTTGCCGTTGCCGCACTGGGCAGCCCAAGCGCCCAAGCCCAGGCGGCCAACGACGCCGCCACGCTGCCCGCCGTCGAGGTGGTGGGCCGCACCGCCTCCGGCGCGTACCACGCGGGTGATGCCTCCGGCGCGAAGACTGAGCTGCGGTTGCGTGAGCTGCCGCAGTCCGTGCGCGTCATGACCCGCCAGGCCATAGCCGACCTGGGCGCCACCAAGCTGGACGACGTGCTGGACTACGTGGGAGGTGTCTCGCGCCAGAACAACTTCGGCGGCCTGTGGGACAACATCGCCGTGCGCGGCCTGGCCGGCAACGAGAACACCGGCATGGCCACGCTGCTGAACGGCTTCTCGTCCAACCGCGGCTTCAATGCGCCGCGCGACCTGGCCGGCGTCGAGCGCATCGAGTTCCTCAAGGGCCCGGCCGCCGCGCTGTACGGCAGCAGCGAGCCCGGCGGCACGCTGAACATCGTCTCCAAGCGCCCGCTGTGGCAGGCCGGCCATGCGCTGGAGGTCTACGCCGGCAGCCACGACCTGAAGCGCGCCGCGCTGGACAGCACCGGCCCAATCGGCCAGACGCTGGCCTACCGGCTCAACGTCGCCATCGAGGACCGCGACAGCTTCCGCGACCAGGTGCATGCCCGCCGCGAAGTGGTCGCGCCGGCCTTCAGCTGGAAGCTGGGCGCCGACACGACGCTGGACTACAGCGGCGAGATGCTGCGTCACCGCACGCCGCTGGACCGCGGCGTCGTCGCCACGGCCGACGGCCGGCTGGGCGTCATCCCGCGCGAGCGCTTTCTCGGCGAGCCGGCCGATGGCGACGTGACGGTGGACAACCGCACGCACCAGCTCATGCTGTCCCACGACTGGGGCGACAACTGGCGTGGCCGCCTGGGCCTGTCGCATCGCGAGACCGGCATCCACGGCTTCTCCACCGAACCGACCGCGCTGCGGGCCGACAACACGCTGACACGCCAGCGGCGCTTGCGCGACTACGACTCCGACGACACCGCGCTGCAGGCCGAGCTGCAGGGCCGCGTGCGCACCGGCGCGGTCGTCCACGAGCTGCTGCTGGGCGCCGAGAGCTTCCGCTTCGACATGGACACGGTGATGCTGCGCGTCAACCCCAGCGCCACCAGCCCCTACGCGATCGACATCTACCAGCCGGTCTACGGCCAGGCCCAGCCCACGCCGGCGCCCAACACCGACACGCTGGAGCAGCAGCGCGCCACCGCCTTCTATGCGCAGGACGCCATCACGCTGGCGCCGCAGTGGCGCTTGCTGGCGGGCGTGCGCGTCGACCGCCACCGCCAATCGCTGCTGAACCGCCGCACCGGCGTCACGACTCGGCAGGACCCTTCGGCCACGTCACCGCGCATCGGCATCAGCTGGCTGCCGACCTCGCATTGGACGGTCTACGCCAGCGCCGGCAAGTCCTTCCGCCCAAACGTCGGCACCGACTTCGGCGGCCAGGCCTTCGCGCCAGAGAGCGGCCGCGCGCTGGAGCTGGGCGCCAAGTGGGAGAGCCCCGGCCAGCGCATGGGCCTGACGGCGGCGCTGTTCGACATCCGCAAGCGCAACGTGCTGACCGCCGACCCGGCAGCCCAGACGGACCCCGCCCGGACCGGCTACTCCGTTGCCGCCGGCGAGGTGGGCAGCCGCGGGCTGGAGCTGGACTTCGCAGGCCAGGTCAGCACGTCCTGGCGCGTCAACGCCAGCCTGGTCTACAACGACGTGGCGGTCCGCCGCGACAGCACGCTGCTCACCGGCACCCGGCTGCTGAACGTGCCCAGGGTCAATGGCAGCCTGCTGGCCGTGTACGAAGGCGCCTTCGCCAACGGCCAGCGCTACGGCCTGGGCGGCGGTGTCACGCATGTCGGCGCGCGCCTGGGCCAGACGGCCACCGCCTTCGAGCTGCCCGCTTACACCACCGCCAAGCTGGTGGCTCACTGGCGCATCAGCCCCGCGCTGCGCGCGACGCTGGACGTCGACAACCTGTTCGACGCCACCCACTACACCAGCTCCTACAGCCGGGTGTGGGTCACGCCGGGCGCCTCGCGCACGGTGACCCTCGGCCTGCAAACCAAGTTCTGACGATGACCATCACCTCCTCTCCGCTGCTGGACATCGCTGACGCCGTGGTCGGCTACGGCGACCGCGACGTGCTGCAAGGCCTGACCCTGTGCGTTGCCCCCGGCGAGATCTACGCGCTGCTGGGCGCCAACGGCGCCGGCAAGACCACCACCATCAGCCTGCTGCTGGGTTTCGTGCAGGCCCGTGCCGGCCGCGTGCGCGTGGGCGGCATCGACCCTGCCGCCGACGCCGCCGGCGTGCGCCGTCAGATCGCCTACATCCCCGAGAACGTCGCGCTGTACGAGCACCTGAGCGCCCGCGAGAACCTGGCCTACCTGCTGGACCTGGCCGGCCAGCCGGCCAGCGACGCCGCCATCCGCGAGGCGCTGAACGCGGCCGGGCTTGACGCCGCCGCCCACGACCGCCGCGTGGCTGGCTTCTCCAAGGGCATGCGCCAGAAGGTGGCCATCGCGCTGGCACTGGCCCGCCATGTGCCGGCGCTGCTGCTGGACGAGCCCACCTCCGGCCTGGACCCGCAGGCCAGCGCCGAGTTCAGCCGCCTGCTGGGCCAGCTGCGCGCGCGCGGCGTGGCCGTGCTGATGGTCACGCACGACCTGCTGGGCGCGGCCGACGTGGCCGACCGCATCGGCTTCCTGCTGGCCGGGCGCATGGTCGAGGAAGTGGCAGCCCACGGGCCAGAGCGCTTCGACGTGCGCGCGCTGCACCGCCACTACGCGGCTGCCGAGGTCGCCGCATGAGCGCCACGCCGGGCCGCCCCAAGCAAGCTCGCTCCCGCTTGGCGGGACAGGCCGCAGGCCGAAGGGTGCACCAGTGAGCGCGGTGCGCCGCATCGCGCGGGAGGAATGGCGGCTGATGCGCCGCGACCGCGTCGCCATGCTGGGCCTGGCGCTGCTGCTGCTGCTGGGCACGGTGGCCGCCTTCACCGCCTGGGACCAGCGCCGCGCCGCCCAGGCCGACCGCCAGCGCCACCAGGCCCAGGTGGACCACGAGTTCGACGCCCAGCCCGACCGCCACCCGCACCGCATGGTGCATTACGGCCACTTCGTGTTCCGGCCGCTGAATGCGCTGGCGGCCTTCGACGCTGGCATCGACCCCTTCACCGGCCACACGCTGTTCCTCGAAGGCCACCGCCAGAACAGCGCCAACTTCGGCGACGTGCGCCAGTCCTCGCTGCTGCTGCGCTTCGGCCAGCTGACGCCGGCCTTCGTGCTGCAGGTGCTGGCGCCGCTGCTGCTGGTGTTCATCGGCCATGCGGCCGTCGCCCGCGAGCGCGAGAGCGGCCTGCTGCGCGTGCTGATGGCGCAGGGCCTGCGCCCCGGCCAGCTGGTGGCCGGCAAACTGCTGGCGCTGGCGGGGGTGGCGGCGCTGATGTTGCTGCCGGCCGGTGTGGCGCTGGCCGCCATCGCAGCGGACAACCCGGCCAGCGCGCCGCTGGCGCTGGCGGTCGCGCTGGCCTATGCGGCGTGGCTGGCGCTGTGGGCGCTGGGCGTGGTGCTGGTGTCCGCACTGGCACGTCACGGGCGCGACGCGCTGCTGGCGCTGCTGGCCGTCTGGACCGTCGGCGTGGTGCTGCTGCCGCGCTTGGCGCCTGAGCTGGCCACGGCGGCCCGGCCGCTGCCCACGCGCCTGGAGACCGACATCGCCGTCGCGCGCGACCTGGCCGCGCTGGGCGACAGCCACAACCCCGACAACCCCCACTTCAGCCAGTTCCGCCGCCAGGTGCTGGCGCAATATGGCGTCTCGCGCGTGGAAGACCTGCCGGTCAACTACAAGGGCCTGGTGGGCATGGAGGGCGAGCGCCTGACCAGCGCGCTGTTCGAACGCTACGGCCGCGAGAGCTTCGCGCGCCAGCAGGCGCAGCTGCAGCAGGTGGCGCTGTTCTCGGCGCTGAGCCCGGTCATCGCGCTGCGCCGCCTGTCCATGGGCGCGGCGGGTACCGACCTGCCCAGCTACCAGCGCTTCCTGGACCAGGCCGAGCAGCACCGCTACGCCATGGTGCAGGCGCTCAACCGCCTGCAGGCCCAGCAGCTGAGCTGGGCCACCGACCGCAACAGCCGCGAGAGCCGCATCAGCAAGGACCACTGGCACGGGCTGGCGGCCTTCCGCTTCCAGCCCGAGCCGGCCGCTGCCACGCTGCAGCGCATCGTCCCGATGGCGGGCGTGCTGGCGGCCTGGCTGCTGGCCCTGGGCGCCGCGTTGGTCTGGGCCAGCCGGCGCCTGCAGGGAGCGACGCGATGAGCGCGCTGCGCTTTGAATGGCGGCTGCTGAGCCGCTCCCGCTGGGCCATGGCGGCGCTGCTGCTGTTGCTCGCGCTGTCCACCGTGGCTGTTGTCAGCGGCCTGCGCGAGGTGCAGCGCCAGCAAGACACCATCGCCCGCGTCGCCGAGCTGCAGCGCGAGGAGCTGGCCCGCCAGGCGCCCAAGCTGACGCGCAATGGCGACGCCGGCACGGTGGGCTACTACGCCTTCCTGGGCACCTGGGACGAGCCCACACCGGCCGCCTTCCTTGCTTTGGGCCTGCGCGACGCCACGCCCTATGTGCTGCGCGTGCGGGCGCTGGCGCTGCAGACCCAACTGCACGAGGGCGAGACCTACAACCCCGAGCTGGCGCTGGCCGGCCGCTTCGACCTGGCCTTCGTTGCGGTCTACCTGTTGCCGCTGTTCCTCATTGCGCTGCTGTACGACCTGGTCAGCAGCGAGCGCCAGTCCGGCCGGCTGGCCACGCTGCTGGCGCTGCCCGGCGCCGGCCGCGCGCTGTGGCTGCGGCGCGCCGGGCTGCGGGCGGGACTGGCGGCGCTGTGTGTGCTGCTGCCCGTGCTGGCAGGCGGCGTGGTCAGCGGCATGCCGGTCGCCGCGCTGGCGGCCGTCATGCTGGCGCTGCTGGCCTACATCGCCTGCTGGACCGGCCTGGCCCTGCTGGTAGGCCTGCGCGGCGGCAGCTCGGTGGCCAACGCGACGGCGCTGATGGGCGGCTGGGCCCTGCTGACGCTGGTGCTGCCCACGCTGGGCGGCGCGGTGCTGAGCCGTGCCGTGCCGGTGCAGCAGGGGGTGGACCTGATGCTGGCCCAACGCCAGGCCGTGCACGGCGCGTGGGACATCTCCCGCGAGGACACGCTGGCGCGCTTCTACCAAAGCCATCCGCAGTGGCAGCACACCGCGCCCTTGCCGGCCGGCTTCCACTGGAAGTGGTACTACGCCTTCCAGCAACTGGGCGACGAGCGCGTGGCGCCGCAGGTGGCCGCCTACCGTGCGGCGCTGCTGGCCCGCCAGCAGGCGACCGAGGGGCTGGGCTTCGCGCTGCCCGGCGTGGGCCTGCAGGCCGTGCTGCATCGCGTGGCCGGCACCGACCTGCTGGCCCAGCTGGCCTACCAGGACGCCATCACCGCCTTCCACAGGCGGCTGCGCCACCAGCTCTACCCCTACCTGTTCGAGGAGCGCAAGTTCGAGGCTGCGGACTTCGCGCGCCTGCCGCGCTTCGAGCCGCCCGCGCCGGCTGTCGACATCCCGCTGGCCCCGCTGGCGGCCCTGGCCGCGGTGGCTGCCCTGCTGCTGGGCCTGGCGGCGCGCGCCGCCGGCCGTGTGGCGCGTGACCGGCGGTGCTGACATGCCAGGCGCCACGGCCGGCGCCCAGGCATACCCGACCCAGCGGGTCGCCGCTTCGGCGCTATCCTCGCTCGGGGCAATCAACACCTGACCCCATGCGCCGGCCGCCCGGGGCGGCGCCCGGCACACGATGAAGGCTCGGCGTGGTCCGGCCGGGGTTTCTTCAGCTCGACGGGGGACTGGTGACGTGAAAAAGATGCTGCGGCGCGCCGCCCTGCTTGCACTGGCGCTTGGCCTGGCCGGCAGCGCCCTGGCGGCGGATGCCGACACCCAGCCCGCGCTGCGCCAGCACGCCAAGTCGGTGTTTGCCAGCGTCACGCTGGAAACGCCGCCCGCCGTGGGCAGCGTGCAGGTGATGACCGAGACCAAGCTGCCGGAATGGACCCACAACATCCAGCAGGCCATCCAGAAGTCCGGGGTCTTCGCCGAGCTGTACTCGGAGCCGGGGGCCGACTACACGCTGAAGGTAGTCATCAGGAAAGTGCCCGTGATGGAGGGCTGGCACTTCAACATCTTCTCCGCCATGACGCTGGAGATGGAGGCCGAGTGGACGCTGGTAGCCACGTTGACGGACGCAGTGGTCATGAAGCAGCTCATCAAGACAGTGCATTCGGACGGCGCCAGCGCCTGGAACGCCGTCGAGAAGCACCAGATCACCAACCGCGGCCTGATTGCCAAGCACATCGCCGAAGGCCTGTCGGCGCTGTCGCAGCTGAAGCTGGAGTGAAGGCCATGCGCGTGCTGGCCTGCATCCTGGCGCTGGCCTTGCTGCCGGCGCGCGCGCTGGCGCAGCAGGAGGTGGAGGTCTTCGTGCAGAAGGGCCACTCCGGCCTGGTGCAGGCCGTCGCCATCAGCCAGGATGGCGCCTACGCGCTGACCGGCGGCAGCGAGAAGAAGCTGGTCTATTGGCGCCTGCGCGATCGCCGTGAGATCCGCTCGTGGGACCGGCATGCCGGCGGCATCGACGCGGTGGCCATCAGCCCGGACGGGCAGCTGGCGCTGTCGGCCAGCAACACCATGGTCCAGGTGTGGAACCTCGCGACCGGCAAGGCCTTGCAGACCTTGCCCGGCCTGGGTTCGGTCAGCTCGATAGCCTTCAGCCCGGATGGGCAGCAGGTGCTGCTGGGCCACCGGGCGGGCGCGCTGACGCTGCTTGCCGTGCCCGGCTGGCGCCCGGCCTTGCAGTTCGACACGAAGAGCGGCGGCGTCTGGGCCGTGGCCTACAGCCCCGACGGCAAGCGGG
This sequence comes from Pelomonas parva, assembly GCF_043555835.1. Lineage (NCBI taxonomy): Bacteria > Pseudomonadati > Pseudomonadota > Betaproteobacteria > Burkholderiales > Sphaerotilaceae > Roseateles > Pelomonas parva. The sequence goes on along the minus strand of NZ_JBIGHV010000003.1, from coordinate 122,731 downwards.
TCGCCTCGGGGCACAGCGACGCGACGATCAAGCTCTGGGACAGCGCGACCGGCGAGCTGGTGCGCACGTTGTCGGGCCACAAGGGCCGCGTCGCCAGCCTGGCCTTCACGCCGGATGGGCAGCGGCTGGTCTCGGGCGCGGCGGACAAGACGGTGCGCACCTGGCAGGTCGCGACCGGCCAGGGCCTGCGCAGCTGGGTGGCCCATGACAACCGCCTGACCGCCGTGGCGCTGAGCCCCGACGGCCGGCACATCGCGTCGGCCAGCATGGCCAACACGCAGGTGCGCATCTGGGACATCGACACGGGCGCCGAGGTGCGTTCGTTCGACGGCGGCCAGCAGCGGCTGTATTCCGTCGAAGGCCGCAACCTGGTCGCCGCCATGGCCTATGCGCCGGATGGCCGGACCCTGCTCGCCGCCAGCATGGGCGCCACCAGCATCTGGGACATCGCGAGCGGCCAGGCGGTGGGCTCGCTGTCGGGCGCGGCGCCGGGCAGCTCGGCCTTGGCGCGCAGCCCGGACGGCAAGCTCGCGCTGAACGCGGCCTGGAGCTTCTCGGAGCGGCCCTCGTTCCACCTGTGGTCGCTGGAGACCGGCAGAGGCCTGCGCGCCTACCAGGGCCATGAGCACCCGATCAACGCGGTCGCCTTCAGCCCCGACGGCCAGCGCATGCTGACCGCCAGCGACGACAAGACGCTCAAGACCTGGGACTTCAACACCGGCGCCGAGCTAAAGACCTTTGCCGGCCACACGGCCGTGGTGCTCAACGCGGCCTTCAGCCCGGACGGCAGCCGGGTCATCTCCACGTCGCGCCAGAAGGGCGAGGGCAGCGTCAAGCTGTGGGATGCCGCTTCCGGCGCGCCGCTGCTCGACTTCCGAGGCAAGTACATCGCGGACGGATCGAGCCCGGTGGCCTTCCTGCCCAATGGCCGCCAGGCGATTGCCGCAGCGCAGTTCATGCAGGACTTCGACCACGCACCCGGCAACTACAAGGACATGGCGGGCAACGACGTCACGGCCACCATGCGGCGGCACTCGCTGAACCTGTTCGACGTCGGCAGCGGTGCAGTCGCCAGCACCTTCTATGCGGCCCGCTCGGTGAGCGGCTATCTCTTCGACATCAAGACCGGTCACGGCGGCGCGGTCACGGCGGCCGCCATCAGCCCTGACGGGCAGTTCGCGCTGACCGGGGCGCTGCGCTCCGGCATCCCGAATGACAGGAACATCCGGCTCTGGGATGTCCGCTCGGGCAAGGAGGTCCGCGGGTTCGACGGCCATGCCGGCTACGTGACGTCGCTCGCCTTCAGCCCGGACGGCCGCACCGCCGTGTCCAGCGAGGGCTACCAGAACGGCGTCAGCGAGCTGCTGATCAAGCACTGGGACATCGCCTCGGGCCGCCAGATCGGCAAGTTCTCGGGCCACACGGACAGCATCAGCGCCGTGATGTTCAACCGCGCCGGCACCCAGGTCGTGTCCGCCGGCATGGACGCCACCAGCCGGGTGTGGGATGTGGCCAGCGGCGCGGAGCTGGTGCAGCACATCCGCTTCAACGACGGCGAATGGATTTCACTGACGCCCAGCGGCTACTTCGCGACCTCGTCCCTCAAGGCAGCGAAGAACGTCAACATCCGCATCGGCATGGCGGTCTACGGCATCGACCAGTTCTACGACCTGTTCTACCGGCCCGACATCGTCGAGGCCACGCTGGCCGGCAAGGATGTGTCGTCGCTGGTGGCGATCTCCATCCAGGACGCCGTCAAGCATGCGCCGCCCGTGGTGGAGCGCGTGCAGGCGCCCGGGCCGGGGGAGGCCGGCAGTGTCCGCGTCGCCTACCGCGTCAAGGCTGGTGGCGGTGGCATTGGCGATGTGCGGGTGTTCCACAACGGCAAGCTCGTCAAGTCGGACGGCGTCTCGCGCAGCATGCCCGAGCGCACCCTCGTCAAGAGCGTCGCGCAGATCAACCCGGACGAGATGCTGGCGCAGATGCGCAGCCTGAAGCAGGGCTCCACCGACAGCGCACCGGCGGGCGCGGTGCTGACCCAGGCGCGCAACGCCGAGCTGGTCGAGTCCTTTGCCGACATCGACCCCGTGCCGGGCGTGAACGACATCGAGGTCGTGGCCTTCAATGCGCAGAACTCCATCCAGTCCGAGGGCGTGTCCACCACCTACACGTCCACCCAGCGCCCGGTGGCGCCGCGCCTGCACATCCTGGCGATCGGCATCGACGAGTACAAGGACAAGTCGGCCCGGCTGAACTTTGCCGCCAAGGATTCGCGCGATGTCTCGGCCAGATGGCAGGCCCAGGCCGCCGGCATCTACGGGCCCGAGAACATCACGGTGGAGACCCTGGCCAATGCGCAGGCCAGCCGCCAGGGCATCCTCGACAAGATCGACGGCATCGCCGCGCGCGCCAGGTCGACCGACCACTTCCTGCTGTTCGTCGCCGGCCACGGCGTGCTGCTGGGCGACCAGTACTACATGGTCACCAGCGACTACGACGGCGGCCTCAACCCCGCCAGCATGATCAGCGCCAACGAGATCATCGAGTTCTCCAAGCGCATCAAGGCGCTGACGCAGCTGTATGTGCTGGACACCTGCCACGCCGGTGGCATGGGCGGCGTCGTCAGCGGGCTGTACGACGCGCGGGTCAGCGTGATGGCCAAGCGCATGGGCCTGCACATCTTTGCCTCGGCCAGCTCCACGGAAGAGGCGCTGGACGGCTATGAAGGCAACGGCCTGTTCACGCACACGCTGCTCAACGGCCTGAACAACAACAGCAAGCCCGACCTGAACGTCGACCGCGTCGTCAGCATGTTCGAGCTGGGCAAGTACGCCAGGGACGCGACCAAGGCGATCGCGCAACGGGTGAAGCATGCGCAGGAGCCGCTGATCATCAACTTCGGCCAGGACACGCCGGTCTATCGGCTGCCTTAGGCGGCTGGAGTCGGCGGCAGCGGCATGGCGCTGTAGCCGGCGTCCCTGATGGCGTCGGCCAGTTCCTCGGCGTCGGCCGAGGCCGATTCGACCTGCACGCGGTGGCTGGCCAGGTCGATGTGCACCTTGGCTGCTGGGTCAGCAGCCTTCAGCGCCTTGGTGATGGCGCTGACGCAGTGACCGCAGGTCATGTCGTTGATTTCGAAGGTAAGCATGGTGTCGTCCTGAGGACTGAGTGGATTGGTGGGGGTACTTTCAGGCCTTCCACAGTGGGAAGGTCAACACCGCAGGCGCAGAATCCACGCAATTCTTGTGGGATTTCCGCAAGGACCCTTGACCTTGCCAGCGTTGGAACCTTGACGATGCCGAGATCGAATCGCATCCGAGGTCGCCATGAGCACTGCTGAACTCTCTAATCCACTCGGCATCAAGCTGCAGGTGACGGGCATGACCTGTGCCTCCTGCGTGCTGCGCGTCGAGAAGACGCTCAAGGCCGTGCCGGGCGTCCAGGCGGCTAGCGTCAACCTGGCCACCGAGCAAGCCTCGGTCAGCGTCGACGCCTCGGTCAGCGCGCAGACGCTGGCTGCCGCCGTGCGCAAGGCCGGCTACGACGTCGCGACGACGCAGACGGTGCTGCAGGTGCAAGGCATGACCTGCGCATCGTGCGTGGCCAGGGTGGAGAAGGCGCTGCTCAAGGTGCCGGGGGTCACCAGTGCGTCCGTCAACCTGGCCACGGAGAAGGCCACCGTCCAGGCGCTGTCCACGGTGCCGGTCGCCGCACTGAAGTCGGCCGTCGCCAAGGCGGGCTATACCGCCAGTGACGGCCAGGGCGAGGCGCAGCCACAGGCGGGCCTCGCCCCGGACTGGTGGCCGGTGGCGGTCGGGGCCTCGCTAACCGTGCCGCTGATGGCGCCGATGCTCCTTGCGCTGTTCGGCGTCGACTGGATGATGGACGGCTGGGTGCAGCTCGCGCTGGCGACCCCGGTGCAGTTCTGGCTGGGCTGGCGCTTCTATCGTGCCGGCTGGAAGGCGGTACTGGCCGGCACGGGCAACATGGACTTGCTGGTCGCGCTGGGTACCTCGGCGGCCTACGGGCTGTCCGTCTACCTGCTCATCAAGCATGCCGCGCATGGCATGCCGCATCTCTACTTCGAGGCCTCTGCCGCCGTCATCACCCTCGTGCTGCTGGGCAAGTGGCTGGAGCATCGGGCCAAGCGCCAGACGACCGACGCCATCCGCTCGCTCAATGCGCTGAGGCCGGCCAGCGCGCGGGTGCGCCGCGACGGGGTCGAGTCGGACATCCCGGTCGAGCAGGTGGTGGTCGGCGACCTCGTCATCGTCCGCCCGGGCGACCGGGTCGCCGTCGACGCAGAGATCGTCGAGGGGCGCAGCCACATCGACGAATCGCTCATCACCGGCGAGAGCCTGCCGGTGGCCAAGGGTGTGGGCGACAAGGTGACCGGCGGCGCCATCAATGCGGAGGGCTTGCTGACCGTGCGCACGACCGCCATCGGTGCCGAGACGACGCTGGCGCGCATCATCCGCATGGTCGAGTCCGCCCAGGCCGGCAAGGCGCCCATCCAGCGCATCGTCGACCGCGTCAGCGCCGTGTTCGTGCCCGTCGTGCTGGGCATCGCCCTGGCGACCTTCCTCGGCTGGGTGCTGTGGACCGGCAACTGGGAGTTCGCACTGATCAACGCCGTGGCCGTGCTGGTGATCGCCTGCCCCTGCGCGCTGGGCCTGGCGACACCGACCGCCATCATGGTCGGCACCGGGGTGGCGGCCCGCCACGGCATCCTCATCAAGGACGCGGAGGCGCTGGAGGTGGCGCATGCCGTGACCGTGGTGGCGTTCGACAAGACCGGCACGTTGACCGAGGGCAAGCCTTCGCTCGCGGCCGTGGTGCCGGCTGAGGGCCTGAGCCGCGAGGAGGTTTTGCGGTTGGCCGCCGCTCTGCAGAAGTCCAGCAGCCATCCGCTGGCCGTCGCCGTCATGGACAAGGCCCGTGACGAGCGTGTGCCGGTGCCGGAGGCGCAACAGGTGGTGGCCCTCCCTGGCCGAGGCGTCGAGGGCATGGTGCGCGGCCAGAAGGTGGCGCTCGGCAGCACGCGGTTGTTGCGCGAACTGGGCCTGGACGAAGGCGCAGCGCAGTCCGACGCTAGCCGGCTTGAAAGTGAAGGCAAGACCGTGTCCTGGCTCATCGGCTCGGAGGGCGACCGGAGGCGCGTGCTGGGCCTGCTGGCTTTCGGCGACACCGTGAAGGCCTCCGCCGGCGCCGCCGTGGCCCGCCTGCACGAGCTGGGCATCCGCACCGTCATGCTGACGGGCGACAACCACGGTGCCGCGCAGGCGGTGGCGCAGCAGCTGGGCATAGCCGAAGTCCGCGCCGAGGTGCTGCCTGGCGACAAGGCGGCTGTCGTCAAGCAGCTGTGCGACGAGGGCGCGGTGGTGGCCTTCGTGGGCGACGGCCTCAACGACGGCCCGGCGCTCGCGGCGGCTTCGGTGTCCTATGCGATGGCCGGCGGCGCCGATGTGGCGACGGAGACGGCCGGCATCACGCTGATGCGCGGCGACCTGCGCCTGGTGGCGGACTCGCTGGACGTGTCGCGGCGCACCTACTCCAAGATCAAGCAGGGCCTGTTCTGGGCGTTTGGCTACAACGTGCTGGGCATCCCGCTCGCCGCTTTAGGCCTGCTGAACCCGGTCATCGCCGGCGCCGCGATGGCCTTCAGTAGCGTCAGCGTGGTGGCCAACGCGCTGACGCTGCGGCGCTGGCGTGGTGCGGCCAGCGCTCCTAAGGACACCCAATGAGCATGAACATCGGCGAAGCCGCCAAGGCCTCGGGCGTGTCGGCCAAGATGATCCGGCACTACGAGAGCGTCGGCCTGTTCCCGGAAGCCGCGCGCAGCGAATCGGGCTATCGGCAATACACCGACAAGGACGTGACGACGCTGCGCTTCATCCGGCAGTCGCGCGACCTGGGCTTCTCCATCGAGCAGATCCGTGAGCTGCTGGGGCTGTGGCAGAACCGCAAGCGGCCCAGCCGCCAGGTCAAGGCGCTGGCGCAGGCCCACATCGAGGAGCTGGACGAGAAGCTCAAGGATCTGCAGGCGATGAAGGCCACGCTGGCCCACCTCGTGCACTGCTGCCACGGCGACGACCGCCCGGACTGCCCGATCATCGACTCGCTGGAGTCGGCCGCGCCTGTGGTCGGCGAGCACGAGGGCCATGGGAGCAGCCTTGGCGGCCTGCAGCCGGGCAAGCATCGCCGGCGTGGCGTCTAGCCTCAACCCGCGTCTGCTAGTCTTTCGGCCGTGAAAGTCCTGCGCATCTGCCTGTTGGTGTTGCTCGCCGTGCTGCTCCCCGTGCGGGGCGCGCTCGCGGCTGCCATGGTCTGCGCGCCTGCGGGCAGCGCCATGGCGAGCCCCGTGGCCGCGCAGGGCGATCAAGGCGCCATGCCCTGCCATATGGACTTGGACGGCCAGCCAGCAGCCAGTGCGGTCGGTGAGGGCGACGCCCCGCCGCATCCTGACAAGACCGACCGATGCAACCTGTGTTCCGCGTCCTGCTCGGCCACGCCGCTGTTGCGTGACGTGCCGGGCATTGCCGAGCCGGGCGGCCTGGCATCGGCCAGCTATCCGGATGTGCCGGCTGCCGCGCCGAGCTTCCTCTCCGACGGCCAGGAACGGCCACCCCGAAGCCTCTGACCCAACGGGGCCTCCGCGCGAGGCCCGATGGAGCCCGTGTGTCCTACGCACGGGCATCGGCCGACGCTCATGGGTCGGCGAGCAGATGTCTTCCCACCATGCAAATCCTTTTCAAACGGCTGGCGCCCGCCACTGCCGTTGCTTCGCTAACGCTCATCCTGGCCGGATGCGCGTCCTTCTCGCCCGATGGCGGCATGGGCGCGGTCTCGGACCTCACCAAGGAGCGGACCGGCCAGCCGGTGGCCGCGCAGCGCTCGGCTGCCGAGGCCGATGCTGCCGGCACGCGCCGGGACGAAATCCTCCAGCAGCCGCTGAGCGCCGACAGTGCGGTCGAACTGGCGCTGCTCAACAATCGCGGGCTGCAGGCAAGCTTCGCCCAGCTGGGCATTGCGGAGTCGGCCCTCGTCGAGGCCGGCCGGCTGCGCAACCCCGTGCTGGGCTTCGGGCGCATGGCGCTGGGCGGCGGCGCGGTGGAGATCGAGCGCTCGGTGATGTTCGATGTGCTGGGTCTGTTGACGATGCCTGCCGCGCGGCAGGTGCAGCAGCGCCACTTCGAGCAGGCCCAGCTCCAGGCCGCGTATGAGGCCGTCGGCATCGCCGCAGACACCCGCCGCGCCTACTTCGCCGCCGTCGCGGCGCAGGAGCTGGTCGCCTACTTTCATCAGGTCAAGGAAGCGGCGGACCTGTCGAACGAGCTCGCCAAGCGCATGGCCGCGGCGGGCAACTTCAGCAAGCTGGCGCAGATGCGCGAGCAGGCCTTCCGCGCCGATGCCACGTCCGGCCTCGCGCGGGCGCAGCACGAGGCCGTCGCCGCCCGGGAGCGGCTCACGCGGCTGCTCGGCCTGTCGGGTGCGCAGGTCGCTTTCAAGCTCCCCGAGCGGCTGCCCGAGCTGCCTCAGGCGCCCGTGGACCCCAAGGACGCCGAGCAGACGGCCATAGACAAGCGGCTCGACGTGTTGATGGCGAGGCGCGCGACAGAGGCGACCGCGAAGTCGCTGGGCCTCACGAAGGCCACGCGCTTCATCAACGCGCTGGAGCTGGGCTACCAGAACAAGAGCGAGACCGGCGAGCACCGCACCAACGGCTATGAAGTCGAGCTGGCCGTGCCGTTGTTCGACTTCGGTGCCGCGCGGACCCGCCGCGCCGAGGCAACCTACCTGCAGGCCGTCCATCGCACGGCGGAAGTGGCCGTCAACGCGCAATCGGAGCTGCGGGAGGCCTACTCCGCCTACCGCACGGCCTTTGACTTGGCCAGGCACTACCGCGACGAGGTGGTGCCACTGCGCAAGCGCATCTCCGAAGAAAACCTGCTTCGCTACAACGGCATGCTCATCGGCGTGTTCGAGCTGCTGGCCGACTCGCGCGAGCAGGTGCGTGCCGTCACCGACGCCGTGCAGGCCTTGCGCGACCACTGGGTGGCCGAGGCCAACCTGCAGACCGCGTTGACCGGCCGCTCCCCCGCCGGTGGCAGTGCCATGGCGCCCGCGCGAGCAGCCGCAGCCAACGAGCCCGCCGGGCACTAACCCCACATCCACCATGACCAATCGCAGAACCTTCTTCACGGCCGCAGGTGCCAGCCTGCTGGGCGCCGCCGCCGTCAGCCGTGCCGGCGCAGCGCTGCTGCCCGAGGCCGTCATCCAGACCTCGGCCGCAACGCAACTGCCACCCCCGCCGCCCAATGGCCGCCCGTTCCAGCCGCTGGTGACGCTCAATGGCTGGTCCCTCCCCTGGCGCATGAAGGACGGCGTCAAGGAGTTCCACCTCGTCGCCGAACCCGTCGTGCGCGAGATCGCGCCGGGCATGAAGGCCAACCTGTGGGGCTACAACGGCTCCAGCCCAGGCCCCACCATCGAGGCGGTGGAGGGCGACCGCATCCGCATCTTCGTGACCAACAAGCTGCCCGAGGTCACCAGTGTGCACTGGCACGGCGTGCTGCTGCCTTCGGGCATGGATGGCGTCACCGGGCTGACCCAGCCACCCATAGCCGTCGGCAAGACCTTCGTCTACGAGTTCGTGCTACAGCGGCCCGGCACGCACATGTACCACCCGCATGCCGACGAGATGGTGCAGATGGCGATGGGCATGATGGGCCTCTTCATCATCCACCCCCGCGACCCCCGGCAGTACCGGGTCGACCGGGACTACGGCTTCATCCTGAACGCCTACGACATCGACCCCGGCAGTGCGACGCCGCGCGTCAACACGATGCTCGACTTCAACCTGTGGACGTGGAACAGCCGCGCCTTCCCGGGCATCGACCCCTTCGTCGCCCGCACCGGCGAGCGCGTGCGCATCCGCGTGGGCAACCTGACGATGACCAACCACCCCATCCACATGCACGGGCCGCACTTCGAGGTGACCGGCACCGACGGCGGCTGGGTGCCCAAGAGCGCGCGCTGGCCGGAGGTGACGACCGATGTCGCCGTGGGCCAGATGCGCGCCTTCGAGTTCAATGCCGTCGCGGGCGACTGGGCCATCCACTGCCACAAGAGCCACCACACGATGAACGCGATGGGGCACGCCGTGCCGAACATGATCGGCGTCGACCACCGCGACATTGCCGAGCGCATCACGAAGCTGGTGCCCGACTACATGGTCATGGGCGACAAGGGCATGCACGAGATGGCCGAGATGGAAATGCCGCTGCCCGACAACACGCTGCCGATGATGACCGGCACGGGACCGTTCGGCGCCATCGGCATGGGCGGCATGTTCAGCGTCGTCAAGGTCCGCGACGACATCGCGCGGGGTGATTTCAAGGACCCCGGACCCTACCCGCACCCCGCCGGCACGGTGGCCAGCGAGTACACCGCCGAAGCCCCGCCAGCCCCTCGGGCCGCCGCGCCGAAGGCCGACGCCAACACCTTGAAGGTCCGCAAACCCAGCGGCCATGACGGCCATTGAAGGAGTCCCCATGAAGAAGCTACAAGCATTCGCTGCTGCGGCATTGACGCTGTGCACGGCCGCCGCGCTGGCGCATGGCAACGAAGGCCACGCCGCAGCGCGCACCTACGACGCCGCCAAGGTGCAGGACACGGCCTTCGGGCGCGAGGGCGACCCCGCCAAGGCGACCCGCACCATCCGCGTCGACATGGCCGACACCATGCGCTTCACGCCGGCCAACATCACCGTCAAGCGCGGCGAGACCGTCAGGCTGGTCGCCACCAACAAGGGCCAGGTCTTGCATGAGATGGTGCTCGGCACCGCCGACGAACTCCAGAAGCACGCCGAGCTGATGAAGAAGTTCCCCGGCATGGAGCATGACGAGCCGCACATGGCCCACGTCAAGCCGGGCAAGAGCGGCGAGATCGTCTGGCAGTTCACCCAGGCCGGCGACTTCCAGTTCGCTTGCCTCATCCCGGGCCATTTCGAAGCCGGCATGGTCGGCAAGGTGACGGTCAGCGCCGACGATGCAGCGGCGCCGCAAAGCGATGGCGAGGTCCGCAAGGTCGACAAGGCCCAGGGCAAGCTGACCTTGCGCCACGGGCCGCTGAAGCAGTTCGACATGCCCGCCATGACGATGGTCTTCAGGGTGGCTGACCCAAAGATGCTGGACGGCCTCAAGGACGGCGACAAGGTCAAGTTCACTGCCGAGAAGGTGAATGGCGCGTTCACTGTCACGGCCATCCAGCCGGCCAGGTAGCGGCACGCTCAATATCATTGCCCCATGCGCAAGTTGCTTGCCGTCCTCGCCGTCCTGCTCGGTTGCCTGGCCTTCGTCGGGCAGGCCGTCGCGAGTGTGTCGGCCGGCTACAGCGACTGCTGTCTTCAAGGTTGCGAGGGCATGGCGCATTGCGCCACGGCAAGTTGCCAGACCTGCGCGGCACCTCAGCCGGCGCCCGCGCCGCAGCGGCCCGCGGCGCCGGCCGCCGAAGGGTTGCAGTGGTGTTCAACGAAGGTTTCTTTCGATGCCGGCTCTCGCCCCGAGCCCTGGACGCCTCCTGACTAGGGCGATGCCTGCCTCACGCATTCATCAACCCTCGAAAGGACATCCATGAAATCCAAGCTCTTCAAGATCGGTGCGGCCGTTGCGCTGCTGAGCGGCTCCGCCGCTGCCTTTGCCACGCAGGCCTGCTGTGGCGACATCGCCTGCTGCATCCAGCAGTGGCTGTGCTGCCTGTAGGTTCTCTGACCTGAGAACGGGGCCGGCGCCATGCGCCGGCCTTTTGCTTAGTGGGGCCGCCGTCTCGTTTGGCATCACAGAGACTCGCCCACTGCGACTTTGGGGCCGACAGGGCACCCCTAGAATTCCGGCCATGGCCATCCCTTGCCGATCCGCCCTGCTTGCCATGTTCAGCACCCCGCTGACCGGCCTGCCGCTGGGCCGTTTCCGCGCTGCGACTCCGCCTTGACGGTGGGCGGCCCGCAGCCTCGCGGGTCCGTTGTTCGCCTCCCCTTTTCTCCCAATCCCTGTTCTGCACCTTCGTGCAGAACATCGCCGTCTGCACCCCATGTCCACTTCTCTGCGCCAACAATGGTTCGGCAATGTCCGGGGCGATCTGCTCTCGGGGCTCGTCGTTGCCCTGGCCCTGATTCCAGAAGCCATCGCCTTTTCCATCATCGCGGGCGTTGACCCCAAGGTCGGCCTGTACGCCTCGTTCAGCATGGCTGTCGTGATCGCCTTCACCGGCGGCCGGCCGGCGATGATTTCCGCCGCGACCGGCGCCATGGCGCTGGTCATGGTCACGCTGGTCAAGGAGCACGGCCTGCAATACCTGCTCGCCGCCACGTTGCTGACGGGCGTGTTCCAGGTGCTGGCCGGCGTCTTCAAGCTGGGCCTGCTGATGCGCTTCGTGTCGCGCTCGGTGGTCACCGGTTTCGTCAATGCGCTGGCCATCCTGATCTTCCTGGCGCAGCTGCCCGAGCTGACGGGCGTGTCCTGGCATGTCTACGCGATGACCGCAGCGGGCCTGGCCATCATCTACGGCCTGCCTTACGTGACCAAGGCCGTGCCGTCGCCGCTGGTGGCCATCGTCGTGCTGACGCCGCTGGCCATCGTCCTGGGGCTGGACATCCGCACCGTCGGCGACATGGGCAAGCTGCCCGACAGCCTGCCCACCTTCCTGCTGCCCGACGTGCCCTGGACCTGGGACACGCTGCGGCTGATCGCGCCCTACTCGCTGACGCTGGCGGTGGTGGGCCTGCTGGAATCGATGATGACGGCGTCCATCGTCGACGACATGACCGACACGCACAGCAACAAGAGCCGCGAGTGCGTCGGCCAGGGCGTGGCCAACCTGGCCACCGGCTTCATCGGCGGCATGGCGGGCTGCGCCATGATTGGCCAGTCGGTCATCAACGTGAAGTCCGGCGGTCGCGGGCGCCTGTCGACCTTCGTCGCCGGGCTGTTCCTGCTGATCCTCGTCGTGTTCCTGGGGCCGTGGGTCAGCATGATTCCGATGGCGGCGCTGGTCGCCGTGATGATCATGGTCAGCATCGGCACCTTCAACTGGCGCTCCGTGCTGGAGCTGCGCACCATGCCCGTCAGCTCCTCCGTCGTGATGCTGGCCACCGTCATCGTGACGGTGGCGACGCATGACCTGGCACAGGGGGTGGGTGTCGGCGTGCTGCTCAGCGGCATCTTCTTCGCGCACAAGGTCAGCCAGCTGATGTCCGTGCAGGAGAGCCTGGCGGACGACGGCGCGACCCGCGTCTACATCGTTACCGGGCAGGTCTTCTTCGCGTCGGCGGAAGCGTTCGAGGACCAGTTCGAGTTCAAGGAAACCTTGCAGCGCGTGCGCATCGACGTGCGTCAGGCGCACTTCTGGGACATCACCTCGGTGGGCGCGCTGGACAAGGTCGTGCTCAAGCTGCGCGAGAGCGGCGCCATCGTCGACCTGGTCGGCTTGAACGAAGCCAGTGCCGTGCTGATCGACCGCTTCGGGCGCCACGACAAGCAGGGCACGTCGCTGCCCGTGGGGCACTGAGCCGCAGAGGGTCAGGGCTTGATGACGGCCTTGGTCTTTGCCTCCGCCTCGGCCTGCTTCAGCATGAACTCCCGGAAGAATTTGCCCTGCCCGGTGGGCGTGTAGTTCCAGTCCGAGATCATCTGCGGCGGCCAGTCGGGGTCGAAGGCCCAGACGGTGAAGGAGATGCCCTTCTTCGCAAAGTAGTCGCTGATCAGCGGCCCGTAGCTGCCGTCGCTGATGACGGGTCGGTGCGCGCCCTTTTCGTCCGCGCGCATCCAGCCGATCTCGGTCGCCATCAGCGGGTACTTCTCCGACAGATAGCCCCACGCCTTTTCCCAGGCCTCGGGGAAGGGCCCGCTGCTCTTCTGCGGGTAGGGGTGGATGGCGTAGGCCACGCCTTCGCGCGCGATCGGGTGCTGCGCCACCTGGGACAGGTCGTAGGCCCAGTTGAAGCCGGCCACCAGCGGGATGACGCCCTTGTCGTGGGCGTAGATGATGGAGATCAGCTCCTCGTTGAAGGCCTTCCACTCCTGCCAGTCCACCTCGCCGAGCTTGCCGCTGTTGATCGTGGGCTCGTTGAACAGCTCGTAAACGGCGATGGTCGGGATGCCGGCGTAGCGGGCCGCGATCTGGCGCCAGAACTCGCGCGTCTCCTGCTTGGACGTCACGTACATCGGGTGAAAGTACAGCTCCTTGGTCGGGTTGCCCATCGAGTGCCAGTCGACGATCAGGTAAAGGTCCAGCTCGTTGGCCCACACCACCGCCTGGTCGATCAGCTTCAGGTAGTTCTCGCTGCCGCGCGAGCGCCAGGCGATCGGGTGCACGGGCAGCCGCACGATGTTGGAGCCGAAGGACTTGGCGGCCTCGAAGTGCGCCTTGCTCCACTTGCCTTGCTTGACCAGCTTGTCGGGGTCCGCAATGTTGACGCCGCGAAAAACGACGGTGCGGCCGCTGTCGTCCACCAGCAGATTCCCCTTCACCTTCACCTCGCTCTGCTTGCGGGTGAGCTGCTTGGCGTCGAAGGGCAACGCATACGGCACGTTCCACCATTCGCCCGCATCGGTCGGGGCCGGCGCTGCGACCTTGGGCTCGTAGGCGCTGGCGAACAAGGGGAGCAGCGCGAGCAGGGCGGCACCAAGCAAGGGGAGTTTCATGGCTTCAGCAGCGGGTGGTGATCAACAAAAAAACCGCGCCACCAAAGGAGATTCGGTGCGGTTCGGGCGCGCAAAGATACCAAAATCGGCGGCTTGGGACTGCGCTGTCCTAAAACACCTCCGGTCCTTCCCATCGCAAAGGTCATCATGCACTTCACACGCATCGCCCATGTCTGCCTGCACGTGACCGACCTGCCGCGCTCGCTGGCCTACTACGGCAAGCTGGGCTTCACCGAGGTCTTCCACTTCACCCGTCAGGGCCGGGACTTCGGGCGCTACCTGCAGATCGCCGACAAGTGCTATCTGGAGCTGTTCGAGGAGCCCGCGCGCGGCCCGGTGGTGAACAACGGCATCGCCCACTTCTGCCTGGAGACGCAGGACCTGGCCGGCCTGATGGCGCACCTCGACGCGCAAGGCGTGGCCTACACGCAGAAGAAGCTGGGCGGCGACTTCACCTGGCAGATCTGGCTGGAGGACCCGGACGGCAACAAGTTCGAGGTCCACCTGTACACGGACAAGAGCATGCAGCTGCAGGGCGGCACGATGGAGGCGGACTGGTGACGACGGGCGAAGCCCCCGCCGTCGCTCATTCCGCCTTGAACAGGTGCAGGTAGGTCCGGCTGACCGGCAGCACCTCGGCGCGGTGCTTGAAGTGCAGGTCGGCCTTCTCGTTCAGGCCCGGCGTCACGTGGCTGACGGCGTGCAGGTTGACGACGACGGCGCGGTGCACCTGCTGGAACTGCGCCGGGTCCAGTTGTTCCAGCAGCGTTTTCAGCGAGGTGCGGATCAGCGCCTCGGCCGGCTTGCCGCCGTCGCCGCGCCAGGCCACCAGCGTGTACTTCTCGTCGGAGCGCAGGTAGTCGATGTCGTCGACCGGGATCAACCGGACCGTGGGCCCGATGGCCGCGCGTATCCAGCGCAAGGGCGCGGCAACGCTGGGCGGCTTGAGACGCTCGGCCAGTTGCGTGAGCAGGGCTTCGGTGGCGACGGCGGGCTGCTCCAGCCGCAGCCGTTCGCGCAGCCGCTGGGCGGTGTCGGCCAGCCGCGCGGCCTGAACGGGCTTGACGAGGTAGTCGAACACGCCGTGCTCGAAGGCCTGCAGCGCGTAGTGGTCGAAGGCGGTGATGAACACCACATGGGCGCGGCGGCCGATGCGGCGCGCGACCTCGATGCCCGACAGGCCCGGCATGTGCACGTCCAGGAAGCACACGGCCGGTCGCAGCGCCTCGAACTGCTCCACGGCCTCGATGCCGTTGCGTGCCTGGGCGACCACCTGCAGCTCGGGCCACTGCTGCGCGAGCAGGCCGCGCAGCACGTCGCGCAGCAGCGGCTCGTCGTCGGCGATCAGGGCGGTGGTCATGTCTGGCATGGGAACTCAACTTCGACCAGCATGCCATGCGGCTGCACCTCGCTCAGGCGCAACTCGGCCTCACCGTCGAAGGCCAGCCGCAGCCGCTCGCGCAGCGTTGACAGCCCCGTGCCCAGGCCCGCGCTGCCGGGTTGCAGGCCCACGCCGGTGTCGCTCACCGCCACCAGGCAGCGGCCGCTCGCCAGGCGCTGCACGCGCACGTCGATGCGGCCGCCTTCCAGGCTGGGGTCGATGCCATGCCTAACGGCGTTCTCTACAGGCGTCAGCAGCGTCATCGGCGGGCAGCGCAGCAGCTCCAGGCCGGGCTCGACCTGCACGCTGAACTGCAGCCGGTCGGGCAGGCGCAGCTGCATCAGCGCCAGGTAGGCGTTCACCATCTCCAGCTCCTGCCCGAGGCGGCTGCGCGGCTCCGACAGCCGGGGCACGGCCGCGCGCAGATAGGCCACCAGGCTGGCCAGCACCGGCGAGGCCTGCGGCGAGCCGGCGTCCACCAGCGCCTGCACATTGGCCAGCGTGTTGAACAGGAAGTGCGGCTCCACCTGCGCCTGCAGCAGCCGCAGCTGCGCGTCCAGCGCCTGGCGCTCCAGCTCGCTGCGCGCCCGCTCGGCCTGCAGCACGCGCTCGTCGCGCTGGCGCAGCAGCGCCGACATCGCCACCCACGACGACACCAGCATGCCCAGCGAGCCCAGCACCAGCAGCGCGTTGATCATGCCGGGCTCCTCCCAGAACGGCGGCCGGCCCGGCGTGATCGTCGACAGGAAGAAGCCCAGCACGACGGCCGGCGTCACCAGCGTCACGGCCACCACCTGCAGCGCCCAGCGCGCCAGCGGCCGGGGCAGGCGGCGCGGCCAGCGCTCCAGCGCGCTGTAGGCCAGCAGCGCCGCGAGTGCCGGCACGTAGACGTGGGTGGCCAGCTTCAGCAGCCGCCAGTTGGAGTTCAGCGCCAGCAGGACCAACACCAGTGACGCGGCGAGCGCCGTCACCCGCAGGCGCTTCAGGCGCAGGACGGTCAGCAGCGGGCGCAGCGCGGTGGGCATGGCCGGCATTGTGGTGAATGGCGCGCGGGCAGCCAGCGGCATGCGACCGGCGACGGCCCGGCGCGCTCGACACACGCCAGCCGGCGACCAGGCGCGCCGCGCCCCGTCCGCGCCGGCCGTGCCCGGTCACGGCGTGTCGTGGCCCGTCGCAAGGCGCTGGCAGCGCGTGCGGGCGGCTCGCACAGTCGGTGCCCATGACACGCCTTCACCTCCTCCTTTCCGCGCTCGCCCTGGCCGCGTTCGCCGCACCGTCGCAGGCGACCGACGCCGAGTTTCAGCAACTGCACCTGGCCCGGCAGCCGGCCGCGCTCGAAGCGCTGGCGCGCGAGCGGCTGGCGCGCGACGCGCTCGACGAGACGGCGCTCTGGTACTGGAGCCGCCAGGCCTTCGGCGAGCCGCGCCAGCGCGCCGGGCTGATGCCGCGGGTGCAGGCCTGCGTGCGGGACCGGCCGCAGTCGGCCCGCTGCCAGCATGCGCTGGGCCTGCTGATCGGCGCCGAGCTGATGGAGGCCGGCACCTTCACGGCCATGCGCCGCGTCGGCGAGGTGCAGGAGCGCTTCGAGCGCGCCGTGGCGCTGGCGCCGGCCGATTACGCGATGCGTCGCGACCTGCAAGGCCTCTACCTCGCGCTGCCGGCACTGATGGGCGGCGGCGCGCGCAAGGCGCGGCTGCAGGCCGAGGCGGTCGCCCGCATCGACGCGCCGCGCGGCCTGTTGCTGCAGGCTGCGCACGCCATCCACGACAAGCAGTTCGACCTCGCCGAGCAGCGCCTGTCCGCCGTGCAGCCCGCGGCCGACCGGCAGCTGACCGCCGACCTGCAGCAGGTGCAGCTGGACCTCGCGCGGGCGCTGCTGGACATCGGCGCCGCCGAGCGCGGGCGCCAGGTCATCGAGCGCCAGCTGCTGCAGGACGCGGGCCAGGCGGAGCTGCATGTCGAGCTGGGCCGTGCGCTGCTGGCGCTTAAGCAACCGGCTGCGGCGGTGGCCGCCCTGGAGCGTGCGCTGCAGCTCAACCCCAGGCTGCGCCTGCACCACGGCCTGGGCGCGGCCCATGAAGCGGCCGGTGACACCGCGCGTGCCGTCGCTGCCTACCGCCTCGCCCTCAACGACCCTGCCGACAAGGGCGCCGCCGATCAGGCCCGCCAACGCTTGAAGGCGCTGCAGCCATGAACCCGCCCAAGGAGAACAAGCCCATGAACCTCACCCCCCGTGAAGCCCCGCCGGTGTCGCTGCTGCGCCTGAACCTGCTGCGCACGCTCTACCTGGTCATCGTCGTGGGCCTGGGCTTCGTCGTCTGGCCCAACCTCGTCGTGCGCATGCGGCCCTACGAGCTGATGGAAGGCGTGGTGGCCTGCATGCTGGCCGCGTTCTCGTTGACCTGCGCGATCGGCGTGCGCTACCCGCTGCTGATGCTGCCGGTGCTGCTGTGGGAGCTGTTCTGGAAGTCGATCTGGCTGGTTGCCATCGTCGTGCCGCTGTGGCTGGCCGGGCGGCTGGACGAGCAGACCGTGGCGATCGCCGTGACCGTGGTGCCGGTGCTGATCTTCCCGTTCATCCTGCCCTGGCGCTACATGGCCGACCGCTACCTGAAGCAGCCGGCGGACCGCTGGCGTTGAATCTCTATCGCACGCGCAGCGGCGCACCGTCGGCTGCTGCCACGACGCCGCCGATCTCGGCCGCCGCGTCGAAGCCATGGCGGCGGAACACCGCGAGCACGTCGTCCACGGCACCCGCATCGCAGGACACCAGCAGCCCGCCGCTGGTCTGCGGGTCGGTCAGCAGCGCGCGGTCGACGGCCGGGAAGCCGTTGGGCAGCGACACCTCCGCGCCATAGCCCGCCCAGTTGCGCCCCGACGCGCCGGTCACCATGCCCTGCTGCGCCAGTTCGCGCACCTCGGGCAGCAGCGGCACGCGCGCCCAATCGATGTCGACCGTGGCCCCGGCGCCGCGCGCCAGCTCCAGCGCATGGCCGGCCAGGCCGAAGCCGGTCACGTCGGTCATCGCATGCACGCCGTCCAGCGCGGCCAGCTCCGGCCCGGGTGTGTTGAGCTGCGTCGTCGTGGCGATCATGCGGGCGTAGCCGTCGGCAGACAGCGCCTCCTTCTTCAGCGCCGCCGACAGGATGCCCACGCCCAGCGGCTTGCCCAGCACCAGCCGGTCGCCGGGCCGCGCATCCGAGTTGCGCTTGACGCGCTTGGGGTGCACGACGCCCAGCGCGACCAGGCCGTAGATGGGCTCGACCGAATCGATGGTGTGGCCGCCCGCGATCGGGATGCCGGCGGCGGCGCAGACCGACTCGCCGCCCGCCAGGATGCGCGCGATCACCTCGACCGGCAGCACGTTGATCGGCATGCCCACCAGCGCCAGCGCCATGATGGGCTTGCCGCCCATCGCGTAGACATCGCTGATGGCGTTGGTCGCGGCGATGCGGCCGAAGTCGAACGGGTCGTCGACGATGGGCATGAAGAAATCGGTCGTCGCGATCACCGCGATGTCGTCGGTCAGCTGGTAGACGGCCGCGTCGTCGGCCGTCTCTATGCCCACCAGCAGCGCGGGCGGCACGGGCAGCTGGCGCGTGTTCTTCAGGATCTCGCTGAGCACGCCGGGCGCGATCTTGCAGCCGCAGCCGCCGCCGTGGGACAGGGACGTTAGGCGGGGAACGGGCGTGGTGATGGGTGTTTGGGTCATGGCAGTGAAGCAATGTGACGGGCCAGCGCGTGGATGCCGGCGTCCGACAGGTCGTCGCAGGCCACGCGCTGCGCATGGGCCAGCCGCTCCAGGTGGCGGCCCTGCGAGCGGGCGTAGAGCGGGTCGTAGTGCTGCGCCATCAGCGCGGCGAACAGCGGCGGCAGCTCGCGGTGCAGCGCCCAGGCTTGCCACTGCGCCAGCACGTCCTTCGGTAGCAGCTCGCGCAGCGTGCCCAGCTTGTCGGCCAGGCCCTGCGGGTCGTCGGCCAGCCAGGCGTAGTCGCGCAGCAGATAGGCCAGCCGCGCCTCGGGCGTGGCGTCGATCTCGATGACCCGGCTCTCGCGCAGCCGCTGCAGCAGCGGCTCGGGCACGGTGAGGCGGCCGATGCGCCGGCTCTCAGCCTCCACCCACACGCGCCGGCCCAGGTCGAAGCGGGCCAGGTCTTGCATCAGCGCCGTCTCGAAGCCCTTCTGCGACGGCTGCGGCCGGCCCGGCATGCCGCCCAGCACCGAGCCGCGGTGGGCGGCCAGGTCCTCCAGGTCCAGCACCTGCTCGCCGTCGGCGGCCAGTGCCTGCAGCACGCGCGTCTTGGCGCTGCCGGTCGGGCCGCATAGCACGCGCAGGTCCAGCTGCGGCGCGATGAGCGCGATCTGCTCGATGACGTGCGCGCGCCAGGCCTTGTAGCCGCCCTTGAGCTGCTGCGCGTCCCAGCCCACCAGCCGCAGCCAGTTGACGAAGCTGCCGCTGCGCATGCCGCCGCGCCAGCAGTAGACGAGCGGGCGCCAGTCCCGGGGCTTGTCGTGGAACAGATCCTCCAGGTGGCGGGCGATGTTGCGCGCGACCATGGCGCCGCCGATCTTGCGCGCCTCGAAGGCCGAGACCTGCACATAGGTGGTGCCGACGATGCGGCGCTCCTCGTCGTCCAGCACCGGGCAGTTGATGGCGCCGGGCAGGTGGTCGAGCGCGTACTCGGCCGGCGAGCGCGCGTCGATGAGGACGGTGAACTCGCCAAGCTCGTTGACGGTGGTGGGTTTGTGGCTCATCGGCCTCGGCGGACGGCTTTGCCGTGCAACAACATGTTCATGGGGCTGACTCCTGGGCGAAAGCGTACCGCCTTCGGGGCGCCGGCCAAGCCGGCACCCGCGGCACTCGCCGGATGAGGCTTCCGCTGACAGCGGCCCGGGCCGCGCAGCCCTAAGGTGGAACCCTGAAAGGACCACCCCATGGACACCACCACTCACCACGATCTGCCTGACCTGTTTGCGCAGCTCGGGCTGCCCAACTCGACGGACGACATCCAGGTCTTCGTGCTGCAGAACCGGCCCCTGCCGCAGACGCTCAACCTGTCGGAGGCGCCGTGCTGGAACGCCAGCCAGGTGGCCTTCATCCGCGAGCAGTGGCACCAGGACGACGGCGACTGGGTCGGCGTCATCGACCAGCTGAACGCGCTGCTGCGCGAGCACCCGGCCACGGAGGAGCTGGCCCAGGCCGAAGGCACCGATGCGTGCGCGGTCGTGGCCACGCCGGCGGCCAGCCTGCGCTTGTGAAACAGCCCTCCTGGGCGTCGCTGCTGGGCCGCAATGCCCAGCTGCTGCAGCGCGCCGCCCAGCCGCTGCGTGACCGCCGCAAGCCGCCGGCCGGCGCGGGCAGCTGGCTGATGGGCTCGGTGCTGACCGAGGCCGGGCCGCGGCGCTACTGGCTGTACCGCCCCGAGGGCGTGCGCTTCGGCGAAAAGCTGCCGTTGATGGTGATGCTGCACGGCTGCCACCAGGACGCCAAGAGCTTTGCCGAGAGCACGCGCATGAATGCGGTCGCGGCGCGCGAGCGCTTTCTGGTGCTGTACCCCGAGCAGCCGCGCCTGGCGAACGCCCAGGGCTGCTGGAACTGGTTCGACACGCAGTCCGGCCGCGCCTTCAGTGAGGCGGCGTGGATCATGCGGGCCGTCGATCAGGTCTGCGTGCTGTACGCGGCCGACCGCGAGCGCATTGCCGTGGCGGGGCTGTCGGCGGGCGCCAGCATGGCGGCGCTGCTGGCCACACGCTATCCGCAGCGCTTCAAGGCCCTGGCCATGCACTCGGGCGTGCCGCCGGGCGCGGCCACTTCAGCCGTCGGCGCCGTGGGCGCCATGCAGGGCCGCCGCGAGCCGCAGGTGGTGCCGGCCGAAGCCTGGCCGCCGCTGATGGTCATCCACGGCGAGGACGACGGTGTCGTGTCGGCCCGCAACGCGAATGCGGCGGCGCAGATGTGGTCACAGGCGGCCGGTGCCCGCGAGGGCGCGCCGCTGGCGCAGCAGCGCGGCAAGCGCTACCCGATGACGGTGACCCACTTCAAGCGCTCGCGCGAGCTGGTGGCCACGCTCGTGCAGGTGGGCGGTCTGGGCCACGCCTGGAGCGGCGGCGCAGCGCAGAAGCGCTTCAGCGACGCCAACGGTCCGGACGCGTCGCGGATGGTGTGGCGGTTTGCGGAAAAGCAGTTCAGCCCTTGAGCTTGAAGGCGAGTTCGGTCACCCACAGGTCCATGTCAGGCTGCTCGGCGGGATCGGTCTCGTAGATCTCGAGCCGGCAGGCGAAATGGTCGCCATCCGCGCGCTCTTCGACGTCGAGCGGCTGCCCGGTCAGCCGAACCCAGCCGATCAGCATCGCGGTCACCGCCTCCAGCTTGTCGGGGTGCCCATGCCAGCGCAACGTGACGAACCTGCCTGCCGGCAGCGTCCCAAACGCCACGTGCTCTGTCGCCACACCGGGCCGCTCGACGGCAATGCCGGCCTCCACATCCAGCGTCTCGGCCATGTTGATGCGGCGGTAGTTGTAGAAGGCCGCGCCGATGGGCTGGATGCCTTGCTCGGCCAGCGTCTTGAAGACGATAGGAAACCCCTCATCGGCCGGCTTGAGCATCTCGTCCATGCGCACCTTGAAGCGCATGAAGGCATAGGCCTGTGCCGGTCGCGCAATGATCTGGGGCAAGGTCAGCATGGCGTTCTCTCCTCAATGGATTCAGTCGATCTGGCCGCCGCCGGTGGCATTGGCGACCGTCGCGGTCATGGCCGAAGCCAGGTCGCTGGCCAGCAGCACGGCCGCATCGGCGACCTGCGCCAGCCCGGCGATGCGGCGCAGCGGCGTTGCCTTGGCGTAGTCCCGGTGCAGGTCCTCGAAGCTGATGCCGCGTTCGTCGGCCTGCGCCTGCCAGACCTCGCGCACGCCTGGGGCATCGGGCGACCCCGGCGAGCGCACCCAGCAGACCCGCACGCCCGAGGGGCCGTGCTCCATGCCCAGCTGGCGCAGGAAGTGCTCGGCCGCCGCGCAAGCGATGCCGAAGCCGCCGGTCGCCGGTGACGGCCAGCGCGCCACGTTCGCGGTGACGCCCACGATGGCGCCGCCGCCGTGCTGGCCCATGTGGCGGGCCATGAGGGTGCCGGTGTGAAACCAGCTGAGCATGGCCAGCCGGACCGGCTCGAACATGGCCTCAAAGCCCATGTCCGCCATGGACGAGCCCTGCGTGTCCGACCAGGACACCCCGTTGAACATAAGCCGCACCGGCTCAGCGGCGGCCACCACGGCATCGAGATGGGCCTGGATAGCCACGGGGTTTGTCGCATCGACGATCGTCACCTCGGCCCGGCCACCAGCCGCCGCAATCTCTGCGGCGACCCGTTCAAGCGCGGCCCGGTTGCGCGCGGCGAGAAAGACGCGTGCCCCTTCCCGTGCATAGGCCTTTGCCACCGCGCCACCCACGGCGCCACTCCCACCGTACACGACGGCTACCTTGTCCTTGAGCAACATCACGCACCTCCTTGCGCATACCCGACGACGAGCGGTGGTCGCGGGTTTCGACACGGGCCGGTCGAAAAATCTCCGCAGGTGCTGACGGCGCCGGCGCACAAGCTGGCGCGCTCGGCTGCTGGGCTTGAGGCTGGTGCCAGAAACGCAAACGGCCTGAGCGTGCGCCAGGCCGTTGCATCGAGATCAATGAAATCAGCTACTCGGAGGGCGGAGCGCCCCTCTCGACCGCATTGTTGGGTCTATGGCTCACTGCGGAATTTCTTGCTTGACGGGTGAAGTTTCAAGCATTTGTGCTGCCTTTGATTTCTGCTCCACAGTGCATGACTTTGATTGCACAGCAGAATAAACATTGCCCTGCGCCATCCCATGCAGTAGCCCGATAAATGCCACCTGCTTTTCGCTAAATCCCTGTCGGCGTGCTTTGGCTGTAAGGCTTAGAAAATGCGTCTGCCAGTCCATGCCGCACCACTCTGCAATACCCGATAACTCCCCAGCGGAAATTACGTGGTTAGCCGCTGCTGTCGATATAGGGAGGGTGGATCGTTCAGCCGCATTGTCGGGCTGAACGGGATTGCCATTACTGAGCCTCGCCTTACCCCAAAAATTGGCGAAAGCTGCCTGGATAAGCTGTTCTCGATGCTCTGGCGGCAGGATGCCAGCAGCCGCAGGGATCGATATGGAGAGGAACAAAAACAGGATGGTGAGTGTGCGCATTGTTGTGGTCCAATGTTTGAGTTAGCCCGCATTCGGCGCATTGGCTGGAATGAATGGCCCGGTAGGTTGGGGTGCTAACCCCAACATCGATTGACCTGTGGAATGTTGGGGTTCGTGAACTTACCCCAACCTACCGAGCTTCACGGGAAAAATGCCTTAAAAGTAGTGGTTGCCAGAGCCAAAGCAATGGCAGCCATAATCACGACAACCTTATTTAAGGTAAATGAATGAGCAGTATTGGCTCTCTGCTCTCTCTCGGATAGAGGAAGGTGAGAGGCGTCGTACCCAACCACTTTTTCAATTTCTTGTGCTGGAAGTTTCTTCGTCCGACTTAGCCAGCCTATGGAATCAAGTACTCCATAGATGGCAAAGCAAGTTAGCACCAGTAACAGCCACTTAGTCATGTGAGAGCTCTACGTGCGAGCTCAGCGGGCGGCGAAGCCGTCCGCTGCAGTGCAAGGTTAGGCGTCAAATCGACTAGCAATCTTGTCAACTGCCAAGAAGAACACGGTACTTGGGTGGCTTCCCGATGCCGCCCCACTCGACAAGTTGCAGCCCTTCAAAGTAGTGGTGATCTTCTTCAGGTACCGTTGCAGCCCAGGAAACATGTAGTTCCCAAAGCACGTCCGCTCCGGTTAGGCGGCCATGCGCGCTTGCTACTACTCTGACTTCGGCCTCCCTATCGCGCCAGTCTCCGTCGGCGACTTCGAACGCGTAGTCGTATTTGAGCCGCACGTCAGCGAACGGCAGAACACGAGCGAGTTCCGATTCCGGATCTTCAGCCTGGATATCTTCGGCGTATGCACGCACTGCCTCAATGAGCGCGGCGGGCGATTCTGGGACAGGCTCGACGAAGGACCACGGCACGCCGAGGAGAAGAACTTGCGGAAAGTCTGGCATTGCGATCCCTGTGGCTGACGCCTAACGTGAAAGTGAGCGGACGCCGAAGGCGGTCCGCTCCAATGACAGGTTAAAGGGCATCAGCGCTCTCCGCCAAGAACTCATGACACCCTGTTTCGTCGAGAAAGATCCGGAAATGGTGAAGCTGCTTGTAGGGTTTCACAGATGCTTGGTCCGCCTCCAGGTGCTCCGCCAATTCACGGCTGTTGCGAACCACTCCAACCTTGAAGTAGTACCCGGAGATCCATTCAGCCGGGCACGCGTACAGCGACGTGAAGCGATGCCAACGAACACAGGCGAACGCGATTTGAACGGGCTCGCGCCCTGCGATACGCACCCTCAGTACGGCCTTCCCTTCGGACATATGAAGCTCGCTGGCCTCGTACTCGCCGGTATCGAAGGACGGCAGCTCAATATGAGACGCTGAATCCAAGTCGTGCCCTTTAACGTGTTATGAATCGTGGATAAGCGTCGCCTATCACGCCCGCCGTCGCCCTAATCGGCTCTGCGATGGCTCAGCAAGTGCTTGGTTCATAAGAACTTTCTCGCAAACCTGTCGGGCGAAACGGGCATTATTTTCCCGGCAAAAGCGGGGCGTGGTTACAAATTCTCGGCGCGAGCGTGGCTTGCTTCGTGGCCGGATGATGCCAGCGCGGGGTTCGCTTGATCTCGGTGAAAACTGCCGTGCGCACGCCCGCCCAATTGGCGCAGTGGCGGGTGTCTGTGCCACTGCTTCCGGTGATCGGCAGTGAATGACAGCACCGCGGCGGTCGCCGCGTGCCAGGCGGTTGGCTCGGCTGACCCGATCCGCTGCACAGTTGTCGCCACCCGACGCTTGGACATTCCGCGCAGCGTGTGTGGCGAGCCTGGACGTGGCTCTCTCTATTTCACCGCGTTGATCTTCTCAATCAGCGCCCGGTGGCTGGGCAGGTCCACCAACGCCCGGTCCGCAAATCGCTGAATCTTCGCGAACAGCTTGGCCGCCTCGGCGCCCTGCGTGAAGTCGGCGCGGCCCGCGCTGAGGTCGGTGTGGAAGCCCATGCCGTACAGGATGTACTGGTAGTTGAAGAACGCGAACGTCTCCGTGTCCAGCACGAAGTCGAAGCGGCCCGGCGGGCGCAGCCGCCATTGCTCCAGCAGGTCGGCCAGCGGCTCGGGGATGGTGGCCGGGTTGGCGTTGTCGCGCCAGAAGGGCTCGTCGCGTTTGCTCAGGCAGTAGTGCAGCTTCAGGAAGTTGATGATGTTCTCGAAGCGCGCCGTCATCAGCTCGTTGAAGCGCCGCGCCGGTGCCTCCATGGCGCCGCTGTGCGGCAGCATCTCGGCAATCATGCCGACGGCCGCCTCGATGAGCACGAGGCCGGTCGATTCCAGCGGCTCCAGGAAGCCGGCGGACAAGCCCACCGCGACGCAGTTCTTCACCCACTGCTTCTCGCGGTAGCCGGGCGCGAACGGGATGCTGCGCATGGCGACATCTTCATCGCCGCAGTAGGCGCGCAGGATCTCGGCCGCGCGCTCGTCGCTGATGTGGCTGCTGGAGTAGACGCAGCCGATGCCGCGCGCGCCGTTCAGGCCGATCTCCCACAGCCAGCCGGCCTCGTGCGCCGTGGCGATGGTGCAGCTCTCCATCGGCGTGTCGGCCGCGTCGAACGGCAGCTTGCAGGCCAGTGCCCGGTCGGCAAACAGCTGGCTGCGGCAGGACTTGAACGGGCTGCCCAGCGCCTTGCCGATCAGCTCGGCGCGGAAGCCCGAGCAGTCGATGTAGAGGTCGGCCTCGAACCTGCCTTGGGCCGTGTTCAGGTGGCGAATAGCGCCGCGCGCGTCCAGCGCCACATCGGTCACCGTGCCTTCGAAATGCCGCACACCCAGCTCCCGGGCGCGGTCGGCCAGCAGGCCCGCGAGCTTGATGGCGTCGAAGTGATAGGCGTAGTTCAGCGGCGCCGCGTAGGCCGCCTCGCCGAGGCGCTTGGGCGCGCGCTGGGCGTCGGTGATGCGTTGTTGCAGCGTCATGGCCTGCGCGAACGGCGGCCGCGTGGCCTCGTCCTGCAGCAGCCAGTAGGGCACGAGGTTGACGTCCTCGGCGTAGAACGGCGCCTCGAACGGGTGGAAGAACTGCTGGTGCTGGCCGTCACGCGGCGTGCGCGCCCAGTCGACGAAGCGGATGCCCTGCTTCATCGTCGCGGTGGTCGCGCGGATGAAGTGCGCTTCGTCTATGCCGAGGAATTGCAGCGTGCTGCGGATGGTGGGGAAGGTGCCCTCGCCGACGCCGACGCTGCTGATGTCGGGCGACTCCAGCACGGTCACTTCCAGGTGCGGGCGCTCGGCCAGGCGCAGCGCCTTGGCGAGGTAGGCGGCGGTCAGCCAGCCGGCGGTGCCGCCGCCGACGATGAGGATGCGTCGCTTGTTCATGCTCTCACGTAGAGGTTCTTCAGCCACTGATGGCCGGTCTGGGTGCCGTGCGCCCAGTCTTCGTCTTCATCGCTGGGCTGCGCCACGTAGCCGGACGGGTTCAGCAGCTTGACGCGGCCGGCGCGGAAGGCGGAGACGCGGTGGGTCACGAAGGTCAGGCCATGCTCCAGCGCCGTCGCGGCCAGCAGGCCGTCGCGTGTGTTGGCATAGGGTAGCTGGGCACGGCGGCGCACGACGGCCGCGTCCACCGACAGCACGCGCCCTTCGAACGCCGTCATGACGCGCTCGTCAATCCATTCCCGCACCACCAGCCCGGCCGCGCGGTCCTTGCGGCCCAGGCGTGCGGCGGCGTTCTCTATCTCCAACAGCGTGAGCGCCGAGATGAACAGCTTCTGACGCGGGATGCCGGAAGCCCAGGCCATCAGCCCGGCGTCGGACTGTGCGGCCTTGGCCTTGCGGAGTTCCAGCACGATGCCGGTGTCGAGCAGGAACATGGTCAGGCCAGAGGTTCGCGGTGATCCCAAGCGCCGTCCGATGCCGCATCGGCGGCGTCGATGGCGATCACCTCGGGCATGGCCAGCAGCTCCAGGATGCTCTCGCCCTCGCCGGTCAGGCGGCGGTAGTCGCCGATGCTCATCAGCACATGCGTGGGCTGGCCGCGGTCGGTGATCAGCACCGGCTCCACCTGGGCGGCGCGCTTGGCAAGGCTGACATCGCGATTGAACTCGCGGCTGGAGAGGAGCTTCATGAGGCGTGGAATGTAGCTACCTGCCTGCACTTGCGCAATCAGTAGGTAGGTACGTAGGTACGACTCTGTTCAACCCAATGGACACCGAAAAGCCCGCTGGCACAGTGCGCTCCAGCTTGTCGCCTAGCCGCGATGTAGCCGGAGACAACGTTGTCGCAGCGCCGGGCCTGTCACCCGGCATGCGCAGAAACCACTAAAAGATCCAACAAGGCATCCCCATGGATTTCGACCTGATTGCCACCCTGGCCGACGTGTTTGCCAAGCATGGCGGCCCGGCCCCTGCGGTCGCTCAGACCTACTCGCCGACGGACTTCAGCATCCGCTTCTTCCTGCAACTGGCCATCATCATGCTGGCCTGTCGCGTCGTCGGCTGGGTCGGCCGCAAGTTCCTGGGCCAGCCGCAGGTCGTCGGCGAAATGATTGCCGGCGTCATCCTTGGCCCGTCGCTGTTCGGCCTGTTCTTCCCCGACGCCCAGGCGGCCATCTTCCCCAAGGAGATGAAGAACGTGCTCTACACCGGCGCCCAGCTGGGTGTGGGCCTGTACATGTTCCTGGTCGGCACGACGCTGCGGCTGGACCACTTCGCCACCAAGGCCAAGAGCGCCATCGGTGTGTCGATCTCCGGCATCGCGGCGCCGTTCGTCATCGCCTTCCTGATCACGCCGCTGCTGCTCACCGTGCCGGGCCTGTTCGCCGAGGGCATCTCGACGACCAATGCGACGCTGTTCATGGGCGCCTGCATCGCGCTGACCGCCTTCCCCATGCTGGCGCGCATCATCAACGAGCAAGGGCTGCAGAACACCTCGCTGGGCACGCTGGCGCTCACGGCCGGCGCCTTTGACGACGCCGTCTCCTGGTGTGTGCTGGCCATGGTGCTGGCGGCCTTCGGCGCCGGCGCGGGCGTGGCCGTGCTGGCCATCGGCGGCGGCCTCATCTGGGCGGCCTTCATCATGCTGTTCGGCAAGAAGCTGCTGGCGCCGCTGGGCCGCATGGTGGAGCGTGACGGCCACATGAGCCACACGGTGCTGGGCCTGACGCTGATCGCCTTCTGCACGTCCGCCTTCGTGATGGACGCGGTCGGCATCCACGCCATCTTCGGCGGCTTCATCATCGGCGCCGTCATGCCGCGCGGGCTGTTTGCCGCCGAGCTGAAGAAGAAGGTCGAGCCGCTGACGGTCATCCTGCTGCTGCCGATGTTCTTCACCTACTCGGGCCTGAACACGCGCCTGGACATGATCAACTCGCTGGACCTGTTCCTGATCGCGCTGGGCGTGCTGGTGGCCTCGGTGCTGGCCAAGTTCGGTGCCTGCTACCTGGCGGCCCGCATGGCGGGTGAGGACAACCGCACGGCGCTGGGCATCGGCGCGCTGATGAACTCGCGCGGCCTGATGGAACTCATCATCATCAACATCGGCCTGCAGAAGGGCATCATCGGCCCGGCGCTGTTCTCGATGCTGGTGCTGATGGCGGTGGTGACCACCATGATGGCCACACCGCTGTTCGAGCTGTTCTACGGCCGCAAGGCGCGTGAGTCGGGCGAACTGGGCGCCGTGCCCAGCAGTGCGGCCGCCGGCAGCCCGGCCTGAGATCACGCGGCCCGGAACCTGCTAGTCAGTGGCCAGGCGGGTGTCGACTGCGGCACCGGCCATCGAGGAGACCCATGAACGAGCTTGCATCCGGCGTGGCGCCTGCGCCCGACGCGGCGCCTGCCGTGCGGCGCACCGAGGCGGTGCCGGCCATCACGGCGGCGCCGGCCTACACGCTGCGTTTCGGTGCCGTCGCCTGCGCGGGCGTGGCCCTCATCATCGGCGTGCTTGCCTTCAGCTCCTTCAACCTGGGCGTGCTGCTGGCGCTGGGCTCGTTCGGCTCCACGGCGGTGATGATGTTCACCTTCCCGGAGCTGCACTTCTCGCAGCCCCGCAGCGTTGTCGGTGGCCACTTCATCTGCACAGCCGTGGGCCTGGCGGCGCTGGCGCTGTTCGGCCCGGCCTGGTGGTCGCTGGCGCTGGCGGCGGGCGTGTCCTGCGCGCTGATGATGCTGACCCGCTGCATGCACCCGCCGGCCGGGTCCAACCCGGTCATCGTCTTCCTGGTTGGGCCCAAGCTCAGCTTCCTGTTCTTCCCGACGCTGTTCGGCGCGCTGACGATGGTGGCCGTCGCGGTGGTCTACCACCGGGCCTGTCGGCGGACGTATCCGGCTTATTGGTACTGAACGAAAAAGGGGCGCCATCGGCGCCCCTTTTGCTTGGCAGATGCCCGATCAGGCCGCAACCACGCGGACCATCTCCAGCACCTTGTTCGAATAGCCCCACTCGTTGTCGTACCAGGACACCAGCTTGACGAAGGTGGAGTCCAGCGCGATGCCGGCGTCGGCGTCGAAGATGGAGGTGCGCGCATCGCCACGGAAGTCGGTCGCGACGACCTTGTCTTCCGTGTAGCCCAGCACGCCCTTCAGCGCACCTTCGCTCTGAGCCTTGAACTCGGCGCAGATCTCGGCGTAGGTGGCTTCGCTCTTCAGCTCGACGGTCAGGTCGACGACCGACACGTCGCTGGTCGGCACCCGGAAGCTCATGCCCGTGAGCAGCTTGTTCAGCTCGGGGATGACCTTGCCGACGGCCTTGGCGGCGCCTGTAGAGCTGGGGATGATGTTCTCCAGGATGCCGCGGCCGCCGCGCCAGTCCTTGTTGCTCGGGCCGTCCACGGTCTTCTGCGTCGCGGTGGCCGCGTGCACGGTGGTCATCAGGCCGCGCTTGATGCCCCACTTGTCGTTCAGCACCTTGGCCAGCGGGGCCAGGCAGTTGGTCGTGCAGGAGGCGTTGGAGATGATGGCTTCGCCGGCGTACTTGGTGTGGTTCACACCGAAGACGAACATCGGCGTCTCGTCCTTGGACGGGGCCGAGAAGATGACCTTCTTGGCGCCCGCAGCCAGGTGCTTCTCGCCGCCGGCCTTGTCCAGGAAGATGCCCGTGGCTTCGACGACGATGTCGGCGCCGACGGCGGCCCATTGCAGCTCGGACGGGTCCTTCACGGCGGTCAGGCGGATCGGCTTGCCATTGACCACCAGCGTGTTGCCGTCCACGGAGACTTCACCGTCGAACTTGCCGTGCACGCTGTCGTACTTGAGCATGTAGGCCAGGTAGTCGGGCTCCAGCAGGTCGTTGATCGCAACGACCTCGATGTCCTTGAAGTTCGCGACAGCGGCACGGAACACCATGCGTCCGATGCGGCCGAAGCCGTTGATGCCGATCTTGATGGTCATGGGAAGAGTCTCCAGAGGAATGAAAAATTCTCGCGCGGGGCGCCGATTCTCAGCGATCCGCAGGGTGGGGTGGTTTCAGACCGATTTCAGCCAGGCCTCAGCCCAGCTTGATCGTCCCGCAAGGCACGTCGATGAACATCTGCGCGCCCAGCAGGCTCTCGAACTGCTCCGGCTTCAGCGCCAGCTCCAGCTCCTCCATCCAGGCGATGAAGCCGCGCCGGTTCGGGTTGGGCGTGCCGGTTTCGGTGACGCCGTTGGCAATGGCCGGTCGGCCCAGCGAGAAGCGCAGCCGGAACGGGCAACCCATGGTGTCCAGCTCGAAGTTGACCGGCCGGGCGTCGGCGTTCCTGACCATGCCGAGGAAGGTGACGATGCCGACGTCCTTGAATGCATAGCCGCGGTTACCTTCCATGTGAACGCTGAAGGTTTGCTGAGTCGTGTATTTCGCACCTGGGTCCAGACAGGGCACGCGGTACTCGGCCACGTGGTACAGGATGTCGCTGCGATAGCGGGCGTTGAGCGTGTTGTAGACGACCGTGACCACGGGCGGCCGATCGGGCGCAGTGAACGCCATGTTGACGACGAGATTGCCGTTCTTGATTTCGCGCTGAGACCCTGGCGGCGGAGGCGCCGGGCCGAGCCACAGCGACTGGGACGGCGTGCGCAGGCAGGCGCCGTACCGCGCATCGGGCGGCTGTGGCAGGTTCAGTGGGGCGGACGGCTGAACGTCGCCGTCGGCGACGGCCTGGAAGCTAACCTCTTGAATCAGCTCGACCGTGCTGCCCGCTTTCAGGCAAGGCAGGCGGAATTGCTGCGCATAGTGTTCCGCCGCCTCCCGCAACTTGTCCGAACCGGCGGAGAACAGAACTTTCACCTCCGGCTCGCGCTTTGCATCGGTGAAGGTCACCTGCACGCGGTAGAGGCCGTTGTGGCGCAGCGTCATCGCGCCATCGGGGTATTTGGGCGCGGTGGGCCGCTCCAGGCAGGCCAGCGTGGCCTCGCCGCTGCGGTCGTCGAGTGCCGTCTGCGCGTGAGCGCCTAAGGCGCACAGAGCGAGGGCCGATGCGGTGAGGATGCTGCGCATGTCGAACTCCCTGTTCTTTGTGACAGGGCCGCTTTGTAGCGCAGGTTTGCGGCTTACTTTTTCTTCAGCACTGCCTTCACGGTCGCCGCCACGTTCTCCGGTGTGAAGCCGAAGTGCTTGAACAGCACACCGGCCGGTGCCGATTCGCCGAAGGTGTCGATGCCGACGACGGCGTCCACGCCGTACTTCCACCAGAAGTCGCTGACGCCCATCTCCACCGCCACGCGCGGCAGGCCCTTGGGCAGCACGTGCTTCTTGTAGTCCTTGTCCTGGCGGTCGAATACGTTGGTCGACGGCATGGAGACCACGCGCACCTTGATGCCGTCTTCGGCCAGCAGCGCCTTGGCGGCCATGGCCAGCTGCACCTCCGAGCCCGTCGCGATGATGACGGCCTTGGCCTTGCCCTTGGGCGGCTCGGCCAGCACGTAGGCGCCCTTGGCGATTTCGTCGACGTTGGTCTTGGGCGAGTAGGTCAGGTTCTGGCGCGACAGGGCCAGCAGGCTGGGGCGCTGCGCGTTGCCGATGGCCATGGTCCAGGCGACGACGGTCTCGGTCGTGTCGGCCGGGCGCCAGACGTCCAGGCCGGGGATCAGGCGCAGCGAGGCGACATGCTCGATGGACTGGTGCGTCGGGCCGTCTTCGCCCAGGCCGATGGAGTCGTGCGTCATCACGTGGATGACGCGCGTCTTCATCAGCGCGGCCATGCGGATGGCGTTGCGGCTGTAGTCGCTGAAGGTCAGGAAGGTGCCGCCATAGGGGATGAAGCCGCCGTGCAGCGCCACGCCGTTCATGATCGCGGCCATGCCGAATTCGCGCACGCCGTAGTTGATGTGACGGCCGTTGTTGGGCGTGCCGTCGGCACCGATGCGCAGGTTGGGCGTGTGGCTGGTGTTGGTCAGGTTGGAGCCGGTCAGGTCGGCGCTGCCGCCCAGCAGTTCGGGCAGGGCGCCGGTGAAGGCTTCCAGCGCCAGCTGGCTGGCCTTGCGGCTGGCGACGGTCTGGCCTTCCGTGTGGGCCTTGATGACGGCGTCCACGGCGACCTGCGCGAAGTTCTCGGGCAGCACGCCGGCCATGCGGCGCTGGAACTCGGCGGCCAGCTCGGGGTGGGCTTCGGCATAGGCGTCGAAGCGCGTGTCCCAGGCGGCTTCCACCTTGGCGCCGCTGTCCTTGGCGTCCCAGGCGGCGTAGACCTCGGCCGGGATGACGAAGGGCTCGTGCGTCCAGCCCAGGGCCTCGCGCGTCAGCTTGATTTCTTCCGCACCGAGCGGCTCGCCGTGGGCCTTGCTGGTGTTGGCGCGGTTGGGCGAGCCCTTGCCGATGTGGGTCTTGGCGATGACCAGCGTCGGCTTGTCGGTGCTCTGCTTGGCCTTGCCGATGGCGGCGTCCAGCGCGTCGACGTCATGGCCGTCCACCGGGCCGACGACGTTCCAGCCATAGGCCTGGAAGCGCTTGGCGGTGTCGTCGGCGAACCAGGGCGCGACCTGGCCGTCGATGCTGATGCCGTTGTCGTCGTAGATGGCGATCAGCTTGTTCAGCTTCCAGGCGCCGGCCAGCGATGCGGCCTCGTGGCTGATGCCTTCCATCAGGCAGCCGTCGCCCAGGAAGGCGTAGGTGTGGTGGTCGACGATCTCGTGGCCTTCGCGATTGAAGTCGCGCGCCAGCAGCTTCTCGGCCAGCGCCAAGCCCACCGCGTTGGTCACGCCCTGGCCCAGCGGGCCGGTGGTCGTCTCGATGCCGGGGGTGATGCCCACTTCCGGGTGGCCCGGCGTCTTGCTGTGCATCTGGCGGAAGTTGCGCAGCTCGTCGATCGGCAGCTCGTAGCCGGTCAGGTGCAGCAGCGCGTAGATCAGCATGGAGCCGTGACCGTTGGACAGCACGAAGCGGTCGCGGTTGGCCCACAGCGGGTTGGCCGGGTTGTGCTGCAGGTGGCGGCCCCACAGCGCCACAGCGATGTCGGCCATGCCCATGGGCGCGCCCGGGTGGCCGGAGTTGGCCGCCTGCACCGCGTCCATCGCGAGTGCGCGGATCGCGTTGGCCATCAGGGTGGGGGAGGCGGTCGATGCAGTCATGGCCGGGGCTTTCTTGGGATGGAGCAAAACGCGGGATTCTACGGAGGGGGCGTGTCACGGCTTGATCCAGCGCAAGGTTCCGGCGTCGCCCTTGCGCGACGCTCGGCGGCATGCCCGCCTTGACCATGCCACTCGCCGTTCGCGTCATCCGCGCCGAGCACGACGCCCTGGCGGCCATGCTGCGTACCGTGCCGCTGCTGCTGGCCGCGCAGCAGCGCGCCTGCACGCCGCCGGACTTCGGTGCGCTGCGGGCCATGCTGTTCTACGTCGACGAATTTCCTGAACGCTTGCATCACAAAAAGGAAAGCGAGCTGCTGTTCCCGAAGCTGCGCGCGCTGGCGCCCGCGTTGCGCGACACGCTGGACGACCTGGAGGTGGACCACGCCCAGGGCGAACGCGCCATCCGCGAGCTGCAGCACAGCCTGCTGGCCTGGGAGCAGATGGGCGAGGCGCGGCGGGAGAAGTTCGAGCAGCAGCTCAAGGTCTATTCGGCGCGCTACCTGCGCCACATGAAGCGCGAGGAGACGGAGATCCTGCCGCGTGCCGTGCAACTGCTGAGCGCCGACGACTGGGCCGATCTGGACGAGGCCTTCGGCAGCCACCAGGACCCGCTCGCGCCGCGCGCGGGGCAGCCGGTGGACGAGGCCTATGCGCCGCTGCGGCAGCGCATCCTGGCGGCGCTGCCGGCGCCGTTCGGGTGGGGGCCGGCGTTGGGGACTTAGGCGGGTTCGGCTTCCGGGGCTTGAATGGCGCGGACGATGAAGCGAAAGCCCACGTCGTCGCGGCGCTCGTCGCGGGTGATGCGGGCGACGGCGGCCGAGCGGGCCTGTACGAAGCTGCTGCGGAAAGAGCCACCGCGCACGGCGTACAGGCCGGTTGCGGCGCCGGGCAGGCCTTCGGGGTTCATCCAAGCTTCGGAGGTCCTCTCGTTTGCGTCCAGCCAGTCGCGGCAGATTTCAGCCACGTTGCCGTGCATCTCGTAAAGACCCCAGGCGTTCGGCGGCAGAGAAGCAACCGGAACGACAGCATCGTTCTCTGCGTTGACGAGCAGCGAATTCGCCTCGTCGCCGAAGGCATAAAGCGTCCGTGTTCCCGCGCGACATGCTGCCTCCCATTCGGCCTCGCTGGGCAGTCGGACCTCGCAGCCGGGCAGGCGTTGCTGCAACTGCGCCAGCCAATGCTCGACCATCTCGGCGCTGACGCCCGTGACGGGCCGCCGGCCGTCGCCGCCGGCCGAGGCGCTGCCCGTCGCCTGGTGCCAGAAGTCCAGCGTGCAGGCTGTGTCCGCGATCCAGAACCCCCGCATCAGGCTGACCGTGCGCAGCTGCCTTTCTTCTGGATGGCCGTTTGGCGAGCCCATTGCCAGCTTGCCCTGGGGCACCCAGCGCAGGCGCTGCTGGAAGCCGCCGACCTGCAGCTTGGCATAGACGCCGTACTGCTCGTCCGAACCGACGGCGATGCCAACGCCCTGCGTCAGGTCTTCCAGCCGCCGCGACGCGCAGGCCCAGCCCCGGGGGATGTGCCATTGCTCCGCGCCGTGGCTCTGCATGCTGTCCAGCCAGAGGCTGTCGTCGCCGATCAGCGGCGGCGCCAGAAAGGTCAGCCCATCGCCCACCCGCACATCGTGGGCCCAGGGTGGGCGCTTCAGCACTTGCAGCACAGGCCGCCCGAATCCCATCAGCAAGTCGTACACCGCCGCCTGCGACAGATGCGGCCGCAGCTCCTGCAGCAGGAACTGCGTCGCGTCGGCCGGCGCTTCGCGGGCGATCCAGTCTTGCAGCTGCGCAGTCAGCCGGCCAGCGCGCAGCAGGTCCCACAAGGTCTTCGGGAAGACCTTGTTGCGCAGCGCCGCGCCCTCGCGGGACAGCGCCACGCGCACCAGCTCCAGCTCGCCGGAGTCCACCGCCTCCGCCAGCGCGCGCTCGTTCTCCAGCCGTGCCGGCTGGGGTGCGTCGGTCGGTGGCGCAGGCTCAACAACTGCCGACGGGACGTCCATCTTCGGCTCGGGCAAGGTGGCTTCGAAGGCGGCCGGCGTGATCGAAGGCGGGGCCACGTCGGTGGCCGGCGGCTCCGGCGCGACTTCGATCTCGGTGAACACCAGCAAGGCCCCGAGTGCCGTGACCGTCAGCTCGGCCTTGGCGTGCAGACCCCCCACCCGCGCCAGCAGCTCCAGCAGGTCGAAGCCCGAGCGGTTGTGCATGACCGCCTCGCACAGGTCGGGCAGGCGCTGCAGCACCAATTGGTGATGCAGCTTCACCGGCGAGTCGACGCCGCGCGTCTGCGCCTGCAGCGCCTGGCGCAGCCCGGCAAGGTCGCGGAACAGCGCGTCGCCACGCCAGGTGGCCAGCGTGAGCAGGTATTGCGCGCCGTGCAGCCGCAGGAAGCGGTACAGCGCCGGCGCAAACAGCTGCAGCGCGCAGACGATGGCCAGCCATTCGCGCCGGTTCGGCGTCCTGGCATCGCCCTCGCCCAGCGACTCGGCCAGCGCCAGCAGCGCGGCCATGCGGTAGAGCTTGCGCGGCACGCCCGGCGTGATGGCGGCCACCAGGACGGCCAGGTCATTGGGTTGGCCGGCCGGGTCGGCAAACCACGCCGGCCATTTGCCCGCCATGAACTCGCGCGCCGCCGCGCCGGTCGGCCTGGGCAGCCGCACCGGCAGGTGCACCAGCTTCTCCAGATATTCCGCGCCGGTGATGGGCGTCATGCCCTCCTTGCCTTGCAAGGAGTAGTCGCGGTAGCGGTGGGCGATGCCGCGTTCGATGACCTCCTCGTCCAGCGCCAGCACGAAGGCGCAGCCTTCCACCTCCAGGAACAGCTTGATCGCCTCCAGCACCTCCACGGCCTTGTCGGGCAGGCAGCGGTCCAGGTCGTCGACGAGGAAGATCAGGTTGACCTGCACGCTGGGTGCGGCCGCGACCTCGCCGGTGAGGAACCATTCCCAACCCGCGCGCAGCCCGTAGACGAAGTCGGTCAGCCCGCTGGCGCCGCGCCTGAGCAATCGCTGGCGATGTGCGCTGAGCGCCGAAGGGTTGCGCCCCGTCACGGCCTTGAGGTTTTCCAGAAAGTCGTAGTACAGGCTCTGCAGCTGGTTGATGGGCGTGTCCAGCCGCCGCGCATTCGCCCGCAGCTTGCGGCGCGAGGCCAGCACTTCCCAGACGCCTGGGTTGGGCTTGCCGTCGGCCGGCTTGAGTTCCGGCAGCTTGACCGCCGCACCATGCGCGGTCAGCGCCGCCTGCAACAGGTCGCGTCCGCCATGCTGGTAGACGACCTGGGCCAGATCACCAAGCAGCAGCAACTGGTCGGACAGCTGCTCATGGCGCTTGATGTCCGTGCCCAGGCTGTCGTCGATCGCCTTGCGCAAACACTGCTGGGCCACGCGCAGCAGCGGCACCAGCAGGTGCTCCTCGCGCTCGTAACGCCAGGCGTTGAAGGGTACGACAACGGTCAGCGCCTGCTCGCCCTCGCCCTTGCTGCGGTCTTGCAATGCGTCCGCCACGGTCTGCAGCAGGCGGCTCTTGCCAGCGCCCCATTCGCCGAACACACCCACCACCAGGGCCGGCTCGGTGCTGCTGCCGGCGCCGGGCTGCAGGCTGGCGACCAGTTCCGCGACGATGCGCTGCGCCAGCGCGGCGTGGCCGAAGGAGAGCGGGGCGGCGGGCATGGGCGGATGCTAGGCCCGCCGCCCAGGCCTCAGGCGGGGAGCTTCCGCTCGATGGTGGATGACAGCCGCCGCAGCCGCCCCGTCTGCGCCCAGGCCTCCAGGCCGCTGCGGGCGTCTTCGCGCAGCTCGTCGGCGCTCGCGGCCGTGGCGTCCAACAGGCCCACCCAGGCATTGCGGCCCACGTCCTTGGCCTCGTACAGCGCCGCGTCGGCCAGGTCGATGGCGGCATGCCAGTCCAGCGCGCCGGGCAGCGCGGTGCACAGCGGGAAGGCGCAGAAGCCCACCGAGCAGCTCAGCGACAGCCGGTAGCCGCCGTCCAGTTCGAAGGGCTGGGCCGCGACGGCCTGGCGGGCGCGCTCGGCCACCTCGGCGGCGCGGCTGCGCGGCGTTCCGCGGGCGACGATGAGGAACTCCTCGCCACCCCAGCGCACCAGGTAGTCTGTGGCGCGGAAGACCTGCTCCAGCCGGCCGCGCATCTGCGTCAGCACGGCGTCGCCGGCCATGTGGCCGTGGGCGTCGTTGATGCGCTTGAAGTGGTCCATGTCGACCAGAAAGAACAGCAGGTCGTGCTCGCTGCCGCCGGGGCTGGGCATGCTGGCGATGGGCTCGTAGTGCCGCTCGGCCAGCGCCACGTCGGCGGGCAGCTGGCGGTCCAGGAAACGGCGGTTGCGCAGGCCGGTCAGCGGGTCGGTGAGGCTGGCTTCCTCCAGCTCGACGGACTTGGCGCTCAGCTCGGCCGTGGCGGCCTCCAGCGCCTGGGTGCGCTCGTGGACATGGGCCTCCAGCACGCGTTGGCGGCGCAGCAGCCAGCGGGTGCGCATGCGCACGATGCCGAACACGGCGGCGACGGCGGCCAGCACGGCCAGCGCCTGCGCCCAGAGCGTCTGCCACCAGGCGGCGCGCACCTCCACGTCGAAGACCAGCTCGTTGGCGCCCCAGGCGCCGTCGCGGTTGCTGCCCTGCACATGCAGCCGGTAGTGGCCGGGCGACAGGTTGGTGTAGGTGGCCGTGCGGTTCATCGCGTTGGCGTCGGTCCAGCCGTGGTCCAGGCCCTGCAGCCGGTAGCGGTAGCGGTTGCGGCCGGGCTGGCTGTAGTCCAGCGACGTGAAGGCGAGGCTGAAGGCGCGCTCGCCCGGCGCCAGCACCAGGGGGCCGGCGGGCAGCGGTCGCTCCTCGCCCTCCACACGCAGCTCGGCGGCCACCAGCGGCGGCTTGTAGGTCCACGGTGCGAAGCGCTCGGGGTCGATGACCAGCAGCCCGCGCGCGCCGCCGAACAGCAGCCGGCCGTCGTCCAGCGGCGCGTAGGCGCGGAACCAGCCCGTGCCCAGGTCCGCGCCGTCGGCTGCCCCCAGCTCACGGCGCTCGCCGTTCCTGGGGTCGTACATGTTGCGCTGCGACCAGATGCGGCCGCGCTTGTCGAACAGCAGGTTGGCACCGAAAGCGCCGCCCACGTCCGACGCCGCGACCGCCTCGAAGCGCGCCTGGCTGCCCCGGCTTTCCACCAGCCGGTGCAGGCCGGTGCCGGTGTCGACCCAGAGCCGCCCGGTCGAATCCACGGCCATGCCCAGCACGGTCTGGCCGGTCAGGCCCTTGGCGTCCACCCATTCGGCCACGGGCTCGGCGTCACCCGGCTGGGTGATGCGGAACAGCCCCGCCGCGCCGCCGGCCCACAGGCTGCCATCGGGCAGGCTGGCGAAGGCGTTGACCTCGCCGGTGCCGCCCACCAGGCCGGCCGTGGCGACCGGGCGCAACTGCGGCTGCTGCGGCGTCCAGTGCAGGATGCCGTCCAGCGTCGCCACCCACAGCCCGCCGTCGGCGCTGGCATGGAAGCGCCGCGGCACGGCGTTGCCGCTGCGCAGCGTTTCCTTCCAGCGGCCCTGGTCGTCGAAGCGCAGCACCTGCGTGTCGACGGCCACCCAGACCGCGCCGTCGCGCGTCTGGCTGAGTGCATTGACGCGCCCGGCCGGCAGGCCCGCGCTGCCCGGCGCGATGTGGCCGACGGGATGGAGCTGGCGGTCGCGCCGCTCGATGCCGCCGGCCAGCGTGCCCAGCCAGACCTCGCCGTTGGTCAGCTGCAGCACGCTGCGCACGTCCAGCGCGGCCGGGCCGATGGCGTCGCGCACCATCGAGAAGCCCGGCAGCGGCGGCACGTGGCGCATCAGGCCGCCGCCGTAGCTGCCGGCCCAGACGGTGCCGGAGGGGTCGCGCAGCAGCGCGCGCACGTCGCTGCGCGGGGCCGTGTCGGGCATGCGCTCGATGAGGGCGCCGTCACTGGCGCGGCGCCGCGACAGGCCCGAGGCATCGCCGAACCACAGCTCGTCCGGGTCCGGCTGGGCCATGGCCATGACGGGCCAGACGCTGGCGCTGGCGTCCGCCTGGGCGCCGGTGCTGAAGGGCAGGGGCTGGCCGGTGGGCGACAGCGCATGCAGGCGGCCCTGGGCCGTGCCGACGATGATGCGGCCGTCCATCGCCTCGGCCAGCAGCGTGACGAGCTGGTCGCCCATGCCGACGTCCAGTGTCTCGATGGGCCCGTCCACGGCCTTGCGTGCGATGCCGCGCCACGTGCCTATCCACAGCGTGCCCTGGCGGTCCACCAGCAGCGTCTGCACGCGCGTGTCGGGCAGGCCGTCCGGCGGGCCGCGGTGGTGGGTGAAGCGCTCGCGCTTGACGTCGAAACGGTCCAGCCCGCCGCTGCCGCCCAGCCACAGCGTGCCGTCCTTCTCCAGCGCCAGCGTGCGCACGGTGTTGGCGGCGGGGGCGGTCTCGTCGGCGGAGTTGCCGTCGCGCGCCCAGCGGGCCCAGCGGCCGGTGGCCAGGTCCAGCCGCACCAGGCCGCTGTTGCCGGCGGCCACCCACAGCCAGCCGCGCGGGTCGGGCAGCAGCGAGCGCACGAACTGCTCGGGCAGCAACTGGCCGTCGGGGCTGCTGAGCGGGTAGCGGCGGAAGGCGTAGCCGTCGAAGCGCACCAGCCCTTCCGGCGAGCCGGCCCACAGCAGGCCGCGCGCATCCAGCGCCAGCGCCGAGACGACGTTGTCACGCACGGCGCCGGCCTCGCCGATGACCTCGAAGCGCGGCACGACCGCGCCCGCCGCGCCGGCCAGCCCCACGGCAAGCAGCAGGGCTGCGCACCCTTTTGTCATCCAGACCCTCATGGGCCGGCATTCTCAGGCACCAAACGGGCTTGGCTGGGCGGGTCTTGCCCTCAGGCGACGTGAATGATTCCCTGCCTCATGTCATGAGGAGTGCTCTAGCTGCAGCCGCCCGGTGGCGGCCCAGTCGGCCAACGGCAGGCGGGCGTGCTGGCGCAGTTCGGCCTCGTCGGCGGCGGTCGCAGCCAGCAGGCCCACCCAGGCGTCGCGGCCCTCCCGCTTGGCCTGGTAGAGCGCGGTGTCGGCCAGGTCCACGGCGGCACGCCAGTCCAGCGCGCGCGGCAGCTCGCGGCACAGCGGGAAGGCGATGAAGCCGACCGAGCAGGTCAGCGACAGCTGCGCGCCGCCGTCCAGCGCAAAGGGCTGGCCGGCGATGCACTGCCGCGCACGCTCGGCCAGCTCGGCGCCACGGTCGCGCGGCGTGTCGCGGGCGACGACGAGGAACTCCTCGCCGCCCCAGCGCACCACGTGGTCGGACGCGCGGAACACCTGCGCCAGCCGGCCGCGCATCTGCATCAGCACGGCGTCGCCGGCCATGTGGCCGTGCTCGTCGTTGATGCGCTTGAAATGGTCCACGTCGAGCAGGAAGAACACCATCTCGCCGCTGGCGTCCAGCGCCGTGGGCTGCGACGGGTGGCCGTACAGCTCGCCGCCTTCGTGGCGGCGCACGGCCAGCGCGACGTCGCCGGGCAGCTGCTGCTCCAGAAAGCGGCGGTTGCGCAGGCCGGTCAGCGGGTCGGTGAGGCTGGCTTCCTCCAGCTCGGCGGACTTGGCGTTCAGCGCCGCCGTGGCCTCGGCCACGCACGCCTCGAGCACGCGCTGCCGCTTCAGCAGCAGCCGTGTGCGCAGGCGGAAGGCCAGCAGCAGCAGGCCCAGCGCGGCCAAGGCGGCCAGCGCCTGCAGCCAGCGCATCTGCCACCAGGCGGGTTGCACCTGCACGTCCAGCCGCAGCTCGCGCGGGCTCCAGTCGCCCTGGCGGTTGCTGCCCTGCACGCGCATCACGTAGCGGCCGGGGGCGAGGTTGGTGTAGGCCGCCCGGCGCGCCGTGGGGCCGGCTTCCAGCCAGTCGGCGTCCAGGCCTTCGAGGCGGTACCGGTAGCGCAGGTTGGCCGGGCGGCTGAAGTCCAGCGTGGCGAAGCCGATGCTGAAGCTGTGCTGGCCCGGCGCCAGCACCAGCGGCTGGCCCTCTGCCGGCACGGGCACGGCGACGCCGGCCAGGCGCAGCTCGGTCGCGACGACCGGCGGCTGGTAGGCCCACGGCACGAAGCGCTCCGGCTGCAGCACCAGCAGGCCGCGCGCGCCGCCGAACAGGAAGCGGCCGTCCTTCAGCCGCGTGTAGGCGCGGAACCAGCC
Organism: Pelomonas parva; assembly: GCF_043555835.1. Lineage (NCBI taxonomy): Bacteria > Pseudomonadati > Pseudomonadota > Betaproteobacteria > Burkholderiales > Sphaerotilaceae > Roseateles > Pelomonas parva. The sequence continues at coordinate 80,813 of NZ_JBIGHV010000003.1, read as the reverse complement.
GGTGCCGATGTCCGCCCCGTCGACGCCGGTCAGCTCCAGGCGCTGGCTGTTCTTCGGGTCGAAAAAGCCGCGATGCGTCCAGATGCGGCCCTGCGCGTCGGCCAGCAGGTTGGCGCCGAACACGCCGATGACGTCGTCGCCCGACGCGGCCGGGAAGCCCTCGAAGCGCATGCCCTGCGCGCCTTCGCCGCTCCCCTTGATCAGGCGGTGCAGGCCGGCGCTGGTGTCCACCCACAGCGCGCCCTGGCCGTCCACGCCCAGGCCCACGACGGTGCGGCCGAGCAGGCCGGGCGTGGCCGGCGCATCCGCCACGAGCGGCGCCGTGCCGGGCTGGGCGACGCGCAGCAGACCGGCCGCGCCGCCGGCCCACAGCACGCCGTCGGGCATCTCCAGGATGGCATTGACCTCGCCGCTGCTGCGCTGGCCGCCCACCATGACGGCCTGCAGCTCGGAGGCGCCTCGCTGCAGCCGCCACAACCCGTCGGTGGTGCCCAGCCACAGCGTGCCGTCGCGCGCGGTCAGCATGCGACGCGGCGTCATGCGGCCGGTGTCCAGCGTCTGCCGCCAACGGCCCTGCGCGTCGATGCGCATCAGCTCGGACTCCGCCGCCAGCCACACGCCGTCGGGCGTCTGCGCCATCGCGCCGATGCGACCCAGCACGCCGCGGCGGCCGGGGGCAGTCAGGATCTCGCCGGCGGGCTGCAGCGCCGCGTCCAGCACCTGCACGCCGGCGGCCTGCGTGCCCAGCCAGACGCGGCCGTCGTCCAGCTGCAGCACGCTGCGCACGTCCAGGTCGCCGAAGCGGCGCCAGCGCTCGCCCACGTTCTGCAGCACGGCCAGGCCGGGCAGCGGCGGCACATGGCGCATCAGGCCGGAGCCGTAGCTGCCGGCCCAGATCAGGCCGGCCGGGTCGCGCATCAGCGCGCGCACCTCGCTGCGCGGCACCGGCGCGGGGCTGGCGCCGTCGGGCGGCAGGCGTTCGATCAGCGCGCCGTCGCTGGCTCGGCGGCGCTCGATGCCGGTGCGCCCGCCGAGCCACAGCTCGTCGTCGGCGGCCTGCACCATGGACAACACCGGCCAGACGCCGTCGTCCGCGCCCGCGTGCGCAGCGAAGGGCAAGGCGCGGCCGTCGTCCGGGGACAGCATGCGCAGGTCGCCCAGGCCGGTGCCCACCAGCACGCGGCCGTCGCGCGTCTGGCTCAGCAGCGTGACCTGCGGGTTGGCCAGGCCCAGGTCCACGGTCTCGATGCGGTCGCTGCCGGCGCGCTTGCGTGCCAGGCCTTGCCAGGTGCCTATCCAGAGCGTGCCCTGGCGGTCCAGCAGCAGCGACGCGATGCGGTTGTCCGGCAGGCCGCCCAGGTGGGTGAAGCCCCGACGCTGCGGGTCCAGCCGCGACAGGCCGCCCTGCGTGCCCACCCACAGGGTGCCGTCCGCCTCCAGCGCCAGCGCGCGCACGGCGTTGGAGGCGGGCGCGGTCGCGTCCGGCGCGCCGCCTTCGGCGCGGGCCCAGCGTGTCCATTGGCCGGACGAGGTGTCCAGCCAGGCTAGGCCGCTGTTGCCGGCGGCCACCCAGAGGCCGCCGCGCGGGTCGGCCAGCAGGCTGCGCACGAACTGGTCGATGGCGGCGTCTTCGCGCGCGTCGCGCAGCAGATAGCGGCGAAAGCGATAACCGTCGAAGCGCTGCAACCCGTCGGGCATGCCCACCCACAGGAAACCGCGGGCGTCCATGGCCAGCGCCGACACCGCGCGGTCGCGCAGCGAGTCGACCTCCCCCACCGGCTCAAAGCGCGGGGTGGTGGCGTGCCCGGCGCCGATCAGGCCCAGGGCGATCAGCAGGACGGCACAACCTCTTCTCATCCAGAGCCTCATGGCGGGCATTCTCTGCCACGCCAGGGCCCCGGCCGGAAAGCAAGCGGCTACTGCGCCAGCGGCTTGGCGATGGCGTCGATGCGCTCCACCACGTCGGCCGTCAGCTTGGGCGTGACGGCCAGTGCGGCGAGGTTGTGCTGCAGCTGCGCCAGCTTGCTCGCGCCCAGGATGACGGTGGACACGCGTGGGTTGCGGTTGACCCAGGCGATGGCCAGTTGCGCCGTGTCGCAGCCCAGCTCGGCGGCAATCTCGGCGAGCTTGCCGACGGCATCGTTCTTGGCCTTGTCCTGCAGTTGCTCGCGCATCCAGGCCATGTTGTCCAGCGCGCCGCGGCTGCCCTCTGGGATGCCGCTGCGGTACTTGCCCGTCAACAGGCCCGAGGCCAGCGGGCTCCAGGTCGTCAGGCCCAGGCCGATGTCGTCATAGAGCCGCGCGAACTCCTGCTCGACCTTGCGGCGGTGGAACAGGTGGTACTGCGGCTGCTCCACGACCGGCTTGTGCAGGTGATGGCGCTCGGCGATCTCCCAGGCCGCACGGATGTCGGCCGCGCTCCACTCGCTGGTGCCCCAGTACAGCGCCTTGCCCTGGCGAATGATGTCGCTCATGGCCCAGACGGTTTCCTCGATGGGCGTGTGCGGGTCGGGGCGGTGGCAGTAGATGAGGTCCAGGTGCTCCAACTGGAAGCGCTTCAGCGACGCGTCCACCGCCTGCATCAGGTATTTGCGGTTCAGCGTGTCCTTGCGGTTGGTCGTCACGCCGTCCCGCGCCAGGCCCCAGAAGAACTTGCTGGAGACGATGTAGTCCAGCCGGTTCCAGCCCAGCGCCTTGAAGGCTTGGCCCATGACCACCTCGCTCTCGCCCTGGGCATAGACCTCGGCGTTGTCGAAGAAGTTGATGCCGGCGTCGAAGGCGGCGGCCAGCATCTCGGTGGCGGCTTTCGTGTCGACCTGGTTGTGATACGTGACCCAGGAGCCGAGCGAGAGTTCGGACACCTGGAGGCCGGCACGGCCGAGGCGGCGGTATTGCATGGTGGGTTCCGCAGCAGGAATGAAAAGGGGCCGCAGCATAAGCGCGGCCCCCAAGCCCTGCCGGAGCAGGGGTTGCAGCCGGTCGAGCCGGCTGCCCAGTTGTCTTCAGTCGCGGCGTGCGCGGCGACGGGCGACGCCACCGACGACGGCCAGGCCGGCGGCCAGCAGGGCGATGCTGGCCGGCTCGGGCACCGGAGCGGCGCTCAGGTGCAGGTTGTCCAGCACCAGCGACTGGCCGGCGCTGACCGTCACGCCGAAGCTGTAGATGTCGGCGTTGGCACGGCTGAAGCCGAGGAACATGCCTTCGTTGTAGCTCTCCCAGCTCGTGTCGACCTTGTAGCTGAACGACTCCAGCACCTGGTTGGCGGCGCTGTAGGCGGTCAGCGTCAGCATCGCGTCCTTGGCGCCTTCCAGCGGCTGGCTCAGGTTGAAGTAGGCGCCGACCTGGGCCTGCGGGCCGCTGAGCAGGAACCCGAACAGCACCGGGCCGGTGGACGAGACGAAGTTGCCCGAGCCGGTGGGCGTCAGGTCGGAGCGCGCGCCCCACAGGCCGTTGCCGCCCAGGTCCTGGTTGTTGGCGCCCAGTGTGGAAACCACGTCGGAGACGAAGAAGGCGTTGCCGTTCAGCAGCTCGGGGCTGCCGGCGGCGACCTGCAGGCCGTCATAGGCGTCGAAGTCGACCAGGATCGAAGGCGCGAAGGTGGCAGTCGGCGACACGATGCTGGCGGCGTGGGCGGCGCCCGCGGCGGCCAGGGTGGCCACGAGGGCCAGGCGTGCAAAAGAGGTCTTCATGAAAGTGTTCCTTGAATTGGGATGGGAGCGGCTCAGCTACCGATGACGCCGCCGTCGTCCTTGGTGATGACGACAACCGAGGAGCGCGGGCGGCCGCCCGGCAGTGCAGTGACGCCATCGGACGCGACCGACCACTGGCCTTGCGGCCAGTTTGAGAACTGCGTCGGGTTGGCGGCTACGGCGTCTTCGCCCGGGTGCTGGATGCCGACGAACATGGTCTTGCCGTCCGGCGTCATGGTCACGCCGGTGACCTCGCACTTGTTCGGGCCGGTCAGGAAGCGGCGCATCTCGCCGGTGTTCGGGTCGGCGCAGACCATGCAGTTGGCGCCTAGGTTGATGAAGTCGCCGGAGCCGTCGCCGACCTGGTCGGTCTGCACCCAGAGGCGGCCGAACTGGTCGAACCACAGGCCGTCCGGCGCACCGAAGTCGGCGCTGCCGTTGGGCGTGTCGACGGTGTTGCCCTTGTAGTCGTTCGTGGGCTTGGCGACCTTGCCGGTGGCCGTGTCGCCGTTCTGTGCGAACAGGTCCCAGTTGAAGCTGGTGGCCAGCACCGACTTGGCCGTCTCGCGCCAGCGGATGATGTGGCCGTGGACGTTGTCTTCACGCGGGTTGGCGGCGTCGACACCGGGGCGGGCGCCACCGGCCGAGGCGCTGCCGTCGGCCGGGTTGCCGGACGCCGGCAGCGTGCCGCGGCGGTTGTTGTTGGTCAGCGTGCAATAGACCTCGACCTCGTCGAAGCCGCCGATGCGCGGGCGCGCGCCGGTCCACTCCGGGCGGTCCATCATCGTGGCGCCGACGGCGTCAGCGGCCATGCGGGTCTTGACCAGGATCTTGGCCAGCACTTCGGCGTCGTTGGCGCCTGAGAAGTTCGGGTTGTCGCGCAGCGCCACGCCGTCCGTCCCGACCGCGCCAGGCAGCAGCGGCAGCCACTGGCCCGACAGGTTGCTGTCGAAGCGGGCGACGTACAGCGTGCCGCTGTCCAGCAGGTTGCGGTTGGCGGCCTTGTTCGCCGCGTTGAACTTGCCGGCGCAGACGAACTTGTAGATGTATTCGTTGCGCTCGTCGTCGCCCATGTAGAAGGCGACGTTGTTGTTCTTGTCGACGACGTACTGCGCGCCTTCGTGCTTGAAGCGGCCCAGGGCGGTGCGCTTGACGGGCACCGACTTCGGGTCGTACGGGTCCACTTCCACGACCCACCCGAACAGGTGCGGCTCGTTGGGGTTGGTGGTCAGGTCGAAGCGCGGGTCGGTGGTGTGCCAGCGGTAGCCGAAGCCGGCGGCGGCCAGGCCATAGCGGCGGTTCAGCTTGCCGATCTCGGTCCCGGCTGAGGTGTCGACGGCGCCGGTGCCACCGAAGTTGCCGTTCCAGTTCTCTTCGCAGGTCAGGTAGGTACCCCAGGGCGTGATGCCGTGGGCGCAGTTGTTGATGGTGCCGTAGCAGACCGTGCCGTCGGTCATGTTGCCGGTCGGGGTGGTGGCCGAGTCGGTGATGACGAATTCCTTGGCCTTCATCAGCGCATGGCCGGCGGCTGGGCCGGAGATGCGCACCGGCGTGTTGGCGGTGATGCGACGGCCATAGGGCGAGGTCTTGGCGACGCGCCACTTGCCGCCCACGCGGCGGGCTTCGACGACGGACATGCCGTGCGCGGCCTGCGACTTGCGGGTCTTGGCCAGCGTGTAGCCGTTGCCGACCTGGCCGTCCGGGAACAGGATCTCTTCGTGCGTGTACTCGTTGTTGATGGCGAGCAGGCCGCGGTCCGACGAGGGCTTGCCGTCAGCGCCGCTGAACGGGAAGAAGTGCATGCCGTCGTTGTGCGCACCGAACTGCTTGAGCTGGTCGGCGGCGGTCTCGCTGGCGTTGCCGCTGAAGGGCTGACCGCCCGGCATGATGGCGTCGCCCCAGGCCACGAACAGGTTGGCCGTGTAGCCGGCCGGCACGGTCACGCGGTCCAGCACGGCGTTGGCCGCGCCGCCATGCACGGCGACATTGCGGGCGCGGGTCTCGGCCGGGATGCTGTCGAAGCCGATGCCGGGGAAGCCCAGGCCGGCCGGCACGGGGGCGGCCTGCACAGTGCCAACCAGGCCGGCCAGGCTCAGGCCACCGGCCGAGGCCAGCGCCACGGAACCGATGGAGCCTTGCACGAAGCGGCGGCGCGAGCTGTCGACCTGGTCGATCACGTCGCGGATGCTGACGTTGCCGGACGGGTTCAGCGACACGTCATTGGTGGGATGCGACTTGCCTTTCATGGCGTCTCCAGTAAAGAGTTGAGCGAGCGGGGACTCGCGGCAACGACGGCCGCGAATTAACAGAATTTGCGCGGCCGGGGTTGTGCGCTCATGTCGGCCCCCCTGCCGAACGGACTACGCCAGGCTCCCGATGCGAGGGGCCGGGCGGTCCCGCCTGCTGTGGGCTTGCGTCCGTTGGGTGGCTGCCGCCCAGGCAGGTATCGTTGCGCCCAGTTGTTCCCTGAGACCTGCCCCATGAACCTCGCCGTCATCGGCGCCGGCCCGGCCGGCCTGGCGCTGGCCCTGCTGGCCGCCGAGCGCCTGCCCCGGGCCAACCTGCATCTGTTCGACACCCGCCCGCTGGACCGCGACGCCAGCGGCGACGCGCGCACGCTGGCGCTCAACCTCGGCAGCATCCGGCTGCTGGAGCGCCTGCACGCCTGGCGGCCCGAGGTGGCCCAGGCCATCCAGACCGTACACGTCAGCCAGGCGCCGCCGTCTCCGATTGCGGGTCCTGCCGGCGAAGTGCGCATCCGCGCGGCCGACCTGGGCGTGCCCCAGCTCGGCGCCGTGCTGCCCTATGGCGCGCTGGTAGCGCCGCTGCAGCAGCGCTGGCTGGACCTCGCCTCACGCCAGCCGCAGCGCCTGTTCACGCGCTTCGGCACCGCCGTGCATGCCATTCGCTCGGAGGCTGACGGCGTGGAGCTGGACAGCGGCGAGTCCCACCTGGCCGAGCGCTTCGACCTGGCCGTCGTCGCCGAGGGCGGCGTGTTCGCGGAGCAGGACCGCAAGTCCATCCGCAGCGACTATCACCAGAACGCCTGGGTCGGCACCGTGCGCCTGGCCGCGCCGGGGCTGCAAGGCCTGGCCATCGAGCGCTTCACGCGCAACGGCCCGCTGGCCCTGCTGCCGCTGCCCGACGACGCGCAAGGCCCGCGCGCGGCGCTGGTGTGGTGCCTGCCTCAGGCCGAGGACGACATCGCCACGCTGGACGACGCCCAGCGCCTGGTCGTCATCCAGCAGCAGCTGCCCGCCGCCGCCGGCCGGCTCACCGGCATCTCGGCGTTGAAGTGCTTTCCGCTGGGCCTGAACGCCGAGACCCGCCTGCTGCACGGCCGCACGCTGCGCATCGGCAACGCGGCGCAGACGCTGCACCCGGTGGCCGGCCAGGGGCTGAACCTGGGCCTGCGCGACGGCCAGGCCTTGGTCGATGCGCTGCGCGAGGCGGCCGAGACGGCGGTCGACCTGGACACCGTGCTGGCCCGCATCGACCGCCAGCGCGCCCCCGACCGCTGGCCCATGATCGCCGCCACCGACTTCCTCGCCCGCAGCTTTGCCTGGCGCCTGCCCGGCCTGCCGGGCCTGCGCGGCTTGGCGCTGGCGGGGCTGGAGCTGGCGACGCCGCTGAAGATGGCGGTCGCCCGCCGCATGATGTTCGGCGGCTGAGAACGACAAGAATTTTTGAGGGAAGGACCACAGATGCGCAAAGCGCTTTGCGTCGCGGCCATGGCCGTGACGATGGGGGCCGCGGCCCAGCCTGCCGCGCCGCTGCTGCCGCCACAGGCCGAGGTGGCCGGCGAATCGCAGGAGGAGTGGACCAAGCACTGGTGGCGCTGGGCCAAGTCCTTCGACGACGGCGTCAGCCCGGTCGCCGACCGCGACGGCCGCCACTGCGGGCTGGGCCAGTCCGGGCCGGTGTGGTTCCTCGCCGGCACCTACGGCACGCAGCGCGCCGTCCGCCACTGCCGCGTCCCGGCCGGCAAGACCTTGTTCTTCCCGCTGATCAACTACGTCACCTACACGGCCGAGGGCCAGCGCCTGTCCTGCGCGTCGCTGATGCAGAGCGCCGCCAGGCTCACCGACACGCTGCACGCGCTGGTGCTGGAGGTGAACGGCCAGCGCTTCGAAGGCCTGGCCGAGCACCGGCAGGCCACGCGGCGGTGCTTCCTGCTGTTCGATGACGACGACACGCTGGCCGCCGGCAACGGCTACTACGCCGCCATCGGGCCGCTCGCGCCGGGCCGCCACACGCTGAACTACGGCGGCATGCTGCCCGGCATGAGCCAGGCGGTGACGTACACGCTGGATGTCGAATAAGCCTGCCTAAGGCCTTCACGAAGCGCCGCCGCGCCACCCGCTGGGACAATCGCCGCCATGAGCCTGACTGCCTACATGGACGACCTCGGCCGCGCCGCCCGCGCCGCCGCCACCTTGATGGCCGCCGCCCCCACGGCTGCCAAGAACAACGCCTTGCTGGCCCTGGCCCGCCGCCTGCGCGAGGCCGGCCCGGCGCTGGCAGCTGCCAACGCCCGCGATCTGGCCAGCGCCGCCGAGCTGAGCGGCCCGCTGCGTGACCGCTTGAAGCTCGACGCCAAGACGCTGGCCACGGTCGCCGAAGGCTGTGAGCAGATCGCCGCCATGCCCGACCCCATCGGCGAGATCACCGGCGTGAAGCGCCGCCCCACCGGCATCAGCGTGGGCCAGATGCGCGTGCCGCTGGGCGTGTTCGGCATGATCTACGAGAGCCGGCCCAACGTGACCATCGAGGCCGCGTCGCTGGCCATCAAGAGCGGCAACGCGTGCATTCTGCGTGGGGGTTCCGAGGCCATTCATTCCAACCTAGCGCTGGCCGAGATCGTGAGCGCATCGCTCGAAGAAGCCGGCCTGCCGCGTGCCGCCGTGCAGCTCGTCAACACGACCGACCGCGCCGCCGTCGGCCTGCTGATCTCGCAGCCGCAGTGGGTGGACGTCATCATCCCGCGCGGCGGCAAGGGGCTGATCGAGCGCATCAGCGCCGAGGCCAAGGTGCCCGTCATCAAGCACCTGGACGGCAACTGCCATAGCTATGTCGATGCCGAGGTCAACCTCGATCAGGCCGTCAAGGTCGTCGACAACGCCAAGACGCAGAAGTACAGCCCCTGCAACGCGACCGAGTCGCTGCTCGTGCATGCGGCCCAGGCACCGGCCTTCCTGCCGCGCATCGCGGCGGTGTTCAAGGCAAAGGGCGTGGAAATGCGCGGCTGCCTGCGCACGCTGGCTCTGGTGCCCGGCGCGGTGGCAGCGACCGAGGAAGACTGGTCCACGGAATACCTGGCGCCCATCATCAGCATCAAGATCGTCGATTCGCTGGACGAGGCTATTGCCCACATCAACCGCTACGGCTCGCATCACACAGATGCGATCCTGACGACGAATCACCCGAATGCGATGCGCTTCCTGCGCGAGGTCGATTCGGCCAGCGTGATGGTCAACGCCAGCACGCGCTTTGCGGACGGTTTCGAGTACGGCCTGGGCGCCGAGATCGGCATCTCCACCGACAAGTTCCACGCCCGCGGCCCGGTGGGCCTGGACGGGCTGACGTCGATGAAGTGGGTGGTGTTGGGGCAGGGTGAGGTGAGGGGTTGAGAGACGGTGCCTGCGAAGTGAGTGCGACTGACCTTGACCAGATCTGCATCCAGGTGCAACTCAGCCGCGCGCCGGGGCTCGACGCGGCTCGTCTTGGGGCTGTCAGCGAAACCATCGCGCGGCGAACCGGGGGCTGTCGTGGCTTTGAGATGGCTCAGGGCGATGACGACGGCGCGTATCTCAACCTGCTTTTCGCCACCGAGAGCCTGCGCGAGACCTGGCACGGACTCCGCGAGGAACTGCTGGGGTCTGACGAGTTTGGTGAGGCGCTGAGAACTGCGTGCATCTGCGTCTGCACCGGGTCGGAAGGCTGGGATGACTACCTGTTGCTCCATCACTTCGACCCGGACGAGCCCTTGGTCGACCTGGCCGATCACTAACCATGAGCGGCCTCGGACAGTTTCTATCTGGCCAGATCAATCGCCGCACTGCGATCAGCGGCTTGTTGGCGGGAACTGCAGCGGCCGGTCGGGCTGCTGCCCGTTATCAACCCCCGCCCGACCTCATCGTCGCCAAGGACGGCTCCGGCCACTTCACCTCCGTCCACGCCGCCCTTCAGTCCATCCCCAAGGACAACCGCGAGCGCCGCATCGTGCTGGTCCGCGACGGCGTTTACGAAGAACATGTCCGCGTCGACGCCGCCTACGTGACGCTGCGCGGCGAGAGCCGCCACGGCACGCGCATTGCGCTCAACCGGCCCGCTAGCGCGCCCAGGGATGACATCGGCACGGCGGTGCTGAACATCTCTTCGACGGCGCATGACTTTGTCGCCGAGAACCTCACCATCCACAACACCGTCGAGGCCGCCGGCCCGCATGCCTTCGCGGTGCTGGGACGGGCGGACCGCACCATCATCCAGAACGCCGACATCCTGAGCCGCGGCGCCGACACGCTGTCGCTGTGGCGCCAGGGCAAGTCGGCCGCGGAAGCCGGCCTGTCGAACGGCCCCGGCGCGACGCCGCTGACCGAGGACGGTGGCCGCTACTACCACCGCGATCTGCGCGTCATCGGCTCGGTGGACTTCATCTGCCCGCGCGGCTGGTGCTACATGACCGACTGCGACATCGCGCAGGTCTACCCCAAGGCCGAGGCGGCCTTCTGGCACGACGGCGGCAACAACAACGCCGACAAGAAGTTCGTCATCCACCGCACGCGCATAGCCGGGCCGCCCGACTTCTTCCTCGCCCGCGCCCACCGCGATGCGCAGTTCTTCTTCATCGACTGCACGTTCTCCGAGCGCCTGCGCGACAAGCCGCCCTACCTCGTGCGTTACCCGCTCGACGGCGGCACGCCGACCGAGAAGGACGTCGCCGCCAACGAGAAGATCGCGCGGGAGACGCGCTTCGGCGTGCGCAGCTACTTCCATGGCAGTCGTCACCAAACAGGCGGCTTCCCCTGGCTGGCCGACAACCTCGCCCAGGCCGTTGGTTCACCGCGAGCTGAAGACATCACGGCCCGGTGGACGTTCGCCGGCACCTGGGACCCCGAGAGCCGCCAGGGGCCACGCGCCATTGCGGTGGGCGTGCGGGGCGACCGCTACGCCGTCACGTTCGACCGCCTCGTCACCGTGAAGGGCGCGCCGGAACTGGCGCTGGCCAATGGCCGTCGTGCACGCTACGTCGGCGGCAGCGGCTCCAACACACTGGAGTTCCAGGTGCAGGCCGGTGACGGCGCCATCGCACCCTTGGCGCTGGTCTTCGAGCGCGGCGTGGTCATTGGCAGCGAGGCGGCGGCGGAGCTTGCGTTTGCCGAAACGATGCTGGGTTCGCGGGCCTCCCTATGAAGCGCTGTGCTCTGTTGCTTTCGATGGTGCTCGCGCTGATCGCATCTGGTTGTGGCGTACCGACCAGCCTTTCCAAGGAAGAGCGAGCCTTTGAAGCGGCGTATGCGAACGACGCCGGCGGCTTGGAGCGCTTGTTCAAGCAGGGCGTCAGTCCCAACGCCACGAACGAGGTGGGTGAGTCACTGCTGCACGTGGCGACCGGACCCAAGGGCGGCATCGCGGTTGTTCGCACCTTGTTGAAAGCCGGTGCCGACGCCAATCGCGGCCAAGGCAGCTACACGCCACTCATGAACGCATCCAGTTGGGTGGACCTTGATTCGGTCACTCTTCTGCTTGCTGCCGGCGCAGATCCGCTTCTGAAGAACGGCGATGGACAAACCGCGCTGGAAACAACGGGCCAAGCTGGCGGGCGCGAGTCGGCAGTGAAGGAACGCATCAGGCTTGCGCAGCACAGTGCTGCCCGCGCCGTCACCGGAGCCCCGCCACCTGTGCCTTCTTCGGCGCACTGATCACATGGTCCGCGGTGAACCGCAGGTTCACCGCCGCCCCAGCAATGGTGACCGCCCGATCTTCTCGGCCTTCGCCGGTTTGCCTGGCTTGGCCGCCGAAAACCCAGCGCCCGCCATCGACACATCCAGCGTCGGCAGGCTCCACGCCTTCTGCAGCCGCAAACTGTTCATGCCGTCATTCCACGCCTGCAGCATGCGCTTGCCCGTCTCCCGAAACGCCGGGTAGCGCTGCGCGGCTGCCACGACCTGCGGCGTGACCTGCACGATGGCTTCGCAGATGCGTTCGACGCGCTCGCGGGTCTGCGCCGGCATGACATGGCAGCGCGTTTGCAGAAAGCGCTCCAGCGCCTTGCCGGGCATCCAGGTGCTGCGCCCGTCGACCGGCATGCCGGGCGGGTTGTTGGCGAAGTCGTCGTAGACCGTGATGGTCAGCATGTCGTAGACAGGGGCCAGTTCGATGTCGTCGCGCGAGCTGTAGAGCAGGGCGATGTTCTTGGTGTGGCAGTCGGCGTTGCGCAGCGCGTAGGTCAGCAGCAGCAGGTCGGCCAGGCGCGAAAGCGCGGCGTTCTGCTGCGCGGCGGGCGTGACGTCCTTGATGCGGGCGGCGACGCGCTCCCAGGTTGATTCGTACTTCTGCTCCGGCCGCAGCGCGAGCAGGCTGCACAGGTCCTCCATGCCCTTGCGCGTCGTGCCGTCGGCCTCGAAGTCGAAGCGGTGCACGACCAGGGCCTGGCCGTCGTCGGAGACCTCGGTGGCCGCCGTCGGGATGCCGGCCTGGCGCGACACTGCCATGCACAGGTGCTCGTTCAGCGCCACGCCGGGCAGCCGCGAGGTGGTGCCCTTGACGATGTAGCGCTCGGTGGCCAGCGTGCCCTTGCCGTGCTGGCCCAGCGTGTTCGGCGACAGGAACTTGGGCACCACGCCCGACACGCCGGAGGCGGCATGGCGGCGCACCAGGTCGACGAAGGCAGCCTCGGAGTTGTCGCCGCGCAGCAGGCCGTTCAGGTCGAACGGCAGCGGTGGCTGGGTCGGGTCCGCGCCCGGCGTGGTGACCTTGACTCGCCCGATGGCATTGCGCCCGACGACCGCCAGCAGGTTCAGCGGGGAGGCGCCGACATGGGGGCCGAGCTGCTCCTGCAGGATGGATAGCAGGAAGCCCTCGGGCAGATTCATGCGGAACAGCGGATGCAGTTCCGGGTAGGCATAAGACTCCGTCCGCACCGGCATCAGCAGCGAGACGAACTGCTCGGCGGCCACGTCGGGGTGGTAGCTCATCACATGCCGGAAGCCGTCGGTCGACTCCAGCGTGGCGACGGGCTGGTCGTGGACGTGGACGTGCAGCTTCATGGCGCCGCGCGGCTATCGCGTGAGGGCGGCGCCAGATGCTTGCCGTTGCCGTTCTGCCAACGCGTCGTCCAGGGTGAAGCTGCTGCTCCTGGGTGTGAACGACAGCTCATGCCCCATGACCTCCAACAGCCGCAGCAGTTTGCGCGAGCCGAACTCCGCCACGCCGCCGGTCTCGAAGCGGGCCAGCGTCGACTGCCCGAGGCCGCAGAGGGCGGCAAGCTGCTTCTGCGTCATGCCGCGCTCCTGCCGGAGGCGCGCCACGGCTTGGCCAAGTGAGTGCAGGCTGTTCATATGCCGTATTTGCTATTGATGGTATGCGATTTATATCCAATGTCATTGTTAATGACAGGATGGATTGTGCTTTCACTATAGCAAATAAGGCAAATTCTCAGGCGGTCGGCGGGTCGCGACCCGCCCTACCGCAACCCCGTCACCTGCGCCTCCTTCGGCGCACTGATCACATAGTCCGCCGTGAACCGCTGGCTGGCGCCTGCCGCCAGCGGCAGCTCCCACAGCACCAGCCCCGGCTGCTTGCGCCAGGCCTGCGTCGTCGGCGCCGGGCTGAACTGGGCTTGCACCTTGATGTCCTCGTGCTGCGCCACCGGCGCGGCTTCGATGAACTGCAACGTGACTGCCAACGTGTGTTTGTTCTCGACGACCCACGCGCGGCCATACCGATGCTCGGCACGCGTGCCGATGAAGCCGGTGTTGGCGGCGTTGCGCTGCTCGGGCTCGGTCTGCACGCGCACGGTGTCGTCGCGGCCGAAGGGCAGCTCCAGCCGCTCCTCGCCGCTGGCGACATTGAGCGTGCTGCTGCCCACCAGCGCGCCGTCGCGCACCAACTGCATGGCGCCACGCGGCCAGGCGCCGGTGGGCTTGGCCACGTCGGCGACGAGATAGGCCGCCGCCTCGCTCTGCGGCTGCACGCGGGCGAGTACCTTGGCCTGCAGCTTCTCGCTGCCCAGCGACAGGCTGGCGCGCTGCGTGCCGCTGTCGATGTTGACGCGCAGCGGCAGCACGAACTCGGTGGCGAAAGCGCCCTGGAAGACGCTGAGGTCAAAGCGCTCCTGCTCGGGCTCGCCAAGCGCGCGTGAGGACTGTATGGCTGGCGCGGGCATTGGCGGCGCGGCGGACATGGCGCGCGCTGCCATCGCCACGCCCCCAGTCACGGGCGGGCGGATGTCCAGCTTCCACGGCCACGGCGGGTTCTGGCCCACCTTCTGCGAGGCCTGCGCCGTCGACAACCGCAGCTTCACGTGCTTCCAGTCCTCGCCGCTCTGCTGCGACACCTGGGCCAGCCGCTCCAGGTTCAGCGCGCCGCTGGCCGTGTCGAGCAGCGCGCGATAGCTCGGCGCCCAGCCGGCTTGTGCCACGCGGTAGTTCAGCCTCAGCTCGGCCTCCTTCGTGGTGGACAGCCGCAGGCGCAGGCTGCGCCACTGCGGGTTGGCGGCGGCCACGCGGTCGCGCTCGCCCTTGAGCGGCGTGATCTGCTGGTCCAGGTCGGCCAGCTGGCGTTGCAGCTGGGCCTGCCGCAGCAGCGCCTCGTGCGCCGTCTTGCGGATGCTGTCCGCCGTGGCGGCGATGCCCGTGGCAGGGGTCGAGCGCGCCTCGCCCGAGCCCAGCGCCTTCAGGTAGCCCAGGCTGGTCTCCAGCGCGGCCGACTCAGCCGCCAGCACGTCGCGCTGACCCTCCAGCTTGCGCAGGCTCTCGTCCAGCGCGCTGTTGGCGCACTCCGGCGCGCGCTCGCGCGGCAGCGTCTCGATCTGCACCGGCCCGAGGTTGACGCCGGCCGGCGCCTCGATCTGCAGCGAGTCGGGGTCGAAGCGGGCCGACAGGCAGGTCAGCACCAGCTCCCGCGCGCCGGCCGCCGCCGTGGCCAGCCGCGTGACCTGGGCACCGCCGGGGTAGACCAGCACTTCGTCGATGCGCGACTGCGCCAGCGCCGCCATTGGCACCAGCAGAGCGGCCAGCGCCACACGTTCGAGGTTCCATTGCTTCATCACCCGCCGCTCCTGTGTCCATGCAACAGGGCGGCAGGCTAGCACCGCCGGCTCAGCTCGCCGCCGGCGGCACGCTGACCACCCACAGCCGGCGGTCGAAGTCGTTGTCCCAGTCGTAGCCCAGCGCGACGAACAGCGCACCAAGGAAGAACTTGTTGTTCCACGGGCCCATGACCCATTGCTGCTGGGACTTGATGTCCTGCGGGAACAGGTAGAAGGGCTGGTTGGGCCCGTCGGTGCGCTGGTTGGCCGTGCTGTTCTCGCCGCGCGGCACGCTGTAGCGCGGGAACAGCTCCAGCGTGCGGTAGGCCACGCCCTTGGACAGCGTCTCCACGGCCGGTGTGCACAGGCGCAGGTTCTCGAAGCTCTTGCTGTCTTTGGCGCTGCGCCACAGCTTGGCGTCGAAGACCATGCAGTCCGCATTGCCCAGGCCGCGCTGGCCCTGGATGCCGAACACGCCCGTGCTGGCGGACTTCACCGTCACGGCCACGCGCGGCCAGCGCTCGGGCTGGTTGGAGTTGGTGATGGGCTTCTTCTGGAAGATCTTGTCCAGCTCCGTGCCGGCCAGCGGGTTGGCGGCCAGCGTGGGGTCGTTCGCGGCGGGTGCGCCGGGTTGGGCGCCGGCCTGCGAGGCGGGCTGGGACGCAGCGGCGGCCGCAGCCGCCCTGAGCCGCTCCAGGAAGGACTGGGCGCTGGCGGTTGTCGAGATACCGACCGCCAGGAACAGGGCGGCTCGGATGGCTGGGCGCAAAGGCATGCGGGGGTTTCCTCGTCGGCGGGTGACGGCCGCCTTAGGTTTAGGGCAGGATGGCTCGCGGTCACTGTGCCCGGGCGCGCGTCGACGATGCCGTCGACTTAAGTGCTTAGGGCGGGGCTTAAGCCGGTCGGCGCACCGCCATGCCGACCTCAAGCAGGGGGAACAACCGTCATGCCTTCGTCCACGCCCGCCACCCCGGCCCGCCGCCGGCGCCGCACGGTGGCCTTCGACGCCGCCCTCGTGCAGCGCCTGCTGGACGATGCCGCGCAGGCCAGTGCCGAGACGCCTGCCGTCGCGCGTGCGCGGCTGCATTGCCTGCTGAAGGCCTTTGTCGACGCCGCGCAGCCGGCCGCCGGGCTGGCCGTGGACGCCGCCGGCTGGCCGCTGCACCTGGCCGCGCTGCAGGCCGAGGCGGCGCGGCTGGGCGAGGCCGGTGCCGCCGCGCCGCGCGTGCTGCGCAAGCTGCGCGCCGGCCAGCCGCTGGACTGGCGGCTGGGCCAGGCGCTGCTGAGCTTCTTCAAGGTCGCGCTGGCACGGCCGGGGCTGCGGCTGGACGACATCGGCGGCGCCGAGACCGGCCGCCTGCATGCCGTCACCGGCGCGCTGCGCGAGGCGCCGGTCGTGCAGTCCCTGCCCGCCATCGAGGCGCTGCTGCTGAAGGCACACGAGAGCGCCGCCCAGCCCTGGGTGTTCGACGCCTTCGAGCGTGAGTACCGCCAGCTGCGCCGTGTGGTGGACGCGCATGGCCGGCCGCGCCTGGCGCTGGAGCGAGTGACGCGCTACGTGCCCGTCAAGACCGTGGCCTACGAGCGAGCGCACCAGCCGGGCTGCGCCTACGAGTGGTACGAATGGGCGCGCTTCGTGTCGGCCGAGCTGACGCTGCGGCAGTTCGACGCGCGCGGCCGCCTGCGCCATGAATGGCCGCTGGCCCTGCAGCGCCGGCTGGACGAGGCGCGCGGCTTCATCATCTGCGAGCTGGCGCCGGAGCAGCCCGTGGAGGTGCAGCGCCTGCTGCTGCAACTGGCCCGCGCCGCACCCGGCCGCCAGCCGCGCTGCCAGTTCGAGTGGCGCGAGCAGATGCTGCTCAACCTGGCCGACCGAGACATCGTCGTCAGCTACTGCCCCATCACCGCGCTGACGCTGCGCGTGCAGGCGAGCGAGGAGGTCATCGTGCAGGTCGGCGACGCACCGGGCCTGACGCGCCACGGCCAGCAGTGGCAGCTCGACCGCGCGCTGCTGCCGCGCGAGGTGCTGGCCGTGCGCCTGCGCTGGGCCGGCCTGACCGCCGCCGACGCGCTGGCGCTGACGGCGGCCGGCGAGCTGCTGGAGAGCCACCCCCAATTGCGCCTGGTCTCGCCCACCTAAACTGCCCGCCGTGAACCCCGCAGCCGTCTCCCGAAAAGCCCTCGTCCTGTTCTCCGGTGGCCAGGACTCCACTACCTGCCTGGCCTGGGCACTGGACCGTTATGCCGAGGTCGAGACGCTGGCCTTCGACTACGGCCAGCGCCACCGCATCGAGCTGGACTGCCGCAACACCGTGCGTGCGGAGATCGCGCAGCAGTTCCCGCACTGGGCCGGCAAGCTCGGCGCCGACCATCTGCTGGACCTGAGCCTGCTGGGCCAGATCAGCGACACGGCGCTGACCAGTGAGCGCGAGATCGAGCTGCAGGCCAACGGCCTGCCCAACACCTTCGTGCCCGGCCGCAACCTGCTGTTCCTGACCTTCGCCGCGACGCTGGCCTACCGCCGTGGCGCGAGCGTGCTGGTGGGCGGCATGTGCGAGACCGACTTCTCCGGCTACCCGGACTGCCGCGACAACACGCTGAAGGCCTTGCAGGTCGCGCTCAGCCTGGGCCTGGACACGCCCATGACGCTGGAGACACCGCTGATGTTCATCGACAAGGCCGCCACCTGGCGCCTGGCCGAGGGCCTGGGTGGCGAGGCGCTGGTGAAGCTGGTCGTTGAAGAGACCCACACCTGCTACCTCGGCGAGCGTGGCGAACTGCACCCGTGGGGGCATGGCTGCGGCCACTGCCCGGCCTGCGAACTGCGCGCGCGTGGGTTTGCGCAGTACCGGGAACAGGCATGACCGCCTGGCAATGGGGTGGCGTCGCGGCGGCGGCGCTGCTGTTCTTCTGGTGCATCGGCGCCTACAACCGCCTGATGTCGCTGCGCAATGCCATCGGCGAGGCCTTCACGCAGCTGGATGCCCATCTGAAGGAACGCGCCGAGGTCTGCGACAAGCTGCTGGCCGCCGTGGCGCCGCGCCTGCCCAGCGAGCAGGCGACGTTCGATGCGCTGACCAGCGCCCAGGCCGAGTCGCAATCGGCGGTGCAGGCGGCGCGCGGCAAGCCCTGGGCGCCCGACCCGGCCGGCGGCCTGGCCGTGGCCAGCGCGTTGCACGCGGCGGCCTTGACGCGCCTGCTGTCGCTGCTGGACCACCAGGCCGAGCTGCGCAGCGAGGCGGAGATTGACGCGCTGGTCAGCGAGCTGAAGCTCATCGAACGTCAGCGCGCCTTCACCCGCCAGGTCTTCAACCAGGCCGTGGGCCAGTACAACGAGGCGCTGCAGCAGTTCCCGACGCGGGTGCTGGCCAACCTGTACGGGTTCCGCGAGGCGCGGTCGCTTTGAGCGCCGAACGGGGATGCTGGCGGCCACCTTGACCGACACCGACCTCGGCGCCCGCATCCTCAAGGTCAACCATGCGGGCGAGAACGGCGCGGTCCACATCTACTTGGCGCAGGCCGCCGTGGCCCGGCTGACAGCGCCGGCTCTCGTCGCGGAGCTCAACGAGTTCAGGTCGCACGAGGAAAGGCATCGTTCCATCTTCTGGGCAGAACTGCAGCGGCGCGGCCGGCCGCGTTGCCGCAGCTATGCGCTGTGCGCGCTCGGTGGCTACGTTCTGGGGTTGGTGACGGGTTTGCTGGGCCATGCGGCCATCGCCGCCACGACGGTGGCGGTCGAGCGCGTGGTTCTGCGTCATCTGAAGGAGCAGATCGCTCGACTCCAGGCCTCGGACCCAGCCGCCGTGCAAGCCATCGAAGCCATCGTGGCCGATGAGCAGCGGCATCACGACGAGCTGGCGGTGCAGGCGGGCGGCGGTTTCTGGGTGCGGCTGCTGGAGCCTGTGGTGGCCGCGTCCACCGAGACAGTCATCTGGCTCGGCATGAAGCTGTAAGGCCAGGGCCGCCGCCGCGACTGAGCGGCATGCGCCCGCTCATCACCGCCCTGCTGCTGTTCGTCACGCTCTCCGCCACCGCCCAGCCCGCGCGGCTGGACGGCAGCACGCTGGATGGCCGCCCCTTCAGCCTGGAGGCGCTGCGCGGCAAGGTGGTCATGCTGTTCTTCTGGAACACCGACTGCGCGCCCTGTCTGCAGAAGATGCCCGAACTGCGCGCCAATGCCGCCGGCTGGCGCGGCAAGCCGTTCGAGCTGGTGCTGGTCAGCACCGACCGCGACCGCGCCGCGGCGCTGGGTTATCTGCAGACCGTCAAGCAGGTCGACCGCAGCGGCATGCCCCTGGCCACGCTGTGGCTGGGCGACTTGCGGCTGGGTGGCGGCCTGGCCGCATTGCCGGCCGGCGTGCCGCTGACGTTGGTGATCGACGCGCAGGGCGCCGTCCAGTCGCGGCACGCGGGCCGCATCAGCGACGAAGCCTGGGACGAGGTGGCCGGCCTGCTGCCCTGAGAGTGCCTCAGCTGACCGCGATGGCGCCCGAGTCGCACATCTCGCGGAACAGCGCGGCCATGGCGTGGCCGCTCATCGTGTACGGGTCCAGCCGCCCGGTCTCGGAATACTTCAGTAGCAGCGCCGGGTTGAGCCGGTGCAGGTTGACCTGGCCCATGGTCCAGCCGGCGAAGCCGCGCTCGGTGATCTCTTCATAGGCGAGCAGGATCACATCCCGGTGACGCGGGTCCTCGACGATGCGCTTGTAGCGTGCGTTGACGGCGTTGCGCCCGCCCTCCAGCACCTGCACGAACACGCCGTCGGTGAAGCACAGCAGGCCCGTGATGCCCTCTGCCGGGTTGTGCTCGCGCGAGGCCTTGAGGATGGCGGCGAGGTCGCTGTCGGTGGGCGCCGCGGTGGCGCGGCTGGCGTACATGAGTCGAACCAGCATGGTCAGCCCTTGGCAATGAGAGAGAGGAATTCGCGGCGCAGGTTGGCGTCCTTCAGGAAGGCGCCGCGCATGACGCTGTTGGTCATCTTGGTCTCGGTGTCCTTGACGCCGCGCCAGTGCATGCAGAAGTGGTCGGCCTCCATCACCAGCGCCAGGCCGTCGGGCTGCACGCGCTCCTGCAGCTCGTTGGCCAGCATGGTCACGGCCTCCTCCTGGATCTGCGGGCGGCTCATGATCCAGTCGCACAGCCGCGCGTACTTGGACAGGCCGATCAGGTTGGAGTGCTCGTTGGGCAGCAGGCCGATCCAGACCTTGCCCATGATGGGGCAGAGGTGGTGCGAGCAGGCGCTGCGCACGGTGATCGGGCCCACGATCATCAGCTCGTTGAGCCGGGTGACGTTGGGGAACTCCGTCACCGCCGGCGGCTGGGCGTAGCGGCCGGCAAACACCTCGCGCACGAACATCTTGGCGACGCGCTTGGCGGTGTCCTGCGTGTTGTGGTCGCTGTCGGTGTCGATGACCAGCGCCTTCAGCACTTCCTGCATCTTGGCCTGCACTTCGGCCTGCAGCGCGTCCAGCTCGCCGGGTTCGACGTAGGCGGCGATGTTGTCATTGGCGTGGTGGCGGCAGCCGGCCGACACGAGGCGGTAGCGGATGCGCTCGGAGACGGGCGCGTCAGAGGCGGGGGTGTTCATGCGCGGCATTCTCTGCTCGGACGCACTCCTACACTGAGGCGATGCTTCAAAGCCCCCAATCTGCCCCCTTGCACCGGCTGCTGTCCCAGGCGGCGGACGCGGTGCAGGGCGTGCGCGAAGGCAAGTCCCTCACCGAGCTGCTGGGCCGTGTGCCCGCCGACCTGCGCCCCGGCACGCAGGCGCTGGCGTTCACCGCGCTGCGCCGGCTGGGCGGCGCCGAGGCTGCCCGCCAGCAGCTCGCGCCCAAGGCGCCGCCGCCGCGCGTCGATGCGCTGCTGCTGACCGCGCTGGCGCTGCTGTGGCCCGACCCCGAGCCCGCTTACACCGACCACACGCTCGTCGACCAGGCCGTGCATGCCGCCAAGCAGCGCGCGCCCGCCAGCGCCGCCTTCATCAACGCCGTGCTGCGCCGCTTTCTGCGCGAGCGCGACGCGATCGTGGCTGCCGCAGAGCGCAGCCCGCTGGGCGCGTTCAATCACCCGGCCTGGTGGATCGAGAAGCTGCGCCAGGACTGGCCCACGCAGTGGCAGGCCATCCTCGCCGCCAGCAACCGCCCGCCGCCGATGACGCTGCGCGTGCATGCGCAGCGCAGCTCGGCCACCGACTACGCCGAGCGCCTGGCCGCCCTAGGCATGGGCTCGCGCAGCCTCGGCGCGCCGACGCCCCAGGCCCTCGTGCTCGACAAGCCCGCGCCTGTCGCGGCGCTGCCCGGCTTTGCCGAAGGCCTGGTCTCCGTGCAGGACGCCGCCGCGCAGCTCGCCGCGCCCCTGCTGATCGGCACGGGCCTGAAACCCGGCGCCCGCGTGCTTGACGCCTGCGCCGCGCCCGGCGGCAAGACGGCCCACCTGCTGGAGCTGCAGCCCGACCTGCAGCTCACCGCGCTGGACGCCGACGCGCAGCGCCTGACCCGCGTGCAGGACACCCTCAACCGCCTGCAGCAAAAAGCCACCCTGAAGGCCGCCGACGCCCGCCAGCCCGCGACGTGGTGGGACGGCCAGCCCTTCGACGCCATCCTGCTCGACGCCCCCTGCAGCGCTTCTGGCATCGTGCGCCGCCACCCCGACGTGCGTTGGCTGCGCCGGCCGGACGACATCACCGCGCTGGCCCGCATCCAGGCCGAGTTGCTGGACGCGCTGTGGCCGCTGCTGGCGCCGGGCGGGCGGCTCGTCTACGCCACCTGCTCGGTGTTCCGCGCCGAGGGCCAGGCCCAGCTCGACGCATTTTTGCAACGCCAGCCCGATGCGAAGTCCCACGCAATGCCCGGGTTCACGGGGCACTTGCTGCCCGTGGCTGACAATGGTTCGCAACAACAGCCGACCCTGGACGGCTTTTTCTACGCCCTGATCACGAAACCCTGATTTGTTCGCCCGGATCGCCATTGCCGTCTTCTTCGCCGCGCTGCTCGCCCTCCTGCCGGGCGGGGCGCGGGCCGAGGGCGTCGAGCTGGCCCAGCTGTCCGCGCGCCGTGTCGACGACGGGCTGGCGCTGAGCTTCACGACCCGCTTCGAGCTGAGCCGCCCCGCCGAGGACGCGCTGCACAAGGGCGTGCCCCTGTACTTTGTCGCCGAGGCCACCGTGCTGCGCAGCCGCTGGTACTGGCGCGATGCCCGCATCGCCCGCAACGACCGCACCTGGCGGCTGTCCTGGCAGCCGCTGACGCGGCAATACCGCGTCTCCAGTGGCGGCCTGCACCAGAGCTTCCCGACGCTGGACGAAGCGCTCGACGTGCTTCGCGGCTACAGCGCCTGGCGCATCGCCGAGGCCAAGGACATCGACGACAGTGGCGGCTACTACCTCGAGTTCAGCTACAAGCTCGACGTCACCCAGCTGCCGCGGCCCATGCAGATCGGCCTGCAGTCCGGCTTCGCGCTGAGCATCGAGCAGACGCGCGCTTTTGCTGCCGATTTCACGTTGAAATGACCAAAGCTGCACGATGGGGCTGGGTCATCACGCTGGTGACCCTCACCGGCGTGGCCGGCGTGCTGGCCTTCGTGCTGACCATCGGCACCACCTCCGAGCGCGGCTTCTTCGAGCGCCACTACCACTGGCTCTACTGGGTCAACGTGGCCGTGGCCGCCGTGCTGACGCTGGTCATCCTGACGGCCGCCGTGCAGCTCGTCGTGCGCGTGCGGCGGGGCCGCTTCGGCAGCCGGCTGTTGCTGAAGCTGGCGGGTATCTTCGCGTTGGTGGGCGTGGTGCCTGGCGTGATGATCTACGCCGTCTCCTACCAGTTCGTGAACCGCAGCATCGAGAGCTGGTTCGACGTGCGTCTGGCCAGCGCGCTGGAGGCCGGCCTCAACCTCGGCCGCGGCACGCTGGACGCGATGGTGGCCGACCTCGGCGCCAAGACGCGCGACGCCGCCGACCAGCTCGCCGGCAGCACCTCTTCCCAGCTGCTGACGATGGAGCGACTGCGTGACAAGCTCGGCGCCCGCACCATCGCCGTCGTCGGCGGCAACGGCCAGATCCTGCTGGAGAGCGGCGGCGACACCCGCCAGCTCACGCCCGACCGCCCCAGCGCCGCGATGCTGCGCCAGGCCCGCAGCGGCGCAGTCGCCAGCCAGCTCGAGGGCCTGGAGGACGAGGCTGCGGCACTACAGGGCGGCGCCCAGATCCGCGCGCTGGCGCTGCTGCCCAACACCGCGCTGCGCCTGGGCCTGGATGAGCGCTACTTGATGGTCATCCAGCGCGTCCCCGGCAGCATGCTCAGCAACGCGCTGGCCGTGCAGGCGGCCAACAACGAGTACCAGCAGCGCGCGCTGGAACGTGTGGGCCTGCGCCGCATGTACCTGGGCACGCTGACGCTGGTGCTCATCCTCGCCGTCTTCGGCGCGCTGCTGCTGGCCGTCACGCTGGGCAACCAGCTCGCGCGCCCGCTGCTGCTGCTGGCCGACGGCGTGCGCCAGGTGGCGCAGGGCGACCTGTCCGTGCGCCCCGTGCTCGGCACGCGTGACGAACTGGGCGGCCTGACGCGCTCCTTCGCCGACATGACCGGCCAGCTCGCCGACGCCCGCGCGCAGGTCTCGCGCACCGTCGTCGAGCTGGACGCCGCGCGCACCCACCTGCAGACCATCCTCGACAACCTGACCGCCGGCGTGCTCGTCTTCGACGCCGACGGCCGGCTGGAGACCGTCAACCCCGGCGCCACGCGCATCCTGCGCCTGCCGCTGCCCGCCTACCTCGGCCGTCCGCTGGCCGACGTGCCAGGTCTTGCCGACTTCGCCGCGTCGCTGGCCCAGCGCTTCGAGCAAAGCGTCGGCGGCGACGGTGACCTGGACAGCGAGCCCTGGCAGGAGTCCTTCGAGCTGCAGCTGGACCCCAAGCAGCATGCGCTGGCCCTGCTGGTGCGCGGCGCGCCGCTGCCCTACGGCGCCCGCCTGGTCGTCTTCGACGACATCTCCGAGGTCGTCTCCGCCCAGCGCTCGGCCGCCTGGAGCGAGGTCGCCCGTCGCCTGGCCCACGAAATCAAGAACCCGCTGACGCCCATCCAGCTGTCCGCCGAGCGCCTGCAGCACAAGCTCGAAGCCAAGCTCGAAGGCGCCGACCAGGCCATGCTCGTGCGCTCGGTCGCCACCATCGTCAACCAGGTGCAGGCGATGAAGCAGCTCGTCAACGAGTTCCGCGACTACGCCCGGCTGCCGTCCGCGCAGTTGAAGCCGCTGGACCTCAACGCCCTCATCCAGGAAGTGCTCAGCCTCTACGCCGAAGCCCAGGAGCGCGGGCACCTCGTCGCCGAGCTGGCGCCGCGCCTGCCGCTGGTCAAGGGCGACGCCAGCCAGCTGCGCCAAGTCATCCACAACCTCGTGCAGAACGCGATGGACGCCGTGCAGGAGCGCGCGGACGGCCGCGTCGTCGTGCGCTCGTCGCTGTCGCTGACCGACACCGGCGCGCCGCGCTCCGTGCGCCTGCATGTCGTCGACAATGGCCCCGGTTTTGCCGAGAAGGTACTCAAGCGCGCCTTCGAGCCCTATGTGACGACCAAGACCAAGGGCACGGGCCTGGGCCTTGCGGTGGTGAAGAAGATCTCCGATGAACATGGCACGCGCATTGCGTTGCGCAACCTGCACCCCGCGCCCGATGCGGGTTCCCCCCCTGATGACGGAACCGAGCTGCCGGTGATCGGCGCGCAAGTTTCGCTATCATTTTCGAATCTTGTGCCCGCCACCGAGCCCGGTGCCGCAAACGCCAAGACCTAAGGATTCATGGCCACGATTCTTGTAGTCGACGACGAGTTGGGCATTCGCGCCCTGTTGTCCGAGATCCTCAGCGACGAGGGACACACCATTGAGGTTGCCGAGAACGCCGCCCAGGCGAGGGCCGCGCGCGAGCGCATGCGGCCTGACCTCGTCCTCCTCGACATCTGGATGCCCGACGTCGACGGCGTCACGCTGCTGAAGGAGTGGGGCGGCGCCGGTCTGCTGACCATGCCCGTCATCATGATGAGCGGCCACGGCACCATCGACACGGCGGTGGAGGCGACCAAGTTCGGCGCCATCGCCTTCCTCGAAAAGCCCATCACGCTGCAGAAGCTGCTGCGCGCCGTCGAGCAGGCGCTGGTCAAGACGTCCCCGCCGCGCCCGGCGCCGGCCATGCCCGGCCTGCCCAGCTACGCCGCCCGCCCGGAACACGCCAGCGGCCTCGGCAACCTCAGCGGCCTGCCGAGCGCGCCGGTTCAGGGCATCAACAGCCAGCCCAGCCATCTACCGAGCAGCGGCAGCAGCATGGGTGGGGCGCCGGCGTCGGAGCAGAGCTTCGAACTCGACCGCCCGCTGCGCGAGGCGCGCGATGCCTTCGAGAAGAGCTACTTCGAATTCCACCTCGCCAAGGAAAACGGCTCCATGACCCGCGTTGCCGAAAAGACTGGCCTGGAGCGCACCCACCTCTACCGCAAGCTCAAGCAACTGGGCGTGGACCTGAGTCGCAACAAACGAGGCACTAGCGGTTGAGGTTCAGCTTGTGCTACAGTCGCGGACTTCGCTGAGCGGCCCTGGCGCTCTCAACGAACAGATCAAGGCCTGGTAGCTCAGTTGGTAGAGCAGCGGATTGAAAATCCGCGTGTCGGTGGTTCGATTCCGCCCCAGGCCACCATCGCTTCATCCCGGACGATCCCAAGAAAGCCAAAAAGCCCTTGTTCATCAAGGACTTAGCCTGAAATAGGCGGCCCAGGAAGTCCCGGACAATCCCACAAGGTCTCGTCGTTGCGTGTACCCACTGGTGTACCCCAGACTGCTTTTCAACCGCAGTCGATTTTGGGTACACCATGGGCCAACTTAACGAGCTCCTGATCAAGGCGGCACAGCCGCGCAACACCGAATACCTGCTCGCCGATGGCGAGGGCCTGTACCTCAGAGTACGGCCTACGGCCAAGGTGTGGGTCTACCGCTACAAGCGCGAGGGCAAGGAAGCCAAGCTGAGTCTTGGGCACTACCCGGCGCTCTCGCTGGCGGCCGCGCGCAAGAAGTCGCGCGCGGAGGCCGAGAAGCTGGCCAGCGGCGCCGACCCCCGGCTCGCACGCCGTGAGGACCGGGAACGCGAGCGGGTGGCCCGACTTTCAACCTTCGAGCTCACAGCTCGCGCCTGGCACGCCCAGGCCTGGAAAGACCGTCAGTGGTCAGCCGGCTACGCCGAGAAGGTGATGCGCCATCTGGAGCTGCATGTTTTCCCGTGGATCGGCGCGCTGACCATGGAAACCGTCGCCCCTACGGAGTTGGTCCGATGCCTCCATCGCATCAAGGACCGGGGTCACCTGGAGACGGCGCAGCGCGTGCGCGAAGCGGTTCTGCATGTCTACCAGTACGCGGTGGACATCGGCACCCTGCCGCCAGCCCAGAACTTCGTCAACAACCGCACCGGTGGCCTCCCGGCGCCTCGGGCGCGGCACTACGCCGCGATCACCGATCCCGCCAAGCTAGGCCAGTTGTTGCGCGATATCGCGGCCTATCAGGGC
The DNA here is from genome assembly GCF_043555835.1 of Pelomonas parva. Classification (NCBI taxonomy): domain Bacteria; kingdom Pseudomonadati; phylum Pseudomonadota; class Betaproteobacteria; order Burkholderiales; family Sphaerotilaceae; genus Roseateles; species Pelomonas parva. The sequence goes on along the minus strand of NZ_JBIGHV010000003.1, from coordinate 54,339 downwards.
AATGTCATCACCCGCGCAGCGCTTCGGCTTTCGCCGATGCTGTTCCAGCGCCCAGGCCAACTGCGCCTCGCGCATTGGGAAGACATCGACTTCGAGCAAAAGCTGTGGCGTTGCCCGGCCGAGAACATGAAGATGCGGGAGTGGATGAAGCGTGATCCGCGGACGCCTGCGCATCTTGTCCCACTGCCCCTCCAGGCAATTCAGATCCTGCGTGACCTACAACCGTTGACCGGACCTGTCGGGCCGATCTTCCGCAGCATGGCGAAGCGGTCGGAGGCCACTCGCTACATGAGCGACAACACGATCAACGCCGCACTTCGCACGCTCGGGTACGACACGCGAGAGCAGATCACGGGGCATGGTTTTCGCGCAACGGCCCGGACGCTGGTCCGCGAGCTGCTCGGTTGGGATCGGGAGGTGATCGAACGACACCTCGCTCACGTATCGGATGAAGAGCTGGGCGGCAGCTATGACCGGGCGACACATCTTGAGCAGCGCCGCCGGATGATTCAGGCGTGGGCGGACTTGCTCGACGACCTGACCCTGGGCAAAGAAGTTCGGCCGGCTCAAGGCGAGCATTTCCGATCGGCAAAGCGGGCATAGTCTGCGGGACCGTGGCAGGAGGTCTTCCACTTTTTGTCTTGCGCCTGCACTGCAGAGTTCGCTCGTTGGCTTTGTGGCGAGTGCGCTGTCGCTTGCCAGCCGGCGGTGGCGCGATGGCAGCTTCAGGCTGGACTGAGTCATTCAGGTTCGAATGCCTGAGCGACAGCTTCGGGCATGTATGCTGCCGAAGCGTCGGAGTTACTCAGTAGCTCAGTAGCTCAGTTGCGCGACCCGCTGGCGCATTGCGTTGTCGAGCCTCACCATGGCATTGACCATGGCGTCATGGATTGTCGGCCATAGCTCTGGTGGCGACTTGTATCCGCCGTCGACCACGTACCGGATCCTTGACCCCTCCCCCTGTGGCAATTCCTGCCAGTCCAGCGAGGCGCCGAAGTCGGCCTCGATCGCCGCCTTCTGTGCGGCGAGCGCATTGAATGCCGCTTTGGTCCTAGCGGTCTGGCCGGTTCCGTGCGCGATCCACAGCTCCACGTGGGAATCGGTCCGCCTGGTGACGTAAGTGAGATTGAAGCCTGCTCGATTAATGCCGCCGCTGAGCCATCCATCCGAGGTCGGCTTTCGGTTCGAGTGCACGTCGCATTTGCTCTTGGCCACTTCGAGCAAGGCTTCCCAGAACTTCAGGCGGAGCTCATGCCGAACGGTGCGGTTCTGGCGCTCGGCCTGCTTCTTGACACCGATCTGTGTTTGGAACGCCGTCGCTTCCGGCAGCGGGATCAGCTGCTGCACATCGAGCAGTACCGTGCCATCCGGCATCCGATACGGCTTCATGCGAATGCACCGGATGTCGATGTCGCGGTCGATCAACCACATGACGGCTGTCGTCAGCTCTTTGCTGAAGTCCGCGGCCGCCAAGATGATCCGCGTGTCCTGCGCGAACTGGTCCTCGTACACCTCGTCCCAGCTGAGGAACTCCATGATGGAGGCTTTGGCAGCGTCCGTGTCCGGCGACGCCTTGTTGCGATACCTGGCATTCGTGTCCACCAGCTGCTCGAACGTCATGGCAGACACCATGGCCGCATATCGCAGGGCCTGCAGCTCCATGTGGCCGCCGTCCTCTGTCCTCTTCAGCTCGACCACCACGAGGTTTGCATCAGCGTCGAGACACAGCAGGTCGATGCGCCTGGAGCTGTCGACCCACTCGCCGAACTCTTCCGCGATGACCATCAGCCTCTCGTCGAGCACGCTGATCTGCCCCCGCAACATGCGCTGCAGATCCTTCCGCTCCATGATCCCCTCGGCGCCGAAGGTCGTCTCGGCGACGACCTTCAGTTCTCTCTGATTGACGTGATAGATCGGCATGACGGTGTCTTATTGGTTTGGGGGTGGATTCTGAGGGAACCAGGCAGATGCGGATTCCGGGTTCTCGGCTTTCCAGCGTTCAAGGTCGCGGCCTTGAAGAAGTGTCTGCCCAGGCTTTGTGTCGAGTAGCGGTCGGCCCAGCGCATCCAGCGCGGTCTTGCTCTTGATGAAGGGAGCTGGACGGATCTGAGGAAGATCGACCTTCACGAAGGTGCCGAGTCGCTGATCGAACTTGAGGCGCTCGCTGTATTTCAGCTTTCCGAACGGCTTCGCCAGACCGGCGGCCATCTCCGGGAACAGCTTCGACAAGAGGCGATCAAAAGTCGGATCTCGCAGGTACGTGGTCTCGCCAGTACTGATGCTGTTCCGGACTTCAGCGGCCCAATCGTCGAACCACTCTTGCTGCTCGGGTGACAGCGCCGGCGGATAGGCGCGTGCAGCGATGAAGTAGATCGAGAACGCCGAGCGCTTCACGCCGCGGGTCTGCCGTATGGCATTCAGCACCCCCATGAGGTTCTCATAGCGGTAGCCGACGGGTCGCCCAAGCGTGATGGAGAGCACTCGAGACAGGATGCCGCCAGTCTCAAGGAGGTTCTCGTCACCGGCCTCCGGGAATCCGTGGAGCCGCAACTTGTCGGCTTGGCGGGCGATAAGGGCCTGGGCCTTCCCCACGTCGTCCGGCCGATGGATGACGGCGTCAAGCATCTGCGTCACCGCATCGAGGTACTCAGTGGCAATCGTGGCGATGGGAGTTGCCAGGACCTGCTGGCGTATAGCGGCAGCCAGCTTGTCCTTTGCAGCAAGCTCTGCGCGTTCGCTGGCCACCTGCTTCTCCAGCCTGTCCCGCAGTGACCTGGATTGAAGCGTTTGCTCGGGATGGTGTAGCCAGCGCTTGGTGGCCAGCTCGTCGACAACCAGGCGCCGAAGCTCATCCTGGTTCACCCTGCCGCCAGCCAGGCTTAGGTCGATTTCAAGAGTCGCTTCCCCGGCGGTTCGGATCCGCTCGAGACGTTCAACATTGATGTGGTTGGTGACGGTCACCTCGACCAGCAGAGGCAAGTACCGGACTTGTCCATCGTCGCCAAACGCCTCACACGTGACGTCCGGAACCAGCCGCCCATGCCGTGTCTCCAGTCGAACGCTTTCCAGTCGAAGCTCTTCTTCGACTTGCACCCACCGGTCCTTGCGTGGCTGCCCATCAGCAGCCACGACTTCGGCGTCGGTCGACACCTCTGGGACCCTGAGACGACGCACAGCCTCAAGGATGCGCTTGACCTCGTGATGCAGGACCGTCTCCCGCCGAAGCGCTGGGTCGAGGTCGGGCGGAAGGTACAGCCAGTCGGGGACGGCGTCGAAGTAGTAGAGCGCCTTGGCATGTGCCGCCGCTTGGGCTTGCTCCATCAACTGTGCATCCTGCAGATGGGTGCGCCAGCACACCTCTGTAGGAATTAATCTGGCCCGCCTGCGCAGCTCCTGCAGGTCCATGCCAGCAAGGCGGGCGTCATCGGTGTCGATGTAGATGCTGGGGAGGGGACGGCCGGTGGTGGGCTCCGAGCCCGCAGCGCCGGTGAGTTGGACCAAGACCTGTTCGCCATCGTCGAAGGTGACCACCGCCATCGACCGGTCTCGATAGTCCACCTCGCTGATGCGCCTTCGGACCGGAGGCAGTTCGACCCAGGCCTCATGGAACTTTCCGCTGAGCCCGGCCACCTTCCCGGGCATCCGGCGCCGCGGCAACTCAAGCCAGCCGTCGTCCTGCAGCTGGCGCAGCGCTGCCGCTCGGGCCGCCAACACCAGGCATTCATCACGGTGGCTGCCATCGGGGTGGCGGAAGTGCGGCCGGCGCATGAACTCGGTCTTGGCGTTGTTGACGGCGACGAGCGGCTCTCCGCAGCTTGGGCATTCGCAGCCACTGTGAGCGCCATTCCGGTCCGCGCCCAGTTCAAGAATGTAGCGAGGCTCACCAGTTGCCACCTCTCGCGCCCACGCCATCACCAGGTCCGCCGGCGTCTGCCGCGAGACCAGTTGACCTCCTGGAACGAGATGGGTGGCGTTGTTCATTTCAGAGTCTGGGAGTCCCTTCAACCGAAGCGCTCACCCCTTGAGCGGTCGATGCCCCCTGATGGTACGGGCGGCGACCAAAGTGATATGGCAGGAGGCAAGTGTGCGTGCGGTTGGCGGGCGTGCGGCCGGGTATAAGAACCAGGCGAAGCATCTAGAGCCAACAGGGAGAAGACATGGACTCGCTTGAACAAACCCTCGCCACCGTGCACGACCTGCTTCGGGCCGAGCGTCTCGACGAGGCAGCCGCACTTCTGCGTCGTTGCCCGGCGAGCATGGAGCAAGTGGGATACGACAACTGGAACGGGGGCACGGATCTCTACGAGGTGCGTCTTGAGCTGCCGCCTTCTGAGTTTGCGCGCCTGGGAACGCGCCGCAGTCAACTGGAAGAGCAGATCGCTGCGCGGCTGAAGACCGTCCTCGAGCCGGAGACACAGGACTGGTACTCAGTCCGGTTTGTGCCCGCGAAAGCGACACGGCCCGATTGGCGCAGCGATGTGCAAGTAGATGCACCTCAAAAGGACATCGCGTTGCCGCGCCAGGTTCGACAGAACATCGTCGACGGTCTCAAGCTGGAGAAAGTCGCGTGGTTCGGTACCCTCGACGACGTCGAATTCCTCAGCCGGCTATACGACCTAAAGGGCCTGCCCTCCAATGACTCTCGATACAAGGATGCCGCCGGAGACATCTGGCAGCACCGCTTCAACAACGACGACTGGGAAAACGACTGGGTCTACACCGACGATCGCTTCAAACTGCTCGACGGCCCATCCGAGGCCTTCCTGCGTTTCCTGTGCGAGATCGTGCACCCGGTGGTTCGACCGAGTCGTGACGAGGCCATCAAGCTGGTGAGCCACTTCAACGATCAGCTGCGTCATGCTGGTTGGGAGGTCATTGAAGAAGAGTTCATCGCGGGCCGCCCGCGCTTTTCATACCGCCCGCTGCGAAATCAGACAGCCCGAGCGGTGATGCGGGCCAGAACGGTTGCTGATGCGCTGGATGCGGGGTGGATGGCCAAAGAGATCGAGCGCCTAGAGCAGGCCGTCGATCGAGATCCTGCGCTTGCGATCGGCACCGCTAAGGAGCTGGTCGAGTCCTGCTGCAAGTCGCTGCTGAATAAGCGCGGCGTGCCTTTCACAAAGTCAGAAGACTTGGGTGAGCTCACAAAGAAGGTGACCAAGGAGCTGCAGCTGGTGCCCGAGGGCATCACCGACGAGACCAAGGGGGCCGACAACATCCGATTGATCCTGCGCAACCTAACCCAGCTGACCAACAACTTGGCCCAGCTTCGTGGCTTGTACGGCACCGGGCATGGCCGGGACGGACAGCATCGCGGCCTGCAGCCCCGGCACGCTCGACTGGCGGTAGCGTCTGCCGTTGCCTTCATCGACTTTGTCGCGGAGACCTACGCTCAGCGCGAATCGCTTCGCAGTCCCGGGACTCCCGGCATAGCGGGCTGATCAGGGGCGCAAGCTCGTCGAGGCCACGCTGGCTTGACTTGCCCCCTCAGGACCCTTTCCCCATGGAATTACCTCAGCGATCCGATACCTGAAGGCCTTTGTAAACGTCATCACGCCGGTAGGCGTCCCAAACCGGCGCAATTCCAAGACCCTGGGAAGCATCTCATCCCAGCAGGCGACGATGGGCTGGAGGTACTCCAAAACGGTTGGATTGGTGAGTATTCCTCTGAGAAGGAATCGATTATCGAACTGCCTAGACTCAGTCTTCGTCATCGTCCAGTACAGAGTAGCTGACAGGGCAGCCTTGCCACCAAGCATGACGAGCTCCTTTCGATCCATTTCGTGGCCACAAATCGCCCGCATCAGCTTGCTATCCAAGCTCTCGTGGATCTGAGGCAGGTTGATCTCCAGGCGAGTTAACGGATTCGGATGCGAGCCCTCAACAACCGCACTGGGTGCAAGGAGCTTGGCTCCGTTGAAGCGGAAAAACACGAGTGAGAGGCCGCACAACATGAGGTACACCAGTCCCGCTAAAACCTCTGTTCGAGCCTCAATGCGAACGAACCTCGGATCACTGACATGTCGGATCAGCTCGACAATGTAGAAGTTCATTGCTTCGAAGTCTGCTGCCAGTTCCGTAGCGTGCGAAACAACCGCCTCTCGGCCTGCAAGAACATCGTCACCAGACGCCTCGAAGTCCTGAACGTCTGCAGCAAGCCCGAGGTCTTCGGCAGTCGAGCCGAACTCTGCGCGGATGACCCCATGCTCTTGCATCAGATGACCAAGCTCATGGAAGAAGACCCACGTGATGGCGGCAACGAAAATGTTCTTCACATGCTCGTCTTCGTCAAAACACGTCGGGAGCTTCTCCCGGTCGCCGTAGAAGTCGTAGAGCCTGTCAACGTCCGTACCTTCGGGGATGCTTCGCAAAAACTCGCACAGGCCTTCTGCGTCCCTCCAAACTTGCCGCACGAGCTCGTAGTAAATAGTGATGCTGTGCCGAATGGGTGCGGCGGGATCAGCGGAAGAAGAAGCGTAGGCACCAAACTTCCTACCCTCACGCCAACCGATAGATAGCTCTCCGCCGAGCTCCGCGTAGATGCCGTCGTTCAGCTCCTGAGTGAGGGTTCCCAGGACCTGCCCTGCCAGCTGGTAAATCTGAAAATCTTCCATTCGGTGTCTCGTACTCGCCGTAGACAGTGGCGTAACCAGTGTTGTACCTGCTTGGTCGCCGGCATCGTTCGACCCTGTCGTCAACTTTTTCTGCTGGCGCGCCCGCTAGCTGATTTGGATAAGGCTTAGGAAAGGCGAGGCAGAGCCGGGTGAACGCCACTCGGATCATCGCCGCCCAGGCACGTGGCGCTAGCCTCAACTCCTCCTCTGGAATCAGCCCCTGGCCTAGGTGGATTCGTCGACGCGCGGGTGACCGCTCAGCGCTCCTGACAAGCCGGACGCACGGCGACCGCGACCGACGGCTCCCGCTGCGAAGCGCACTTTGACCTTCTGAGCTTGCCGGATAGCTCACCCGGCCCGCCCAGCGCTATTGCTCCGATGAACCCTGGAGCAGCAGGTCCTTGATCATCGTGGGGCGGGTCGACGAAACGCTCGCAGCCACCTGCGACTTGCCGGCCTTCAACGCCACGCTGTCGGACACGATGTTGACGGCCTCGTTCAGGATGACGTCGTTGGCGTCGTCGCGGGCCTTCTGGGAGGCGAGGTTCCGGGCGAGCTGGCGCTCGTTGAATTGCAGGCCGTCGTCCGCCAGGGTGCCGCCCGCGGCCGACGCGGCGCTGGCGGCGGCGCCGCCCAGCAGGGCGACCAGGCGCTTCTCCTGCGCGGCGCGCTCCTTGCGCCGCACGTCCTCGTTGAGCGAGATCACATTGTTCTTGCGCTGCGCCCGTGCCTTGGCCAGGTCGTCCACCAGGTCCTGGTAGTCGCGGTCTCGCTGCACGCGGCTCTCGTGCCAGGCCTTCAGGCGGGGCAGGTGGGGTTTCAGGTCGCCGACGGGTTGGTGGTCGACCGCCGGGATGCGCGTCCAGGGCAGTGCGTTGCCGAAGCTTGACTCGCCGAACAGGCTGTCGTCGCCCAACGCGGGGACGCGCATGTCCGGCATCACGCCATGCAGTTGCGTCGTCCCGCCGTTCACGCGGAAAAACTGCGCAATGGTCAGCTTCAAGTCGCCGAACGTCGGCTTGGGATTCCTGGCGATCTGGTCGAGCCGGGCGACAGTCTGAACCGTGCCTTTGCCGAAGCTCGGCTCGCCGATGACCAGGCCGCGGCCGTAGTCCTGGACCGCGGCCGCGAAGATCTCCGATGCCGATGCCGAGCCCCGGTTGATCAGCACCGCCAGCGGCCCCTGCCAGGCCACCGCGGTGTCGCTGTTGGTGGCAACGGAGACGTCGCCCTTGGCATTGCGTGTCTGCACCACGGGCACCTTGCCGAGGAACAGGCCCGTCAGCGCCACCGCTTCGCGCAGCGAGCCGCCGCCGTTGTTGCGCAGGTCCATCAGCACGCCATCGACCTGCTGGGCCTTCAGGTCCTGCAACAGCCGGGCCACGTCGCGCGCGGCGCTGCGGTAGTCCTTATCGCCTTTCTGCATGGCCGCGACGTCCTCGTAGAACGAGGGCAGGGTGATCACTCCGACCCGGCGCTTGCCCTCGCCGCTCGTCACCGAGTACACCTTGGCCTTGGCCGCGCTGTCCTGCATCTTGATGGTGTCTCGAACCAAGGCGATGGTCTTGGCCGGCGCGTCGGGCCCGCCGCCCGCCGGCAGGATGTCCAGCCGCACCGTCGACGCCGCCTTGCCGCGGATCAGGGCCACCACGTCGTCCAGGCGCCAGCCGACCACATCCTCCATCGAGCCTGAAGGCCCTTGGCCGACGCCGACGATGCGATCGCCCACCTGGAGCTGGCCCGACACCATGGCCGGCCCGCCCGCCACCAGTTCGCGGACGGTGATGTGGCCGTCGTGCTCGGTCAAGGCGGCGCCGATGCCCACCAGCGACAGGCGCATCGCGATGTCGAAGTTCTCGGCGGCGCGCGGCCCGAGGTAGTTGGTGTGCGGCTCGATCGCCGTGGTGTAGGCGTTCATGAAGGCCTCGAAGGCATCCGCGCTGTTGATCTTGGCCAGCCGTTTGGCGTTGTTGTCGTAGCGCTTGTCCAGCAGCTTTCGGATGGCCGCGTCGTCCCGGCCGGCGAGCCTCAGCCGCAGCCAGTCGTTCTTGACGCGCTTGCGCCAGAGCTCCAGCGCCTCGGTCTCGGTCGCCGGCCAGGGCTGGTCCTTGCGGTCAATCATCAGCGTCTCGTTGCGCTCGAAGTCGAAGCCCCCGGCCAGAAGGCTGCGCGCGAAAGCCATGCGCTCGGCGGCGCGGCGTTCGTAGAGGTTGAAGATCGCGAACGGGGTGCGCAGGTCTTCGTTCAGGATGGCGTCGTCGAGCCTGGTGCGGTCGGCCGCCAGGCGGTCGATGTCGGACCGCAGGAAGTACAGCTTCTCGGGGTCGAGCAGCTTCAGGTACTGGTCGAACACCTGGCTCGACAGGGTGTCGTCCAGCGGCATGGCCTTGTAGTGGTAGCGCGACAGCAGGTCCGCCGCCAGGCGGGCCGCCTTGGCGTCCTGCGCGGCCGGCTCGAGCAGCGGCGGAAAAGCCAGCTCCGTATCAGCGGTGGCGAGCGGCATTGCGCCCGCAACTGCCAGCACCAACCCCAACAGCTTGTATCTCACTCTTGTTCCTTCACGCGGTTCCGCACGCGGACTTGCACGTTTGAATAGTGCCATGTCTGGTGTGAATCCCTGGGGCAGGTCCGGCGTGACCTCACGCGGCGGTCAAGAGATGCGATGGGAGTGGATGGCCCGGGACCAGCTGATTCAGGCGGGCCGGGGCGGCCGTGACGGCCTGCGGCGCCGAGCACAGCTCGGCCGGGAAGCGGCCCATGCCGGCGAACAGGCAATAGCAGGACGGTCGCAGATACATCAGCGCGACGCCGTGACGCGCAACTCGGCCTCGAAATCGCCGCCGCGGTCCCAGACCGCCAGTAGGCTGGCGAGGCAGTCGGAGCGATTGCGCTGGGCGCGGGCGCCAATGGTCGATGTCGCGCCGCATGTTGAGCTTGCAGTGGGCGACATGAGTGGCCGGGCTCTGGTCCATGGCTGACATCGGTACCTTCTCGTCGAAGGACCGCAAATCCTTGCGGACCCGCCGGGCGCCATGGCTATGCCGGCACCAGGCAGGCGTGAGTCGTTCGTAGCCCGGCACGAACGGCTGCTTGGGCTGGAACCAGTCACTGAGCGAAGGCGGCCCGGCCGGCATACGCACGGCCGTACATCGCCCGCTGCAATTGCGCGCGTTCCTGGGCCTTCATGGGAGGCTCAAGTCCATGCCGAGAGTCCTGGCCAGCCCGAAGGTCAAGATCAGCAAGACGAGGAGCAACAGCAAGAAAACGGCGACGAGCTTGGCGCCCATCCCGAGTAGCGCGCGCCGGTCCGCCCACTTCTTCTCCCGGTCGTAGTGCCACTTGATGGCGAAGTACATGCCTGTGGCGAATACCAGACCCTTGAATAGAACGAAGACGATGAGAACCCAATCCACCTGAGCATTCCTGGCTGTTGCTCGACACCGTCCATCTTGACGGTGAATCGGAGCGGCAGCCATTGGGCGTTTTGACTCACGGCCTGCGCGCGCACATGACGCCGCCGTCGAAGGCCTTCCAGATGGAGTGGCCGCCCAACGGCATCTGAACGTCACGAGATCACGCCTGCGGGGCGGCAGGTCTTTGCCGACAACTTTCCAGCTAACCGGAACTATGAAAACGAGGTTCCTTGGCCCGAACGGGCGACAACGTTGCACCCGCTGCCGAACGAGCCAAGGCGCCTTGCCCCTGGGGCTCTATCGAAAGATGGCTTGACGGCCTTCAGCACGCTCACATCTCGCGAAACCGGCACACGAGGTTACTGCCTAAGTTACTCCGCCTCGGTGCCCTCACGGCGTGGACGCCGGCGCATTGCCGAGCGTCGACGAGCCGGGTGAAATTCGTCCCCCCCCCCCAAAAACGGGGGGCGATGGGCGTCCAGCCTGCCGAGAGCCGAGTGCGCCGCGCAAGCCAGGGCGGGCGAACGAGCGCGACCGTGTGTGCGTGGATCTGTGCGGCGTGGGATCAGCTCAACCAATGAGGCGTTGACAGTCTGTGAGACTGTGGCAAGGGCATTTGCTCCTTTCGTCTTGGGCCTGGACGACAGAGTTCCGCTCGGTGGCTTTGAGGGCGAGTGCGCCAGACGCTTGCAAGCCGGCGGTGGCGCGGTGACAGCTTCAGGCTGATCAGCGACATTCGCCGCCGGAGGCTTAACGGCGGCGACAGCGGAGACCGGTCATCCAGCGCCGGCAGCCGCGACCGACAGCTTCACCGGCGATTGCTGTCGCCGATCACATCTGCAAACTCATCAGTCGCGGTCACCCGCTGCACATCGTCTACGGGGCCGGTCGCTGTGGTTGCGTCATCCAGAGTCACGCGGCAAGCACATCTTGTAGACGGTGCGCCGGTGTCCACGAAGATCGCCGGCATAGGTAATGCCGTTGCGCAGCAGCGGCGCCTTGAGGCGGTGGCGGCCGTTGCGCTTACACGCACGGCGTCCTCGCGGGCGCGCACCAGGTCGCGCACGGACTCGTTCAGGCTGTCGGGCACGCGCACCATATGCGGATTGCCCGAACGAGCGAGCCGGGCCAGCAGCATGACGTCGCGCTGGTCGGTCTTGATGCGCTCACCTGGTAGGCGGGAGATGCTGGACGGCGCAACCACGACGCAATGCGGGCCCTGGGCGCAGAGGTGCCTATTCAGCACGAACGTCCCACGCGGATCAGCGGCAACTCTGACAAGCCTCGGCTGGGCACGATTGACTCGATGCGATCTCGATGCTATCCAACTGCATGCGCAGATGCGGTCGCTCCCCGGACCGTTCATCAGTGTTCTCAGGATGCTGCACGCGGAACTCAATACTTCTCGATGTCGACAAAACGGACCGGCCGGCGCGAGTGACGAACGGCCAGCAAGAACAGCACGACATAGCCGGCCAAAGAGGCGCCTACAACAAGGGAAAAGATGGGTTCCTTGGTCATCTGGTTCAAGACGCTCGCAAAACCAAACCACAGGCCAAACAATGAGATTGCAAGGACCAGTAGTTCTTTCTGGATCAGACCGAGGTTGCTGCGACGCAGTCGGAAGGCTTGCAGGTACGCGCTGGGAATCTCATCCGGATAGGAACTGTCCTCATCGTTCTGAAGCAGGTCCGTACGAATGCTTCGATCCAGCATGATGATGGGATGCGCATCAGGAACACCAAGAACATCCTGGGAGCGTACGTAACGGCTCGATAGCCTGTCGCCATAGCCGGGTGACTTCTGTCGCTCCGACATATGTTCGGAGGAGCAGGTCAGCGCTTTGATGCGCTTGGTCTTCAGGACGTACCGGTCCCCGTATTTCACGACGGAGTCGACCACGATGCTGTAGCCCGGCTGGACGCCGAGGATATCCATCATCGAGGGTTGGATCCGGCTAATGCTCTTCTCCATGTCCTCGATGGGCAGCTTTGCAACACGGGCATAGGATTCCTGCCATCCCAGGATAAAACGCCCTAGCCAGTCACTTCTTCGCTTGTAGGGGGGTACGTCTACCCATGCCATCTGGCACATCACGTCTGCATCATCGAAGGCGTAGCCCAGTGCACCCCGGACACTTTGCGGAGCGACACAGATGTGCCCCGCTTCGTAGTCCTTGTCGTAATCGCGCAGCGCAACGTCCGGATGGCGACCCTTGAGAAGTGCCAAACGCGAGTTGTCGCGTGAGGGGCAATCTGCGCGCTTCGCTGTGTCGCGACCGTAGATGCGTACCTCGTCGTTCTCGTACGGGAGAACTTTGAAATGGGCCAGGACGGCGATCTCCTGCCTTGCCAATGGATGAAATGACATCAATACGCAGCTTCCCGAGCTCTCGCCGTCTGGCCGATGCCGCATCCGCTTTGCGCCTTCAGTTGAAATGAACACGGTCAGCTGTCCGAGGTAGAAGGTCTTCTCACCTGAAGGAATGACATTCAGGTCGGTGGCTTGTCTGCGGTCGGCAAGTTGAAGAAACTCTGCATACCCGTTGGATCCCGCCACGATGGTCATCGAGGCGTGGATCTCGTCCCGACTCCTGCGCTTGAGGGCGTTGCTAATCGCTGTGACAGCCGCCCCCTTCTTGAGCAAGGTTTCGATCGCCTGCGTGTCTGACACGGGCGGCTCGTTTGATGGAGACTTTTCCTTCGAGCGGTATTCCTCGATAAGGCTCCGAACCCGGTCGTCTTCGAGCAGCGCTGCTTCTAGGTGCGCCCGCAACTTGACCTGCGTATCGAACTGCAACGTCGTGGCGTCAGCCGGTGAACCAAATGCGTGGATCAGCGGGCGTTTGCCGTCACCGTCAATAAGGAATCCGTGTCTTGAGAGATAGCTGTAGGCCCAGGGAATACTTGTGTCGAAATCCCACTTCACCGCCCTGCCGCCACTGGTGTCGGTCCACTTGGCAAGGCAATAGTTGACCCCAAGACTTTCAGAGCGATTCATCACTGGTATCAGCTCCTCGGCAACGAAGAGCACTGACATGGGAGACCAGGAATCGTCGCCGGAAGGAGCCAAGGTAAGCGGAATTGCCCCATACGGCGCAGCATGGGCGCTGTAAGCCGCGCACATCCCCTTCATGGCTATCGGGATGCACAGGACTGGGGCAAAAGACGTACTCCGCGCTTTGCTCTTCCAGTCTTGGAACTTTCGCTTCAGCTGCGTCGGTGCCGCGTTGGAGCCCGCAGTGATCATTGGCACGACGCGCTCCATCAATAGCTGTTTGCGCTCCACGCCGCCCTTGGGTAGCCATGAGAACTTGATGTCCAGAGTCCCGACAGTGTTCTCGTTGACGTGCTCGTTGATGGGCGATTGGGCCAAGATCTGAAAACTGAAATCGGTTCCCGATGTCAAATCCTCCAGCTCGAAATCTCCATCGAGGAGGAAACACCGCTCAAGTCCTTCGGTGTTCAAGTACGGATAGTCGTTGCATCTGTCCATCAGGAACTCTTGCTGCGGTAAGTAACCCTCTGCGAGGCGCTCATGATGCTTGAGACGCCAGGAGATGGCGATGTGCTACCCGAGAGGGCGGACTCTTGGGGCAGTGTCGCCGCACCACGCTGACACCAGCGCGATATCACAAGCCCTTCATGGACGCTCGCGCGTCCCCTCGGGCATCGGTTGTCACGGCGGCAGCGAATGCCGAGGTAATTTGACGATAGAAATCGAAGATGTGGTGCCCGAGTTCGCTCTGGGCGTCCCGCCAAAAAGGGCGGCTGGATGACTGGCTCTCCCTCGACAGCTGTCATCGCTGTCGACACGGCGCCAAGCGCGGAAACGTCAGCATCGTGACCCAGACCGTGCGTCCGGCTGTTGGCCTCGGATGACGGCACCCGCTGCATTCCGGAACTCGGCCCCCTCAACGCCTCGATCATTGATCGGCTGGGATAGACCATCTCCGGGCCGATCATGCTGCTGAAGCGCTGGCCAAGCTGGCGCTCTGCTGGGCCGGCTAACGGGCGAGATGCTCGCAAAACGCCTTCAGCATGCGCTTAGCGAAGGCTGCGTCCTTGGCGCTCAGGGCGTCCAACCATGTCTGCATCACGAGCGCCTCCGACGCCGGCTCCGGAGCATGCTCATCCAGCAACTCGGCGCAAGTCGAACTCAAGATGGCGGCCAGCCGCTCAAGCGTCAAAAGCGACGGGACATGCTTGCCGCGCTCAAACCTTGACAGCGTTTCCGTATCCACACCAAGCCGCTCAGCTACCCCTGCCTGAGTGAGGCCGAGTGCCTTCCGCCGCGTCGCCAGATTTCGGCCTAACCGAACGGGCAAGTCGGTTTGAGTTGCTTCGTCGAGATGCTGTCGGCTGCGCCGTTGATCAACCATTCGTGTTGGGTTGCTAGTCAACATGCATGGTTGCCTTGGACGCCTTGCTGCGCCAGAATTCAAATCGTTGACTCAAAGGTCAACGATTTGCACCGGGTCGCTGCCCACTAGGCGGCGGCGTCGAAAGGAGAAGTCATGGTCAGCCAGTCATCTGCTGCCGAGTCGAGCGAGTTCGGTACTCCCGAGTGCCTTCAGCGCTCTAGTCATTCCGCGTGGTTTACCAAGCCACTCTGCTGCAGGTACGTCCTTGCAGAGTTCAAGACCCTCGCCTTGCCCGTCCAACGGGACGGCGTGGTCGAGCAACCCCGCTGGCGCTGGGCTCTGGGTCTGTTCAAGGGAGACCAGTACGAGCTACTGGGCGCCTGGTCTGCGCAAGTGCCCGCGCTGAGCGTTGCCCAGGAACTCCACGACCGCGGTATCGAGCACATCAAGGCGATTTCCGCTGAAGACGGCGTGGACTGCACATCGACCTATCCCGATGCGGTCGCCTGGTCGGCGTCTGGCGATGCTCATGCCGCAAGCACCTTCGGCCCACGGCGCCGTGCCGCGCTTCAGTCGGCCGCTGCGACTGCTGAACGCTTGCAGGCCAGCCTCAGCCGCGCGATCAAGCGCCAGGCCCCGTTCGCGGACGAGGGTGCCGCTGCTGCCTTCCTGATGCACGCCCTCGAAAACGCCGACCGCCAGCTCCATGGGCTCCCCAAGCTGAGATTCAAGACGGCCCTGCGCCGTTCTGGCGCTGTGGGGGCGCTTGCCTCTCAGCCAGCCGCATGACCTGCCCATGACGGCAGCCTTGGTCAAGAACTTGCGCGAGACGCTGGCGCGCGTGCGCGGCGCCCTGATGCGCCGTGGCCGCAACGCGCACGAAGCCGATGACCTGGTCCAGGAAGCCTGGGTCCGGCTGGCCTGCTACGAGCGCGACCAGCACGTCGAGCGGCCCGAAGCCTTCCTGATGCGCACCGCGCTCAACCTGTCCGTTGACGCCCATCGCGCGCAGACGACCCGAGGTGACGAGGTGCTGGTCGAGGATGTCGTCCTCATCGACATCGCGCCGACGGCCGAGGCCACGCTGCTCGCCAAGGAGCGGCTCGAACGCTTGAGCCTGGGCGTCAGCCGCATGAGCGAGACCACGCGGAGCATCTTCTTGGCCCACCGACTGGACGGGCTGACCATCGTCGAGCTCGCACGGCTGCACGGCCTGAGCACCACGACGGTCCACAAACACATCGCCAAGGCCACGCTGCAGCTCACGACCTGGATGGAAGGCTGGTAGCGATGGATCGCCGTCAGGCGTCCGCCGGGGCGGCGGTGCCCGAGAGACCGGCGCTTGTGCCGAAGGACGTAGCCGCCGAGGCCGCCGTGTGGATCACCCGCCTGCATGGCGGCCACCGCACCCCGCAGATGGAGCAAGAGTGCCGCGCCTGGCAGGCCCGCTCCGCCGCACACCGCCTGGCGTTTGAGCGCTGCACCGACACCTGGCAGGACGTGGCCAGCCTCACGCTGGCGGACTACGCCAGCGCGACGGCGGCCCGTGAGCTGCCAGGCAGCCGCAGGGCAGCGCGGTCCTTGCCCTGGCGCTCAAGCCTGGCCATTGCCTTGGCGCTGGTCGCGAGCGTGATGGCGCTTCGCCCCTGGAGCGCCGGGGATGCGTACGACACCGGCGTCGGCGAACAGCGCGTCGTGGTGCTTCAGGACGGCACGCGCCTGTCGATGAACACGTCTACCCGAATCCGCGTGGACTTTGCTGAGTCCCAGCGCACCGTCAAAGTCGAGCGCGGCGAAGCCATGTTCGAGGTCGCCAAGGATGCCAGCCGTCCGTTCGTCGTCCGCGCCGCAGGCACTGAGGTCGTCGCCACCGGCACGGCGTTCATGCTTCAGACGTCGCCCACAGCCAAGCCAGGTGACCAAGCGCTCGCCGTCACGCTGGTTGAAGGCCAGGTCGTGGTGCGAAGCGCTGCTGGAGAGGGACGCCTGCTGGAAACGCCGTTGGTGATGGTGCCCGGCCAGCGGTTGCGCCTCAGCCGTTCCGATGAAGCTCAGCGCCCTGCCACGGCGACCCGTGTGGATCGGCCTCTCATGGACCAGGTGCTGGCCTGGCGGCGGGGAGAGGCCCGCTTTGACAACGTGTCGCTGCTCGAAGCGGTGGATGAGATGAACCGCTACGACCGCGTGCCGATCGTCGTGTCCGGCACGGCGGGCGAGAGGCGCGTTAGCGGCGTGGTCAAGACCGGCGACAACGCCAGCTTCGCCGAAGCCATGGCAAGTTTGCATGGCCTAGTCGTGCGCAACCATGGTGATCGGCTGGAACTCGTCCAGCCGTAGGCCGCGTGCTCAACCCAGCGCGCAGGCTGATGCGGGCCTGGCGCTGCAGAGTTGCTACGAATGGTGACCACCAAGCTAACCTCCCGGGAAGGCATGGGACGTCGTCAGACATGCATGGCGCTTCTGGGACGGACAACCCGCCGGCCTTCGGGACCTATCGCATCGGGGAGGCTGGTCGCACGATAGGGCTCATGGTCTCCACAGGGCGCGAGAGCGAGCATCAGCAGCTTGACCTGCTGGGTGCTGTCGCGACGCCGCTCACAGGGCGCCGGGCCAGTGCACCATGGAAGCCAGGGCGAGGGAACGCACGCGACCGTGTGTGCGTAGATCTGCGCGGCCTGGGTGATCGACTCCGTGCGCAGGCTCAGCGACAGCACACGACACCCGCCTTCCTGACGAGGCGCGCTGTTCTGCTGCTGCTCGATGACTACCCAAGCGGGGAGGACCCCGCCGTCGCGACGCCTGCTGAAGCCCCTGCCAGCGCAGTCGTCAAAGTCACGCTGCGCGTCTCGCGCGCTCATGCAACGTCGCTGGCCACGCGAGCGCGCGCCACCGACATGTCGCAGGGCGACTATGTGTCTTCGCTCCTTGACGGCATGGTTCCTGCCGCCATGCCTGCAGACCATTCATCGACAGTGAGGGCGCTCATGGCGTCCACGGATCGCATGGCCGCACTGTCCGCCGATCTCAACGCGTTCCTGCGGGTGCTGGGCCGAGCCTCTGTCCCTCAGCTGGAGCCGTATCGCGCCAGCATCACTTCCTTGACGAAGGATGTACGGCAGCACCTTGCGGTTGCGGCCTCGTTGGTTGCCGAACTCCGGTCAGCCAGGAGGTCAAGGAGATGACCAGTGGCCAGCAGATCGACGGCGTTCTGGTTCAGTGGGGCGAGCGGCTGTTTTACCCCGGCAATCGGATTGTCAAGTCGGCGCCGCTGCCTCGACTGGACGCGATGCTGCGGCGCAAGGCTGCCGTGATCCGAAAGCGCATCGAGTCGACGGTGCGCAGGGCGCCCCAGGTGATGGTCAAGGTGACGGGCGGTGGCCGAGGGATGGCGGCCATCGCAGCGCATTTCCGGTACATCAGCAAGAACGGCCAGCTGGAGATCGAGGACGACCGCGAGGTGGTTCGCACCGGCAAGGAAGCCGTGCGAGACCTGGCGGATCAGTGGCGCTACGGCGGTTCACTGATTCCAGAAGAAGGCCACCGGCGGGAAGCCTTCAACATCATGTTGTCGATGCCGGCCGGCACGAACGCGACGCTCTTGCAGAAGGCAGCGCGTGAGTTCGCACAGACCGAGCTCGCGGGGCATCGCTACGTCATGGTCCTGCACGAGCACCAGGCCAATCCGCATGTGCACCTGAGCGTGCGTGCGGAGGCGGCGTCTGGCAAGCGACTGAATCCTCGCAAGGCGGACCTGCAGCGATGGCGGGAGACGTTCGCCGAGAAGCTGCGAGGTTGGGGTATCGAGGCTGAAGCGACGCGGCAGGCGTCGCGCGGGGAAAGCCGGAACTTTGAGCCGCTGTGGCGGATCAAGGCGAAGGAGGAGGGGCGCCTTCGCACTGCTTCGGTCGCCATGAAGACCGGTCGAGCAGGCACGCTGAGTCGCGCCGACGCGATGGTGAGCTGGGCGCACATCATGAGGGCCCTGGCGGCGTCCGAGGTCGCAGGTGACCACGAGCTGGCAGAGCGTATTGCGTCCTTTGTGCGCGGCACGACATTCGTTCGCGAGCAACTGGGCCAAAGATCGCGGGTTCCGTCCCAGCCGGGTCTGTCGCCAAACCAGCGGCCGCTTCCTGGGGTTGACAGAAGCCGGCCGTCACGCGAAGTCAGTCGTTGACCGGCGGCCCGAGCGGCAAGATGCCCAGCCACATCGCGGCCTGCCGGAATCGGCTCTGGCAGTTTGGCGGGGCTCTGACCGCACGAAGTCACCCAGCCTGAGCGGCAGCTTTACCCCGCCAGGCCGCCGAGCGGTGATGCGGCAGTGCGGTGGGCGAAGGTGTCATTCGGTTGCCTGGAATTGCGGACAATCTGGTGATGCGAACCTATTGCGTCGTGATCCTCATTGCCGCAGGACTGTCTGGCGCGGCCAATGCCCAGCGCCTTCCCGCGACCAGCCGGACGGTTTTCAAGTGCGAAGCAGCAGGCAAGGTTGTCTACAGCGACGAGCCTTGCCCTGCGGCCAAGAGACTCGAGATCGAGCCTACCCGAGGACTGACGACGACAGGAAAAGAGGGGAAAGGGGCTGATGTCCGCCATGAGATTCACCGGGAGCAGCTCGCCGAGGCGGTTCGTCCAATCACCGGGATGAACGCAACGCAATACGAGGTGGCGAGAAAGCGCGTGTACTTGGCGCCTGAGGTTCGACGTGAGTGCGCCAGGTTAGACGCGAGCATGGCCAGCAGTGAAGCCCGCGAGCGCGCGGCAAACGGAAGAGAACTGGCCGAAGTTCAGTCCGATTTGCTGAGACAGCGGAACAGGTTCAAAGAGCTGAAGTGCTGAGTACAGCGGCGAGATGGAAAGCGACGGCAGTGCTTGCGACAAAAGAAACCGACGCGCACGTCCGGCCCTATCTCGCCATGGGAGCGGGGGAGGCTTCTGCGAATGACCAGTGACAGCGATGAAGGGAAAGATGGCGAGGCCTTGCGACTTCAGGACGCGGTAGGGCGTATTGAAGCTGTCATGGACAACGCAGCGGAAGCAAGGTTTCGCAGTACTGCGCGGCAGGCCCGCACCTCCGCAAAGCGGCTCATTTGGCTGCAGCGAGCGGCGGATATCGTCCAAGACGTCGTGCTGGCCAGCAAGGCCGTACCGTGCGGTTCCGGATGCTCCCACTGCTGCGCGATCCCCGTCGCCATCACTCAGGCCGAGGCGTTTGCAATCGCTGACTTTGCAAAGCTGCCCAGGCCAAGTCAGCCAGCCGCTGCCATCACGGGTCGAGGCGTGCTTGCACAGGAGCAGGTGGTCGAGGACGCGCGCGACGAGGCTGCCCTGGCTCACATGGGTGAGCCGTGTACTTTCCTCGTTGATGGGGGGCGCTGTTCCGTCTATCCGGCGAGGCCTTTGGCGTGTCGTCTGCATTTCAGCTTGTCCACGAACAGCGACGACTGCAGGCCCGACTACTTCGGCCAGTCGCCTCGGTTGGATGTGTTCGACCGGAACCTGGACAACATCCTCACGTTGGGGCTGTCCCAGCCGGTTGCGGATATTCGAGATTGGTTCGCACAGCGCAAGCAGGTCTGACCTGCTGCTCGTGTCGCTGACCGGCTTACCTCCCCGGGCTGTGCGCTGTATCTCGCCGTTGGCGTGTGAGGGTCAGTAATGTGCCCAGAGCCGTCATACGGGGGCTGGTCTGCAGGCCCCCTCGTCAGTTGCTCCACTGTGTCTGGGCTCCGCTTCAAGCAGCAAGAGCAGACTGGTGGCAGAGGCACAGAGGCGGTCGTCCACCCTACGACAACTTCGTACCCGAACCACAGCATCGGCGCCCCGCTTGGTACAGCTGTCGCCATCACGAACTTCCCCACAGCCGTTGAACACGGCTATTTGTCGTTACGGTTCTTTGCAAATATTCACGATTGTGATTGTTTTTGGCGGAGACGGAGGAAAACAGATAAAAATAGTAAGAGATCGACATTAACTACTAAAGGCTTAACGCCGATGAGGGATAGGCTATGAGATCCTGGTCACGATTGACCACCAAGGGGCTATTTGGCACGGCACTTTCAGCCAGTCTGGTGGCAGTACTTGCTATATCCGGGAAACACGCCGCCGCGTCCAACCAAAGCACACGCCAGGAATGCACCCCTGAAAACGGGGTTGATGACTACCGACCGGCAACCACGCCTGGCGCACAGCAACTTAACTGCGTTCTTGTCAGTGGCTCTTCGACTAAGCCCCCTACGCCGCCACAAGCGATCCGCAGAAGCGGTGAAGAGGTCGGGGTCGGTCTTGGAGACGACGCAGATTCAGGCGGAAACGCTGCTGGGCCGGCTGCGATCGATTCGATTACAGGAAGGAACGCGGCCACTCGAGGTCCTTCCTGTGGAAATCCCGTCCTTTTAGCTAGCGGGAACAAAGTCGAGTTCGAGACGGATATTGCGATTCCGGGAAGATATCCGTTGATGTTGACCCGCACATATAACGCGAATGCCAGTGTAAACGGCATGTTTGGCCGTAGCTGGAGTACGCCATTTGATCGTCGCGCAACGTTCGGTAGTTACGTTAGCGGAGTCCCAACCTTAATCACACTCATTCGCGCAGACGGTTCGCCAATGCGTTTCTCCCATGATGCACCAGGTAAATGGGTGGAGCGACCGGATCGCGTAGGAACGCAGGGACAGGTTCGCACCATAGTCCAGGTTGGCTCGCAGTACATATTTACTGATACCGGGGGAAGCGTCGAGACCTACGCTGGCGGCGGATCGATTCTGTCCAGCGTAAGCGCAGATGGTATTGGATGGTATTTCTCGTATGAAAACCAAAATTACGATTCGTCTACGAGGACGAATCCAACACTAATTCGAGTTACTCATACAAGCGGAAGATACTTTTCATTCTTTTGGGATTATTTCCCTGTCTCCTCGTGGGCCGGTGTGTATAGCGACTATAAGCTGGTTACCAAGGTAACCGATTCCGCCAGTAACACGTTTCTCTATAGCTACTCCCGAGATGGATCCGGCAACCTTCACTCCGTCACTTATCCAGGTAATGACGTCGTAAGCTACCACTATAGAATAAGCAATTATTTAAGTTACTTATATCTTGGTAAATCCATCAATAATGTGCGGTATTCAACTTTTGATTACGACGAGTTTGATCGAGCAAAGTTGTCCGAACATGCGGGCGGCGTGGAGCGGCACACATTTACTTACGGCACTGACGGTTTAACTACCGTCACAACTCCTTCGGGCCGGACGGTGCAATACAAGTTTGATTCTGCCGCTCAAACGCAAAGAGTAGAGGCTGCTGCGACCAGCACGTGTCCGCTTTCGATTACTTCGATTGCCCGACCAAGCTCCCAGGTAGTTACTACGACGTCACCGAACGGTGTGGTTCTTGAAACAGTTCTAGATACTGCCGGCTACGTGCGTCAAGAGGTGCGCGGGAAAGGGACGCCTTTAGCACAAACCACCGACTACACATGGGAGGGATCGCCGCTCCGACTTACGCGCGTAACAACGCCCTTAACGCTCACAGAGTATGCGTACGACCCCAAAGGTCGGGAACGCCGACGCTCGGTTGCATCGCGGTCCGCTGCTGCCACAGCACCGCTTGTAACCACCACTGATTACGTTGACCATGCGAATGGATTTGTCGCCACGATGGTTGTGGACGGCCCAATCAGCGGCCCCGGCGATTCAGCGACATACAGTTATAACACCTCAGGCGACCTAGTCAGCATTAGTGATTCTATAGGCACCACCACATACTCTAACTTCACTTCCAACGGACTCCCTCAAAACATCACCGATACCAACAACGTCGTTACAACACTGACCTATGACGGACGCAATCGGCTCATTTCAAGTTCCACGGCGGGGATCCTGAAGAGTTGGAGTTACAACGTGAACGGGGACATTACATCAAGCGTTGGGCCGGATGGTACTCAGATCATTTGGCGTTATGACGCAGCACTTCGTCTAGTCCGAATGGAAATGCGAGATAACTTTGATCAGTCATATTATAACGATGCTCAGGCTTCAAAGCATTACCTTGATTTCACGCTAGATAATCGAAGCGATGTAACGCGGGTAGAAACCAGCCTTGACCGGTACACACGGCCTCCCAACTGCACTAGCCCCTATGGCTGCCAAGGCTATATACAGCAATCCAGCCTTTCCAGTAGAAGGTACATTGATCGAGACAGCGATGGGCGTGTCTCGGCCCTAAGGGGAAACAACGGGGAGAAGACTGCCTTTAATTACGACGCAGAAGGGCGCCAGGAGAATGTGCAAGAGCTGTCCGAGACGGGGGCGCTGCTAACCACAGATTTTTTCAAAGACGCCTTGCGGCGGCCTTATAGAATCCAAAATCCGGCGGGCGGAGTCACTATCGTTGGATATGACGCAGAAGATCAAGTTATTTCGGTTGCCGACCCGAAGGGGGGCGTAACGACTTATACAAAGGACGGTTTGGGTTTTGTCACCCAGACTTCCAGTCCGGACACCGGCATCACTACAACGAGCTATTTTCCAGATGGCCGCGTTGAGCGAATCACACGCGCCGACGGGACGATAACAACGCCAGGCTATTATCCCGATGGACGCCTGTCCAACTTAACGTCAAGCCGAAGCGGCTCATCGATAAATCGTAGCTTTACTTACGACAACTGTGCTTACGGCAAAGGGCGTTTGTGTAAAGTCGTTGAGGGTTCGGAAGAATTAAGTTATGCCTATACTCCTTGGGGTGCGCTTGCCACCCAGACGGCAACCATACAGGGCCAAAGCTTCACAACTACCTGGTCTTATGACGGCAGGGGCCAGCTCGCTAGCCTCACATATCCAAATGGATTTCGGCTTCAGTATTCTTGGCGAGACGGGAGGGTAAGAAGCATAACGGCGTACACAACCGGAGGTGTAGCTGCCTCTGCGTTATATGGTACTCCGTACCAGCCGTTTGGCCCTCCAATCTTCGGAGGAATAAATTATGATCTTGATGGGCGCATCAGCCAAACAGCGAATACTAACGGCACCGCGACAGTCAGTTATAATCGACGCAACCTGATTCAAGACACGGGAAACCTAGGGCTAAGCAGCCTTACCTATGATGAACTTGGTCAGTTGCGAACAGCGAGCGATGGCACCGGCTTAAACGCCACATTTAACTATGACGCCAATGGCAACCGACAAAGTGTTATCTACACACCGGGCGGCAGTGTCACCTACGCAGTCGCGCCAAACACGAACAGGTTGACTGCCGTGACCTCTTCCTCCGGCGTCCGTAATTTCATTTACGATGGCTCGGGCAATCTCACGCAGGATCAGCGCAATGGAATTACTGACTGCCATCGGTATGACGCCTTTGCGCGACTATCGCAGTTCGAACGCTATAGCGGCACTATCAACTGTGCGAATCCCGGCGTGAGCGCAGCTACCACGGCGAGTTACTTATTCAACGGATTGAACCAACGTAGCTATAAGCAAGTGGGCGGTGTCGGGACACGCTTTGTATACGCGCCGAACGGTGAACTGCTCTACGAAATATCCACTAACGGATCACAACGAAGCTATGTATGGTTCGAGGGTCGGCTGCTTCAGGTAAATACTAATCCTGTAAGTCACAATAATACACATACCGTCTACAGCGACCATCTCGGGAGGCCAACGCAGGCAGTCAATTGGTCGTCGGGCATGACAGTCAAGTGGGCAGCAACGCTGCGTCCGTTTGATCGCACGGTTACCACGGACTCCATCGGAGGACTCAATATTGGGTTCCCGGGGCAATACTTCGACACAGAATCTGGGCTGTGGCAGAACTGGCACCGGACATATGATGCAAGCCTTGGGCGGTACACGCAATCCGACCCCATCGGCCTTGCTGGCGGCCTCAACACGTACGCATATGTTGGTGGCAATCCAATTAGCCTATTTGATCGGACTGGACTTAGGCCAGATGTAGATTGTTATGCGACCATCGAAGACGCTGGGGTGACCGCAGTCCAAGACATTAATCCCACCTCAATTAAGTCAGGCAAAGAGTACGCCGGACGCATTTATCAAAACGCCAACGGAACGTATTCTTATACCAAGCCAAACCCGGGTGGTGAAACTTGGTCTAGAGCAGGCCCCATGAATGCCAATACAGTCGGGGATTACCATACGCATGGCGCTAGATTGAGCGAAAGCGACAATTACTTCTCGACTGGCCTCAATTCAGACATAAGTAATATTGCTTTTAACGCACGTGGCCGGCCTGGATATATGGGGTTTTTGGGTGCGCCAAATGGGTCTATAAGGGCATATGATCCCTGGAAGGCAAGGGAATATAAGGTAACGAAGAAGCCGGGTGGGCCTATTGCTTGTGGTTGCGGCAAGTAGGACGCAGCTATGAAGGCAATCCTGGCCATGGCATTGGCGATTTTGCTAACTACGTCTGCATTGGCTCAGACTTCAGAGCAAAAGACTAGAATCCAGGAGATTCAACGAGCGTCCTCCATTGCCTATTTGGACTTTTGCAATCATTTGGCAAAGGAAGATCCAACGAGGTCGGAGGAAGCGAGGTTTATTTCCAATATTTCCAACTACGAAATGACCATTTCTTTTGAGGGTAAGGGAAAATATGTTGTGGTCTTCTCACCAAAGATCTTCCGGGGAGAGCGTTTTTTCGGCGGTGTCGCAAGGTATGAAATTGACGCGAACACCGGAAGTATTTTAAAGTTTGCAATGATGAAATAGAATCATGCGGCGATTATGCGCCCAGTAAGTTGGGGCTATTGAGCCTAACGCCAATCCTGTCGAAGGTGGCAAGTCGTGCTTCCAGCCTTACCGGTGAGCAAAATCCAGGGTTATCTAATAGCCGTCCCCGTCAAGCGGAAACAAGCGCTCCTGTACTGCAAGAGCGGTCCTTGTCCCCTCCAAGACATATAGCTGGACACCAACGGTGCTTTCGAGGTCCGACAGCATCTTCGACGCGGTTGACTGTGTCAGGCCGGTGGCCTAGGCGGCGTGAAGGATGGGCACATGCCTGCCACGTTCCAGCAGCAGGATCATGTGTCGAGTCTTGAGGTAAGACCGAAGAAAATTGTCGACATTTAAATCGGTCATGGTGCTCTGCTATTTGGATGCAAAGATTCGCCAGTTGGACGAGGACCTCGGAACGCGCTCAATGAAACTCAGGCACTCGCGTTTTACCAACGCTGGCGGAGAACTGCTCTAACATGCTCGCATCATCCAGACGCAGGCTACAGTTTCAGACGGCGCGCTAGGAACATTTGATGGGTAGTTGGCTTTAAGCCCAGCAAGCATGGCAGTCCTCGGCCATCTCTGTTCGATGTACGGACTTGCGAGGTGATACCGAACAGCATTGCAGCTGCGGCAAGAGAGATTCAGCCAGTCATCTATCCCGTCACGGCAGGCGCAATGCTGACGGGTCTACTGCCTCGAAGGGGCTGGCTAGCAAGGCGATTGCGAGTGGCAAGACTACGCGGCATGGAACCGGCAACGCAACGGCGCGCATCCTGCCGCTCGGGGGGAGGGGCGAAAAAGCCTGCCGCCGGCCATGCTTTGGCAACCCATGGGTTATGGCGAGCCTCCTGCTGCTTCCCGACCAATTTCGGCTCTGGGCACATGGCCGCCGCTCGCTGGCTCGCCGTCGACGGCTGCATCTTGAGCGGTCTCAGATCTCTGCGGGTCACGCAGCGGGCAGTCGGTCCAAACGTTCCCGTCCTGGGCAGCCTAATCAAGGCGCGGCCCTCCCGCGCTCGGGGACCGCAGGCAATCTCCTTCACGCTGCGCATGAAAGGCCTGCTTGGCGAACTGCCCGGTCCTGATCAACTGCGCTGCGCGCTGACCCGGCCAGATCGCCACCCCGAGCGCCCGCCAAGCCCGAGGCCGGGCCGCTCTTGAAGTGTTCGCCACGGCTCGACCGTCGCGCCAGTCGCTTCGCTTCGTGTCACGCCGGTCGCAGAGCCGCCGTGGCTCGTGGTCTTTGGGCTCCTCTGCTGCACGCGCTGCGCCAGGCAAGCTGTCACATCGCCCGCTGGGCTGCGTCGCCCGTGATGGGGCAGCCTGTGCGCAGGTCGTCCCACCGCGCTCCCCCCACAACCCCCGTCCCCTTGTGAGGGGGACTTGTGGGGGGATCTTCTAGCGGTGGGCCGGGAAACCGGCGCACTGCTTCGGCTGCAGTTCTGAACATCCATCCCCAACCCCTTCCCGCCGGAAGGGGCCATGCCCACCCCCCGCCCGCCCGTGGGCGGGAGCGAGGAGTCCGAGCAAGAGGATCAGCATTCAGGACTTCAATCCGGAGCCCGGCTGGCCTCTCCCAGGATATCTCGCCATGCATTCGACCCATCCGACCCTGGCCACCCGTTTTGCTGGCCGCACCACCCAGGTCATCCGCAGCGCCGAGCCGCTCAGCGAAGACCAAATGCGCGCGGCGGCGCCGTCCATCTTTGCGCTGGGCAAGCACGTCAGCCGATCCGACCGGTACACCTACATCCCGGACCATCGATGTCCTGCGCGGCCTGCGCAAGGAGGGCTTCGAGCCCTTCATGGTGGCTCAGGGCGCCAGCCGGATCGAGGGCAAGGCCGAGTTCACCAAACACATGATCCGCATGCGCCACGCTGGCCAGGTCCAGGCCAAGCCGGAGGCCAACGAGATCATCCTCATCAACAGCCATGACGGTGCCAGCTCGTACCAGATGCTCGCTGGGATGCTGAGGTTCGTTTGCTGTAACGGTCTGGTCGTCGGCGACGTGGTCGAAGACATCCGCATCCCTCACCTATGGATAGACATCAACTACGAGTAGCTGGTGATCGCGCACCCGCGGTGCTCGTTGCTCATCGCCTGTCCTGTCAATCATCTGGCATGAGCAGCTATACGTAGTTCCTGACTTCGCATGCACTGGCGGCTCCACTAACTGGAGATCGTCATGGTTGTCAAACCTGTCCCTTTCGACACCGTTGTCCCGACCAGCAGCGCCTCACTGCTGACCGAACATAGGCCTACCTACCGGAGGTATTTGGTCGACCGCGGCTACGCGGCTTCCTACATCGAGCACTGCGAGGCCGTGGTCACGCGCCTCGATCTATGGATGATCCAGGCATGCAGGCGCATGGGTGATCTCAACGAGACCTTGATCGCAGAGTTCCTGTACCAGCGTGTTCCGCGTCGGCGCGCTGCTATGCCTGGGGGGCGGCGACCCGATGATCACCATGCTCCGCTGGTTCATCTGCTGGTCGTTCTTCGCACGGCTCTCGCTGTGCCGCCGAAGGCGCTTGACACGACTCCCGTAGGGGAGGAACTGCGCCGGTTTGATCACTACCTGTCCCACGCGCGCGGCCTGGCGCGTAGCACTCGCGAGAACACCCTGCGCATCATCGGCCGACTCCTGCGCGAGAGATTTGCTGGTGACGCCATCAATTTCGATGCGGTGACCGCATTGCACGTTCGCGGCTTCATTGCCGAGCAGGCCAAGACGCATACGACGCCCCTGAGCCTGAGCAGCGTCGTATCCAGTCTGCGTGGCTACTTCCGTTGGCGCTCGACGCAAGGGGACAGTCTTCACTCCCTGGCCGGTGCGCTGTCAACGCCGGCGAACTGGCAGCAGGCCTCGTTGCCGACTTCGCTCAAGCCAGCGGAGGTCGAACAGCTTATCGCTTCACTTGGCCAGTCGGGGGCGTCGATACGTCGTGCCGACGCCATGGTGCGTTGCGCCCTGGACCTGGGCCTGCGCATCGGCGAAGTCGCTCGCCTGAGCCTGGACGACATCGACTGGGCTGCCGGCACGATCACATTGCGCCGGACCAAGTGCCGACGCGAACACGTGATGCCCCTGCCCGTTGCCACCGGTGACGCCATCGTCGCCTACCTGCGCAGCGAGAGGCCCAAGACCCTGCACCGCATGGTCTTCGCCAGTCACAAGACACCTCATGAGCGTTGTATCGGATCGGCTGTCGTCGGCAAGACCATCCGCGAGGCCTACGCGCGGGCGGGCCTGCCCCACACACGACCACACCTGCTGCGCCACACCATGGCCAGCAGACTGCTCGCCACGGGCTCGTCGATCAAGGAAGTCGCCGATGTCCTGCGGCACCGTTCACTGAACGCCACGCGCGTCTACGCCAAGCTCGACAGTCGTCACCTGTTCGAAGTGGCGCTGCCATGGCCTGGTTCAGTGGCCCCCAACACCACCGGGAGCCAAGCATGACGAACGACGTGATCACCCTCGTCGAACGCTACCTTGCTGAACGGCAGCGTCTCGGTTTTGACCTCAGGCACTCCGGCTACTGCTTGCGCAGTCTTGCGCGGCATGTCCAGCGCAGCAACCATCTCGGCCCGTTGACGCTCGAAGTCATGACCCAGTGGGCGGCGCAAGGGCGGTCTTCGATGCCAGGATCCTTGCACATGGCTCGGCGAATGAGGCGCCTGCGTCCCTTCGCGCGTTGGCTGCTGCAGTTCGAGCCGGACACCGAGGTGCCGGACGAGGCGGTCTGCGGGCATCGGCCCGTACGGGGAACGCCACACATCTACAGCGATCAGGAGATAGAGGAACTGCTGGCTGCCGCGCGGCGCCTGGGGCCGCCGTCCAGCATCCGAGGCTTGCTGTACGAGACGCTCTTCGGCTTGCTCGCGAGCACAGGGTTGCGGATTTCAGAGGCGCTGGCACTGCGCCTGGCCGACGTGGATCTGCAGCAAGGGGTACTCACCATCCGGCGAACGAAGTTCGGCAAGTCGCGTGCAGTGCCGCTGCATCCAAGCACGACCCAGGCACTGCGCGCATATCGCGCCGGTCGCGACCTGACCGGTGCTGCCTCGGGCGAGGACGAGTACCTGTTCATCGGTCTGCGAGCCGACATCCTGGGCACGCCATTGGCAGGGCACCAGGCCAGGTTGGTATTCGCCGGTCTGCGCCGCGAACTGGGCTGGGTCAATCGTGGCACCCACCATGCGGCACGCATCCACGATCTCCGGCACACGTTCGTCGTCAGGCGCGTGTTGCTGTGGCAGCAGCAAGGGGTCGACGTCGACCAGACGATGCTGTCGCTGTCGACATACCTCGGACACGCGGGCGTCGCCGACACGTACTGGTACCTGCAGGCGGTGCCCGATCTCATGGCGGTTGCCGCGCAGCGGTTTGAGGCTTGCATGCCGGAGGTGTGCGATGCGTGAGGCCACCATCAAACCGCCAAGCTTTCCGGCGATCGTCCAGCAGTTCTTCACCGAGTACCTGGTTGCACAACGGGCGCTCAGTCCGCAGACGGTCTCGTGCTATCGGGACGCCATCAAGCTGTTCCTCGGGTTCGCGGCCGCGCGACTGCGCAAGTCGCCCGCAACCATGCTGCTGGCGGACATCACGCCGGAGTTGATCCTGAGCTTCCTGGACAACCTGGAGGCGGAGCGACAGAACTCGGTGCGAAGCCGCAATCTGCGGCTGACGGCGCTGCGCACATTCCTGAAGTTCGCCGGCCGGCGCGACGTGTCCGCGTTGCACTCGATCGAGCGTGCGCTGGGGGTGCCGATGAAGCGCTTCGACCGGCCGATGCTCGGCTACCTGAGCCGGCCCGAGATCGTCGCGGTGCTGGGTCAGCCTGGCGGCGAGTGGACATCACAGCGCGACCACCTGTTGCTCACGCTGCTCTACAACACCGGCGCTCGCGTGTCCGAGATCATCGGCGTGCGGGTTGACGACGTTGTGCTGGACGGTGCGGCCTGCGTCCATCTGATGGGCAAGGGCCGCAAGCAGCGATCGGTGCCACTGTGGAAATCCACGGTGGCAGCGGCACGGGCCTGGTTGCGTGGCAATCCGCAACTGCGCGGTGACTCAGCCCTGCTTCCCAATCGATCGGGCCAGGCGATGACGCGCTGCAACGTGACGCAGCGATTGACTCTGGCGGTCGGTCGCGCCACGGCCGAGGTCCCCGGCCTGAAGGGCAAGCGGGTTTCTCCCCACACCTTGAGGCACACGACAGCCATGCATCTGTTGCAGAGCGGTGTGCCCTTCAACGTCATCGCGCTGTGGCTCGGTCACGAGAGCACGAACACGACCCACCGCTACGTTGAAGCCAACCTGGAAATGAAGGAGAAGGCCCTGGCTCGGCTCGAGGCCCCGGACATCAAGCTCACGCGTTTCCGTGCCACCGACGAGCTGATGAAGTTCTTGGAAACGCTGTAACTATGGCAAGACCCACACGCCCGAAATCGGCAGCCAACCCAGGTGGGCAGAGGCGGGCGTGTGTTCGAACTATTCGTAGTTGATGTCTATTCATAGGTGCGGCCATGGATAGCTACTCATAGCCCCACAAGGGCAACATTCAAGGCGAAGTCATCGAAGGCGCGTTCCGCGTGCTGGAGGAGTTCAGCACCGTCGAGGAACACACCGAGGGCATGAAGGCGCTGCAGCTGGAGCCCGGCGAGCAGACGGCATTCGCCACGGCAGCCCTGGCCTTGCGTTTCGGCGAGCGGACCGAGGGCCAGCCGCCCGCGCCGGTGACGGCCGAGCAGCTGATCCATGCGCGGCGGTTCGAGGACACCGGCCACAGCCTGTGGACCACCTTCCAGCGGGTGCAGGAGAACGTCATCCAGGGCGGGCAGCCTGGCCGCAGCGCCCATGGCAAGCGCATGCAGACCCGACCCGTGCAAAGCATCGACCGGGGCGTGAGCCTCAACCGGGCGCTGTGGATGCTTGCCGAGGAGATGCGCAAGCTGAAGGCTTGAGCCTCTCCGTCTGCCACCCTGCGCTGGATTCACCCCTCGAATCCAGCGTGAGCACAACCGGCGCGCGGCCCGAGCATGCAGCCAGGCCGGCGCCAACCTCCAGCCAGGAGATCCTCATGGCCACCTCGACACTGGACATCATGGCCCGCTGCGCGGCCCGGTCGCAGAAGGCGAGCTCGCAGGCCGAACGGGCATTCGCACGACTCCTGAAGATCGCCGAGCAAGGCGACTCGGGACAGACGCGCCGCGTGGCGGCATTCATTGCCGGCACGTTCAATGGGCGGACGTTCCCGTTCAATCTGTTCGAGTTGCGCGCGGTGGACGTCGGCATCAGCGACGACATGCTGTGCTGCCTTGATGCGCTGCGATGGGCGCGGGCCGATCTCTACACGTTGGTGCCCAACGGCGAAGCACGGGTGCGCGAGATCGTCCGGCGCCTGCGTCAGGCGAGCTGACCAGATCGCAGCCGGCCGCACAAAAGAAAAGCCCCGGGCATTGCCACGGGGCTGCAACCGGCAGGGCCGGCCTGCTCAGGGAGGAAAAGCAGGGGCTCACTGAAGAGCCGCCTGCAGTGTGCCAGCCCTTGCTAAAGCTGAGCTGGGGCGGCCCTGGTGGCCGCTGTGCTCGTTAGGACTCTGCAGTAGTAGCCGCTGCTGCGTCAGTCGCCTTCTTGCGCGCCGGACGCTTGGCGGCGGCCTTCTTGGGCGCTGCCGCAGGGGCAGCCTTGTTGGCTGCGGGCTTGCGACCTGGCTTGGCTGCCTTCACCGCCTTTGCTGCCTTAGGCGCGGCGCCGACAAGGAACTCTTCGAGAGACTTGCCAGCGTCCAACGCCTCTCGGATCCATGCCGGGCGCTTGCCCATGCCGCCCCAGGTGTTGCCCGAGCCGTCGGCGTACTTCGGCGGCCTGTCGGCCTTGGTCCTGACCTTGGCCTTGGTCGCACGGCCACTGCCAGTCGAGGTGCTGCTCGCCGGGCCGAACAGGTCGTCGGCGGTCAGGCCGTGTTGCGCCATTTCCTTGCGAATACGGACGACGGCGGCCGAGCGAACGGCGTCGACCTGTTTCTGGAGTTTTTCAATCTGGCTTTGGATCTGCGTCAGGGACTTGGCCACGTAATGCTCCGGGTGAATAACGCGAGCAGTCTAGCCAGGAATGCTGAAAGCGTTGAATTTCAGAGTACCAACTGCGGCGACGCGTCACTCACCAAACCCTCGAACAGCAGCGACTGCAAGTCCAGGGCATCAAAGCACGCATCGAGTTCTGGCAGCACGCCGCGAGCCAGGCGATTCATTGCGAGTGTTTGGGCCAGTGCAACCTTTTCGCCGGTGCTGCCGGCCTGCGCAATGAGTTTCTTGTAGTCGGTCGTATCGGCCGCCAGCGCTTTGAGGGACTTGTCGGTGGCCCGAAGGAGCGCGTAGATCTCGTTGTAGCGGAGGCAAGCCGCGAGCCGTGGCTCGACGGCCTTGGAGGCGTTGCAATATGCGAGCAGGGTCTCAAACACCCGTTCCACAGGTCCGTCGTCGTTGACCTGGTTGAAGACCAGCCGCACACGACTGGCAGGAACGCCAATGCGGGCCAGCTCGGCCAGCGTGGCCGCAGAGTCCTGCTGCTGTTTGCGTGCCGGCACCGTCGGCACGATGTAGCCGTCGAAGTCCAGGTGGCTGCCTTGGTAGCGTTGCATGAGCAGGAGCAGCTCTTCGACGTTGCTGGCGCCGATGTCGACCACGACATTGGAGGCGGTCTGCAGAAACTCCTGCAGTTCGGCGAACTGTCGGCCGCGCACGGTTTTGCCTTGCGCGTCGTCGGCATTGATGCTCTCCACCGCGATGACCTCGCAGCGGGGGATGCGTGGCGCCAACAGGTGGCGGGCGATGGTGCTCTTGCCGACGTTGCCGGAGAAGTTGATGACAGCGAGTTTCATGGGATCTCCTGGGACTTGAGTAGAGGATTGCTGGGGTTGGCGCTGAAGAAGGCCTCAGCGACGTCTCGGCCGCGCAAACCGCCTGGCAGGTCGTGCGGTGCTGGGCGGGGCCCGGGCGCGAGTGACTGCCGCGACGCTGCAGGTGTCGGAGGTGCGGGTGGCGGTCCTGGCGCTGAATGCAGTGCGCTGCCGACCTGACGAGTGCGCAGTCGCTGCACTTCCCGGCGCAGCGCGCTCGTGCTGGCCACGACGCCGACATCAAGCAGCGCTTCTCGGATGGCTTCGTAGGTGTAGCCGGCGCCGCGCAGCGTTGCAATGTCGGCGGCGTACGCCGCAGCCTTGCGGTCGATGCGGCCGGGCGGGCGTTTAGGGTGCAGCTTCATGCAGCGCTCTGGACTGGTGAACTACCAATCTAGGTGCGCTGAACGTCGGCGAGCGAGCTGGATTCGGGGCAGAAAACCAGCGCGTTCGCGGCAGAACGACGGCGCCTGGCTGCCGGATCGGTGTCATCGGCGGCGGCTGCGCGGCGGCTTTGCGTCGGCTACCAGTCACAAGCGGCGCCTGTGCGGCGAATGGGCAGCGGGTCCGGCCGCCAGCGCGTCGTCTTCGGCGCGGGTGGGCGCCGCTTTGCGTCGTCACGCGTGCGGATCGCCGCCGGCTGCGTCCTGCACCTGCGGGCTGAAAGCTCGTGGTGAGGACAGAAATCCTTTAGTGCAGGATAGGCTGAGCGCTGGCATTTGGACGCCACCTGGGGCGTTGAACCCGCGGGAGAAGGTTGCCTTGAAGACGCTTCCCGCGCGGGCCATCCTTCGAACTGGCGCGCATAGCCCTGTCTATATCGGCGGTTCGATTGGGTGCCTACGATGGCCCAGATGAAGACAGCGCGTTTGTCACCATGCCGAAGCCGATCTCACCGACTCACAGCGCAGACGACGCCTTGAATGCAGCTGGCGTCGAGCCACCTCCACCAGTTGCTGGCTGAACGGGTGCTAGATACCTTCCAGCTTGCCGATTGCTTGGAGGGCGGCGACACCGACCTCTTTGTCGTCCGCCAGTCCGCGAAGCAGGCCGAGGTCTGAGCGGTCTCCGAAGCGCTCCAGGATCGACACCGCCATGGCGCGATGCGGTAGCCCCGCTCCTCTATCGCCGAAGTAGTTGGTGGGCTGCACCATCTCCCGGAGGCTTCGTCGCGCCGCATCGACACACACCTCGCGAAACCGCGCGACAAACCGATTGTTTGGGTTGACTTCGCCGAAATGCGACCACTCGACGAGCGAGATCGCTGTGATAGCCTGCGTCGCGCCCGCCGACATTAGGAGTGAGACGGCATCGTTGTTTTGGGGCTGGGCGCCGGCTCCAGTCCGCGGATCCGGATGAAAGTAGGCCAGTTGTGCGCAGCCCAGGAGTGCAACTCGCTCGGGTCTGCCCTCAAGGCCATAGAACGCTTGATCCGGCAGAGCAGCGCCGAGCCTTGCAAGGGTCTCATGGGCGCGCATGAACGTATCGACAGCATCCTGGGGGCCGTGATTCTGGAGAGGCGGGAGCGCAAGGCGTGGCTGGATCGATTCCAGTGCGAATGCGTCGCCCAGTGCCACCGACCTGGACATCTCTCGCATCAAGAAGGACGTATTCCACACGTACTTCGAAGTCGTGCGGCAGGCCATCGCAAGGAATTGCGCACGCTCGACGTCGCTCAACGAGCGGACCGCTTCGCAGTAGGCGTTGCCATAGGGATGACCGGTCTGCCTTTCGTAGAAAACGTAGGCCTCGTCCCAGGCTTCGGGTGCCAGCTTGCGCTCCAGGATCCCTCGGAGTTCAGCGACGATTCCGTCGTACTGCTCCCACATCTCATCACGCAGCGCGCCAAGGCTTTCCAGCGCATCGACGATGGGGGTATCCACCCAGGCGTTCGTTGATGGCAAGGACTGAAGCGCCTCGACAAGCATCTGTTTCTGAGCTTCGGAGACCTCACCACCCATACGAGCTAGGTGAAGGACAGCCAACCGCAGGTGATAAGGAAATCCTCGCAGCCGGTTGTTGATCAGGTCTGCGGTCTTCTCCGCGAACAGGCTACGGTTTCCATACTGCTGGCTGGCGAGCTGCACAAGCACGTAGAGCTGCATCAGCGAGGAATCCTCGTTCCAGTGCAGGTCAATCTGCTCCGCAACTTCTCTGCCGACGCACGCTCTGTAAGCGCCAGTCGACACGTCTTTCAGCGCGCTGGTCAGCGCGACGTCATGGCTTCCAAAGAGAACCAGAAACTGAAATGCCTCGCTGTAGGCACGGCCGCGACTCATGCCTTCATCCACGAGCGCTTTGCAAGCTCGAGCGAACGCATCATCCAGCGAGGTGATGGCCTCGAGGAACGCTTCCAGCAAAGGTCCTGTACAGACAAGGTGAACTACCCCTGCCAGCACAGCGAGCTCTTCCTTCGACCACGACTGCCGCGTCGCCGGGTCTATCTGGACGTGAACAAGGTCACCGTCCTTGCCCTTGAAGTACAAGCGGTTTGCCTCCTCGACAGCCATCTCAAGCAGCGTGTCGAAGCGGGCCTTTGCCCAGCTCCTTGCCGTTTCGCCGCACATGCCGGCGTGCGCGGCCAGAAGGATCTCCGTATCAGTGAGACGCTCAAGCACCGCCTGCTGAAGATCTGGATTGTCCAGCGCTCCGAGGATATGGTTCTTGCTGCGACTGAATCGTGGCGACGCCAGGGTGGTCAAGATGGCTTCGATACTGCCTGCAGCTTCTCTCACCGCCCACTCGGCGGAGAACGCCTGCATGAAGAGCTCGTGGCCGAAGCTCACGCGGTCCACTCGCTCGGCCAGAACTTTTGCTGCGATCAGCCGTCGCCGCATCTCGGCGGGGATCCGAGTACGGTGGGCCAACCGATCCACTTGGCTGGTCGTCGTCGAGAACGTCGCACCCTCGACCAGTGATCCCGCCAGTGCCGCCAGGAACCCAATGCCCTCGGCATCCTGGTCGCCAAGTTTCCTGCGCACGAACCGGTCGAACACGGCAAACGTGCCCGCATGCGGCCCCAGTTCGGCGCCGACCTGGCCGATGAGGTCCGCCTCCAGGCCGGTTTGGACGACGTCCAAAAGGGCTGAGGCAGTGGAAGCCAGGGCTGCGCTACCCGCAGCGGCAGCCGCGATGGCGCGCTTCAGCTCGCTCGATGGCGGTGTCACCATCAAGGTGCGCTCGCCTCCAGCGGCAACCCCCTCCAAGTCGATCTGGGAGCTTACGACGCATGCGGCGCCATACCGCCGTGAGAAGGCTCTAATGCTTCGGCTCAGCGTGAGTTGCTCCCCTGAGGAGCATTCGTTGTAGCCATCGATGACAAGGAGGCAGGTTCTACCAAGTCTTCGAATGGACGCGAGCAGCTGGGCCACGGAAGCAGCTCCGAGAAGCGCAACCTCTCTGTTCAAGGATTCCCGGAGTTCGCCCTGGAAATACTTGGCCTGGATGATGATTGGTATGACGCCGCGCCTCGCCGCGACCAGCGCGGCGTATTTGCCAAGCAGTGACTTGCCGCAGCCCGATGGCCCCTTCACGAGCGTGATGGAAGCGTCGCTGAAGATCAGATCGACGGCCGCGTCTCTTGCCAGCGATGTTCCTATTGACCGGTAGCTGTCAGGTCTGAGGAGCACATCGACATCACCGTACGTGCGAGCGAATTCATCGAGGTACGCATCGAGCTGTCGGCTCGCCACGTTCAAGGATTCGTCGAACGCCATCTCCAAGTCGCCAATCGGTTCCAGCGAAAGCGACTGCGCCAGGGTCAGCCAATCCTGTTCCTGCAGCCTCAAGCTGGATTGCTGCTGCAGCACCTGCTCCAACCCGGGGAGGCCGCAGACGGTGACCTTTGAGTCCGATGGCACAACGGAGCACGCCGGCAATGAAGGAATGGCGACCACGCAGGCATGTGGATACCCCGCCTCGTTCGGCCGGCCGATTTGATCTCGCAGCAGGTGCTTAGCGTCTAGCGCTTGTCGATAGGCGTTCCGAATCGTTCTCGTATTCCCCGCGCTAAAACGCATCGACCATTGGCCGTTTTCTGCACCCTCGACGGGCCAAAGGTACTGCTTTGCCTCGATCAGAAGCGTGCACCGATCGGAGCCAACGACGAAGTCGATCTGACGACCACCACAGTGAAAGTTGGCCAGCACGACGGACCAAGCCATGTGTCGACCCAGGAGGTCATACAGCTCGCGTAACAAGAGTCGCTCGGACTCGACATCGATAGGGGCGCCGATGAACACGCGCGGGTGTCGCGACAGCATTGATTCCTCTTGCATGGCGACGGATTCTCCATGAGGGCTTTGCGCGCGCGATGCCTAGATCCGAACCAAAAGACGCGAAGCAAGCGAGCAAGGTTTGTCCGGATGCGCCGAACTACCGTACTGCTAGGCTAGATCGCGACGGCACTCGCCTTAGAAGGGAGCGCCAAGTCCCACCACTTCAAAGCTGCTGCCGCCGTGGACCGTATACCGTGCTTTGACCCGTCCGTCTTGGAAGCCGCCTGCAGGGTTCTCGGAGAGACGACGGATGCCGATCTGATCAACCAGGCGTTCTCAACAAAGGCTCCGGTAATCGCCATCAACAGTCTGGCGACCGATACCGAGATCAGCGAGCAAAAGGGCATCAGCAACCTGCTAGTGGGCCTCTTTGGTGCCATGCGGAATCCAGCCGCCCATGCTCCCAAGGTCGTATGGCCGATGAGCGAGCAGGACGCGCTCGACATTTTCGCAACGGTGTCCGACGCGCCGTGTGGCCGCCGACCAATTCGGCGCCCTGCGCATGACTCACCCGATCGCCTGACACGCTCATGCGTGCGTGAGGGCCGGGGACCTTGCTGGTCAGATTCAGTGGCTACGAAACCCAGCCCAGAGTCTCGCCAGCGCCTTCGTGATGCAGCGGCCGTTTGTAGCGTCGCTTGGCGTCGGCCGAACGATTCACAACCTTGCCGGCTTTCACTAGGCGTACGAGCGATGCCTGCAGATCGCCTTCGAACCAGTCCTTCTCTTCCAGTATGTCGGCAAACGCGGCGGTATTGATCATTCTGTCCCCACCCCTGAGGTAATCGCGCCAGAAGCTGTCCACCTCGGAGCCTGCAGCATGCGTAACGTCAAGTTCGGCAAATTCGGCGGTAGACCACAGCAATCCCGTGCCGGTCTGACCGGCTTGCTTCTTGTCTCGCTTCTCAGCTCGAACCTGCGACTGAACGCGATCCGTACCCTCGGAGATCTCCATGAATTTCACGATGCCCAGGGGATGCGTGGTTAGGTAGACCAGGTGGTACTTTGCACGGTCACGCTCCGGATTCATCACCCGTGCGTGTCCTGCTCGCGCGGGCCGTGACGTCGACGCGGGGACGCATTGCTTGAGGCTCTCCCTGTACGTGTGAACGAAGGCATGCTCGCGTTCCTGCGGGTTCATTCCGGTCACATCGAGGTCCTTACCGAGCACGGTGATCATCGTCGTCTTCATGCTCTCCATCGACATCGCGCGATTGGCATGGTCGTACATCAGGTTGATTAGGAACTCTGACCGAGGCCGTCGCACCATTGGAGCCAGTATGGGCACAGCGATCGGCGTGTAGCCCTTCGGATCAATGAAGAAGAACGTGAAAGCGTCGGGCCCGACCCAGTTGAGGATCTCCTGACGCAACGACACGAAGTCACCCTGCATGCCGTGGGATTGAATGCTGCGCGGCGTGTGGTCGGTGAGGTGTGCCTGGAGCCGCTTGAACGACGACGGCTTCTTCTCGACGTACAGCGCCTTGATCTTGACGAAGACCTTCAGGCTTGCGAGCTTCTGGCGACAATTATCTAGCGTCCTGAGTGAGATGGCGATCGACGTGGCCTGCATGTCTTCCGAAGGATCGCCCCAAGGGCCGGCAAAGCAGTCGACGTAGCAAAGCTCCTTACTGCCGCCGGACTTGGTTCCCATGCCGATGATCAGGAACAGCTTCTCGAGGTAGTCCTCAAGCAGTCGATGCTTCACGAGCGCTTGCTCGCGGCCGTCATAGGCCGCAGGGATCAGCGCTGTCTCGGTGCCGACCATCTCGGTGAATTCGCTAGAGCTATGCCAGCGACCAATATGCGAGGAACGACTGAATCAGGCAATGGGTTGTTTTCCTGAGTTTCGCGGATAAGGAAAACCTCAACCCGCCGAGCGGACTGTCAACGACATGAAAAAGGCGGTGCCTTTTGGCGCTCTCGCGCTGTCCTACATCGACCCGTACAACCTGGAGTACCTGTCTTTCTCGGTGATTGAGCGCCTGGCAAAATTGCAGCACGTCGACTTCGCTGTGCACTTCAGCATCATGGACTTGCACCGCAACATCGACATGGAGCTGGATCCCAAGCGAGACCTATTCAAGGACGCGCTGCCGGGATGGCGGGACCGGGTACCCGCTGAAGCCCTGTCCAAGAAGAGCCTGCCGAACTGATTCTTTGAGGAATGGTGCTCGATAGTCAAGGACCTGGGGTTCATGGTGAGTTCGCAGATGCCGCGCATCACCTACGGCGAGGGGAGAGCGATCTACCGCTTGGTGTTCTTCAACCGGCACGCCTTGCCTGATCGCATCTGGGGTGACATCGCACGCGACCAGAACCGGTCCTTGTTCTAGGCATGTCCCACGAATGGAGGTGGCGCCGAAAGGCGCAGTGGGTATGCTCCGCACCATTAGTGAACGTTCGTACACCGATGGCCCGCCCGAACAATGACAGGCTGCACCTGCATCGCCTGCGCGATCTCTACGCGCGCGAGCTGTGTCTGCCGTCGTATGACGGGATCGCCGGGGCGCTGGGATTTCGGACGAAGGCCGCGGCCTTCAAACTCATGGACCGGCTCACCGCCTCTGGCCATGTGAACAGGGTGGCGGGTGGGCGCCTGGCGCCGGGACCGAATTTCTTCCGATTCGAGTTCAGTGATGACGAGGTGCGAGCGGGCATTGATTTGGACCGGGCAGGGTCGGGATTGCTGCAGGAGCAGAGCTTGTCCGAGTTGTTGGGTGCCCGCCCTTCCAGGACGATTCTGGTACGGGTGCGCGGCGAGTCGATGGTGAGCGCCGGCATCCTCAGTGGGGACGTCGCGGTCGTCGAGACCGGCGCTCAGGCCGTCAACGGCGACTTCGTGGTGGCCGAGATCGACGGTGCACACACGATCAAGGAATTCCGACGTACGGGTGGTCGGGATCAACTGGCCTCTCACGGGACAGAGCCGGGCGTCATCTCGCCACGCCAGTCGCTGGAGATCGTCGGCGTGGTGAGGGGAATCGTCCGCACGTATGCGCCAAAGCCCAAGGCGGCGACTAAGCTTGCAAAGCAGGGAGCAACGCGATGACAACGACCAGCAAGATAGAGTGGACCGAGCAGACATGGAACCCCACAGTGGGTTGCACAAAGATCTCGCCGGGCTGCAAACATTGCTATGCCGAGACGATGGCCAAGCGGCTCAACGCCATGGGCACGCCTGGCTACGAGAACGGCTTTGCGTTGACTCTGCTGCCGGATCGCCTGGGTGACCCGCTCAAGCGCAAGAAGCCAACGGTCTACTTCGTGAACTCGATGTCGGATCTGTTCCATGACCGCGTGCCTGAGGCCTACATCGAGAAGGTGTTCGCGGTCATCGAGCAGACGCCGCACCACACGTACCAGATCCTAACCAAGCGGGCGGCGCGCATGGCGCGCTTCTTCCGCACACGTTCCGTGCCGGACAACGCCTGGCTTGGCGCGTCAGTCGAGGACCGCAAGTACGGAGTTCCACGCATCGATCACCTGCGCAACGTGCCAGCGCGGATCCGTTTCCTTTCCGTCGAACCGCTGCTGTCCGACGTGGGCGAACTGGATCTGACAGACATCCATTGGGTCATCGTGGGCGGTGAGTCAGGCCCGAAGGCCAGGCCGATGAAGACGGAGTGGGTGGAGTCGGTGCGCGTCCAATGCCAGGAGCAAGAGGTCGCCTTCTTCTTCAAGCAATGGGGCGGTTGGGGCGCGGACGGCAAGCGGCGAGCAAAGGCCGCCAACGGTCGCGAGCTCAATGGCCGCACGTGGGACGAAATGCCAGCAAGAGCGGTCATCGAGATACGCGCTGTCTGAGCGGCGCCACAACGATCTTGCTGTGCCCGCAGCGCGCGTGCACATTCCCGGGCAGGGATGGAAAGAGCGCGTTCAGCGCGTCGTTCAATGTCGCATTACGCCTGGAGATGGGGTAGCCCGCCCCCGCCGGTCAAACGGCACAGCGAGGTCAAGCATGCGCTGCTGCGCAATTACCTGATCCAGTACTTCCTGACTCTGGTGTCGATGCCGAGCCAGGACCGGATCAAGCTGACCATCGTGGATGGCTTCTGCGGCGGAGGCCTCTACATCAACGAGTCCGGACAGGAGGTGCCGGGCTCTCCGCTGGTGATCCTTGATGCGATCCGAGAGGCCGCCTTCCTGATCCAGACGAAGCAGGACAGGCGCAAACCCATCGATCTCGATGTGGAGCTCATCTGCATCGACAAGAGCAAGTCAGCGCTCGACTATCTGAAACGCCTCCTCGAAGATCGGAACTACGGTGCCGCGCTGGCGGCAGGCAAGATCCAGTTGGTCCGCGGGGACTTCGCCGACCACTGCGGCGCCGCGATCCAGCGCGCCAAGGACCGCAGCAAGATCGCCGGACGCGCGATCTTCGTGCTTGACCAGTACGGCTACGCGCGCGTGCCGGTGACGTGCCTGCGGGACATCTTCGCCACGCTCGGCCATGCGGAGGTCATCCTGACCTTCTACATCGACGCCCTGATCAGCTACCTCAACGAGGCCAACCTGGCCGGATTCGAGCAGGCGACGGGCATCCGGGGCGGCATGACGGCGGCCGAGATCGACGACATGAAGAAGTCGCCGAAGTGGCGCGTACATCTTCAGTCCTCGCTTTACCAGAGCTTGACCAGCCAGTGCTCAGCCAAGTTCTACACACCGTTCTTTGTCAGGCCAGAACGCGGCCACGGTGACTTCTGGTTGCTGCACCTGTCCCAGCATTGGAAGGCCCGCGACGTCATGGCCACGACTCACTGGGAGCACTCGAACCACTTCGCGCACTACGGCCGCGCGGGGTTCCACATGTTCAGTACGGGCTACATCACCAAGATCGACAGCACAGATCAGCTGCAGAGCGGGTTCGATTTCAGCGATGTCGCGGCCACGGTGAGCCAGGACACGATGCTGGAGCAGATTCCAGCCATGCTGTTCGAGGCCACGGATGGCCTGACCTTCGAGCAGTTCTTCATGCAGCTGATCAACACGACGCCGGCGACGCGGACGATGGTGGAGGAGGCGCTGTTGGCCCTGAACGAGCGCAAGGAGATTCAGGTGCTAGGTCTGGACGGCGAGGAGTCGCGGGCCCGGGTGCACCTCAAGGCAGATCACGTCTTGAGACTTCCCAAGCAGGGCAGGTTCAATTTCTAGGCGGGTGCCATGCGGACCAATTACGTGCTCATCGACTACGAGAACCTGCAGCCGGAGCTGCTGGCGGCAATCGATCTGCCGCACTTCAGGGTGATCGTCTTCATGGGCGCAAACCAGACCAAGGTGCCGGTGGAGTTCGCGGCGCGCCTCCAGCAGTTGGGACCGAGAGCGCAGTACCTGTCCATCACCGGGACGGGGCGCAACGCGCTGGACTTCCACATTGCCTTCTACCTGGGCGAGCTGTTGGCCAAGGATGGTGAGGCGTTCTTTCATGTCATTGCCGCGGACAAGGGCTATGACCCCTTGCTGCAACACCTGCGTGACCGGAAGGTGTTCGTTCGCCGGTACCCCCCGCGTCAGAATAGTTGTCGTCCCTCCAGACCCAGCGGGTGACCCGCTTCGGAACGACAAGAACAATGCAGAGATTGAGAAGACCGCCTGAATTCATAGAACAGGCACTGAGCAAAGCCAGGCATCGCGGGACGCGTACCTTGGACGACGTGGCGACCGAGCTGAATGTGCCCGTGCACACCCTCAAAACCTGGCTCAAGCGCCCGCCCGCCGGCGTCGCCCCGAGCGCTGCGGCAAGCGGCCTCCCACCCAGCCTGCCGGCACGCCAGTGGAGCGGCGCAGAGCGGTTGCTGGCCCTCCACGAGAGTCATGGGCTCAGCGGTGAGGCGTTGCATGCCTGGTGCCGTGAGAAGGGCCTATTCGAGCATCAGCTGACGGCGTGGCGAGAAGCGTTCGTCAGCAGTGCGGCCCCGGAGACAGCGCAAGAAAGGCGCGAGACCAAAGCCGAGCTCAAGACGTTGCAAGGTAAGCATGAAGTGCTGCAACGCGAGCTGCGGAGAAAGGAGCGCGCGCTGGCGGAGGCGGCGGCGCTACTGGTGCTGCAAAAAAAATTCCAGGCGCTGTTGGGGGACGAGGATTGATGACCTGCACCCAACAGCGCCAGACCTTGCTGACGTTGATTCTCGAAGCCCGCACCGCCGGCGCGAGGCTGGTGGCGGCGTGCGCGCAGATTGGCCTATCGGCGCGGACTGTGCAGCGCTGGCGGCATCCTGACCAATGCAGCGGAGATCGTCGCGTGGCCGGGCTGCACGAGCAATGGGCGCCCACCAACAAGCTGAGCGAAGCCGAGTGCGAGACCGCCATGGCGGTACTCAACGGCGACGAATTCAAGAACCTCCCGCCTAGCCAGATCGTGCCCCGCCTGGCCGATCAAGGGCGCTACGTCGGCAGCGAATCGACGCTGTACCGGCTGCTGCATCGGGCCGGGCAGATGCGTCATCGCCGCCTGGAGCGAGCGCCGCAAAAGCGCACCAAGCCGCGTGCGCTGACGGCGACGCAGCCCAATCAAATCTTCTGCTGGGACATCACCTATCTGCCCACGTGCGTACGCGGCGTGCACTTCTACCTGTACCTTTTCGTTGATCTGTTCAGCCGCAAGATCGTGGGCTGGCAGGTGTTTGACTGCGAGAGCGCGGAGCTGGGCGCTGGGCTGCTGCAAGACATCTGCGCCAGGCAGGGCATTGC
Organism: Pelomonas parva; assembly: GCF_043555835.1. NCBI lineage: Bacteria > Pseudomonadati > Pseudomonadota > Betaproteobacteria > Burkholderiales > Sphaerotilaceae > Roseateles > Pelomonas parva. The sequence goes on along the minus strand of NZ_JBIGHV010000003.1, from coordinate 10,338 downwards.
CGCAGGACAGCTCGTCGTGCACTCGGACAACGGCTCGCCGATGAAGGGCGAGACGATGCTGGCGACCATGCAGAAATTGGGCGTAGCGCCCAGTCGAAGCCGCCCCAGCGTGTCCAACGACAACCCATACTCTGAGGCCCTGTTCCGCACCCTGAAATATCGTCCGGAGCTGCCTGTCAAACCATTCGAGAACTTGCTGCAGGCGCGCCGCTGGGCTACCGAGTTAGCGCGTTGGTACAACGAAGAGCACCGTCACAGCGCCATCGGCTTCGTGACGCCCAGCCAACGTCATGAAGGGCAAGACGTCGCCCTACTTGCCAACCGCGCCGCCGTGTACGAAGTGGCCAGGCGGGCCAACCCGCACCGCTGGTCAAGGCAGACGCGCGACTGGAGCTACGTTGACCAGGTCCACCTGAATCCCGAGAAGCCGAATATCCAGGAGGCCAACGCCTACAAAGAAGCCGCTTGATTTAACACCTTCACGCGACAACTACCTTGACGGCCGCCGGGTACAAGAGCATTGCCGACATTCCTCACGTGAAGGCGGCCAACTCGACGACGCTAGCGGCCAAGGTCGCGTTCGTGCGCGAGTCGCTGGTCGAGCGGCACACGGGGCGGCCGGCGACGATGAAGACACTGAGCTCGTCCATCGATGCGATCTTCCCTGGTGGCCTGGCGGAGGATGTCCGCTCTTCGATCATCCAGGCGCTGGTCGACCAGCAGCTGCTCACGGTGACGGGAAGCAAAGTCGGCTATCTGCCTGCTGCGGGCTGATGGGCTCGCGAACGGTGGCTACCAGTTCAGGCGCATCACCGAGAAGCCCGTCTTCCCCTGCGGCTCCAAGACGACCATGACCTTCTTGAGGTTTCCGCCAGAGTAGCCGAGCCAGGACGTGATGATCTCGGTCTTCCGGCTGAACTCGCCTGGAAACTCGATGGCGACTTTCGTTGGAATGTGCCCCGCGTACTTCGCGAGCTCGGTGAGCATGTCGGCTGCACTGCCCGCCGCGAGGTCGGCGAGTGCGACATGGTCTTCTTCGTAGCGATCGCCTTCATCGATGGCTGTCGTGCCGAGGCCGATCTGCTTAAAGGGATGGTTCGCATAAACGCTAGTGAACATCGTGAACAGGTTCCCGACGTCATTGGAAGCCGTCGGATTGGCGAAGAGCTCATCCTCGTCTGAGAACCAGAAGACCTCTTGGCCAGGATTGGATAGACCACCCACCATAAGGCCCGCCAAATGTGACACATGCAGCGCTCGCTCGAAGGTTCGAGGACTCCATTTGTGCCTCATTGCCCGGTCCGAAGGCCAGTCCGGGCGCACGTCTTTACTCCAACAGAGGTTCTTGATCGACTTGTGCACTGCGGCGACCAACAAGACACCTGGAATCGAGTCGCTTGCCTGCAGGAAAGGAATCAGCGCTTGCTGCTTCTTGACGTCGTTTAGTCCTTTGAAGGACATGCGGCGGCCGTCTGGCAGGAAGTGCTGGCGAACGCGCAACCGCTCGACCTGCCATGGCATGGAGTTGTCGACATCCATGTACAGGACTGCCGTCGTCTCGTAGAGGCTCTCTTTGTGCGCGCCGCCGTAGTCGGAGAAGAGATGAACCAGCGGGCCCGGCATGTTGCCGAGGCGTTCGTGGCGCATGATCCGATCCACGGTGACCACCCATGGATACAAGGGCTGCTGGATTTGCTTCCAGCGGCTGGCAGTGATGAGGAGCGGTCGAAGCTTCAAGATGGCACGTCGGCCACTCAAGTCTCGGGCGGGTCGGTGGCGCCGAAGCCGTCCAGCATCTTGAGCAAATCGCCCAGGTCGGAAGGCATTGAAGCTCGGTTGAATTGACTCGCGATCTGTGTGTCCGTGATCGTGACTCCGACTGCGTCTTGAAGCTTCGAGTTCAGTCTGGCCAGAACCTCCTTGCCAGGCGCTAACGCCTCCGGGCCGCCGGTTTCATTCCACCGTTGCTCGAACTCCTTCAAGAGGGTGGCGTTGACCGTTGCAGGGTCTAGATGGCTGGAGGTGCGCTTCTTGAAGTCTTGGAAGCGCGCCAAACGCTGCGCGAAGACATCGAGCCTGAAATGCTCCATGGCCTCAAGCAGCATCGGCTCAATGGCGGGCGCGGTGGCTGGGACTTTTCCGCCCCGGCGTGCGCGTTCCTTCAACCGACCCTCCAACGCGGCCTGCATGCAGTTCGGAACCAGGAGGTAGTTTTCGATCTCCTTGCGGCCGTGGATGTGCACCTTGAATCCGTTCCTCTCCAGCTCGGCCTTCACGTCGGCGACCTCGGCGTCACCGCGGTAGTCGCGATCAAGGATCACAGCTCTGAGGATCTTGGAACCGACGGTCTTTTCGATGCCAGCTGCGAGGTCGATGGCACGACGCGGGTTGAACCCTTCCGTCTGCACAACCGCGAAATCAGAGCGATTCGCCAAGCGCTGCATGCCCTGAGTTCTGGCGAAGACCGACAGGAGTTGGAAATCCAACCCTTCCACGAACACGACGCGCCTCGTCTTCGCGAGCTGGGTGAGGGTAGGGTTCAGGTTAGAGCCCAGTGCCGTGAAGACTCGCTTGAGCTGTGAGACGTCTCTAACCCGGCTGGCAACCGTCTTGCGCTTGTTGATGTTCAGCAAGCTCGTCGGCTCGCACTCGGCAATGATCTCGGTAGAGTGGGTCGCGATGAGGATGTCGGGCCCGAGCTCGCGCAGCAGCGCAACGAGCTGTCGCTGGAGATCTGAGTGCAGGTAGATGTCAGGCTCGTCGATCACAAGCAGGCTTGCCTTCGCTGCCTTGACGATGAAGGTGAGCATCTGGCACCAAACCTGGAATCCGTAGCCAGACCAGCAGATCTCTCTGGGATACCTTTCCTCAGGGCAGAACATGTGAAGCTGACGCCCATCTCGTTCCGGCATCTGAATATCCATGCCTGGCCAGCTGCTCTGCACCATGTCGCGGAACTTGTCGAAGTCATCTGGATAGTGGTACCAGATGTTCCTAAAGTTGCGCGAAGCCCCGTTGGTCATCAGCGCGCGGCGGGCCGCTTCCTTCTCGAACAGCGGTTCTCGCTGATCGACAGGCCCGAGGATGGGGACAAAGGCAACTTCAAGATCAAACTTCGTGCGGAAGTCCTTCGGCGTTCTCACATCTCCTGACTTGGGCTCTGGCACCATGATGCAGACCCCGCGCTCGGGAAAGTGGAGCTTCAGCGTGCTGTCGTTTGATAGCTTGAAGGTCACTGACGCCGAGCGGCTTTCGTCGTAGTTGTGGAAGATGTTTTCCGACGCGACGGGCAGGTCTTCAATATTCAGCTTGTAGCCCTGCGTGATTAGACCGTCGACTTCGACGCGCTCAGGGCTCTTCGCCTTCGCCTTTCTGATCCCCTCGTTCAGGATTCGGAAGGCGCCCACCACTGTCGATTTGCCAGAGTTGTTCGGGCCGACCAGAACGTTGAACTCTTGCAGGTGAATCGTGTAAGAGCTGAACGCCTTGTAGTGGCTGAACTTCACGCTGGTGATGTGCAAGCTAGCCATGGACGCGGTCCATTCGAAGCGTTGTGATTCTTGTGCTCATGCTCGTTTCCAGCGCCGCGCTCTTGGGCTTCGGCTGACCTGGCCTCCTTGTGTCTATTGCCTGCGCAGCCTCTTTGGGCGCGCGACCCCATTCTGCTGCTGGGGCGGCTCGCATCGCCATAGGGATGCACCCGACGACGTGGCGACGTGACCGCTGGATCCAGGGCGCTCATTCACCGAAGGCGAGTGGAAACTGGTGCGCGTCATCGCAGACGGGCTGGAGTGGTCGTACGGCTGGGACAAGGCCACCGCCATCCGGCTGCGCTTCCTGCTCGACTTCAGCTACTCCACTGGGTTGCGCAACAGCGAGTTCGTGAGCGCGACGCTTCGCCAAATCTCGGATGGGGACGACGGCAGGCGCTGGTTGCAGGTGGTGGGCAAAGGCTCGAAGCGAGGTCGCGTTGCATTGCCGCCGTTGGCGACCGGAGCGCTGGACCGGTACCTGGTGGCCAGAGGCTTGCCCACGACACCATCGCACTGGCGCCCCGACACGCCGATCGTAGGTCGGGTGGCCGTGGACGAGCACGGGGCGATTTCGACAGCGCGGCTGTGGGCCATCTGTAGGCGATTCTTCCGCCTGGCACGCGACCGTGCTGGACGAGACGAGTCCCGGCGTGGCTACAAAGCTGCGCGCGGCATCACCGCACTGGATGAGATACACCCACGCATCGCATGCGCTTCCCCATACGCGGTGCGGCGCCGCTGGCACGGGCACCATTCACCCCAGGTTTGACGGCGCGCGCCGCGCGCTGCTTGCTGACATGCAACGCGCTGCGCTGTTCTCTGCGCGAAGCCGCGGAATTTGCTGGCGACTCACTTTGACGGACATGAGTCCGGCTTCAACGGATATGTCGTGCGCCGATTGCTGCATTGAAGGCCGTAGATGAGCCCGTCGCGCGATCTATCAGAGCTCAAGAGCGCGGCGCGTCAGCCCAAGCAAGACCCCAGTCGATCGCCAGACTTGTGCGTCGCTTGAAGCATTGCCACGAGGCTCCGGGCAACATCAACATCCACTTTCTGGAGAAGAGCTCAATGAGCAGCTATACAGGCCTCTATGTCCAGCGCACGGGCAGCGGCAAGATTCATTCGGTTCAGGTTGTCGATACGGCGGGAATGGAGCTGCCACTCGATCCTGAGCAGTACGTCGGCGGGGATGTAAAGCCGCCGATGGAAGAACTTCTCGATATAGACCTGTATGTGGCCGCAAAGCGGGGGACCTCACATGTCCTCATCACCCTTGTGCGATGGATTCGGGGCCAGAAGGTCACGATCAACCAGACCGAGACTCTTCAGCGTTTCGGTTAACTGCACCCGGATACACATGGCAAGCTGCAGATCACCGGATCCGCGGAGCACGACTTGGGAGAGTCGGGTCTTCGCATTCGGTAGAACGGCGTCGTCCATGTTTGTCGAGACCGATGCCGTCCGTGGCGATGCCAGGTCTTGCCACCGGCTGGTAAGGGGCGCTTGGAAATCGAGGGCTGGAGCATCGTTCTACTGACAGTTGGTGGTCAGTGCCGCACCTAGCATCGTTCCCGAGCGCTTTCGCCATGCTTCTTGCTGCCTGAGAATGAGCTGACGCCCCGGCATAGGAGGCATTCAACCCTCAGCTACGCCGAGGGGTCTTGAACACCTTGGCGATCCTGCAGCAGGAGGATATGAATGTCTGATTCGCTGGACTTGAGCCTTCAGATCGAGGAGGCCAGGCGATACCACCGCGAGTCGGTGTGCAACGTGAAAACCGAGCGGCTTGGAGTTAGGCGGCGCACCTTCGGAAACGGCGGAAAGCACTTCGTGTGGCAGTGCCTGCGTTGCGGGGAGCAGCGCGGCGGGCCACTGAGCGCCGCTGCAGCCAAGGCCCAACTAGCCGGCGAGGAAGCCGCGGAGTTTGATCTGGGGCTTGAAGGCCAATATCGAGCCGAGGAAGCCAGGCGGCTGGCACTACTGTCGGAACTGCTGAGGCGGGAGCGTCAGCTCCTGAATCCGGTGGGCACTGCATGGGTCGCCGCAGCGGCAGCGGAAAGAGAAGAACGAGCAGCCAGGATTCAAACGGCTGTGGATGGTTGTGCCGAGCAGATTGCTGCCGAGACGAGCGACGTGGTTGCCGCTGATGCGCTGGGTCAGAAGGCTGTTGCGATGCGCCGTGAAATCTGGGCCCGAAGGTTGGCGGCAGCCGATCGGTTTAAAGACGAAGACGCGCTGAAGCTTTGGCTGGCGACACATCTCAGCGAAGACTTCGAGCTGCATCCCGAGGTGCCGGGATCGCATGTCGCCACAGGCGTGCGGGTCCAGATCGATTTCCTGGCCTATCCGAAGCAGCATCTCATCGACCAAGGATTCCTGGCGGACTTCTTCGGGATCGAGGTCAAGCACCTTCCCACTGACAACGGCTTCTCGGAAAAGGCAGCCAAGGCGTTCTGGCAGACGGTGAGCTACACGGATTCCAAGTTTTTCGTGAAGGGCACGGCGGTGCGGCTGAAGTACGCCGTCCTTTTCAGCAGCATGTCATTCGAGAAAGAACGGGACCTCCTGCGCTCGTTTGGCCACACCGTCGAGAACGACAAGGCCTCGTGGCACGCCCTCCGGCAACTCGCCAACCATGCCAACGTGGGCACGCTGGAAATCAGAGGCGATGCAGCCGCCTGGAAAGGATGGCTCATTGCCTTTTCCGGCGGGCGTTATTTCGGCCGCCGGACTGGCGATGTCGGACCAATCTTTCACATATACAACAACCGAATGGTTCTCAAGAACCGTATCGGTAGCTTCTGAGGACTGATCAATGAAGGCCAGACTTCTTCCCCCAAGCGGCGACTTCACCGGCAACCTCTTGTGGTCTGTCGCTCAGTTGGCCGGCAAGGAAGCTCTCTTGGAAGCGTCGCTCGCTTCGATCAGGGCGGTTGGCTACAGGGCGAGTCCGTACCCGGAGGGTGATGGCGTCACGTTCGATAAAAAGCCACGTACCCAAACCGCTGAGCAGATCTTGGTCGATTTCCAATCTGCGTTTCCCTGGCTGGCCATCAGCCTGGGGACGACAGGCAGCGCCAATGCCGAGCTCGCGGAGCTGGAGTCTGGGGTGGACGCTGAGCGCACGATGCCATGCACGGTCATCGTTCCGGTCGAGAAGCTGCATTTTGAGGAGTCGTTTGTCCTAGGGCCGTTCCGTTTCGTGTGCGCCATCGACTTCGATCCGGAGCCTCACGAACGACTGGGCGACTGGAAGGGGAGCTACCTTGAGTTCGACATTGACTTGCCTTACGTGGATCTCTTGCGGGTGAACCAACGCGTGAGCGATAACGACGTTGTCATCTTGCAATGCCTCTCGAAGGCCGAGCAGGCCATGGATGTGATCCGGTTTGACTACAGCTCATTCAAGCGCCCGGAGTTCACGCCCAACCCGGCCGGCCAGCTAGAGAGTGGGATGTACTCAGTGGAGATCATTCCGCTCGGCCAGACACACCTGAAACCGGTCAACCTCAGCGGGATCTCGCGGCCGATGTCATCGTCCAATAATTGGCTGGGTCCCCAGATCGAGGGTGGCCATTTCCAGGGGCGCGAGTACCTGGAGGAAGTTCTCCATGGCCGATCTGATGAACTGGCCGGCGCTGTGAAAGCCGCGTTGCGTTTCATTCGCCAGGCCTTCTACTCACTGGGCGGCGAGTCCAAGTTCCTTACGCTTGTCTTCGCTCTTGATGGCTTGGCTCATCCCGACAAGTCCTGGGCGGGGATGAAACATCATGCCTACATTGCCGCCCTGACGTCATGTGGAGAGATCGACGCCTTCAAGGCTGATCTGGAGCGCTACGAAGAGCTCTATACGCTTGTGCGGAATCCTCTGGTTCATGGCGGCAAGGATTTCTACGAGCTGCCGTACGACGCCATGGCGTGCTGCGAGGACATGCTGAACTATGTGGGGTGCGTGGTGGAGCTCATTGGTGAGCTTGATCTCTCCGCCGCAGCGGACCTCAAGGCACAGGCCATCCATTGGCTCCAGAGCTCCGCCTTTGCGAGTCACATCGAAGCCGAGGTTGACCGGCTGAATGCTCGAGACGGCAAGACTCGTAAGAACAGACCTGTTCCTACCTGGTGAGTCCGGACCAGACCTTCAACGCGCATCCGGTTGTGGCTCCCTGACGGTGCAAGCCGTTGAGGCTCTTTCAAGCCAAGTGGTGGGCTACGTCGAACAGCTCGGCGCCGCTCCATCGCGGACCGGGCAGAGTGTTGGCCGCGCCGATGACCCGACTGGAGATGTCGACCGGCAGTCGGGACAACACCCTAGGGAACGCCCTGCAATAGGCGTTGGCCACTCCGGCCATCTCCGCCAGCTGTCGGTAGACGATGTAGTGGCCAGCTGGCACCGCGCGAGCGACGCCGAGCACGCGGGTTTGCCAGTCATCGCTCATGGCGGGTAACGAGGCGCGCGCCAGCGAGATCTCGTCACCCACGCTGAAACTTCCACCGCGTAGAACTCGGGCCAGCATGCCGCGGTGCGTGCCGATGCGCTTGACTACGCCTGGGTGGCGGCGCTCCAGCAGGCTGCAAGGTTCACAGTGGAAGGTGAGCCACAGCACCACTTCGGCGCCGAGACGCAGAAGGTCGCCGGATCGAAGATCCGCCGTCGAAAAGTCGATGCGAACGTTTTCGCGCAGCGTCGTGTCAGCCAGCCAGAAGCGCTCGTAGCCTGGGTCGCCAGCGATCAGCAGCTGCCTCGGCGAATGCGGGCAGGCATGTCGATCGCCGACGATGCCGTAGTTGGCCATCGTTTCAACGCGCGTCAGATGTCTGGGCTCAGCCTCTTTGGCGACGCGGCTGTAGGCGGCCTGCACTGAGCCGATGGGCTGCCAACTCTGGCTGCCCTGCGGCGGTTCGCTTCTTGTGCTGTGAGAGGTGTTGAGCAGCAGGCCTTGGATCATGGGTCTGGCTTGGGGGTTTCGCGGGTCGAAGTGACGTTGTCCTAGGTCACGCGGGCCGCATTCTCACCGGAACGGCGCCAGCTCCGGCGGACCCTTTGGCAACTGGCGGGGCGAGCGGCAGCACCCCGGCCTCCCGGGTACCCCACGTCGCGGCTTCCATGCGGGCGGTCGGGATAATTGGCGCTTACGTCGAAGACACCGGGTGGGCAGGCGCAGCGCGCCAGGACCACCTGCAGGAGGACGATGGATGGAAATCGAACGCAGGGTCGGCGCTGCCGGCCGGATCGAGCTTTGGGGCTATGAGTGGGATCTCACCGAGAAGCCCGCGAAGAAGACTGGCCGCAAGTTCCTGGGCTACGAAAAGCCGGTGCAAGACCAGGCGCCGGTCGTGCGCGAGGCCATCTGCTGGTCTTATGGCCGCACGCTGGGAAACATCGCTGTCTCGAGCGAGGACCTGCTGGGCCTCTTTCCGGGCAAGGAGGGTGACGACGCGCAGCTGGACTGCGACATCGTCGAGGCTGGCAAGTGGCGCAACGGGGCCAACCGGTGGTGGTGCCGGACGCATCAGCGTCACTGGGGAACGAAGGGCGACGTTGCCGGGGCCGAGGCCAGCGGCAGGGTGCAGTGCACGAACCACGACCAGGAGATGTCGTACGTCGTCGATCCTGAGCACGTCAACATCCAGGAGTTCGCCGAGGTCGGGATCTGGTGCTCGATGCCGCCTGCCCTGACCCACCTGGGGCCGTCCAAGCCGCGGCGGCCGAAGATTCACGTCCACATCCGCCAGAAGCCGGGTGAAGAGAAGGTGGTGGATCGCGACTTCAAGGCGCTGTCCCTGCACTACAACGCGAACGACAACCTCTTTGGCAACGCGGAGATCACCAAGGTACACCTGACGCCGCCGTCGGCCCTGGAGTTCGTGCTGGCTCTGGAGAGCGGCAAGACGATGGGTTGCATCAACTGCCGCGATTGCGGCTACCCGCACTTGGACCTCGGGGATTTCGCGCGCAAGCCTCACGCCAAGCACCTGTGTGGCAACTGCGGCCGCGACAACACCTGGAGCAAGGAGCCCATCGCGTCCACGCCGCTCAAGCCGCTGCACGACCAGTTCAGCCGGGCCAACAACTACGTGGACGTGGAGAAGGAAATCAACCTGGACGATTACCCCGGCCAGGCCTTCCAGGTCTGGGCATCCACGCCGGCGGTGTTGTGGACGGCCGAGCGTCCTCAGGAACGCGGCATCCACGTGCATGTCTACAAGGACAAGGCCTACGACGTCGATGACACCTTCGGCGTGGTGCGCTACCAGGGCAAGGTCCTTGATCGCGCGCAGCTCCTTGAGGCCATGGTCGCGGCCACGATCAACTGATCACGCTTTCGAACGCGCGCAGGCTGCTGCCGACGATCCTGGCAGCTTGAACCACAGGAGCCTTACGTGAGCCCCGCGCGACGGTATCTGAGCGCTTGGCAACCGCGTCACCGCATCAATCGATGGCTCAACTAGGGCCGTTCCGTGACCCAGCATTCGACCTGACGAATCCGTCCATCGTGAGCTATGCCGCAAACGTAACCGCGCTTGTCGGCTGGAGGGCATACGACGACTACCACCGCGATATGTACAAGATGCTCAACATCTGGCCTTTCCCGCTTACCAGTACGTCTGGGAATCGCACCTCGATCTCAGCCTAGCGAACGGCGCGAGGTCGTATCTGCCAGCGCCTTCGCAAAGAACGGCTCTGTTGAATTTCAAGTGGGTTGCTGGGCGTGCGGGTTGATCGAGTGGAAGTCGAGCTTGCCCGCGATCAGGAAGATGACCGTCTTGATGGTCGACAGCCGTGTGAAGCCACGCGCGCGTCGCT
>NZ_JBIGHV010000039.1:0-319 GCF_043555835.1 Pelomonas parva | reverse complement strand
GCGAGATCTGGCCCAGGCCGGCGGCGATTCCGCCGACGGTCAGGTCGCCGCCGGCCTGCACGCGGATGGCGGAGTCGATGACGGCGAGGTTGGCCGCCGCCGTCATGGTCACGGCGCCGCCGGCCAGCACGTCCAGCGTGCGGCCGGTGCGCGTGATGGCCACCTCGGCGGCCACGGTGATGCTGGCGCCGGCCAGCAGGCTGATCTCGCCCGACGAACTGCGCAGCGCGGCGAGCACACCCAGGTCGCCGCCCACGTCCAGCAGCACATTGCCGCCCGACTGAAGCGCCAGGCCGTCGGCATTGCCACCGTCGTTCAG
>NZ_JBIGHV010000038.1:0-320 GCF_043555835.1 Pelomonas parva | reverse complement strand
GCGCTCACGACAAGCCACAGCACCGTCCACACATCGGAATCACATCCTCATCGCCACTGCGCCGATGGACCCACGAGCTCGCCACGATCGCTTGAACCGGAGATTCGGAATTTTGCAGGTCCGACTAAGTACAGCCGGCGAAATCGACGGACAGCACCCGCTGCGGTGCCGCGCTTCGGCGTAGATCTCGACCTTCCGCTTTGGGCACTTATGCACAGTGCTCAGTTATGTGCAGGTCTCCGATACCGATAGGCTGCAGGCCCCGTGAATGCTGGCGTTGCGTGCGTCAAGGGCGATGACGCGCTGCACATAACGTTTGA
>NZ_JBIGHV010000037.1:0-352 GCF_043555835.1 Pelomonas parva | reverse complement strand
TGGTTGAAGACCTGGCGGGTGAAGGCGCGCTGACGTTCGATGAGCTTCAGCTCGCTGACCAGCGCGTCAATCTCCGCCTCGCTGCGCAGCTCGGCCGGGTGGTCCAGCAGCGACAGCAGGCGCGTCAAGGCCGCCGCGTGCAACGCGCTGGCCACGGCCAGGCCGCCGGCCGGGTCGGGCGCCCAGGGCTTGCCGCGCGCCGCCTGCACCGCCGATTGCGACTCGGCCTGGGCGCTGGTCAGCGCATCGCCCGTCGCCTGCTCGCTGGGCAGGCGCGGCGCCACGGCGGCCAGCAGCTTGTCGCAGACCTCGGCGCGTTCCTTCAGATGGGCATCCAGCTGCGTGAAGGCCT
>NZ_JBIGHV010000036.1:0-355 GCF_043555835.1 Pelomonas parva | reverse complement strand
CGAACAGATGGCCGCGCTGGAGACACAGGACCTGCGCGCCCTGTCCACCGCCCAGATCCGCGCGCTGTCCACCGAGCAGCTCAACGCGCTGACCACCGAACAGGTCGGCACGCTGACCACGGCCCAGATCGCCAGCCTGTCCACGGCACAAGTCGCCGGCATGGATACCGCCGACCTGCAGGCCCTGGATACTGCCCAGTTCAAGGTGCTGTCGTCCGCCCAGGTCGGCGCGATGACCTCCGAGCAGTTGGCCGCCATCGAGACCGCCGACCTGGCCGTGCTGACGACGGCCGCCATCCGCGGCATCACCTCCGAGAACATCGACTCGTTCACGACCGACCAGATCCAGGCGCTG
>NZ_JBIGHV010000035.1:0-486 GCF_043555835.1 Pelomonas parva | reverse complement strand
ACAGCGCCTGGACCTGTTCAGTCGTGAAGGCGTCGATGTTCTCGGAGGTGATGCCGCGGATGGCGGCCGTGGTCAGCACGGCCAGGTCGGCGGTCTCGATGGCGGCCAACTGCTCGGAGGTCATCGCGCCGACCTGGGCGGACGACAGCACCTTGAACTGGTCGGTGCCCAGGGCCTGCAGGTCGGCCGTTTCCATATTGGCGATCTGGGCCGTGGTCAGGCTGGCGATCTGGGCCGTGGTCAGCGTGCCGACCTGTTCGGTAGTCAGCGCGTTGAGCTGCTCTGTGGACAACGCGCGGATCTGGGCGGTGCTCAGGGCACGCAGGTCCTGCGTCTCCAGCGCGGCCATCTGTTCGGTGGACAGGCCCTTGAGCTGCTGCGTGGTGATCGACTGGATCTGAGCCGTCGTCAGCGCCTGGATCTGGTCGGTCGTGAACGAGTCGATGTTCTCGGAGGTGATGCCGCGGATGGCGGCCGTCGTCAGCA
>NZ_JBIGHV010000034.1:0-502 GCF_043555835.1 Pelomonas parva | reverse complement strand
AGCGGCACCGCAGCGCCCGATGCATTGGCGTCGGCGCTCATGCGGCCTCCAGCAGTTCGTCGTACACCGCCGCCGAGGGCAGCACCACGACCACCTGGGGCATCTGTGCTGGCCGGGGCGCGAACCGGTCCTTGAGCACGTCGATGTCGGGGAGCTCGGCGCTGTCCAGCAAGTGGCCAAGTTCGATGGCCAGCTCCGCCACCACGTTGGCGCGGTCGGCCAGGTCCAGCAGGTCCACCATCAACCGGCAAGCCGCCCGCTCGGGCAGTGCCTGGCTGATCTGCTCCCAGGCTTGCGCATACTCGCTGCGCGGGAACATCGCATCCCGCAGCACCCAGCGCGCGAACGCGCCGGGCTTGCGCTTCAGGCTGGGCAGCATGTGGCGCCAGTCGATGCGCTTGGGGTGACGGTCGGCCGTGCTGGCATGCAGCCGCTCGCACTCGAAGACCTTCACACCGCCCAGCCAGGCGTCCAGATGGGTGCTGTGCAGCCTCACCTTCAG
>NZ_JBIGHV010000033.1:0-715 GCF_043555835.1 Pelomonas parva | reverse complement strand
CGCGATGACCTCCGAGCAGTTGGCCGCCATCGAGACCGCCGACCTGGCCGTGCTGACGACGGCCGCCATCCGCGGCATCACCTCCGAGAACATCGACTCGTTCACGACCGACCAGATCCAGGCGCTGACGACGGCTCAGATCCAGTCGATCACCACGCAGCAGCTCAAGGGCCTGTCTACCGAACAGATGGCTGCGCTTGAGACGCAGGACCTGCGTGCCCTGAGCACCGCGCAGATCCGCGCGTTGTCCACCGAGCAGCTCAATGCGCTGACCACCGAACAAGTCGGCACGCTGACCACGACCCAGATCGCCAGCTTGACGACCGCGCAGATCGCCAACATGGAAACGGCCGACCTGCAGGCCCTGGGCACCGACCAGTTCAAGGTGCTGTCGTCCGCCCAGGTGGGTGCGATGACCTCCGAGCAGTTGGCCGCCATCGAGACCGCCGACCTGGCCGTGCTGACCACGGCCGCCATCCGCGGCATCACCTCCGAGAACATCGACGCCTTCACGACTGAACAGGTCCAGGCGCTGTCCACCAATCAGATCCAGTCGCTGACCACCCAGCAGCTCAAGGGCCTGTCTACCGAACAGATGGCCGCGCTGGAGACACAGGACCTGCGCGCCCTGTCCACCGCCCAGATCCGCGCGCTGTCCACCGAGCAGCTCAACGCGCTGACCACCGAACAGGTCGGCACGCTGACCACGGCCCAG
>NZ_JBIGHV010000032.1:0-749 GCF_043555835.1 Pelomonas parva | reverse complement strand
ACCGACACCCTGACGGTGCGCGCCTACGCCAAGCTGGCCGGCGGCATCGGCGCCTTGACGTCCGTGGTTGTCGACGGCATCCAGGTCGCTCAGTTCGAGGTCAAGTCCACGGTCCCGCAAGACTATGAAGTCGCTGTGCCGGCACTCAAGCCAGGCACCAAGGTGGACGTGGTCTACAGCAACGACTCCGTCGCGCTCGCGGGTGGCGACCGCAGCCTGTACGTCGTGCAGCTGAACCACAAGACCACCGCCGTCGTTCCCAAGCCCGACAACAGCAGCATCGACAAGGGGCTGGATGCAGCCGCCTTCGACGGCGTCAACGTGGTTGCAGGCGATTTCGGCCTGTACTGGAACGCCGCCCTGCGCGTGGTCTGGCCAGAGCCCAATCTCACCAGTTCATTGACCGTGCGCGCCAGCGCCCAGGCGGCTGGCGGCTCGGGCGCCACCATGGTGGTGCGCATGAACGGCACCGTCCTGGGCACCAGCACCGTCAGCTCTACCGCCCCCACCGATTTCACCTACCCCGCCCCCGCCTTCAGCGCTGGCAGCGCGGTGGACGTGGCCTTCCTCAACTCCGGCACCGCCGATGGCGTGGCTCGCGCCCTCAACGTGCACTACCTCAGGTCCGGCACCACCGTGCTGCGCCCCACCGACACCGGCGTGAAGTTCGATGCCGGTGCCGACCTGGCCGCCTATGACTGGGTCAACATGTCCGGCGGCTTGGTAGAACTCACAGCCACCGGCGCCTT
>NZ_JBIGHV010000031.1:0-749 GCF_043555835.1 Pelomonas parva | reverse complement strand
ACCGACACCCTGACGGTGCGCGCCTACGCCAAGCTGGCCGGCGGCATCGGCGCCTTGACGTCCGTGGTTGTCGACGGCATCCAGGTCGCTCAGTTCGAGGTCAAGTCCACGGTCCCGCAAGACTATGCAGTCGCTGTGCCGGCACTCAAGCCGGGCGCCAAGGTGGACGTGGTCTACAGCAACGACTCCGTCGCGCTCGCGGGCGGCGATCGCAGCCTGCAAGTCGTGCAGCTGAACCACAAGGCCACCGCCGTCGTTCCCAAGCCCGACAACAGCAGCATAGACAAGGGGTTGGACGCCGCCGCCTTTGACGGCGTCAACGTGGTTGCAGGCGATTCCGGCCTGTACTGGAACGCCGCCCTGCGCGTGGTCTGGCCAGAGCCCAATCTCACCAGCTCATTGACCGTGCGTGCCAGCGCCCAGGCCGCCGGCGGCTCGGGCGCCACCATGGTGGTCCGCGTGAACGGCACCGTGCTGGGCACCAGCACCGTCAGTGCGACCGCCCCCACCGATTTCACCTACCCCGCCCCCGCCTTCAGCGCCGGCAGCGCGGTGGACGTGGCTTTCCTCAACGCTGGCACCGCCGATGGCGTGGCTCGCGCCCTGAATGTGCACTACCTCCGGTCCGGCACCACCGTGCTGCGCCCCACCGACACCGGCGTGAAGTTCGATGCCGGTGCCGACCTGGCCGCCTATGACTGGGTCAACATGTCCGGCGGCTTGGTAGAACTCACAGCCACCGGCGCCTT
>NZ_JBIGHV010000030.1:0-831 GCF_043555835.1 Pelomonas parva | reverse complement strand
CGATGGCCACGGACGACTTCTTCAGGGCGCGGCTGGACGGCATGGTGGACCCACGCCACCCGCTGGCAGTGCTGGCCCGCCGCATGCCCTGGGCGCAGATCGAGTCCACGCTTGCGCCGCTGTTCGCACGCAAGGCCCGCTCGGGGAAGTTGATGGCCGACGCCGACCTGTTCGGCACCACGGCCTATGTGGCCGCCGGCGGCGTGAGCCGAGCTGGGCGGCCACGCCTGCCCATCCGGCTCATGGTCTCGCTGCTGTACCTCAAGCACGCCTTCAACGAGAGCGACGAGTCGGTGGTGGAGCGCTGGAGCGAGAACGTCGTCTGGCAGCTCTTCAGTGGCATGGACTACTACCAGGCCAAGCTGCCGTGCGATGCCACGCAGATCGGGCGCTTTCGCCGCGTGCTGGGCGAGGCCGGCGTCGAGCAGTTGCTCAAGACCACCATCGAGACCGCGCTGGCGATCAAGGCTGTCAAGCCTGCCGAGTTCGAGCGCGTGATCGTGGACTCCACCGTGCAGGAGAAGGCCATCGCCCACCCCACCGACAGCCGCTTGCTGGAGGTGGCGCGCGAGAAGATCGCGCGGCTGGCTCAACGAGCCGGCCTGAAGCTCAAGATGACGCACGAGCGCGAAGGCCGCGCGCTTCGCCGTCGGGCCGGTGGCTATGCCCACGCCAAGCAGTTCAAGCGGCTGCGCCAGGTGCTGCGCCGCCAGCGCACCATCCTCGGGGTGCTGCTGCGCGAGGTGCGGCGCAAGATGACGACGCTCTCCCAGGCCGTGCAGGCGCAGCTCGACGTGTGGCTGCAGCGCGCCGAGCGTATCCACGCCCAAC